>DATGMP010000077.1:0-19667 GCA_035293565.1 Alphaproteobacteria bacterium | reverse complement strand
GTCCGCCTCGCTCAGTGCCTGGGGATAGGCTCCGACCATCGGAGAAACCCCCGCAGCGTTGCTACACGCCTTAGTCGACACTTCGGGGCGGGCCACCTCAACTGGCTAGCGCCTCACACGGACATGATGGTCTAGCCCGATGCCTAAAGTTGAGATCTATACGCAGCCCTTTTGCGGCTATTGCACCCGCGCCAAGCGTCTTCTCGATCGAAAGGGGATCGCCTACGAAGAGATTGACGTCATGATGACGCCGAGCCGCAGGAGCGAGATGATCCGCCGCGCCGACGGCCGGACCACGACCCCCCAGATCTTCATCGATGACCAGGGCGTCGGGGGGTGCGACGAGCTGATGGAGCTGGACGCCTCCGGTCAACTCGATCCGCTTCTCGGAATCTCCGGGGCAGCACCATGATTCTGCGCGTCGCGTGCCTGCAGCTCAATGCCCGGCCCGACCTCGACGCCAACCTGGACGAAGTCGAACGGCTGGCTCGAGCGGCCGGAATCGAGGGCGCAGAACTCATCGCCACGCCCGAAAATACGAGCGGCATGTATGCGAACCGCTCGGCTCTGATCGATTCGGCACTGCCGGAGGCCGGCCACCCCGGCCTGAAGAGACTGACGGATCTGGCGCGCGAGACGGGCGTTTGGCTCGTGGTCGGCTCGCTCTCAATCCGTCTGGAAAACGATAAGCTCGCCAACCGCTGCTTTCTCATCGATCCCGCCGGAACGGTCGCGGCGCGGTACGACAAGATCCATATGTTCGACTCGGACCCGCCCGATGGACAGCCTTACCGCGAAAGCGCGACTTTCGAGCCGGGTAAGCGCGCGGTGGTTGCCGAAACGCCGTTTGGGCGGCTGGGGCTCAGCATCTGCTACGACGTCCGTTTCCCGGCGCTCTACGCCGAGCTGGCGCGGGCGGGGGCAAAAATGATCTCCGTGCCGGCAGCCTTCACTGTGCCGACCGGCCAAGCGCATTGGCATGTCCTTCTGAGGGCCAGGGCGATCGAGACCGGGACCTTCGTCATCGCGCCGGCGCAAACCGGCGAGCATGCTGGCGGAAGACGCACCTATGGCCACTCGCTCATCGTATCCCCCTGGGGCGAGGTCCTGGCCGACGGCGGCGATTCGACCGGAATCGCGGCTGCAGAGCTCGATTTCGAGCGCGTGGCTGCGGCGCGGCGGATGATCCGGTCGCTCGACCATGTGCGGCCTTTTGCGCCCGCTTCAGCCGAAGGATAAGGCTTTCGTTTAGCTTTCGAACCGATAATCCACCCTATATATGCACTAAGGTAGGCAGACGTATCTGACGTGTTTGGGTATTAACCATTCGAACTGACCGATGATCATCTACGAACTTCGCTGTGACACTGGACATGGCTTCGAAGCTTGGTTCCGCAACTCGGACGCCTTCGAGCAGCAGCGCGACGCCGAGCAAGTCACCTGTCCGGTCTGCGGGTCGTGCGCCGTAAGCAAGGCGCCGATGGCGCCTCGGATCGGCAAAGGCGCGACCGAGAAGGCGGAGCCGCAGGCCGGCCAGCCGAGCTCCGAGCAGATGCGCGTCGTGATGAGCCAGATCGCCGAGCTCAACAAGCGTATAGCCGAGACGTGCGACTATGTCGGAAAGGCGTTTCCCGAAGAAGCCCGCAAAATCCATTACGGCGAAGCGGAGCACCGGGAAATCTACGGCGAGGCTTCGCCCGCAGACGCGATCGCACTGCGCGAGGAAGGCATTTCCATCGCCGCCATCCCTTGGATACGCCGGACGGATAGCTAAGCGGTTCGGCTCGCCGTCGCGAAATAGTTAACGGCGAGCCTCTCCTTAGCGAGCCGGAACTCGCCCTTGAGCGGATCGAAGACCATGCCGGTCATGTCGACCATGTCGAAGCCGGCCGCGCGAAGGCCGCGTGCCAGCTCCGACGGCCTGACGAATTTTCGCCAGTCGTGAGTGCCGGGCTCGACCCACCGCAACAGATGCTCCGCAACACCGATCCCCAGGGCCAGCGACTTCCAAGTCCGGTTTAGGGTCGACATGATCGCGAGCCCGCTTGGAGCGACGAGACGGCCAAGCATCGCCAAGAAGGCGCCGCGATCGGCGACGTGCTCCACGACCTCCAGTGCCAGCACCAGATCGAAGCGACGCCCTTCGTCCGCCAGCGCCTCGGCCGCGCCATGGCGATAATCGACCGCAAGACCGCGAAGACGGGCATGATCACGCGCCGCCTCGATCGCCACCGGATCGGCATCGACCGCGGTCACATGAGCGCCCAAACGCGCAAGCGGCTCGGCGACCAGACCGCCGCCGCAGCCGATATCGAGGACCGAGAGCCCGGCGAAAGGCGTCAGCGCCGCAGGGTCGCGCTTGAAATGCCGTATCGCCTGACCGCGAATATAATCGAGCCGAAGCGGGTTGAGCCGATGAAGCGGACCATGCGGCCCCTCAGGATCCCACCATCGGTCGGCAATCTGGCTGAACCTTCGGATCTCGGCCTTGTCGATCGTTCCAGCCGTGTTCATTCCGCCATCCTCGACAATTCCAAGCCCCGCGCTTGCGCGCCCGGATCAACGGGGAGTAATGATACGCGCCCTCGCGTTGGGCAACCCATGCGACGAGATTCCACCCTATCCCGCCAGGACCCGTGGCACGCATCGTACTGAAATTCGGTGGCACTTCGGTCGCCGACATCGACCGGATCATCAACGTCTCGAACAAGATCAAGGCGGAGGTTGATCGCAAACACCAGGTCGCCGTCGTCGTATCTGCGATGGCCGGAGCCACCAACAGGCTCGTCGAGCAGTGCAGCGCGATCAGCCCGCTGTTCGACGCGCGCGAATACGACACCGTGGTTGCGTCCGGAGAGCAGGTGACCGCCGGCCTTACCGCGCTGGCGCTCCAGAAGCATGGCATCCAGGCCCGATCCTGGCTGGGCTGGCAAATCCCGATCCGGACCGACGATGTCCACGCCAAGGCGCGTATCCTTGCGATCGAGACAGCCGAACTCGAACGCCGGATGGTCGAGGGCGAAGTTCCGGTGATCGCCGGTTTCCAAGGCCTGTCCGATCGCGGCCGGATCACCACCTTGGGGCGTGGCGCGGGGGACTTGTCAGCCGTGGCCGTCGCCGCGGCGCTCAAGGCCGATCGATGCGATATCTATACCGATGTCGATGGGGTTTACACGACCGATCCCCGTATCGTTGCGAAGGCCCGAAAGCTGGCTAAGATCACCTACGAGGAGATGCTCGAACTGGCCTCGCAGGGCGCCAAGGTGCTACAGACCCGATCGGTCGAACTGGCGATGAATCACCGTGTCAGGGTGCAGGTTTTGTCGAGTTTTTCGGGCCAGGCGGGGAGCGATCTTCCCGGAACGCTGGTTGTCGACGAAGGAGAGATCGTGGAGCAGGAAGTCGTCACCGGGATCGCTTACAGCCGCGACGAGGCCAAGGTGACGCTATTGCGCGTCGCCGACCGGCCGGGCGTGGCCGCCGCAATCTTTGGACCGCTGACCGACGCCTCGATCAATGTCGACATGATCGTCCAGAATGTGGCGCCCGACGGCAAGACGACGGACATGACCTTCACCGTGTCGAAGGCCGACCTCAATCGCGCCGTCTCGGTGCTGGAAGGCGCCCGCGCGCAGCTCGGCTATGAGCGCATCATCGCGGACTCCGACGTCGTGAAGCTTTCGGTAATCGGCGTCGGAATGCGCAGCCATGCCGGCGTCGCGCAGCGCATGTTCCAGGCCTTGGCCGACAAGGGCATCAACATTCAGGTCATCTCGACCTCGGAGATCAAAGTCAGCGTCCTCGTCGCCGAGGAATATACCGAGCTTGCGCTGAGGGCGCTCCACACAGTCTATGGTCTAGACGCCGCGTGAACTCGGCCGGTCTGCCCATCACCAAAACCGAAGCCTCCAGCACGGGCCGTATCGAGCTTGATCGCCTGTGGGCGCGCGGTCGGGAGTTCTTAGGCACGGAGCTCGCCGTCATGGGCGGCGCCATGACCTGGGTCAGCGAGCGCCACCTGGTGGCCGCCATCTCCAACGGCGGCGGCTTCGGCGTGATCGCCTGCGGCGCCATGGAGCCAGACCGATTGGCCGAAGAGATCGAGGCGACCTTCGCGCTGACGCGCCGTCCCTTTGGCGTCAATCTCATTACGATGCACCCGAGGCTCGACGCGTTGGTCGATGTTTGCGCCGCAGCAAAGGTGAGCCACGTGGTTCTTGCCGGCGGGCTGCCGCCCTCTTCGGCCGTTCGTCGGATCAAGGATTCGGGTGCAAAGGCCCTCTGCTTCGCCCCGGCCCTCGTTCTCGCGAAGAAACTGATCCGCATGGGCGCCGACGCGTTGATCATCGAGGGCATGGAGGCCGGCGGACATATCGGTCCCGTCTCCACGTCGGTGCTGGCGCAGGAAATCCTTCCCAATGTCCAGGATATCCCCGTCTTCGTCGCCGGCGGGATCGGCCGCGGTGAGGCTATCGTGTCATACTTGGAGATGGGTGCCTCGGGCGTACAGCTCGGAACGCGATTCGTCTGCGCGACCGAATCGATCGCTCATCCGCAATTCAAGAAGGCCTTCCTGCGGGCTGAAGCGCGAGACGCCGTGCCGTCGGTCCAGCTCGATCCCCGTTTTCCCGTGATTCCCGTCCGCGCCATCCAGAACGGCGGAACCCGCGCCTTCGCCGACGCGCAAAGGGATTTGATCGCGAAAGTGGATCAGGGTCTGCTCGATCAAAAGGCGGCACAACTGGAGATTGAGCATTTTTGGGCGGGAGCGTTGCGTCGAGCCGTGATAGAAGGCGATATAGAGACGGGCTCGCTCATGGCGGGACAAAGCGTGGGAATGGTGAATGCCGAGCAACCCACAGCCGAAATCCTCAAGGAGCTCATCGAGCAGGCAGTAATGGCGCTCGAGCGCCGCGGGGTGCGGAGTTGACGAACAGACGCCGGACAGGGTCTCCCGGGCCGCAATATCGATGAAAAGCGTGCTCGGAGACGACGGAACCCAGGGGCGGCAAGCGCCCTACCGACGTGCTCCCGAACCGCCGATGATCGGGAGCACGAGCGCTCGCCGTCTACTCGCAAGGCTGCGCGACATCATGGCGGGCTCAGGCGCCGCCCAGGCCCGGCTGGACAAGATCGTGCGGCTGATCGCGGCAGAGATGGTCGCGGAGGTCTGCTCCTGTTACCTGATGCGCGCCGGCGAGGTGCTGGAGCTGTTCGCGACCGTCGGCCTCAATCCGGAAGCCGTCCACCGGACCCGCCTCAGGGTCGGCGAAGGCATCATCGGCGACATCGCCGCCCATGCGCGGCCGTTGGCCCTGGCCAACGCTCAAAGCCATCCCAACTTCGCCTACCGTCCGGAAACGGGCGAAGACCCCTATCAATCCCTTTGCGGGGTTCCGCTCATCCGCAGCGGCCGGGTGCGTGGCGTGCTGGCCATCCAGAATACGCAGCGCCGCAATTATTCCGAGGACGAGATCGAGACGCTCGAGACGATCGCCATGGTGGTCGCAGAGCTGGTGACTGCGGGCGAGCTCGTCAATCCGCAAGAAATCGCCTCATCGAGCGATGTCGGCCTCCTGCCGCAGCGCATCAACGGCATGGGGCTGAATGGCGGCCTCGTCATGGGCCATGCCGTTCTCCACCAGCCCCGGCTGACGCTCCGGGAAATGGTGGCGGAGGATCCGGAGGAAGAGCTGGCGCGGCTCCGCCGCGCGGTTGCCAGCATGCACAGCGCGATCGACGATCTGGTCGAAGTCGGCCAAGCCACCGGCTCGGACGAATATGCCGACATCCTCGAGAGTTACCGCATGTTCGCTCAGGACCGCGGCTGGCTGGCCCGCATCGGCGAGGCGATCCTGCAGGGCCTCAGCGCCGAGGCGGCGGTCGAGCGCGCGCAGAACGAGATGCGGCTGCGACTCGGACAGGTCGCCGACCCATATTTGCGCGAACGGCAGCATGATTTCGACGATCTGGCGAACCGCCTGCTGAAGCATCTCGCGGGCAAAGCCGATCCGGCGGTCGCCTTGCCGGAAGATGCCATCCTCGTCGCCCGCTCGCTGGGTCCCGCCGATCTGCTCGACTACGGTCATGGGCGCTTGCGAGGCCTTGTGCTGGAAGAAGGGACGGCTGCGAGCCACATCGCGATCGTCGCGCGCGCGCTCGAGATTCCGCTGGTTACCCGCTGCGCCAGAGCGCTTCAGCTCATTGAGCCTTTGGATCCGCTGATCCTCGATGGAAACAACGGCCAGGTCTTCATCCGACCCGCGGAAGACATCGTCGAGAGCTTCAATCACTCGATCCGGCTGACGACCGAACGGCGACGCCTTCATCGCGAGGTGCGCGACCTGCCGTCGGTTACGAAGGACGGTGAGCCGGTGTCGATCATGATCAATGCGGGCCTCCAGGCAGAGCTCGCACATCTCGAATCGACGGGCGCCGAAGGGGTGGGCCTCTATCGCACCGAGATCCCGTTCATGGTGCGGGCCGACTATCCCGACGTGAGCCAGCAGGCCGAGCTCTATCGCAACATCCTCGACCAGGCGGGCGGCCGCGCCGTCACGTTTCGAACCCTCGATGTAGGCGGCGACAAGACCCTTCCCTATTTTTCGGGCTATGAGGAGGAGAATCCGGCCCTCGGCTGGCGGGCGATCCGAATCGGGCTCGACCGGCCGGCGATGCTGCGCCTCCAGATCCGCGGCATGATCCGCGCCGCCTCGGGCCGCGAGCTCAGGGTGATGTTCCCGCTGGTCGCCGAAGTCAGAGAATTCGACGACGCGCGCGCGCTCATGAGCATGGAGCTGGAACGCGCCAAGGCCGAAGGCATCGAGCTGCCCCGGGACGTCAAAGTTGGAGTGATGCTCGAAGTGCCCTCTCTGCTCTGGCAGATCGACGTGCTGCTGAAGAGCGTCGATTTCGTGGCGCTCGGAACCAACGATCTGCATCAGTACTTCTTTGCCGCCGATCGCAACAATGCGCGGATCGGTCATCGTTACGACGTCTTGGCTCCGCCTTTCCTGGGCGCGCTCGCGACCCTATTCGACCGCTGCCGCGCGGCGCGCGTCCCGGTCTGCGTCTGCGGCGAAATGGCGTCGCGGCCGGTCGAGGCGATGGCGCTGATCGCTCTCGGCGCTCGCACCCTCTCGGTCGCGCCGCAGGCCGTGGGCTCCATCAAGGCGTTGGTGCGCAGTCTGGATGCCAGCCGGGTACAGGCCTTCCTGACCCCGATGCTCAGGTCCCGGGATCACAGCCTGCGTCACAAACTCCGCGATTTCGCCCGCGACCATGGCGTGTCGATCGACGATGTTGCGGTCGGGACCTGACGTTGCTAGAGGTTCGGCAGGCCCGGACGCTGCATCGCCTTGAATCGACAAGCGCACCGGAAGTAGGCTGACGGATGGCAGTACGCAAGCGTAGAGCCGACAGCGACAGACAGTCCGAAGCCCCGGACAACGTCATCGAGGCGCCGATCGTCCCGCGCCGGTTGACGGTCAGCGAGATATTGCGCGACCGCAGGATCGAGTGCCGCCTGGACATCGACCATGTCGCCCAGGTCCTGATGATCCGGCCATCGGTCCTGGCCGACATTGAAGACGGGCGTTTCGACCAGCTTCCCGGCCCGGCCTATGCGGTGGGTTTCGTGCGCTCCTACGCCACCTATCTCGGCCTGGACGCCGAGGCCTTGGTGTTGCGCTTCAAGGCCGAGGTGGCCGAAGTCGCGCGCCGGCCGCATCTGAACTTCCCGCTGCCTCTCAGTGATACTCGGGTTCCGACCGGCTCGATCCTGGTCATCTGCGTGCTGCTGGCCGCGTTAACCTATGGCGGCTGGTACTATGTCTCGGAACGGCACGGGCAGCTGACGGATATCGTTCCCGGGGTACCGGATCGGTTGGCCCATCTGCTCAGCCCCGAGCAGACGAAGCAGGAGATCACCGGAACCCAACCAGCGCTCCAGCCCGCAGCGCCCGCGCCAAACGCAGATCAACCGGCAACGGCGCAGGCGCCTGCCGTGGCTGCACCCCCGGGCCAGACGCCGATTGCGGTGGCCCCTCCACAACAAGCCGTGCCGGCGCCTGGAGGGTCCGGTACAGCGGCGGCACCGACGCCCCCCGCCTCGGCCGCTGTCGCGGGCGGGCAGCCGGCTCCCCTAGTCGCGCCCGCTGCCCCGCCGGCAGACGCCGACGGAGTCCCGCCGGTCGAAGACCGGGCAGGCGCGCCGGCCAACCAGCCGTCCGTTCCCGCGACGCCCGATCTTGCCCAGCCGGCAGTCGCCGATGCCGGCAAGACCACGCCTCAATCCAGCTACGGAGCACCTGCCGGCCAAGCCCGCATCGTCTTGCATGCCAGCGCCGACAGCTGGATCCAGGTCCGCGATGGGCAAGGGAACCTTCTCATCACCCGGATTCTCAAGCCCGGCCAGATCTATAACGTACCGAACCAGCCGGGACTGGTCCTGGTGACCGGCAATGCAGGCGGACTCGATATCTCGGTCGACGGCGCGGCGATCCCGCAGCTCGGCGGCCCGGGTCAGGTGGTCCGCGACGTCAAGCTCGAGCCCGACCGCTTGCTAGCTGGCAAGCCCCGTGCCAATTGAAGGGCTGACCGAATCCGCGCGATTCATCCCCTGAGGCCAAAATGAGCATCCGCCCGTATCGCGATATCCAGCGGCGCAAGTGCCGCAAGATCATGGTCGGCAACGTGCCGGTAGGCGGAGACGCGCCGATTACGGTGCAGTCGATGACCAATACCTTGACCTCGGACGTCGAGGCGACGGTCGCGCAAATCAAGGCGCTCGAGGATGCCGGAGCTGATATTGTCCGGGTCTCCTGCCCCGACGAAGAGTCGACTGCCGCGCTGAAGCGCATCGTGCAGCAGGTCCGGGTTCCGATCGTCGCGGACATCCACTTCCACTACAAACGCGCAATCGAGGCCGCCGAGGCGGGTGCTGCGTGCTTGCGTATCAACCCCGGCAATATCGGCTCGGCCGAGCGCGTGCGCGAGGTTGTGAAAGCGGCCAAGGACCATAATTGCTCTATGCGCATCGGCGTCAATGCCGGCTCGCTCGAGCGCGATCTGCTCGAGAAGTATGGCGAGCCGTGCCCCGAGGCGATGGTCGAGAGCGCGCTCGACCATGCACGGATTCTCGAGGACAACGACTTCCGCGAGTTCAAGATCAGCGTGAAGGCGTCAGACGTGTTCCTCGCCGTCGCCGCCTATCAGGGCTTGGCGGATGCGTGCGACTACCCTCTTCATGTCGGCATCACCGAAGCGGGTGGTCTGCGCTCGGGCACCGTCAAATCGTCGATCGGCATGGGCGCGCTGCTCTGGGCCGGGATCGGCGACACGATCCGAGTCTCGCTCTCGGCTGATCCGGTGGAGGAGATCAAGGTCGGCTTCGACATACTGAAGTCGCTCAACCTGCGTCATCGCGGCGTCAATGTGATCTCTTGCCCATCCTGCGCGCGACAGAACTTCAACGTCATTGAGACCGTGCGAGTGCTCGAGGAGCGCCTGGCTCACATCGCAACGCCGATGACGCTTTCCGTGATCGGCTGCGTCGTCAACGGCCCCGGCGAAGCGCGCGAGACCGATATCGGCTTTACCGGCGGCGGCAACAACACGCATCAGGTCTATCTGTCGGGTGTTCAGGCGCACCGCCTCAAGGACGAAAACATCGTCGAGCACCTGGTGAAGCTGGTCGAGGCGAAAGCCGCCGAGATCGAGGCAGCGAAGGCGAGCGAGAGCGTCGCCGCGGAGTAGCCGCTAAGCCGCCGCCTTCTGATATTGGCGGGCGCGACTCTCGAACATCCACCACGCCACTTTCTGCGACACCTTGAAAAGCGGGGTCTGCGGCTTCAGCCCGCAGGCCTTGAAGACCATCGCCACCGCTCGGTCCACATGGTGGTGGCGGTAATAATTATACGCTCGGCTCATATATTCGCGGCTGTAGCGCTCACGGACATAGGCCACGCCCTCGGCCGCGTTGGCGGCGTAATAGGCGCAGGCAAGCTCGTCGTCCTCGGTCTCGGCGATCCGCCCGAGCGCGATACGCAAGCGCTGGAAGGTCGAGATGCCGTCGAGCTCCAGATACTTCTTGAGGTGTGTATAGAAGAGCTTGTAGTGGCGATGCTCGTCGGCTGCGATGTGATGGCAGATCGACTTCAGCACCGGCTCGTCGGTCGCCTCGGCCAGTGCCGTGTAATAGGAGCTCGTGCCGGTCTCGACCATGCAGCGGGCGATCAGCTCGCCCGAACGCGAGCCGCGGATCGAGGTGTCGGCGTCGATATTGACTCGGAACCGATCCCGGAAGCGTTGGACCGCCTTGTCGAAATCGAAGCCGGGATCGGCGAGCTTCGCCCACTTCGCCAGGGATTGGCCGTGCTGGACCTCTTCCTCCGCCCAATAGCGCGACGCTTCCTGGAACTCCGGATCATCGTGAAACACGTTGCAGAGATAGGCGGTGTAGTCGTGGGCATTGTATTCGACCAAAGCCGCTGCCTTCACAACTTTCAAAATGTCAGTATCGACCCGGCTGGGATCGAACTGATCCCAAAGGATATCGTCCAAGGTCCAGCGTTTCATCGCGGTCATGACACCGTCTTCTGTCGCCGAACGGCTTTTGTACCCTGACAATTCGGCTGTGAAAAGATGTTGTTGTTCCCCATGCCTATCGCAACTCCCAAGCAGCCGATTGGTTCACGATGATGTTGCGTTTTTCGCCCGGGCTGGGCGTGACGCGAACGCGGCGGGCAGGCGCCAAGTCCGGTGCGGCCGCGAGCACAAGCGTGGGAAGAGAGTTTGAAGCGAGGAGAAGGCCGCGATATCCGGGCCGTCCCGGCATCAGCTTGCTTGCCGGCCTGCCGCCGCCAGCTTCGCCTCGGCGACCGCGAGGCGAATGGTCAAAATACGCAGCGCGTCATCGCTTTCGGGATCGGCGATCTCGCGCTGCAGCTGCTCAATCTCGGCCTGCACGTTGGCCGATACGATCTCCCCCACGGGCACAGCCTCGTCCGCCAGCACGGTGCAGCGCGTATCGGTCACTTCGGCAAAGCCGCCGCCGACGAAGAGCCGGTGGGTGACGTCGTCGCCTTGAAATACCTCGATGATCCCGGGACGAAGCGTGGAAATCATCAACGAATGCCCAGCGAGAACCCCGAAATCGCCTTCAGAACCCGGGATGACCGCCATGTCGACCGGCTCGGAGAGCAGCAGCCGCTCGGGCGAGACGAGCTCGAGTTCGAACTTCCTATCGACCGCAACCATCGCAAACCCCTCGCGCAAGCGACTTGGGAAGACCGAGAAAACTACGTCGCATCACCGTGAAACCATTTAGATCACAGTTTCAAGCAGCCCTGCTCAGGCGGCTTGCGCCATCCGCTTGCCGTTCTCGACCGCGCCCTCGATCGAGCCCACCATCAAGAAGGCCTGCTCGGGCAGATGGTCGTATTCGCCGGCCACGATCCCCTTGAAGCTGCGGATCGTGTCTTCGAGCTGGACAAACTGGCCCGGGATGTTGGTGAACACCTCGGCGACATGGAAAGGCTGGCTCATGAAGCGCTGGATTTTGCGCGCGCGGGCCACGACGAGCTTGTCCTCTTCCGACAGTTCGTCCATGCCCAGAATGGCGATGATGTCCTGCAGCGACTTATAGGTCTGCAGCACGCGCTGCACGTCGCGGGCCACCTGATAATGCTCCTCGCCGACGATGCGCGGGTCGAGAATTCGGCTCGTGGAATCGAGCGGGTCGACTGCAGGGTAGATGCCGAGCTCGGCGATCTGGCGCGACAGCACGGTCGTTGCATCCAGGTGAGCGAAAGATGTCGCCGGCGCCGGATCGGTCAAATCGTCGGCCGGAACGTAGATCGCCTGCACCGACGTAATCGAGCCGTTCTTGGTCGAGGTGATGCGCTCCTGCAGCGCGCCCATGTCGGTCGCGAGCGTCGGCTGATAACCGACCGCCGAAGGAATGCGGCCCAGGAGCGCCGACACTTCCGATCCCGCCTGGGTGAAGCGGAAGATGTTGTCGACGAAGAACAGCACGTCCTGGTTCTCCACGTCGCGGAAATATTCCGCGAGGGTCAGGCCTGTCAGACCGACGCGAGCACGGGCGCCCGGCGGTTCGTTCATCTGGCCGTAGACCAGCGCGGCCTTCGATCCCGGCCCGTCCACCTTGATGACGCCGGACTCTATGAATTCGTGGTAGAGGTCGTTGCCCTCGCGCGTGCGCTCGCCGACGCCGGCGAACACCGACACGCCGCCATGCGCCTTGGCGACGTTGTTGATCAGCTCCTGAATCAACACGGTCTTGCCGACGCCGGCGCCGCCGAACAGGCCGACCTTGCCGCCGCGAGAATAGGGCGCCAACAGATCGACGACCTTGATGCCGGTTACCAGGATCGAGGTTTCGGTCGACTGGTCGACGAAGGCCGGCGCCGACCGATGAATCGGCGAATGCTTCTTTGCCTCGACAGGTCCGCGCTCATCGACGGGCTCGCCGACGACATTGATGATGCGGCCCAGGGTCTCCGGCCCGACCGGCACGCTGATCGGTCCGCCCGTGTCGGCCACTTCCGCGCCGCGGACCAGACCGTCGGTCGTGTCCATCGCAATCGTGCGGACCGTGTTCTCGCCCAGCTGCTGCGCGACCTCGAGCACGACCCGCTTGCCCATGATCTGCACTTCGAGCGCGTTCAAAATCGCCGGCAGGTCGCCTTCGAACTGCACGTCGACGACGGCGCCCAGCACCTGCGTTACGCGACCGGTTACGTTCTTGGTCATGCTCGTTCTCTCTTCTCTCGATTCTGGTCAGAGCGCCTCGGCGCCCGACACGATTTCGATCAGTTCCTTGGTGATGTAGGCCTGGCGCGCGCGGTTGTAGTTGAGCGTCAGGCGCTTGGTCATGTCCTCGGCATTGCGCGAAGCGTTGTCCATCGCCGTCATGCGCGCAGCCTGCTCGCCGGCCGCGCTGTCGAGCAGAGCGCCGAAGATCTGGATCGCGAAATTGCGCGGCAGCAGCTCGGCCAGGATCTCGTCTTCCGACGGCTCGAACTCGTAGATCGCGCGCGGCTCATTCGTCGCGGCCGAAGCCGCGCCTTCGGGCAGCGCGAACGGGATGACCTGCCGGCGGGTGGGTACCTGCGAGACGACTGACTTGAAGCGATTATAGACGATGGTGCAGACGTCGAACTCGCCGGCGTCGTACATGTGGACGATGGCCCTGCCGACCTCTTCGGCCTCAGCGAAGGACAGCAGCTTGCGGCCGATGCCCTCGAAGCTTTTCACCTGGCGATCGGCATTGTCGCGCTTCAAGAGGTCCCGCCCCTTGCGGCCGACATTCATGATCTTGACCTGCTTGCCCTCTTCGAGCAGCTGCCGGATCAAGCGCCGCGCCTCGCGCACCACGTTCGCATTGAAGCCGCCGGCCAGCCCGCGGTCCGAGGTCACGACGACCACGAGATGCGTTCGGTCCGATCCCGTCCCGGTCAGCATCTTCGGGCTGCTGGTAGTGGGAACATAATTCGCCGCGAGGCGGACGAGCATTCCCGCCATCCGTTCGGCATAGGGCTGGGCGACCTGGGCCTGCTCCTGGGCGCGGCGCAGCTTGGAGGCCGCGACCATCTTCATGGCCGAGGTGATCTTGCGCATGCTCCGCACGCTCGTTATGCGGTTGCGCAGGTCCTTGAGGCTGGGCATTTCCGGCTATGACCGTCCGGCTTCAGGCGAAGACTTTGACGAAGTGCTCGAGGACCTCGGTCAGCTTTGCCTCGGTCTCCTTCTTGAGCTCCTTGTCGGTTCGGATCGACTCCAAGATGTCGGCATGCTTGGAGCGAACCAGCGAGAGAAGCTCGCGCTCGAACCGGATCACATCGCCGACGGCGATATTGTCCAGATAGCCGCGAGTCCCCGCGAAGATCGAGATGACCTGCTCTTCGACCGGATAGGGCGCGAATTGCGGCTGCTTCAGGATCTCCGTCAGCCGATAGCCGCGCGCCAGCATCTTCTGGGTCGCGGCGTCGAGGTCGGAAGCGAACTGCGCGAAGGCCTCCATCTCGCGGAACTGCGCGAGATCCAGCTTGATGCGGCCGGCGACCTGCTTCATCGCCTTGATCTGCGCGGCCGAGCCGACTCGCGAGACCGAGATGCCGACATTGATCGCGGGACGCACGCCTTTGAAGAAGAGCGTGGTCTCGAGGAAGATCTGGCCGTCGGTGATCGAGATTACGTTCGTCGGGATGTAGGCCGAGACGTCGCCCGCTTGGGTTTCGATGATCGGCAGCGCGGTCAGCGAGCCGGAGCCGTGCGCCTCGTTCATCTTGGCCGCGCGCTCGAGCAAGCGCGAATGGAGATAGAAGACGTCGCCCGGATAGGCCTCGCGCCCGGGAGGACGACGCAGCAGCAGCGACATCTGGCGATAGGCGACGGCCTGCTTGGAGAGATCGTCATAGACGATCAGCGCATGCATGCCGTTGTCGCGGAAGAACTCGCCCATCGCGCAGCCCGCATAGGGCGCCAGGAACTGCAGCGGCGCGGGCTCGGAGGCGGTCGCCGCGACCACGATCGAATATTCGAGCGCGCCGTATTCCTCGAGCGTGCGGACCAGATTCGCGACGGTGGAGCGCTTCTGCCCGACGGCGACATAGACGCAATAGAGCTTCTTCGATTCGTCGCCAGATTGGTTGACGGCGCGCTGGTTGAGGATCGTGTCCAGCGCAACCGCCGTCTTACCAGTCTGGCGGTCGCCGATGATGAGCTCGCGCTGGCCGCGTCCGATCGGCACCAGCGAGTCGATCGCCTTCAGTCCGGTCTGCATCGGCTCGTGCACCGAGCGGCGCGGCACGATGCCGGGCGCCTTGACGTCGACGCGGGCGCGGCGCGTGGCGTTGATCGGGCCCTTGCCGTCGATCGGATTACCGAGCGCGTCGACCACGCGGCCCAATAGCTCCTTGCCGACCGGCACCTCGACGATGGCGTTGGTGCGCTTGACGGTGTCGCCTTCCTTGATGCCGCTGTCGTCGCCGAAAATGACCACGCCGACATTGTCGGTCTCGAGGTTCAGCGCCATGCCCCGGATGCCGCCGGGGAACTCAACCATTTCACCGGCCTCGACATTGTCGAGGCCATAGACGCGGGCCACGCCGTCGCCGACCGAGAGCACCTGGCCGACTTCGGAGACGGCGGCTTCGGTGCCGAAATTCTCGATCTGCTGCTTGAGGATGGCGGCGATCTCGGCCGGGCGGATATCCATGTCTTCAGGCTCCCTTCATCATCCGCTCAAGCCCCAGGAGCTTGGTGCGGATCGAACTGTCGATCAGCTTCGAGCCGATCTTGACCACGAGGCCGCCCAGGAGGCTCGGATCCACCTTCGTGTTGATCCGGACTTTGGCGGCAAGAGTTTGGTTGAGCTTCTCGGCGAGGCGCGCCGTCTGCTCGGGCGTCAGAGGATGGGCCGAACCCACATCGACCGTGAGCTCGCCGCGACGGCGGGCCAGCTCGGCCAGGAAGGCGTCGACGATCGCATCGAGCGCAAAAAGGCGACGGTTGCGGGCCAAAACCCCCAAGAATTTAATGACCAGCGGCTGTAGTCCGGCCTGCTTGGCGATCTCGGTGATCGCGGCCCCTTGCTGGCCGCTGTCGAAGAGCGGGTTGCGGAGCGCCGCGCGGAGCTCGGCGCTTTCCGACAGCATGCGCTTCAATGTCTCCAGATTCTGCGCGATCTGATCCAGCGCATGGCTCTGGTCGGCGAGCTCGAACAGTGCCGCCGCGTAGCGCTCGGCGATGATCGGCGATGCGTTGCTTGGTCCTGCCACTCTACTGAGTTCCCGGCTTGCTGAATTCCCGGTTGGTCGGATTGCTGACCCGGCGCGACGACACGTCCGAGACATGCTTAGCGGCCAGCCGGACGCTTGTCCGGGCCGGAGCCGCGAGCCTGTTACACCAGGACGAAGACGGGTGCAATAAGGAGCCCCAGCCCCCGACGGGGCAGTTTGGCGCAGGAATAAGCAGCGCCGGCCTAAAAGAGCTAATGCGCCCGGCCTGCGGGTGGCTCCAATCAGCCCTTGATCGGCATCACCAGCAACGTGGTGCCCATATGAGCGCAGAGGCGGCCATGGGCATCGGTGACCCGCGCCTCCGCCGTGGCGGTCGACCGGCCCAGATGGATCACACGGCCGACGCAGGTGGCGCGGCCGCTTTCCGTCGTGACAGGCCGGATGAAGTTGATATGCAGCTCGAGGGACGTGCAGGTCATGCCGAAGGGCAGCTTGGAATGCACCGCCAGTCCTGCCGCCGTATCGCAGAGCGCGCTCAATATGCCGCCATGGACACAGCTGATGAGATTGTAATGCTGCTCGGACGGATCGAGCGCGAAGGTCACCTCGCCCGGCTCGGCCGCGATCGGCACGAAGCCCTGCAGGCGAAAGGAGGGTGGAACAGGTAGCTCGCCGGACACCATCCGGCGCAAGATGTCGATCCACGGCAGGCGCTTTTCGACCCCCTGCAGGATAGCCGGATCGGCCCATTCAATCGTAAGGCGACGGTCATGGACCACGCTGTCTGGCATTTCTTCCCTCTTCTATGAGCCCTCTTTCGGTGGCCGGACGATCATGGTCGTTCCCATCCGCGCGCACAATTCGCCTTTGGCATCCGTGATATCCGCCTCCGCGACTGCCGTCCGCCGGCCGAGATGCGTCACCCGGCCGATGCAGGTGAGCCGACCCGATTCGAGCGTCACCGGCTGAACGAATCCCTGGTGCAGCTCGAGCGTCGCCGCGGTCCAGCCCAGCGCCAGCTTCGTATGGATGGCGTAGCCGGCGGCCGTGTCGGCGATCGCAGCCAGAATCCCGCCATGCACCCGTCCATGATGATCGCAATGCTCCGGCCCCGGCTCGAGGGCCATGACCACCTCACCCCGCTCGACCGAGAGCAGCCGCACACCCAGCATTGCCATCGCGGGCTCGTGCGGCAACTCACCCCGCATCATCGCCCGAAAGAGCTCGAGCAAGTCTATCCGGTCGCGATTGGCATAGATGATCTTGGGATCGCCCCAGGCGATCGTGGCTTCGAGAACGGGCGCAGGCATCGGCTCCCTATAGGAAACTATAAGGGTCGATGTCGATCTGAAGGGGAACTGCACACGATTTCGTGTTGACTAATTGTTCCATTTGTTCTATATCCGTTCGAGCGGACCTGACAAGGGGATACTGAATGAGAACAGCCGTATTCGGTCGTTTCGAGGGCCATTGTGGCGAATATAATTTTCGTCTTCATGATCAGCATCTTGAGAAACTCCAAGCGGCTCTGTCGTACAATCCGCATTCTGGCGATCGCCGGCTGAAGCAATTGCTCGGCCTCGCACAAGATTTTCTGGCGAGGCAAAGGACACTGACGGACCGGGCCACAGCGATCGTTCTGGTCGGATCCGGGCATGAGCTCAACCTTGATTTTGAGCCTGAATTGCGACGAGGAGACTTCGACGAGAGCAAGCATCCGCGATGGCCCGGCGGCAGCCCCGAACCCGACAAGGGCGGCGAGTTCCGGCCGAAGGACGCCATTCCCGAGGGGAGCGAATCGGGACGCTCAAGGACGCAAGCATCGGGCAGAAAGATCACTGGAGATCTTGCGCGACGTATCGCCCGGCGTGTGGCTCGCAGACGAATTCGGGCACTTTTCATTGCAGGATTACGCGCCATCGCTGGTCTCGGCGCAGACGCCATCCCTATTGCCGGAGAAGCGTTCGACTTGGCCGAGATTGCCGCAACCGTGAAGGACTTCGCGGAATTGGCCGAGGATACGAATGCGGCGGCCGAATTTGTCCAGGACGGTCCGCACGCGCTTGATGAGCTTCGCGTCAGTGAAGAGGAGAGATCATTCACGTCGGCGGACGCATTCAAGAAAGATTTCGTCGGCAAACATTACGGGCCCGCCGGGCCCGGCTCGGATTATCATCACATCGTTGAGCAAGGCGGGCCCAATGCCAAGAACATTTCTGCCGGCGAGTTGCACAGCACAGAAAACATGATTCGGATGCCGCGGCTCCTTCACGAGGAAATCACTTCGGCCTACTCCGATGAGGCGTCCGAACATTTCAGCGATCCTTCGATCCAGCCTGGCCAAACCGTCCGAGACTGGCTGAGAACGCAACCTTACGATGTTCAATATGCCGGAGGGCTAAAGATCATGCGCGATCTGGGAATCCTGAAATGAGCGAAACGCTAACCGGATACGATCCGAAGGACGAAGCACCCGTCGAAGAGTGGGCGCAGAGTCTGGAGCCCTTGCTCCCCGAGATTGCTGCGGCCACGCGCGCCAATGATAGGGAAGCGGTGAAAAAACTGCTCATGCGCAGTTTGCGGATCCGCAAGCAGATTGATGACTATATGACGGCCCAGGAAAATGAGCTGTCGACGCTGATGAACGTCAGCGGGCTGACCGACGACGATGCGCGCGTGGAGCAGCTCCTCGGCGCATTCGTGCTGGGAGGCAGGCTGCGGCACATCCACTATGACGTGCTCGGAGACGAGGATGGTCGAAATAGGGTCACCGGCAAAGTCTATGAGATCCCGCGCATGCTGGACAGCATGACTCCCAAGAGGAGACCCGCTCTCGCCGATCTTCTCGACCATCCACATCCGGACGTCCGCGCCATGGCGGCGGGCTCGCTGCTCGACCTCATGCCAGAGAGGGCGGTTCCGGTTTTGGAGGAGATTCATAACGAATTCCGCGGGACGAGCGCCGGGCTCGTTGCGCTGTTCGCGACCATGATTCGCGATCGAGCCGCGGAGACCCGATAAGCGTCTCACAAAAAGCTATACGGGTCGATGTCGACCTGAAGCCTTACGGTCTTCGGCACGTCGACACGCGAGAGCCAGGCGGCGAGCAGCTTCTGGACCGGGACGTCGCGGCGGGCCTTGAGGAGCAGACGCTCGCGATGGAGTCCTCGCAGCATGGCGAGCGGGGCCGGCGCGGGGCCGAGCACGAGGGTACCCTCGCCACGCGGCGCCGTACGGGCGAGCGCGCGGGAGACCTCGCCTACCTCCGCCGCATCGGGCCCTGAAAGAATCAGCGCGGCCAGCCGTGCAAAGGGCGGCATGCCGGCGGCGCGGCGCTCGTCGGACTCGACCGCGAGAAAGGCGTCGCGCTCATCCTGGAGCAGCGCCTGCATGACGCGATGCTCGGGCATGTAGGTCTGGATCAGCACCTTGCCTGGCCGGTCCGCACGGCCCGCCCGCCCGCCCACCTGATGCAGGAGCTGATAGGTGCGCTCCGAGGCGCGCAGATCGCCGCCGGTTAGCCCCAGATCGGCATCCACGACGCCGACCAAGGTCAGCATCGGAAAATGGTGGCCCTTGGCGACGATCTGGGTGCCGATCACGATGTCGATCTCGTGGTCGCGCACCTGCCGGATCGCCTCGCGCAAGGCAGCCCCGCCCCCCTGCCCGCGCATGATCGTGTCGCTCGCGAGCATCAGCGTCCGCGCGTCGGGAAAGAGCGCGGCGACCTCATCGGCGATGCGCTCTATGCCGGGGCCGCAGGCCGCGAAACTGCCCTCGGACGCGCAGTTGGGGCAGGCTTTCGGGATCGGCTCGGCATGGTCGCAATGGTGACAGCGGAGCAGGCCCTGGAAGCGGTGCTCGACCAGCCAGGCGGTGCAGTTAGGGCACTGCATCCGGTGG
>DATGMP010000076.1:0-18589 GCA_035293565.1 Alphaproteobacteria bacterium | reverse complement strand
GGCGGTGGTGGAGGGGGCGGCGGTGGTGGTGGCGGCGGCGGTGGCGGCATCCGCATATCGGGCGGAAGATCCGGCACCAACGTGACTTGCACCGGCGCAGGCTTGAGCGCGAGCTCCGGCTGTTTGCGGATGTAATCCTCGAACAACAGGAACAGCAGCAATTCCAGAAGCAGAACGAGAAAAACGAAGAATGGAAAACGCAGCCGCTCCTTGAGCGAGCGCGGCTCCTCGGCGACGCGCGAAAGCGCCTCCAGCTCGGCCGGGATCTCGGGCGCGTTGAAGATATCCGTCACTGGCGCGGCATCGTTCGCAAGAATGAAACTCGTGGTTCCTGGTCGGACAGCGTTTTACGCGCCGATGCGTCCATTCATCCCTTTCAGTTCAAGGGCCAACGGTCAAGCGCTGCGATCATCTAACGCGAGGGCCGGATCGATCCTTCGTCGATGTAGTTCAGGCTGCGACGGCGGCAGCTGCGACGGGAAAGCGCAAAACATGCCGAGTGCCCGGCCCGGGCACCACCTCGATCGTGCCCTCGAGTTGCCGGGCGAAGAGCTGTATCAGCGTTTGACCAAGGCCGGGTTTGGCGTCGGCCGGCATTCCCGAGCCGTCATCCGCGACCTCGAGCTCGAACTCGAATCCGACGGGCCTGAAAGAGACCGCGATCGTTCCGGCGCGGCCGTCGCGAAAAGCATATTTGACCGCATTCGTCACCAGTTCGTTGATCACGAAACCGACCGCCGCCGCCCGCGCGCAATCGAGGATCGAAGGGTGGACGTCGATCGCGAAGGCGATCTCCCGATCTCCCACCATCGATTTCCGAAAATCGCCGCAAAGACTGATCAGAAACTCGCTCATCTCGATCGTTTCGCGCTCGTCGGTGCCGACCAGCCGAGTATGAGCCGCGGCCATGACATGAATGCGGTTGAGGGCGACATCAAAAGCCCTCCGCGCCTCCTCGCCCCTAAGCGCGCGGCGCTGGATGCGAAGCAAGGAGGTGATGGTCTGGAGGTTATTCTTGATCCGGTGCAACGCCTCGCGGAGGAGAAGATCCTTGCGTCGTTCCGCTTTCGCGGCCTGGGCAGCCCGCCGCGCGAGTATCTCGATGACGACGGCGGTAGTCGCCGCGACGAACAGAAACAGCAGCAGCGAGACGACCGCAGCCGCGCTCTCACGCTTCTCCGCTAGAAAGGCATACGCGACAAGGCTCGACAGGAGCGCAGCGTAAAGCCCGCACCGCTCGAGCACTGCCGAGCACAGCAAGACGGCCAACAGCAGAAGATAAGGCGCGTCGATGCCCTGCCCTTCCAGAAACCGGACGGCGCTGGCGACGAGCGCGACCAGCAGGCTCGCCGCAAGATAGCGCGCCCAGACCGGAAGATCACGAGCGAAAGCAGAATTCCAAACCACCAAATGCATAGATGTCATTTAACAGAATAAAATGTTTGATGAAAGAGAAGTTAATTTCAATTTTAACTGTATCTATTGGAAGTTTTATATTAACCAAACTCACGGATTACGAAACGGCCTGCTCGGCTAGCCGCAGGAGGAACGCCTCGCACCGCGCAATCTCGTCGGCCTCAATGAATTCGTCCGGCTTGTGGGCCTGCCCGATGCCGCCCGGGCCGCAGATAATGGTGGGTATGCCGGCGCGGCCGAAAAGGCCGGCTTCGGTCATAAAACTCGCATGGCCGACTTCATCGCTCCCGAGGGCGGATTGGACGAGGCGCACCGCGTCGTGCTGTGCATCGATCGCATAGTCCGGCAAGCGCGAACGCGTCTGGAATTTGAAGCCCGTCGCCGGATCGATGCGCGTCATTTGGGGCTCGATTTCGTCGCGCGCGTAGCGCTCGATTTCGGCGAAAATCGCATCGACGTCGTGGCCCGGAATATTGCGAACCTCGAAGCTGAAGTCGCACAAGGCGGGCACGATGTTCTGCGCCGTGCCGCCGTGAACGGTGCCGCAATGCAAGGTCGAGTAGGGCGGATCGAAGCCGTGGTTGAACGGTCCTTCGGTCGCGATGCGGCGCGCGATCGCTTTGATTCGCGTGATCGTCTCCGCCGCGGCCTCGACCGCATTCACGCCATAGGGCGCGAGCGAAGAATGACTCTCGCGCCCATGCACGCGGCAACGAAAGGAATGAAGCCCCTTCTGCCCCACCATCGGCACCATGCCCGTCGGCTCACCGATCAAGCAGGCGAAAGGCCTTGCTTCGGCCATGCCGATCTGTTCGATCAGCCGTCCGACGCCGGCGCAGCCGACTTCCTCGTCATAGGAGAAGGCGAGATGCACCGGAGCCCGCTTGGCGCGCGCCTTGAGTTCGGGCACCAGCGCCAGCACGGTTGCGATGAAGCCCTTCATGTCGGCCGTGCCCCGCCCATACCAGCGCCCGTCGGAATCGACCATGCGGAAGGGGTCCGATGACCAATCCTGGTCGTCCACCGGCACCACGTCGCTGTGACCGGACAGAATGAGGCCAGGTCGGTCGGCTGGGCCTATCGTGGCGAAGAGATTGGCCTTCTGCCGGGTATCGTCGAAGGTGAGGCGCGAGGCGATTCCCTGCCCGTCCAGATAGTCGCGAATGAAATCGATCGCAGCCAGGTTCGAGTTCCGACTGACCGTATCGAACCCGACCAGCCGGGTCAGCAGCTCCTTGGACTCCATTCGCGCCATGCTCAACTCCAGGAACCGCAAGAGAAACTGGCTCCTGAGCGTGATATAAGCCTGCAAAGCGGGTCTGACCATGCGGCTTTGCACCCGCTTTCCTGTGAAATCGAGGCCGATTCGTGTTCTTCAAACGCTCCTGGCTCCCCATTACGGCGCTGGCGCTTCTCCTCGGCATAGCGCCTGCGCGTGCCGAGGGTCCCCCGGACGGACCGCACGTCAAGGCGAGCCTTGTGGCCGAGACCCAGTCGATCGTCCCCGGACAGCCTTTGCACCTGGCGCTGCGCCAGGAAATCCAGCCGGGCTGGCATACCTATTGGATAAATCCAGGCGATTCCGGCTTGCCCACGGGCATTGACTGGTCACTGCCGGCGGGTTTCGCGGCAGATGGCATCCAGTGGCCGATTCCGAAGCGCATCGTCTACGGACCTCTCGCCAGCTACGGCTATGAAGGATCGGTCCTTCTCCCGATTACCGTCAGCGTCCCGCCCAAGCTGGACCCCGGCACCAGCGTCACCCTGTCCGGGCACGCCAACTGGCTCGTCTGCGCGCAGATCTGCGTGCCCGAGGAATCGGACGTCAGCCTCACTCTGCCGGTATCGGCGGGACCCGCCGCGCCCAACCCGCGCTGGGCGCCGGACTTCGCAGCGACGCGGGCCCAGATTCCGGTCCCGAGCCCCTTCCCCACAGAAGCCAGCAGCGACGGCAAATCGATCCAGCTCAAAATAGCGACCGGAGATTCCCGCCAGCTCGGCGATATCGCGTTCTTCCCGCTCGATACCGGCGCGATCGACAATATGGCCGCGCAGCGGGCCGAGACCGACCGCACGGGATTGACCGTGACGCTCGCGCGTCCGGCCAAAGCGCCCGCGCTCAAGTCATTGAACGGCGTGCTCACCTTCCGCGACACGAGCGCGGGTGCAGATTCGCCGCTGCAGGCGATCGCGATCTCGGCGCCTTTGTCCGTCACGCCGGCAGCGATGCCGATGAGCGGCTTCGGTCTCGTCGAGGCCCTCGCGCTCGCCATTCTCGGCGGCATCGTCCTCAATCTGATGCCGTGCGTCTTGCCGGTTCTTTCGATCAAGGCGCTGGGGCTGGTGAAGCATGCGCAGGAGACGCCGCGCGAGGCGCGGCTGCAAGGCCTGGCCTATATGGCGGGCATCCTGGTTAGCTTCGCGCTCGTCGCCGGGACGCTGATCTTGCTGCGCGCAGCAGGTGCTGAGATCGGCTGGGGCTTCCAGCTTCAATCGCCCGTCTTCGTCACCGCGATGATCTACATCCTGTTCGCGGTGGGGCTGAGTCTCTCGGGCGTCTTCAGCTTCGGCGATGGCCTCGCCGGGATCGGCAGCGGCCTGGCTGCGCGCGAGGGCTACGTCGGCTCCTTCTTCACCGGCGCGCTGGCGACGCTGGTAGCCACCCCTTGCACCGCGCCTTTCATGGCCGCGGCGATCGGCTATGCAATTACCCAGCCTTGGTACATGTCGTTCGCGGTGTTCGAAGCGATCGGCCTGGGTCTGGCGATCCCCTATCTGATGCTGGCCTTCATCCCCGGCGCACGCCGCTTCCTGCCCAAGCCGGGGGCCTGGATGCACCGCTTCAAGCAGGTGCTCGCTTTCCCAGTTTACGGCACGGCGGTCTGGCTGGGCTTCGTCCTCTCATCCGAGAGCGGCAGCATGGGGATCACCGCCGCACTCGCCGGCCTTGTCCTCATCGCCTTCGCGGCCTGGCTCTTCGAAGCCGTGAAGCTCGGCGAAGGCGCGCGCAGAGGCTGGGGACTCGGCTTCTCGGCGCTGGCAGTCGTGGGCGCAGTCGGGCTGATGCTGCTGCCGGAGACCACGGGGGCCGCAAGCAGCCAAGTCAAAGCGGAGCAGCCCGGCGGACTCGCCTGGCAGCCCTTTAGCCAGGAAAGGCTCGATGCGCTGCTCGGCGACGGCAAGCCGGTCTTCGTCGATTTCACCGCCGATTGGTGCATCACTTGCAAGGTGAATGAGCGGGTGGCGCTCGGCGACGATAGGGTCAAGGAGGCCTTCCGCCAAAAGGGCGTTGTGGCGCTCCGCGGCGACTGGACGCGGCGCGACGCCGCGATCACGCGAGTGCTCGAGGCCAATGGCCGCGGCGGCGTGCCGCTCTACCTCTTTTATCCGGAGCGCTCGGCGACCGGCGATCGCAGGCCGCCGGTCGTTCTGCCCCAGATCCTGACGCCGGACGTGGTTCTGGAGCAGATCGCGGGCAGTTAGCTCCTCGCGTTAGGACCGTTTGCGGCGCGCGACGCGGAGGGCGGCTAGGCCGGCGCTCAGCAGCACCAGCGAGGCGGGCTCGGGGGTAGGCGGGGGATCAGCCGTGGTCACCGAAATCACGACGCCCTCGGGATTGGGCGGATCGTTGTAGTCCCACGTATTCCAGCTGCCGTTCAGGTCCAGATAGATGTCGTGCGCATCAAACGATACGCGCGACGCGCCGAAGGTCCCGCCATAGCGGTTGATGCCGTCCTGGACAACCGTCGCGCCCGTGATCGTGACGTCCGGCAGTTCGATTATATCGTACACGCCATCCGCCGCGCCGATATTGATTGCGACCGAAAGCTGATTCCCCGACGTATACAGCCTATCCCAGGTGTACCAGGCGAGCGTGCCCCCGCCCCAGGTGCCGGAAACGCTATTGTAGACGGTCTCGCTGCCCGACGGAGGGCCGGGCGGGTCATAGCTGTAAAAGTAGGCGTCCTCGAATATGACGGACGTCCCATCCAGAGCGTCTGCTCGAGCGTTGCCGGAACCAAGCCCGGCGCCGCAGGCGAAAAGCACGGCCGCGGCTATCGTATGACGTGCAAACATCAGGTCCTCTCGACGATTGTTCTTTCTCGTCGTTAGACGAAGCAAAATCGGTGCCATAATCCCGAAATTACAATAACTTACCGGGTTAGATGGTTAACAGGTTCTGAATGCCGCTCCGGTTGTAAAGTTTTCTGACATTGCGGCCTGGTTAATGACCTGATACTCACGCCAGGTCGCCGGCACGAGCCGATTGAGCCTTCTCGAAATCGAGTCAGCCGCTATCCCATGGTTTTCAGCTCGGTCGTATTCCTGTTCTATTTCCTGCCGGCTTTCTTTCTTCTCTACTATCTGCTGCCCTGGAAGAACACGGTGCTGCTCGTCGCCAGCCTGCTGTTCTATGGCTGGGGCGAGCCCCGTTACCTGCCGCTGCTGTTGTTCGTCATTGTCCTCAATTACGGCTTCGGCCTAATCGTCGGCGAAGGGCGCCATCGGCGCGCGCTGATGATCCTCGGCGTTGCGGTCAATCTGGGACTGCTCGCCTATTATAAATATTTCGGCTTCCTGGGAGCCCAGCTCGATCTGCTGCTGCCGAAGCTCGGCATTTCACCGCTCCCGCTTCCCAAGATCGCGCTGCCGCTCGGAATATCCTTCTTCACGTTCCAGGGCATCTCCTACCTGGTCGATGTCTATTGGGGACAGGTGGCGGCGCAGCGGAGCCTGCTCAAATACGCGACCTACAAAGCGATGTTTCCCCAGCTCGTCGCCGGACCGATCGTCCGCTACGCGCAAGTCGCGGACGCAATGGACAATAGACAGGTCGACGCGGCGCGGCTGGAGGGCGGCATCAAGCTGTTCGCCATGGGCCTGGGCCAAAAGGTGCTGATCGCCAACACGATCGCAGCGCCCGTCGACCAGATCTTCGCATTTCCCACGTCTTCGCTGACGCCCGAGGTCGCGTGGCTCGGCGCGATCGGTTACGGGCTGCAGGTCTATTTCGACTTCTGCGGCTATTCGAACATGGCGATCGGGATGGGGCATATGATGGGCTTCACCTTCCCGCGCAATTTCAATCGGCCTTACGCCGCGCGATCGATGATCGAGTTCTGGAGCCGCTGGCACATCACGCTGACCCGTTTCCTCACGATCTATGTTTACAATCCGATCGTGTTGGCGCGAACCCGCGCCAGGCTCGCCAAAGGCCTTCCCCTGCTGACCGGCCGTAACGCCACGCCCGGTGCCTTCGCCTCGCTGCTCATGATGCCGACGCTCTTCATGATGCTGCTCTCAGGCCTCTGGCACGGGGCTGGATATACGTTCATCGCCTGGGGCCTGTCGCATGGCATATTCCTCACGATCAATCACGCCTGGCGGCTCATCCGGCCACGCTTTTGGCCGGACACGGCAAGTTACAATCGACGAATGGCGCCTTTGGCCTATGCATTGACGATCGTTGCACTCGCCATCACGCTCGTATTCTTCAGATCCGACACCATCGGCCACGCACTTCGCCATCTCGCGGCGATGTTTCGACCCGGTGGAGATCACGAACTGATGGCTTTGACGCGTTTCGTCAGCCCGAGCGTCGCCGTCGCGCTCGTTGTCGGTGCGGCGTTGGCGGTCCTGCCGCTACCCGAAATCGACCCGACTGCAAGGCCGGTGCCGGCTTCAGTCGCAGCGCCGCTCGGCTGGCGCACCGCCATGAGCGCGTTTTGTCTGGCGCTCGTCGGGCTTTCCGCGGTCAGCCTCGCCGCCGGGACTTACAATCCCTTCATCTATTTCCGCTTCTGATGGAAACCGAGCTCCCTTCGCTTTCTAGCGGAACAGCCATCGACGCAATCGAAGCGCCGTCGTTTGGCTTGCGTGCCGTCATACGACGAGCCGGGCGGAATTGGTTCGCCGCCGCATTCGCCCTGATACTCCTGATTCCGGCGGCGATGGAATTGTCGGGATTGGATCCGATTGACCCGGCTGCTGAAAACCGCACGCTCGCATCGCTCCCCGCCCTGCCGCGGTCACTCCATGACCTGGTCCGTTACCCCGCCGCCCTCAATACCTACCTTCAGGATTGGTTCGGATTACGGCAGCAGATGGTCCGGACCGAAAACTGGCTTCGCTTCACGCTCTTCCACGAAGTGACATCGCCCGAGCTGCTCATAGGCAAGCATGGCCGCATCTTCATGAGCGCCCTTCCGGGGAACAAGCCCTTGTCTCTGATCAACGACGTTTGCGGCGCCACCATGAACGATGGAGCATTTCTGGGCACCGCATACCACATCACTTCCCTGATCGAGCGCGCGTCCCACGAGTTTCCCGACTTCACCTTTGTCATCATCCCCGGCCCGTCCATCCTCTATTCCGAGGATCTGCCACGCTGGGCATGGTCGTCTTGTCGAGGATTGAAGCCCAGCGTCGAGCGAACCCTCGACGATCTCCGGAGCCGCCCGGATATCCTGTCTCACATCGTCTATCCGATCGATGTCCTGCAGGATCTGAAGCGCCGTTATTTGATCGTCCCCAAGCGCAACCTGCATTGGGCGGGCGAAGGGACGCTGCGCTACACCGAATTCTTGTCCGAGCACCGATTCGGCCTGCAGCGCACGCTCTCGGTTCCGACAAAGATCGACGACTGGCCTTCCGATCTCAACAGGCTGAATCCCGGACTTAACTGGGTCAATCGCATTCCATGGCCGGACCCCGGCATGGCGGGCGTGTTCAGCTGCTTCGGAGCCGAATGCGATCCGAAGGCCGACCCGCACGTCATTGCGCCGCTCGACCGTTTTCGAACACCCAACCCTAACGGAAGACGACTGCTTCTCCTCGGCGATTCATTCGCGGACAACGTCGCGGGGAACTTTACCGAGTACTTCGGTGAAGTGTGGCACATCCATTTTAATCTCTTGGCCCCCCTTACGCGAGGCGAGCTCGACCAGCTTATTGAAATGGCGTTCAAGCAATACCGCCCCGACCAAGTCCTCTACATATGCAACGATTTCGCGATCTTCTATGAGCCTCTCTTGGCCCAGAATTTCTTCTGGCCGGATCAACGTGTCCAGACACCGGAGTAATCGACCAAGAGTATGAGCACAAACGGAAGCGGGAACACCGGTCTGCCGGACCTTTCAATTTATCCAAGCTTGGCCTCGGTGGTGCAGGCTCAGCTCAGCATGTGGCCTGAACACACGCGATACATCACTCAACGGTTCGGCGAAGACGACCCCGCATTTTTGCAAAGGACCGACGATGTGGCTCGCCTCGTGATGCTGCTCGCCGGAAAAGAATTATCGCAATATTGCTCAGATTATAGATGGATGTGCGCCAACTTCATGGAGGAAGAGCTTCATTTCCGTCGGCACCAGCGCTACCGGCTTCAAACTTTCGCCGAAGCCGATCGAGAAGTCTATTCGAATCCGGCCTATATGTCGCGATATGTAAACGGCATACTCATTTCACAGCTATTCTGGCGCAACCACGCGCAGGCGCTCGATCTGTTTCGGACCGCGTTTCTGCCGCGTCTGCCGGACCGGTTCAATCATCTCGAAGTCGGCCCCGGACACGGGTTGTTCCTGTCCTACGCCGCGCTCGACTCGCGATGCAAAGCGGCGACCGGCTGGGACGTTAGTTCTTCAAGTGTCCACGCTACGCGGCATGCGCTTGAAATTTTCGGCATCCGGCGGCCGATCGATCTGACAGTGCAAAACGTCCTCGAGGCGCCGGCGCAGCGCGAACAATTCGACAGCGCGATCATCAGCGAGGTGCTGGAACATCTCGAACAGCCGCGGAAGGCGCTTGAGACGCTGTTCGCGAGCTTGCGACCAGGGGGCATGATCTTCATCAACGTTCCGATCAACAGCCCTGCGCCCGATCACATCTATCTTTGGACGACGCCCGAGGCTGTCGCGCAATTGATTCACGAAGCCGGATTCGACATAGAGACGTTTTATGAACTGCCCATGACCGGATTCACGCTCGAACGGGCGCGAAGGACCCGGGCAGGCATCTCCTGCGTCGCCTTTGCGCGCAAGCCGTAGTCGCCTCGCGCCGCCGGGCCGCTTCGGTCGCTGCGGAGCGCATCGGTCGCGCGGTTTCCGGCCTCCGAATTGTTCACCCGGTTCGGTCCATTTCAGCCTATCCGATCATCGCCTGGATCGACTTCACAATCGCGCCGACCTTTTCGAAAGACTCGATTTCGCCGATCTTGAATTTCACGCCGAGCTGCATTTCGGTCGCGACGATGAAATTGACATAGTTGAACGAATCCCAATTGGGCACATCCTCGCGCCGCGTCTCCGTGGTCAGCACGATCGAATCATCGTCCAGCAAATCGCGCAGGATCAGCGTCAGCCTGTCGAGAATCTCTTGCTCGCTCATGTTTCGTCCTCAACGCGTGTGATGTGCGTCTGCGCGGGCGCGTAGGAATCCAACGTCAGCGACCAGCGCGTACCACCGTTCGAGAGATCCAAAATGCGGGAGAAACCCAGTCTCCCATACAGATCGGCGACTACGCCATTCTTCGCTGTCGGCGCGTAATCGGCCTGCAGCTTGCGCACGCCAGCGCAGCGCGCGACCTCGACGGCAATGTTCATCGCCTCATGCTCGAGCTCGCGGCCGAACACACGGCAGCTCATCACCCAGCAATCGATCTCGCGAGCGTCCGGCTCGCCTTCGACGGACCGCAGGATCATGGCGCTGACCAGGCCATTGTCGCCGAACCTGTCAACCAATCGGAATCGCAGTGTAATGCAGCCCAGCTCGTCAACGAATCGTGTGATTTCGTCCTGCGTGTAGCGTCGCGTTGTTGGATTGAACTGGTTGGTCTTGTTGATGAGCTGAGTCACGCGCGGCAGATCGAGCTTGGTGATCCGTCCAAAACGAACGGACATGCCGAGCCCCGCCAGGAAATCACCGATGCTTCCGGAGTGCGTTTGAAGCGCGTTGCGCTCGGCATCGGCCGAATACTGCGCCGCCCGCTCGCGATCCTCGAGGGTGAAGCCGACCGCTTCGAAATAGCCGGCATCGGCGAGGCATCGCACGTACTGCGCCGGATCCTCCGGCATCTCCGGAACGGCAACGGCGGGAAGCGCTTCGCGGATGCGCGCGCGCTCGACGGGATTGTCGTCGACGAAGACCAGGCTATCGACACCGACGTTGAGTTGGTTCGCGATGATCCGGAGATTGTCCGCCTTGTCGTTCCAGTTGGCGATAAAGGCAGTGATGTCGGATCGCTTCAGCGCCATCTCGGGATGAGAAAAGGCCGCCTCGGCGATCGCCGGATCGTTCTTCGAGCAGACCGCCAGGATCACGCCGCGCTCGCGGAGCTGTTTGGCGTAGAGCTGAAGCGCAAGATGCGCCTCGCCCGCGGCGCTACCCTGCCCGAGCACGATCCCTTCGAGCCCGTCGTCGCCGGCGGTTCCGCCCCAGAGCGTATTGTCGAGATCGAGCACCAGGCATTTACGCGACAGACCACGCTCGGCAGCCAGGATCCGGACGACGAGGTCGCCGTAGAGCGGCGCGACCTGCGGCGCGATCTCCTGTTTCGCCTGCAGCCAGCGCGCGATATCGAACCAGGAATCAAGCCCGTCGCGCGCGCTCCAGCGCGCCGCATCGACGATCAGCACGCCATCCGCGGCAGCGGCCTCGCTGATCGCGTCATTGAGATGCGCGATCAGTCGTGTCGGCGCGCCCGGCACGATGCGATCATGGCCGCCGAAGACCGGGTGCGTGGTGTCGATGAAGGTTTGTTGAAGCACGGTCGCGCCGATTTCGCCCCGCGCCTTGCGCCATAGCCCACGCAAATCCTCGATCGCGCGATTCACGGCAGCGCGCGCGTCCTCCACGGAGACACCCAGCGGCACCGACCCCAGCACATCCTGCGCGGTCAGAGACAGTAGAATGGCCTTCGGTCTGAAAGCGCGCAGCCGCGCGTTGGGATCGATCAGCTCGGCGCGATATTGCCCATAGGCGCCGACATTGAGATCGATCAGAAGGCGGCGGCGCAGGCCGGCGACACGGATCCCCGGAACCAGATGATCAAGCGTGGCGGAACCCGCAACGGCCAGCCGAACGACCGCGAAGCCCGGCCGCGCCTCGGCTTCGATCGGTCCGATCGCCCGGTCCAGCTGGATGGTTTCGAGAAAGCCCAACCGGTGACCGGAGAGCGAAGCGAGCCGTTCGAGCCGGTCCGGAGCTTCGGTTGCCGCGCGCAACGCGTCGCGAAAGTTCGACGGGAGCGGCGGCAGCCACTGCAGCATCGGCAAGCCGATCTAGCCCTCCAGGGCCTTGATGATGTCCTCGCACATCTTTTTGGCGTCGCCGAACAGCATCATCGTATTGTCGTAATAGAAGAGCTCGTTTTCGATGCCGGCGTAGCCCGACGCCATGGAGCGCTTGATGAAGAGAACGGTGTTCGCACGCTCCACGTCCAGAATCGGCATGCCATAGATCGGTGAAGCCGGATTGTTCTTGGCTGCTGGATTCGTGATGTCGTTGGCGCCGATCACGAAGGCGACATCGGTTTGCGGGAAATCGCGGTTGATGTCGTCGAGCTCCAGCACCTCGTCATAAGGCACGTTGGCTTCCGCCAGCAGCACATTCATATGGCCGGGCATGCGGCCCGCGACCGGATGGATGGCGTAACGAACCCGCACGCCTTCCTTCTTCAGCGTGTCCCCCATCTCGCGAAGCGCGTGTTGGGCCTGCGCGACGGCCATGCCGTAGCCCGGCACGATAATGACCGATGATGCGTTGCGCAGGATAAAAGCCGCGTCCTCGGCCGAGCCGGACTTGACCGACTTGTCAGCGTGTCCGGCGCCGCCGGCCATGACGGCCTCGCCGCCGAAGCCGCCCAGAATGACATTGAAGAAAGAGCGGTTCATCCCCTTGCACATGATGTAGCTGAGGATGGCGCCTGAGGAGCCGACCAGCGAGCCCGTGATGATCAACAGATTGTTCTCGAGGGTGAAACCGATGCCGCAGGCCGCCCAGCCCGAATAAGAATTCAGCATCGAGACCACAACCGGCATGTCGGCGCCGCCGATCGGGATGATGATGAGAATGCCGAGCAGCAGCGACAGCAGCACGATCAACAGGAAGGCGACCGTCGCGTTGCTGATGACGAGCCAAACGATGAACGCGATCAGGATGACCCCGAGCGCCGCGTTCAGCACGTGCTGACCCTTGAAGACGACCGGAGAGCCCGAAACCAGCCCTTGCAGCTTGGCGAATGCGATGATCGAGCCGGTAAAAGTGACGGCGCCGATCGCGGTGCCCAGGCTCATTTCGACCAGGCTGCCGGTCGCGATCGCCCCCGGCACGCCGATCCCGTATGCCGCCGGATTGGTGAAAGCGGCCGCCGCGACGAAGACAGCGGCAAGGCCGACCAGACTATGGAACGCGGCGACGAGCTGCGGCAGCGCGGTCATTTGGATCCGGAGCGCGACCACCGCGCCGATGAAACCACCGATCGCGATCGCGCCCGCGATCGGCACGAAAGAGATGACGCTCGGCAGCGCCAAGGTCGTCGCCACTGCGATGATCATGCCGATGACGCCGAAACGCAGCCCGGCACGCGCCGAGGCCGGGCTCGATAGGCCACGTAGCGCCAGAATGAAGAAGATTGCCGCGACGAGATAGGCGAGAGCTGACCAGGTCTCCACGCTATGGGCCTCTTATTTCTTCTTCCGGAACATCGCCAGCATGCGCTGGGTCACGATGAAGCCGCCGAATATGTTGACCGAAGCGAGCGCGACGGCGACGAGCCCGAACACTTTGGAAACGCCGAACACCGCCGGTCCCGCCGCGATCAGCGCGCCGACAACGATGACCGACGAGATCGCGTTCGTCACCGACATCAGCGGCGAGTGGAGCGCCGGCGTCACGTGCCACACGACGTAGTAGCCGACGAAAAGCGCGAGCACGAAAACTGTGATGCCCATCACCAGGAAGGTCTGCGCGGCACCCGGGTGCTGCGCAGCCAACTGGGCGGCTTGGCCATAAAGCAGGTCGACCTTGTGGCTTAGAGCCTCGACCGCCTGCTTGAGCTCATCGACCGCGGAGGGAAGCGTCTGATCCATTGCGGGCGAACTCTCCTTACGATGAGACGGGTCTAGCGGCCGCGGCTTCGAGCGGAGTGGGATCGGCCGTGGTGAAGGAGGGATGCACGATACGCCCGTCGCGCGTCAGACCCGCGCCGGCCACGATCTGGTCGGACCAATCGAGCTTGAAATTCTTCTCCTTGTCGAAGAAGAGCGCCAGAAAGGCGAGGAGGTTGCGCGCATAGAGGGACGAAGCGTCGGCAGCAAGCCGGCTCGGCACGTTGACATGGCCGACAATCTTGACACCGTCGACGTCCACGACCTCACCCGGCCGAGAAAGCGGGCAGTTGCCGCCCTGCTCCACCGCCAGGTCGACGATGACCGAACCCGGCTTCATCGATCGGACCATGTCGGCGGTCACCAGGACCGGCGCCTTCTTGCCTGGGATCAGCGCGGTGCAGATCACCACATCCTGCTTCTTGATCGTGTCGGCGATCAGCTGCGCCTGGGCACGTTTGTAGTCCTCGCTCATCTCCTTGGCGTAGCCGCCGGCGGTCTCGGCCTGTTTGGTCTCTTCGGTCTCGACCATGACGAAGGTGGCACCGAGACTCTGCACCTGCTCCTTGGCAGCCGGTCGGACGTCGGTCGCCGAGACCATCGCGCCAAGTCGCCGCGCCGTCGCGATAGCCTGCAGCCCGGCGACGCCGGCGCCCATGACGAAGACCCGGGCCGGCGGCACGGTGCCGGCGGCGGTCATCATCATCGGGAAAGCGTGGCTGAACTCGGCGGCGGCGTCGAGCACCGCCTTGTAGCCCGCGAGATTGGCCTGGCTGGACAGCACGTCCATCGCCTGCGCGCGGGTGATGCGCGGCACCAGCTCCATGGCGAAAGCGTCGATTTTGCGCCGCGCGAACTCGCGAATGGCATCAGCCGACTGATAGGGCGCCAGCATCCCGACCAGGATCGCGCCCTGCCGGATCATGGCATATTCGTCGATCCCTTCGGCCGCCGACATCGGCCGCTGGACCTTGAGCACGATGTCGGCGTTGCCCAGGGTCTGGGTTTCCTCTGCCGCCACGACCGCACCGGCGGCCCGAAAAGCATCATCGGTGATGGCTGAGGCGAGCCCCGCGCCCGACTCGATCACGACATCGAAACCCATCGCAATCAGCTTCTTGACCGTATCGGGCGTCGCCGCGACGCGCTTTTCGTTCGCGCGCCGCTCCTTGGGAATGGCCAGCTTCATGGTCGTCGTGGAAGGTCCTTGAAGACTCGTATCGGCCGGGATCGGCCGGACGCAAATTGCCCGAACGGCGCGGGCTTGCATAGACCTAGCGGCGCCACACGGAGTCGCCGCATCAGCGGCCGCCGGTTAAGGGCTTCGAATCCCGTTTTTCGTCAGTACTTTGGCCTGCCGCTTCGCCATCTGGGCGACATCGAAGTCGGCGATCAGCTCCTCGAAAATGCGGTGCCAGTTTACTTCAGCCCTGAGGTGGATGAACACCGAACCGAGCCCCAGCGTGGCGCGGTCCATGAAGACGAATTCGCGTGGAACGTCGACCCCGCCGACCCGCACCAGCTCGCGATGGACCTTGGCGGCGGTTTCCCGCCCATAGACGCCGTTCTTGGTCTCGCCAATTAGACGCGGCCGGTCCTCGAGCAGCGATTCATAGATGAAGCGCGCCCAGATATTGAGGATGCCGACCACCTCCTTATTGAGCTTGCCGAAGCCCCAGGTCCGATAAGCTTCGGCCGCCAGCTCCTGATCATTCTGCTGCAGCGCGCGGTAAAGATCGATCACCGCCTTGACGAAGGGCGCCTTGAAGATCCGGACGCAACCGAAATCCAGTAGGTTGATCGTACCGTCCGGCCGGACGGTATAGTTGCCGAGATGCGGATCGCCATGGAGCACGCCGTAGCGGTAGAAAGGCACGTACCAGGCGCGGAACATGTTGAGCGCGATCGACTTGGCGAGGTCGGGGCGATCGGCGACCGCATCGAGGATCTTGCGGCCATCGAGCCAATTCATGGTGAGGAGCCGGCCCGTCGACAGCGCATCGACCCGCTCGGGCACGAAGACCCCCTTCTCGCGGGCCAGGATGTCGCCATAGAGGGCCATGTTTCGGCCCTCGCGGTCATAATCGAGCTCTTCGCGCAGCCGCTCGGAGATCTCCTCATGGACCTTGCTCGTCGAGACGGCGCGATCGTAGCGTTCGAAAATTCCCAGGATCAGCTTGAGCTGACGGAGATCGGCTTCGACCGCCGACTGCATGTCGGGGTATTGCAGCTTGCAGGCGAGCAGCGTGCCGTCGCGCCCCTTCGCCCGATGGACTTGGCCCAGCGACGCCGCGGCCGCCGCCTCATGCTCGAAACTTGCGAATTGCGATTCCCAATCGGGTCCGAGCTCCGCCCGCATCCGCCGGCGCACGAAGGGCCAGCCCATGGGCGGCGCATCGGCCTGAAGCTGCGAAAGCTCGGCCACATATTCCTGGGGAATCGCTTCGGGAATGGTCGCCAGGAGCTGCGCGACTTTCATCAAGGGGCCCTTCAGGCCGCCCAGCGCCTCGCGAAGCGCCCGCGCATGGGCGTCGCGATCGATCTTGAGGCCCAGATATCGTTCGCCGGCCATGCGGGCAGCAAGCCCGCCGACCGTGGTCGATACGCGCGCATAGCGCGCAACCCGCCCCGCCAAGCTGTTCTTCTCGTTCGCCATGGCTCCTAAAAGTGGCCCGTCGCGGACCGGAGTCCAGCCCAAAGCCGGGCTCGGGCGTTCATGCCAGCTCCCGATACACGTCCAGGGTGGCCGCGCACATGCGCTCACGCGTGAAATTCGCCTCGATATTCCCTAGGGCCTCAGCCTGAATCTCGGCCAGCTCGTCGGGCGTCAGCGCGAGCGCGGCCGAGATCGCCTCGGCCAGCTTGGCCGCATCGCCGGGCGGCACCAGAAGGCCGGTCACGCCGTCGACGATCGTCTCGCGGAAGCCGCCGAGATCGCTTGCGACCACGGGGCGGCCCATTGCCTGGGCCTCGACCGGCACCCGGCCGAAGCCTTCAGGCACCAGCGACGGCGCGACCACGACGGCGGCCATGCTGTAGGCCGCCGCCATGTCGGCGGTCTGCGGGACGATTCTGACGACATCGGAGAGACCGCGATCATGGATCAGCTGGATCAGCTCCTGCCGATAGGCGTTCTTGCGACCGTCCTCGCCGGCAAAGATGCAGCGGATATCGTGGCGCTTGAGCCGGGCGAGCGCTTCCACCAGCACCATGTGCCCTTTGATTCGGCTGAGCCGCGCCGGCATGAGCACGATCGGCTGGTCGTCCGGCAAATTCCATTCGAGCGCGAGCTTGACCTTGCGCTCGATGCTGACCCGCTCGGGGCTGAAGCGGCCGAGATCGATGCCTCGCGGGATCGTCCGCAGCACGTCGGGCGGCACCCCGTAGACACGGCTGACATGCTCGGCGATGAAGTTGGAAATGGCGATGACTCGGTCGCCTTGCGCCATCACTGAATTGTACTTGTGTTTCTGGCGAGAGGTGCCGCCATAGGCGGCGTGAAAGGTCGTGACGAACGGGATGCCGGCGCGGCGCGCGGCCGACAACGCGCTCCAGCCCGGCGCGCGGCTCCGCGCATGGACGATATCGACTTGATGCTCGACGATCAGGCGACCCAGCCGCGCGATATTGCGCCAGACTGTATAGGGATTCTTGGAGGCGAGCGGCAAAAGGATATGACGCGCCCCGCTGCGCTCCAGCTCGCGCACCATCGGACCGCCCGACGAAGCCACGATCGCCCGGCCGCCGGCCCGCTGGATCGCCGCCGCCACATCGAGGGCGCCCCGCTCGGCCCCGCCGCCGATCAGACTTGGTAGAATCTGGAGAATGGTGAGCGGGCCGCCGCGTTTGCGACTGATGAGGTCGGAAGAGGGTTCGGGGTCGTCTGCCATGAATTTCAAAAGATGCTCGACGCCGTTGCCCGCGTCCAACCTTGCCGCGATCATGCGACTCGGAGGTCCGTCGCAGCCCAGCGTTATAACCGTACGATAAAGTGTGGACCAGAGCATGAACGATCCCGATCCGCCGCCGGACTGGCTCGCGCGCCCGAACGCGCCGCGCCTCGCCTATCGCCGAAGCGCAGGGCGCGCGCCCGGGACGGTTTTCCTGGGCGGTTTTGCCTCGGACATGACCGGAACCAAGGCCACCGCGCTCGAAGCCGCCGCGCGCGCGGCCGGCCGCGCCTTTCTGCGGTTCGATTATCGTGGCCATGGCCGGTCCGAAGGCCGGATCGAGGAGGCGACAATCGGTGATTGGCTGTCAGATGCTCTGGCGGCGTTCGACCAATTGACCCAAGGCCCGCAAATCCTGGTCGGCTCCTCGATGGGCGGCTGGATCGCCCTCCTTCTCGCGCTTGCGCGGCCCGACAAGGTTCGAGCCCTCGTGGGCGTGGCCGCCGCACCCGACTTCACCGAGCGCCTGGTCCGCCGGGAATTGTCGGAAGCCGATCGCGAGACCCTCGCCCGGGAGGGCGTGGTCTACCGACCCTCGCAATATGGGCCGCCGACGCCTTTTACGTCCGCGCTGCTGGAGGAAGGCCGCAAGCATCTCCTGCTCGATCATAGGATATCGATCGGAGTCCCGGTCCGCTTGCTGCACGGACAGCGAGATCCGGATGTGCCTTGGCAGCTCAGCCTCACCTTGGCCGAGAAGCTGGAAACGTCCGATGTCAGAATCGAGCTGGTGAAGGACGGCGATCATCGCCTCTCGCGGCCCCAAGACATCCAGCTTCTTGTCCGGACGGTCGAGGAATTGGCCGACTGAATACCGACCGGCCGGGTTGCGTGAAACGGCCCGCCATGCTTTACCGTCCGGCGCCGCGGAGGGGTGGCCGAGTGGTTGAAGGCGCACGCCTGGAAAGTGTGTAGACGGGAAACCGTCTCGGGGGTTCGAATCCCCCTCCCTCCGCCACTGGGAATGCGGGGATTGCCCTAAGGAACATCTGAATAAGTAGCGGCTGGGTCGAGTCTGCTCATTTTTGGTCTTCAGGACGTGGAGTGGGCGGTTGCGGCGGCCGCGTTGCGGAGGTTTTCCTGGTGTCGGTTACCACCGACGTCTTGGCGGACGCATCA
>DATGMP010000075.1:0-126918 GCA_035293565.1 Alphaproteobacteria bacterium | reverse complement strand
CTTAGTCGACACTTCGGGGCGGGCCACCTCAACTGGCTAGCGCCTCACACGGACATGATGGTCTAGTGGCGCGCCGTCGAGGCGTGGCGCGAGGCGTCGCGCGACGTCAGGCGCGTGATGCCTCGGGACAGATCCGTCGGGCCCTTGAGGGCCAGGTCGGACAGAGAGAGCAGGCCCACCATCCGCTTCTCGCGGCTCATCACGGGCATGTGATGGATCTGCTTGTCCTCCATCTTCTTCACGGCCTTGGCGAGATCATCGTCGTCGAAGCACCAGACGATCCCCTTCGTCATGATGTCGGCCACGGTCTTCTTCTTCGCGTCGAGCCCGGCGGCAACGGCACGGCAGGCCAGATCCCGATCGGTGATCATGCCGATCAGGCGATCATTCTCGCCGACCGGCAGGCAGCCGATCCCTTTGTCGCGCAGCTTGCGGGCCGCCTCAATCAGCGTTGAATCCGGCGTGATCCACTCGGCGTGGGACGTCATCGCTTCGCGTACCAGCATCTCGACCTCCATAAGTGTCGGTCCGGGTACGGATCATTGATTTCACATCGACCTCGGGCGCGACGGCGTCCCTTAGACGCTCGCGCTCGGGGCCTCGGCGGCTTGTCGCCGCGCTCCGCCCCGGAAGCTCGTCGAACTTCCAATGACATGGGGCCCAGGGGAGCAAGACGCTCCACGAAACCCGGGTCCGCGACGATCCTACGCCTCGAATGTGAGCCAGCCAACGACGGAGAATGGAACTGGATTCTCGCCCATTTCAGTCAGGCCACCTTTGAATGACCGGCCTCACCGAGCAAAAGGCGAACCAAGCGCTGCGCCGCCTCCGCGGGATCGGGCTGCGCGCCCGGGGGCTCGCCGGGAAAGGCTTTGATCCTCAGCCGGGTCGCCATAGGGCCTGGATCGAACAGCTCGACCTTCAGTCGCGTATTGGCGGCCTCGCTGGCCCAGGCTCGGCCCATCTGCTCGAGCCCGGCCTTGGATACCGCATAGGCCGACCAGTAGGCAGCGGCCCCGATAGCGGCGTGGTCGGTCACGAGAACGGCGCGCCCCGCGGGCGCGGCGCGGAGCAGCGGATCGAGCGTGGCTGCGAGCCGTTGAGGCGCGGTGAGATTTGTCGCGATGACCCGGTTCCACATCTTGGGGTCGATATGCGGTACGGGGCTTAGCTGGCCGATGTCGGCGGCAGCCGAAATGAAAATATCGAGACGGCCGAAGCGTTCGAAAAGCGTCGGACCGAGCGGCGCTAGTTTCTCGGTGTCAGCGAGGTCGAGCGGCATCAGCGTGGCTGCATTGCCGCCGGCGGCGCGGATCCGATCGTCGATTTCCTCGAGACCGCCTACCGTCCTCGCGATGAGCACGAGCCGCGCGCCTTGCGCGGCGAGCGCGACCGCCGTGGCCGCGCCAAAGCCTCGTGACGCGCCGGTGACAAGCGCGACCTGACCCGAAAGTGGAAGCGTCAAGCCCGGCCGCCTTCGAACAGCAGGGAGAGCTCGGGCTGAGTGGCGCGTTGGTCGCGGTCGGTGAGGGCGATCGGATAATCGCCTGTGAAGCAGGCGTCGCAGAATTGCGGATGCTGCGCGTTGCGTGCCGTCTCGCCCATGGCACGATACAAACCGTCGATGGAGATGAAGGCAAGGCTGTCGGCGCCGATGAACTTCGCCATCTCCTCGACCGAGTAGCGATGGGCGAGGAGCTTCTCCTGCTCGGGCGTGTCGATCCCGTAGAAGCAGCTATGTGTCGTCGGCGGCGACGAAATCCGCATATGGACCTCGGCGGCGCCGGCTTGCCGCACCATCTCGACGATCTTGGTCGAGGTCGTGCCGCGCACGATCGAATCGTCGACCAGCACGACCCGTTTGCCCTTTAATACGGCGCTATTGGCGTTGTGCTTCAGCTTCACGCCGAAATGGCGGATGTGGTCGGTCGGTTCGATGAAGGTTCGACCGACATAGTGATTGCGGATGATGCCGAGCGAAAAGGGGATGCCGGACTGCTTGGCATAGCCGATCGCCGCCGGCACGCCCGAATCCGGGACCGGGACGACGAGATCGGCATCCACGCCGGCCTCGCGCGCCAGCTCGGCACCGATCCGCTCGCGCGCCTCATAAACCGAGCGGTTTTCGAACCGGCTGTCGGGGCGCGCGAAGTAGATGTACTCGAAAATGCAGAAGCGCCGTTCCGCGGGGGCGAAAGGCCGGATGGAATGCACGCCGGAGCTGTCGATCACGACCAACTCGCCCGGCTCGATGTCGCGCACGCAGGTGGCGCCGATGATGTCGAGGGCGCAGGTCTCTGACGCCAGCACGAAGGAGTCGCCGATCCTGCCCAGCACCAAGGGCCTGACGCCATACGGATCTCGGACGCCGATCAGCATGCCGGCCGCCAGTCCGACGAGCGAATAGGCGCCCTCGACCTGCCGGAGCGCCTCCACGACCCTGTCGAGCACGCTGCCGCCGCGGGCGACCGCCATCAGATGGAAGATCGTTTCCGTGTCGGTCGTGGACTGGAAGAGCGAGCCGCGGCGGATCATCTGGCGGCGAAGCTGCAGCGCGTTGGTCAGGTTACCGTTGTGTCCGAGCGCGAAACCGCCGAAATCGAAATCGAAATAGAGGGGCTGCACATTGCGCAGCACCGTGTCGCCGGTGGTTGCATAGCGGTTATGGCCGATGGCGGCGCGGCCGGTGAGGCCCGCCATGACCCGCGGGTCCGCAAAGGTGTCACCGACTTGCCCGAGCGCGCGGTGCGCGTGGAAGCGCTCTCCATCGCAACTGACGATGCCGGTCGCTTCCTGGCCCCGATGCTGGAGCGCATGCAGACCCAGCACCGTGAGGGCGGCGGCGTCGGAGTGATTGAAAATACCGAAGAGGGCGCACTCCTCCTTCAGCTTGTCGTCGTCGAAGGGGTGCGTGGTCAGCATTCTATCCAGGTCTCACTTCTCGGGCGCGGCTTCGATCAGCCGCTGAAGCGCGTCGTTGGCGCGCCTAGTATAGGCTGGTTGGGCGGCCGCGTCCTGTTTTCCATTGCCGCCGGCTGCCGCAGGCTTCGGCAGATCGACCGTCATTTGGTCGGCGATATCCTTCGGCGCAAGGCCTTTCAGGATTTCCGCCCCCCGCGCCATCATCGGCGCGGTCCGCGCGCCTTCGAGCAGGGTCGGCTGGAGGGCAACCACCACCATATAGGCCAGCGAGACAAGGACGGCGCCGCGCGCCAAGCCGAAGAGGAAGCCCAGGGACCGGTCGACGGCCGTTAGGGCCGAACCGCGCACGAACTTGGCTACCATGTGGCTCAGAATCGAGAAGACCAGCAAGCTGCCCAGGAACAGGACGGCGCCGCCGACAAGATGGGCGGCCAGCTTGCTGGACGGGATCCATTGCTCGAATCGCGACTGCAATAGCGGGAAGCCATAGAGCAGCACCGCCGCCGCCCCCAGCCATGACCCGATCGTCAGCATCTCCCGGACGAAGCCGCGCAAGAAGGCGATGATCGCCGACAGCGCGATGACGGAAATGACGACGATATCGATCGTATTCATCAAACGCGCCCTCGGACGATCCTTGCTGCAGGGGTGTTCTGGCCGCTCCCGAACAGTGGAATGAGCTCGCTCAAATGCCCGATCTCGGTTGCCGCTACAGGCTGCGCGCTGCCAGTGCCGCGGGCCTGCCGCCGGCTCGGAATGACGGCACGAGTAAAGCCCAGCTTTGCGGCTTCCTTGAGGCGAAGCTCGGCCTGACCGACGCCGCGGACCTCGCCGGCGAGGCCAATTTCCCCGAAGATCACCATTTCGGCCGGGACCGCCTCGCCCGATAGCGCGCTGATCAACGCGGCCGCGACCGCGAGGTCGGCAGCGGGCTCGGCGATCCGCAGGCCGCCCGCGATATTGAGATAGACGTCGTGGCTGCCGATCGTGACGCCGCAGCGCGCTTCCAGCACGGCCAGCACCATTGCGAGGCGCGCGGAATCCCATCCGACCACTGCCCGCCGCGCGGTGCCGAGCGCCGCCGGCCCGACCAGCGCCTGGACCTCGACCAATACCGGACGGGTGCCTTCGATGCCGGCGAATACCGCTGTGCCCGAGATATCGCCCCGTCGCTCGGCGAGGAAGAGCTCCGAGGGATTGGGGACTTCCTCGAGACCCCGGTCCGTCATGTCGAAAACGCCGATCTCGTCGGTCGGGCCGTAGCGGTTCTTGACCGCACGCAGAATGCGGAACTGGTGCCCGCGCTCGCCCTCGAAATAGAGCACGGTATCCACCATGTGCTCGAGGACGCGGGGGCCCGCGATCAGCCCCTCCTTCGTGACGTGACCGACCAACAGTAGGCTGATCCCGCGGCGCTTGGCGATCCGGATCAGGGCCTGGGCGGAGGCGCGAACCTGGGCGACCGTGCCCGGCGCGCTGTCCAGCGTGTCGACATACATTGTCTGGATCGAATCGATGACCACGATCTCGGGCCCGTCCGCCTGATCGATCGAAGCGACGATCTCGCGTACATCAGTGGCCGCGGCAAGGCCGACCGGGGCGGTCGCAAGGCCGAGGCGTTTGGCCCTCAGCCGCACCTGGTCGATCGATTCTTCGCCCGAGACATAGGCGGTTCGGTAAGAGCCCGACAGCCGCGCGACCAGCTGGAGGACGAGAGTGGACTTGCCGATCCCCGGGTCGCCGCCAATGAGCGTACAGCCGCCGGGAACCAAGCCGCCGCCGGTCGTCCGATCAAATTCCGCCACTGCAGACAGCCGTCGAGCGAGCCCCTCGGCGGCCCCCGCCAAAGGCGCGAAGTCGATCCCGCGCGCCTTGCCGCGACCGAGACCACCCGCGCGGGCGGGGGCTTCGGATTCGAGCGCTTCCTCGACCAGCGTGTTCCACGCGCCGCAAGACTCGCAGCGGCCGCTCCATTTCGGGTAGGCCGCACCGCAGGATTGGCAGGCATATTGGTGAGTGTGTCGTGCCATGTCGATCCTCGCGAGCAACTCTCGCGGGTGAGGGCGCGACTCGGGCCGCGCCCATTCAAAAGTTAGTACCGTTCGGCCTCAGGAGCCAGCCAAGCGTCGATCACAGAGCCCGCACCGGGAGCGCGATCGGACCCTCGGCCTTTCCATGGATGAACTGCTCGACATAGGGGTTGTCGGATCTGTCGATCTCTTCGGCCGAGCCGTCCCAGATGATCTTGCCCTGATAGAGCATGGCGATCCGCGACGCGATCTTGCGCGCGCTCGCCATGTCATGGGTGATCGAGACCGCCGTCGCGCCCAGCCGCTCGACGCTCGCCACGATCAGATTGTTGATCGCGTCCGCCATGATCGGATCGAGGCCGGTCGTGGGCTCGTCGAAGAACAGGGTTTCGGGTTCGGCCGCGATCGCGCGGGCCAGAGCCACCCGCTTCTGCATGCCGCCCGAAAGCTCGACCGGCGCCAGATTGGCGACTTCCGGCCCCAACCCGACCACGGCGAGCTTTTCGATCGCAACCTCATGGGCCTTGTCGCGTGGAAGATGTTCGTGGCCTTCGCCTTCGGTCAGCGAGAACGCGACGTTTTCCCAAACGGAGAGGCTGTCGAAGAGCGCGCCGCCCTGAAACAGCATCCCAATCCTTCGCCTGAGCCTCTCCCGGGTCGACCGATCGGCACCGGTCATCATCTCGCCGTTGATCGAGATCGTGCCCGCATCCGGTCGGATCAGCCCGAGGATGCATTTCAGCAGCACGGATTTGCCCGACCCCGAGCCGCCGATGACTACCAGCGATTCGCCGCGCCCAATCGTCAGATCGAGCCCGTCCAGGACCTTCTTCCGGCCGAAGGATTTCTTCAGACCCGAAACGACGATCTTGGCGTCCGTCGCTTTTCCGTTGGTCAAAATCATAGGGCGAAGAAGAGCTCGGTCAGGAAGTAATTGGAGAAGAAGATCAGCACCGATGCATAGACCACCGCATTGGTCGTCGCGATGCCGACTCCCTGCGCGCCGCCGCGCGAGGTGTAGCCGTTAAAGCAGCCGAGCATCGCGACGATCATGCCGAAGACCGACGCCTTCACCAGTCCCGACACAACATCCATCGTCTTGAGCGCGTTGATGGTCGTGGTGAGATAGGCGGCCTCATTGAGATTCAGAATCAGAGAACTCACCACGAAGCCGCCCAGCACGCCGATGATGTCGGCAACGAAGACGAGCAACGGCAGCATCAGCAGCCCGGCGAGAATCCGCGGCACGACCAGATACTTCATCGGATTGGTCGCGAGCGTGTCGAGCGCGTCGATCTGTTCGGTGACGCGCATCGTCCCGATCTCGGCCGCGATCGCCGCGCCGACCCGGCCGGCGACCATCAATCCGGCGAGCACGGGCCCAAGCTCCCGGGTAATCGACACGACGACGACCGTCGGTATCGCGGTCGGCGCGGCGTAGTGCGCGAAGCCGGTGTAGGTTTGCAGCGCCAGCGTTGCGCCCGTGAAGACCGCTGTCATCCCGACGACCGGCAGCGAATTGTAGCCGATCAGCCAGAACTGGCGACCGATATTGTGGAAATAGAAGGGAGGGCGCACGCAATGCGATAGCGCTTGGCCGCTGAAAAGGCTGAGCCGTCCGGCGATGGCGAAGAAAGCGATGGCCCGCCGCCCAATCGCTGCCAGGAATTCCATCATCAGGGAGTCCAGATCAGGGATGAGATCATCGGCATAACCAGTTGAATCAAATTACGAATTGCACAGTATTACCGGGGAAAACGGCTGCACCGTAGCCAACGGCCCCACGCGTGTCAACGAAGCGCCCGGCGAGGATCGGTCCACCTGAAAACGCAGTCTGGCCCGAACTCCAGCGGGAGAATCGGGCCGGATTTATAGTGTCAGTCGAGCTGGTGGTGGCTGTCCAGATCGCTGAAGCGCGTGAACTGCCCGTCGAAGTGCAGCTTCACGGTACCGATCGGTCCATGGCGCTGCTTGCCGATAATGACCTCGGCAATCTGATGAGCGTTCTTCAGCCTATCCTGCCAGCGTGCATAGCGATCGTTGAACTTGTCCTGCGACTCGTCCTTCAGCATCGTCGGGATGTCTCGCTCGATGTAGTATTCTTCGCGGAACACGAACATCACAACGTCGGCGTCCTGCTCGATCGATCCAGATTCGCGCAGATCGGAGAGCTGAGGCCGCTTGTCTTCGCGCTGTTCGACCGCGCGGCTCAGCTGCGACAGCGCGAGCACCGGCACTGCAAGCTCCTTGGCGATCGCTTTGAGACCGCGCGTGATCTCCGAGATTTCCAGCACGCGGCTTTCGGCTGCCCGTCCCGTGCTGCTGCCGCGCAGTAGCTGCAAATAGTCGATGACGATCATGCCGAGGCCCGATTGCCGCGAGAGGCGGCGCGCGCGAGTCCTCACCTGCGCGATCGAGAGCGCAGGCGTGTCGTCGATATAGAGAGGCACGCTCGCCATCTTGCGGCTGGCCTCGACGAAACGGCGGAACTCGACGTCACGAACCTCGCCCTTGCGAATCTTCTCGGAAGGGACTTCCGAGACCTCCGACAGAATACGGGTCGCGAGCTGCTCCGCCGACATTTCGAGGGAGAAGAAGGCGACCATGCCGCCTTCCTTGCCCTTGCTGTCCTGCCACGCCTGCGCCGCGTTGAAGGCGATATTGGTGGCGAGCGCGGTCTTTCCCATCGAGGGGCGGCCGGCAAGGATGATCAGGTCCGATTTCTGCAGGCCGCCGAGCTTGCGGTTGAGATCGACCAGTCCGGTGGTGACGCCGGTGACATGACTTTCGCGCCGATAGGCGGCTTCGGCGGTGTTGATCGCCTGAGCGAGCGAGGTCGAAAAAGCGACGAAGCCGCTGCCGCTGCCTCCGGTCGTGCCGAGATCGAACAGCCGGCGCTCTGCCGTCTCGATCTGATCGCTCGCGGCGACGTCGAGATCATGCTCATGCGCGTTGTTGACGATATCCTCGCCCAGGGAGATCAGCTGCCGGCGTAGATAGAGGTCGAAGATCGTGCGCCCGTAATCGGCGACATCGAAGATGGTGACGACGCTGGCAGCGAGATCGGCCAGATAAATTCCGCCGCCTTGCTGCCCAAGATCGGGGTCGCCCTCGAAAATCGCTTTGAGAGTTACCGGCGTGGCGAGCTGCCCGCGCTCGACCAGCTTGGTGATGGCTTCATAGATGCGGGTATGCGCCGGCAGGTAGAAATGCTCGGGCTTCAGGAACTCCGAGACCTTCTCGACCAGCCGGTTGTCTATCAGAAGGGCACCCAGAAGCCCTTGCTCCGCTTCGGCGTTGTGCGGCAGCTGCCGCGGCTCGATCCGGCTACGGGCGACGCCGCCGACGGAAGCTAGGGCAATCACGGAGTCGCGCTCGGGCATCCCCGTATCCTATCAAAGATGGCCGCCGAAAGCCCATCGACCTGTAACGGAATCGGCTGTGGATGGTGTCGACAAGATTCATCCACAGCCTGTGAACAACGGGGACTGGTCCAGAATCAGGCCGCCGGCGCTGCCTCGGGAGCGGCTTCCGCGTCCGGCGCTTCTTCCTCTTCGGGACGTCCGATCAGCGCTTCTCCGCGTTCGGCCTGAGTCTTGGCCTCTTCTTCAGAGCGGGCGACATTGACGGTGACGGTGACGGTGACCTCGGGATGGAGTGATACCGGGATCTTGAACAGACCCAAGGTCTTGATCGCCTGGTTCAGCACCACGTGCTGCCGATCGATGTTGGTGGTGCCGAGCGCGGAGACCGCGTCGGCGATGTCGCGCGTCGAGACCGAGCCGTAAAGCTGGCCGGTTTCGGCTGCCTGGCGGACGATTACGACCGAGGCGCCGTCAATCTTGCCGGCCTGTGCCTCCGCACCCTGCCGCCGCTCGGCGTTGGTCTGCTCGAGCACCGCCTTCTGGCGCTCGAAATAGGCCATGTTCTCCTTGGTGGCGCGGAGCGCCTTCTTCTGAGGCAGGAGGTAGTTGCGGGCGTAGCCCGGCTTCACCTTCACCACCTCGCCCAAGCGGCCGAGATTAGGTACTCGCTCCAACAGGATCACTTCCATGACGCCCTCACTTCCTTTTCACCTTCATGCCGCTCCGCAGACCGCGCAGGTCGCGAAGATCGAGCACTTGATCCACCGAACCCAAACCGGCGAGCCCGAGCGCGAACACGAGCAAAGCCGGCCATCCCATGAGCGCGGGCGATCCAAGAAGCAGCGTATAGGCCGCCCCGATCAGAATGATCCCGCCGCGGAGCCGGCGCGCCACCGTATGAATGGTCGCCAGCCCCAGAAACGCGAACGGCACGACCAGCACGATCGCGCAGTTGAGGCAGACGATTCCGACAGTCCCCTGTCTCAGAATCGCGCCCGCAAGTCCCGCCACCATCAACACCGGCCCGACCCAGAGCGGCAGCATCAGCCGCTTGATGTCGATCGGCGGCCGCAACGCCAAGCCGCGCCGGGCCAGAAGCCACTCCGCGATGGCGCCGTCCGCAGCGATCACCGCCATCCAGATCGCCGCCACCAGCCCCGGCGCGATCCGGGCCAGCATTGCGGCGGCCTGGGGCGCCATGTCGAACCGCTCCCGGATCGCTGATACCAGCCCCTGCTCGAAAAGGGCGAAGTACAGGACCAGTCCGATCACGCCTATGATCCCGAGCCCCGTGAGCCACAGCAGCAGATTGCCGCCATTCTCGCGGAACGCCTGGCCCTGGCGGCGCACGATCCGGAGCGCGCGCCAAACGAGAATCGCCACCGGGACCGCGCCGATCGCCAGGTAATAGGGCCCGGCGCCCGATCCCATCTTGAGCGTCACCGCCACTGTGCCGGTGAGCCCGGCCGCGAGGCAGGTGAGGGGCCCTGCCGACAAGCCGCTGACGAAGAGCGGCAACGGCGACAGTCCGAGCAGCAGCAGCCTCCAGAGAGACTGGGTCTCGACCGAGATCACCAGTCCGGCGCTCACCAGCCCGCCGGCAAGCACGGCCAGGATCGCGCGGAGGTTCGCCGACATCGCTCGACGGCGCGCCCCGAACCCTACTTCAGAACGTAGGGCAGGAGTCCGAGGAACCGCGCCCGCTTGATCGCCTGGGCCAGCTCGCGCTGCTTTTTCGCCGAGACCGCGGTGATGCGGCTGGGGACGATCTTGCCCCGCTCGGAGATGAAGCGCTGCAGCAGTTTCACGTCCTTGTAGTCGATCTTGGGCGCGCCCGGCACTGAGAACGGGCAGGTCTTGCGCCGGCGGAAGAAAGGACGCCTGGCCGGACGGCCGCCACCCATGTCCATCGTCATTGCGCCGCTCCTTCAGTCACGTAATCGCCTTCCGGACGGTCCTCGCGATCGTCACGGCGCGGCCTGCCGCCGCGCCCCATGCCGCGGTCGCCGCGATCCCCGCGGTCGCCCCGATCCTTGTTCTGCATCATTGCCGAAGGGCCTTCCTCCAGCTCGTCGACCCGAATGGTCATGTAGCGCAGCACATCCTCATTGAGCCGCATATTGCGCTCCATCTCCGCCACCGCCGGATGCGGGGCGTCGATGTTGAAAAGGACGTAATGGCCCTTGCGGTTCTTGTTCATCCGATAGGAGAGGGTCTTCAGGCCCCAATGCTCGGTCTTCTTGACCTCGCCGCCATTGTCCTTGATCAGCTGGGCGAACTGATCCGCAAGCTGCTCCGCCTGCGCGGACGTGATGTCCTGCCGTGCGATGAACACGGTCTCGTAAAACGCCATGTAATCTCCCTTCGGCTGTTAGCGGCCCGGCGCTGCGTCCGAAGAGACCAGCCGCCCGAGCCTAGCCGGCGCTTGGCGCACGCCGGCAAGGAGGCGCGCGATCATACACACTTCGTCCCGGGGAGCAAGGCAGGGCTTACAAAATTGAATTTCCCTGGATTCTTGCGCATATTCCACGCAATGAATCGTAGGGGAGGGGGTGGTGAACAGGCTTGCTCTCTTAGCCCTCTTGATGCTGCCGGCGTGCGCTACACAGGAACAGCTGGCGCAGCACTAGGCGAGCGCGGCGCAGCAGCAATCAGAGCTCCTAAGTCACCGCCGCAAAAAGCCCCGCCGTCGGCGGGGCTCAGTTCGTCCTGAGGAACCTCATGTGCGTCCATGCCACGGCTCATGACCGCAATTCCTTCGGTCGCGTCAGGCTGCGCTCCGTCTGGCGCGGGTGACGGTTAGCGGCATGGCCGTCCAGCCGATCTGGAACTCGGAGATCGAACGCTCCGCCCGGTCGAGGTCGATCTCGTAATCGGGCACGCGCGCCAGGAATTCTTCGAGCATGATTCGGGCTTCGAGCCTGGCGAGGAACACGCCCGAGCAGAAGTGCGGGCCGAGGCCGAACGCGACGACGCGGCGCATCTTGCGGTCCGCGCGGAAAGAGTCCGGATCCTCGAACTCGCGCTCGTCGCGGTTGGCCGAGGCGACGAGCATGAACACGCGCTGGCCCGTCCGCATCCGCGTGCCCGCGAGTTCGACATCCGCGGTCAATGTGCGCCCGAACCATTGGGCGGGGGCGTGGAAGCGGATCATCTCCTCGACCGCGGCCGGGCAGCGCCCGGGGTCGGCCGCCACGGTGGCTCGTTGGTCGGGGTGACGCCACAGCTCGAGCCAGCCACCGGCGATGATCTTGGGCAGCGATTCGGTGCCGCCGATCAGGATCGACTGCAGCTGGTGCATGATCTCGGCATCGGCGAGCTTCCGCCCTTCGATCTCGCAATTCAGCAGGCAATCGATCAGCGGGCAGGGGGTTGTGATCTCGCCCGCGCGGCGGCGGCGCACGCAATCGGTCGTGAACTGGGCAAGCTCGGCGACGGCCGCCCAGCCTTCCTCGGTCATGCCGCTCCGGCCGGGCGCCCGCGCATTGATGCGATTGACCAGCCTGACCATGGCCGGAACGTCGGCAACCGGCAGGCCGATGACATGGCTGATCACGCTGCAGGAGATGATGCTGCCGAAGTCGGCATTGACGTCGAAGCCGCCCCGGGCGAGCAGCCGGTCCAGCGTGCGCCGCGTCAAGTCTCGGATAAAGGGCTCCAGGCGCGCGATCGCCGCCGGATGGAGCGGGCCCGCCATGATCCGTCGCAGCTGCGTTTGGACCGGCGGGTCGAGCAGATTGAACATCGAGAGCGGGTTCGTGGAGGCCCGCGGCGGCTGCGCGCCGTGATGCGATACAGACACAACCGCCTTCGGGAAGACCTGCCCCTCGGATTCGGTGAAATGCTCGCGGTCGAGAAAGGCATCCCAGACATCTTGAAAGCGTGACAGCGCCCAGCCGTCATATTGCTCCAGCCGATAGGCCGGCGCATTGGCTCTCAGCCAACGGTAGAGGGGATGCGGGTCGCGCATCGCAGTATCGGAAAACGGATCGTATTCGATTGGCGCGGCAGCCATTCCGCGGCCTTCCCCTGTTGGTCCGCCCGGCGATCCTGGCACAGGTGCGCGCCCGGAGCCAAGCCGGCGGAGGACAGAGAAAGACGGCCCCGCGGTGACCCGCGGGGCCAGGGAGTTGAGGTGTTGCCCCGCCAAGGGACGGGACCTCCAACTGACGCCCGGCGGGTGTCGGTTATTCCGATGGGGGCGAGATAATTCGACCGGGCGCGGCTTGACAGGGGGGGACGAGCCGCTAATCACTAGCCCGCCTTTCAACCGACCCAGAGAGTCTAGTGTCGCTCGCCTTTGTTTTCCCGGGCCAAGGGAGCCAGTCGGTCGGCATGGGCCGTGAACTCGCCGACGCGTTCCCTACGGCCCGCCACACCTTCGAAGAGGTGGATGAGGCGCTCTCCCAGCGTCTTTCCCGACTCATGTTCGAAGGACCGGCCGAAGAGCTGAACCTCACCGAAAATACCCAGCCGGCTCTCATGGCGATGAGCCTGGCGGTATTCCGGGTCATGACCCATCTCGGGATGAAGCCCTTGGGAGAGACCGCCCAGCTCGTCGCCGGCCATTCGCTGGGCGAGTATTCGGCGCTGGCGGCGGCGGGAAGCTTCTCGCTGGCCGATACGGCGCGCCTGTTGAAGCGGCGCGGCCGGGCGATGCAGGAAGCGGTGCCGGTCGGGGTCGGCGCGATGGCCGCCATCCTAGGCGCCGATCTCGAAGCCGCCCAGGCGATCGCGACGGAGGCGGAAGCGAAGCCCGAGGGAGGCCGCGAGATTTGCCAGGCGGCCAACGACAATGCGCCGGGCCAGGTCGTGGTCTCGGGCCATGTCGGCGCAGTCGAGCGCGCGATCGCGATTGCTGCGACCAAGGGCTTCCGCCGAGCCATCAAGCTGCCGGTCAGCGCGCCTTTCCATTGCCGGCTCATGGAGCCGGCGGCGGAGGTCATGTCCAAGGCTCTCGACGAGGCAACAATCCAGCCGCCGGCCGTGCCTGTCGTATCCAACGTCACCGCCGCGCCGGTCTCGACGCCGGCCGAAATCCGCAAGCTTCTGGTTCAGCAGATCACCGGCATGGTCCGGTGGCGCGAAAGCGTGCTGGCGATGAAGGCGGCGGGAATCGATCAGATCGTCGAGTTGGGCGCGGGCAAGGTCCTGTCGGGCCTCGTGAAGCGTATCGACGGCGAGATCGCCGGATCCTCCGTCGCCACGCCGGCCGAGATCGAGGCGCTGCTGAAGGTGATTGGCTGATGTTCGACCTTTCCGGCAAGACCGCCTTTGTCACCGGCGCCTCAGGCGGCATCGGCGGCGCGATCGCGAAGGCGCTCGTCGCCCGGGGCGCTTCGGTGGCGATCGGGGGCACGAAAGTGGCCGCTCTCGAAGCGCTGGCCCAGGAGATCGGCCCGAAGGCGCACATCGTGCCCGCCGACCTGTCGGACCGGACCGCTGTCGACGCGGCCTTCGCGGACGCGGAGAAGGCGCTTGGCGGGCAGATTGATATCCTGGTCAACAACGCCGGCGTCACGCGCGACCAGCTCGCCTTGCGGATGAAGGACGAGGATTGGGATCGGGTCATGGAGGTGAATCTGACCTCCGGGTTCCGGCTCGCCCGCGCCGCTCTTAGAGGCATGATGAAGCGCCGCTGGGGCCGCATCATCGGGATCACCTCGGTCGTCGGCGCGACCGGCAATCCCGGACAGGCGAACTACGCCGCGTCCAAGGCCGGCATGATGGGCATGACAAAGGCGCTGGCCGCCGAGGTCGCATCGCGCGGCATCACGGTCAATTGCGTGGCGCCGGGCTTCATCGAGACGGCCATGACCGCCGTGTTGACGGGGGAGCAGAACCAGCGTATCGCGGGCAACATTCCCGCGGGGCGGCTGGGCACGCCTGCCGAGATCGCGGCCGCGGTCGTGTACCTCGCGAGCGAAGAGGCCGCCTACGTCACGGGCGCCACTCTGCACGTGAATGGCGGTCTCGCCATGATCTAGAGGTCGGCTGGAAAAGCTCGGCCGAACATGTTAGCTACAGCCGCGAAAGCGGCGGAATGCCTTGGATTTGCTCGTAAGAGCCGAACGCGAAAGACGGAGAGTTAAAGGAATGAGCGACAATATCGCCGAGCGCGTAAAGAAGATCGTCGTCGAGCATTTGGGCGTTGACGAGTCCAAGGTTTCCGAAGGCGCCAGCTTCATCGACGATCTCGGCGCCGACAGCCTCGACACCGTCGAGCTCGTCATGGCGTTCGAAGAGGAGTTCGGGGTCGAAATCCCCGACGATGCGGCGGAGAAGATCCTGACGGTGAAGGATGCGATCGACTATCTGAAGGAACACAGCGGTTCCTGACCGCGTTCGGGTCAGGCCGCGTTGCAACGAAATTCGGTCCTTCTATGAGACGTGTCGTGGTTACGGGGCTCGGGATCGTCAGCCCGCTGGGCATCGGTATCGAGCATAATTGGCGGCAGCTCATCGCCGGTCAGTCCGGCATCAGCGCGATACAATCATTCGACGTGTCCGACCTGCCCGCCAAGATCGCGGGTCAGGTCCCCAAGGGCGACGCGTCCTCCGGGCGTTTTAACGCCGACGATTTTGTTCCTGCCAAGGAACAGAAGAAGATGGACATGTTCATCGTCTACGCGATCGGCGCGGCGCACGAAGCCGTTGCCGACAGCGGATGGGCGCCGCCCGACGATGAGGCGCGCGAACGGACGGGCGTGATGATCGGCTCGGGGATCGGCGGGCTGGAGACGATCTATGATTCGTCCATCGTTTTGCACGAGCGGGGTCCACGACGACTTTCGCCGTTTTTCATTCCATCGGCGTTGATCAACGAAGCGTCAGGCCACGTCTCGATCAATTTCGGGTTCCGCGGACCCAATCATTCGGTTGTAACCGCATGCTCCACCGGCGCTCATGCGATCGGCGATGCGGCGCGGCTGATCGCGCTCGACGAGGCCGATGTGATGGTTGCGGGCGGTGCCGAGGCGGCGGTATGCCGGCTGGGCGTTGCCGGCTTCGCCGCCTGCCGAGCGCTCTCGACTGGCTTCAACGACACCCCGGAGAAGGCGTCGCGTCCCTTCGACAAGGGACGTGATGGCTTTGTCATGGGCGAAGGCGCGGGGGTCGTCGTGCTTGAGGAGCTCGAGCACGCTAAGGCCCGCGGCGCGAAGATCTACGCCGAGGTCGTGGGCTACGGCATGTCCGGCGACGCGTTTCACATGACCGCTCCGTCCGAAACCGGCGACGGCGCCTTCCGCGCGATGCGCAACGCCCTGAAGCGGGCCGGCATGGCGCCCGATGCAATCGACTATGTGAATGCTCATGGCACCTCGACACCGCTCGGCGACGAGATCGAGGTGGGTGCCGTGAAGCGGCTGTTCGGGGCCGCGGCGCAGAACATCTCGATGTCGTCGACCAAATCCGCGATCGGCCATCTTCTCGGTGCCGCCGGCGCCGTCGAGGCGATCTTCTCGATTCTGGCGATCCGCGACGATGTCGCGCCGCCGACCCTCAACCTCACCGATCCGTCGGAGGGATGCCTCGGTATCGATCTGGTGCCGCTCGAGGCCAGGGAACGGCCGATTCGCGCGGCCCTTTCCAATTCGTTCGGCTTCGGCGGGACCAACGCATCATTGGTCTTTAAAGAACTTCACTAGCACGTAAGATCATTGGCCATGAGTCGGTCTTGGCCAGCACATGTCGTTATCGTCTTGTTCGTCCTCGTCGTCGCGCTGGGCGTGGGCGGGAATCGGCTCGAGCAATATTTGCGCGAGAAGCCCGGGCCGCTCAAGAACGCGACAACGATCGTGATCGAGCGTCACAGCTCCACCGAAGCGGTCGCCCGCCAACTCGAGAACGCCGGCGTGGTTTCGCACTGGTGGTTTTTCGAGCTGACGCTCCAGGTCTTGGATCGAGGCGCCCCGATCAAGGCGGGCGAATACGCGTTCAGCCCTGGCGAGTCGCTGCAGCAGGTGATCGACCAGATGCGTCAGGGCCGCACCGTCGTGCATCGCCTGACGGTGCCCGAAGGGCTCAGCGTGGCGGAGATCGTGTCTCTTGTCGCGGCCGAACCCGCCCTGTCGGGGCCGGTCGGGCCGATCCCTACCGAGGGTAGCTTGATGCCCGACACCTATAATTTTTCGCTCGGCGATTCGCGCGCCGACATGATCGCGCGGATGCATCGCGCAATGGAGAAGACGTTACGCGAGGCCTGGTTACAACGTGCGCCGGGCTTGAGCCTTTCGTCACCCGAGGCTGCCCTGGCGCTCGCTTCGATCGTCGAGAAAGAGACCGGCATCGCGGACGAGCGTCCGAAAGTGGCCGCCGTATTCCTCAACCGCCTCAGCCGCGGCATGAAGCTCCAATCCGATCCGACCGTGATCTACGCTCTGACGGCCGGAAAAGCGCCGCTCGGCCGGGCGTTGGACCATGCCGACCTCGCCGTCGATTCGCCCTTCAATTCGTACCGCCATGAGGGCCTTCCGCCGACGCCGATCGCCTGCCCAGGGCGCAGCTCCATCCATGCGGTGCTGCATCCCGACGCCGATGACCTGCTCTACTTCGTGGCCGACGGCACCGGACGGCACGTATTCGCCGAGACGCTCGAGGACCACAATCGCAATGTTGCCCGGCTGAGACAGCTCGAAGCGCAGCCTTCGGCCGTTCCCGGAGCTTCCGCCAATTGAGTGCGGGCGAGGTCGGTCGACGTGGATTGATGCTGGTCCTTTCCTCGCCGTCGGGCGCCGGAAAGACGAGCATCGCTCGCGGCCTGCTTGCCGCCGAGCCCGAGCTTAGAATGTCCGTCTCGGTGACGACGCGCCCGAAGCGCGTCGGCGAGGTCGAGGGCAGGGATTATCATTTCGTCGATCAGGCTGAATTCGACCGCCTGGTTGCCGATGGCGCGCTACTCGAGCACGCGACTGTGTTCGGCAATGCTTACGGCACGCCGCGCGCGCCGGTCGAGCAAGCGCTCGGGGCAGGGTTCGATGTTCTCTTCGACATCGATTGGCAAGGCACTCAAGAGCTCGCTGGCAAGATGCCGAAGGATTTGGTGGCGGTCTTTGTCCTCCCGCCGACTGTTGGCGAGCTCAGACGGAGGCTCACGCAGCGCGCTGCCGACAGTGAGGATGTTATCGCTAAGCGCATGGCGAAGGCAGCCAGCGAGGTGAGCCACTACGCCGAATATGACTATGTCATCATCAATCACGATCTCGACCGAAGCGTCGCGCAAGTCCGCGCAATCCTGACCGCGGAAAGGCTGCGGCGCGATCGACGCACGGGGCTGACGGAGTTTGTTCGCAATCTCCAAAAGGATATCTAAGCGTTCCTGTTGCTCCAGAGGCGCGCGAGCCGCTTGAACGAATCGACGTCTAGCTCCTCTGCCCGCGCGGTCGGGTCGATCCCGGCCTGCTCCAGCAGCGCCGTCGGATCCGACAGCAACGTCTTGAGCGCAGCGCGGAGCATTTTGCGTCTTTGTCCGAAAGCCGCCGCGACGACACGCTCCATCGCCGCAAAACTCGGCTCGCCGGCTCCCAAGTTGCGGGGTATCAGCCGAACCACCGACGAATCCACTTTTGGCGGCGGTGTGAAGGCGCGGGCGGGCAGCTCAAAGAGGAGCCCCGCCTCCGTCAGCCATTGGGTCATGACGGACAGCCTTCCATAGGCCTTGCTGCGCGGCGTCGCGACCAGCCGTTCGGCGACCTCGCGCTGGAACATGAGCGTCAGCGAAACGAAGTCGCGTATCCTTGCGAGCCAACCGAGCAGAAGCGGCGTCGCGATATTGTAGGGAAGGTTGGCGACGATTGCGCGCGGCGCCGGAGCGAGCGTCGAAACATCGACGGCGAGCGCGTCGGCTTCGACCAGCTGGAGCCGGTCTTCAAACGAAGCGAGGAGGGACTGAAGCGCGGCGATGCAGCGCAAATCGCGTTCGACGGCAACGACCTTTGCGGCATTCGTGTCCAAGAGCGCGCGCGTGAGGCCGCCCGGCCCGGGGCCGATCTCGATGACCGAGACGCCGCCAAGATCGCCGGCAGCGCGTGCGATCTTGGCCGTGAGATTCAGATCGAGCAGAAAATGCTGGCCAAGGCGCTTGTCCGCGGCGAGTTCATGAGCGGCGATGATCTCGCGCAGCGGCGGCAGCCTCGGCAGCGGCCGTTCAGCCACCGCGCGTCATTCTGTGTGCGAGCTTAAGCGCCGCGATCAGGCTTTCGGGATTCGCCTTGCCGGTGCCGGCGAGATCCAGCGCCGTGCCATGGTCGGGCGAGGTGCGGACGATCGGCAGGCCCAGAGTCACATTGACCCCATGCTCGTAATCGATCGCCTTCAGCGGAATCAGCGCCTGATCGTGATAATGGCAGATCGCCGCGTCGTAAGTGGCGCGCGCTCGTGGATGAAACATCGTATCCGGCGATTTCGGGCCGAAGACGTTCCAGCCTTCGCCTTTCAGGATCGAGATCGCCGGCTCGACTATCTCGATCTCCTCGCGGCCGAGGCTGCCATCCTCGCCGGCATGTGGATTGACGCCGGCGACCGCAAGCCTCGGCCGGGCAATTCCGAAGGCATCGCGAAGAGCCGTCGCCGTGATCCTCGTCTTGGAGACGATCATCTCCGTCGTGAGCGCATCCAGCGCATCCTTCAGCGCCATATGGACCGTCACGGGCACCACTCTCAGCCCTTCGATGACGAGCATCATCACGGGCTCGATCCCACCCGCCAGCGCGGCGAGGAATTCGGTATGGCCCGGGTGGGAGAAGCCTGCGCGGTAGAGCACGCTCTTCTGGATCGGATTGGTCACGAGCGCGGAGGCGCGCCCTTCCGCGACGAGCGCATATCCCCGTTCGATGCTTTCGATCACCGCCGCGGCGTTCGAAGGATTGAGCCGACCGGGCACAGCGTCGACCTTCGCTGCAAGCGGCAGGATCGGAAGGCCCGCGGCGAATACCGTTTCGGCTTCTTCAGGAGCCGCGATCTCGGCGAGCGGCAGCCCCGGCTGGCCGATCGCCGCCGCTAACCTCAGCAACCGTCCGGGGTCGTCGATCAGGAAAAAGGGCGGTAATCCGCGCTCCTCGCGCAGGCTCCAGGCTCGAAGCGCAATCTCGCCGCCGATCCCCGCCGGCTCGCCCATCGTGAGGCAAAGCGGCTTCGGGGGCATGGCAGAGGCTCGCCGGTCAGACGCGGAGGTCGACGAAGGCCGCGCTTCTGAGATCGCTCAGATAGCGCTGCTGCTGCATGTCGAGCCGCTCTAGGAAGATCTGGTTGGCGACCTGCTCCTTGGTCGGCGGCGCGCGTTTGGGAGGGTCCTTCCGGGCGCAGACCATGAACATCATGATTCCGGTCTCGGTCGGCACCGGCTGGCTCAACTGGTCGATCTGAAGCGGCGCCACGATTTGGGCGAGACCCCGCGGCAAGTCGGCAACCTTGACCATCTCGCCCGCCTTCTCGAGGTCGCCGGCCAGACCGTTCTTTCGGCCGTACTCGTCGACGGCGGCGCAGCTCGACAGGCTGGCGCGCAGCTTCTCCGCGTCGCCCATCAACCTTTGCAAATCTTCCTTGGACGGCTGAGAGGTGAAGGGGATGAGCACGTTTTTTAGATGGACGAGGGCCTCGGCGGGATTTCCCGCGAGCATGCTGCCTTTCTCGCGCAGCAACAGGATGTGATAGCCGGACTGCGTGCGGATCGGTTCCGAGATGTGTCCTGGCTCGAGCTTCAGCATCGCCCGGTTGAGCGGGTCGGGCAGTTCGCCTTCCTGAATCCAGCCGAGATCGCCGCCCGAGGCCGCCCCGGCGGCCTGGCTGAATTGCTGCGCCAGCTTCGCGAAATTTCCGCCGTGGAGCAGCTGGTCTTCGAGCTGGTCGGCAACGCCTTTGACGCGTTGGTCATCCTTGGGCGCGTCGACCGAGAGGAAAATCTCCGCCATCAGATATTGGGGCTTCTGCACGCTCGACATCATCTTGGCGTAGGCGGCGTCGACTTCTTCCTGGCTCATGTCGACCCGCGGACGGATTTCCTTCTGGATGACCTTCGTCCAGGCGAGCTGCGCCATGGTCTGACGGCGGAGCGTCGAGATCGGGATGCCTTGCTTCTCCAGATTCGTCTCGAACTGTTCCAATGTCTGGTTGTTCTGCTCGGCGATCTGTTTCAGCCCGGCATCCACCTCGTCCTTGTCGATGTTGATCTTGAGCCGCTTGGCCTCCTGGAGACGCAGCTGGTCATCGATGAGGGTCCGCAGAACCTGCGGCGTGAGGCGCTCCCTGACCTCCGGCGTATCGGGATAGTTGCCCGCGGCGGCCGCAAGCTTGAGCCGCGCCAGCAGATCTCCTTCCGAGATCGCCTCGTCGTTCACGACGGCAACGATCTTCTCGACCGGATCGGTCGCATGCGCGGTCCGGACCCCGGCAAGGGCGGCGACCGCAATAAAGAGGGCAGGGGCGAGGATGCGCACGGAGCGGAGCAAGGGCAAGGACGGGTCCATGGTCAAGTTTCGGGTTCGGGTCAGCCGTCTTCCAGGTACAGCAAAGCGGCCACCCCGCCAAGCAGCGCGAGCCCTGCGGGCGTCCAGGCGGCCAGCGCCAGGGGGATGGTTTCGCTGACCCCCAGCGCATGGACGATATCGTCCAGGAAGAACAGAGCGAAGGCGGCAAGGATTCCGATCGCGATGACGACGAGGGTCCCGCCCCGCCTGGTCTGGCGCAGCGCGGCGGCCGCGGCGATCAGCACCAGTCCGGCGAAAAGGAACGGATCGGCCAGTAATCCGAGATACTGCAAGCGAAGGCGGACTGACGAAAATCCGGTCGCTTCCATGGTCCGGATATAATGAGGAATGTCCCAGAAGGAGAGGCTGTTGGCCGACCGTACGCTATCCTCGATCTTCTCGGGGGTGATGTCGGTCGGGACCGTCAGCTTTTCGATAAAGCTCTTGGGCTGATCGGGTTTGTTAAGCCAGCCCTTGTGGACTTCCCAGACCGTGCCGTTGAGAACGGCGTCGGGTGCATCGACCCGCGCCGTCAGATCGTCGCCGTTGGTCATGAAGAACAGCGAGACGTCCTTGAGCTGCCAGGTCGAGGTGTCGACGCTGCGGGCATGAATAATGGTGTATCCGTCATTCGTTCCCTGCCGCAGCCACAGCCCGCCCGCCAACAGGTCGATCGCGTTCGTCTTCCCGCGCAATAGGGCGTTGTCCATCTCGTCGTAGCGCTGGCTGAGGAACGAGCCGAAATGGTTGATGACCGTCACCTTGACGATGCCGATCGCGAGCGCGGCGAGCACGATCGGCAGCAGGAATTGCCAAGCCGAAATTCCGACGGCCCGCAGCACCACGAGCTCGCTGGTCCGGGTCAGCCGCCAGAAGGTGTAGAGGGCGCCGAACAGGATCGCGAACTGGAACAGCTGCTGCCCGACCTGCGGAAGCTGAAACAGTGACATTTGCGCGATCTGGCTGAACGTCACCTCCGGCCGGTTCGCGGCGCGCCGGATGAGCTCGAGCGAATCGATCAGATAGATCATCGTCAGGAGCACGGTGATCCAGATGAGGAAGCTCGCGGTGAATTGGCGGCTGAGATACCGCAGCAGGGTCGCCGACTGATTCATGTCGCCTCTTCCAGCCGCATTCGAGCGCCTGTGAAGCCGGAGAGCCAGATTCGCCATGGCGGAGAACCGTCATTGGCGCGGGCGAATATGATGAAGGCCGAAGCCGACGCGACGATGGCGAGAAGATAGAGCAGCGGAATGGCGATCCCGTGGTTGCGCGCCAAATTCGAAAGCCCGATCGACGCCATTTCCAGGAACAGCATGATGAGGAAGCCGATCAGCAGGCGGCGGAACTGACCACGCCGATCAAAGCGGCCGCCGAGAAGCGTCACGAGCGCGACGCCGGTCAGCGCCAACGCGAAGAAGGGGCTTGCGATTCGCGTATGGGCCTCTCCGAGGAACGCGGCGCCGTGGCCCGCGTCGCGGTCGTCCAGGGGGCCGCGCAGCAATTCGGGTAATGTTCGTTCGCTGGGCTCCTTCCAGCGCTTGGTCAGCTCGTCCTGGACCTGTTCCAAGTCGATCGCGGCGGTCTTGAATTCATTGAAGGGCGCGTTTCCCGTCTTGGGATCGACCTCTTGCCGCTTGCCGTCATAGACGACGATCTCCGGCCCGTGATCTCCTTCGGCCAACACGCCCCGCTTGGCTACGATCGCGACGCGCTTGCCGTTATCCTCGTCCTGATAGATCAGGATTCCTTCGAGATCGCCGTTGGGTTCGTGCTTGCTGACATAAATCGTGAGCTTGTCGTTTACCGCGTTGAAGGCCCCGGCATTGAGCGGCACCCCGTTATATTGGGTGCGGCTCATATCGAGCAGCGTCTTGAGCTGCTCATTGGCGACCGGCGCCACGAAGGCGTTCAGGAAAAAGACCGTCACCGCGACGATGCCCCCGAGGACGAGGGCCGGCATCGCCAGCCGCCATTGGCTCAAGCCCAGCGCTCTCAGCACGATGAGCTCGCTCTCGGCGGTCAGCTTGTTGTAGACGAAGGCGATTACGAGCGCGAGGATGATCGGCAGAATCACCGCGATCAGCCCCGGCATCTGGAGCGCCACCAGCGTCAGGAACACGGTGAGCGGCGCGCCGCCATTGACCGCCAGCTCGAAGAATTTCAGCGCCTGGATCAGCCACATCACGAGGCTGGCGATCAGGGTCGCGACGAGAGTCGTGATCGCCAGATTTCGGAACAGGTAGCGGCCAACGAGGGACGGATTCATGCGCTGGGTCGATCAGGGACGCGGAGGACCTTCTAGCCGTTTACGCTAGCTTTTGACAATTTTTTCCCGATGGCGTTCTGTCGCAACTGGCCGTAACGCCAGCTTTTCCGCCCGCTTTTCCCGAGGATTCCCCGCATGGAGATCAGTTTCGTCAAGCCCGCTTTGCCGAACGACGGTACCGTCGTCGTCCTGGTGGCGGAGGAGCGAATCCTCGGCGCCCAGGGTCAACGGCTCGACAAGGCGACCGGTGGTCAATTGACCCGGGCTATGGCCGCGGGCCGATTTACCGGCAAGCGCGAGGAGATGCTGATGGTTCCGGGACCCGCAGGATACGAGCGGGTCCTCCTGGCCGGCATCGGTAAGGGCAGCAAGATTGACCAAAAAGCCGCCGAAGGAGTGGGCGGCGTAATCTATGCCCAGCTCGCTGCCTCGCGCGCGACCGCGGCGACGCTGATTGCCGAGGCGCCCGGCGCCAAAGCCGCGTCCGACACGCTCGCAGCGAATTTGGCGCTGGGCGCGCGCCTCAGATCCTACCGATTCGATAAATACAGGACCAAGGAAAAGCCGGAGGCCAAGCCTGCGCTGGCACAGCTCTCGATCTCCACGGCCGACCCCGGGGATGCGCGGAGCGCGTTTGCGGCAGCCGAAGCCGTCGCGGAGGCCGTCTTCTTCACCCGCGACCTCGTGTCGGAGCCCGCCAATATCCTATACCCGGAGAGTTTTGCAGCGAGAATCCAGGAAAAGCTGCCGCCGCTCGGCGTCGAGGTCGAGGTCTTGGGCGAGGCCGAGCTTGGAAAGCTCGGCATGGGCGCGTTGCTGGGCGTCGGGCAAGGAAGCACCCGCGAGACCCAGCTCGTGGTCATGAGCTGGAACGGAGCGCCCAAATCCAAGGACAAGCCCATCGCCTTCGTCGGCAAGGGCGTCACCTTCGACACTGGCGGCATCTCGATCAAGCCGGCTGCCGGCATGGAGGATATGAAGTGGGACATGGCCGGGGCGGGTGCCGTGACCGGTCTCATCACCGCGCTGGCCGGACGCAAGGCCAAGGTCAACGCGGTGGGCGTCGTCGCGCTCGTCGAGAACATGCCCGGCGGCAACGCGCAGCGCCCCGGCGATATCGTCAAATCGATGTCGGGTCAGACGATCGAAGTCCTGAACACCGACGCCGAAGGCCGCTTGGCCCTAGCCGATGCGCTTTGGTACACGGCCACCCGCTTCAAGCCGCGCGCGATGATCGATCTGGCGACGCTTACCGGGGCCATCATCATCGCGCTCGGTAGCGAGTTCGCTGGCCTGTTTTCCAACGACGACACGCTGGCCGAGCGACTGGCGGCCGCCGGCGAAGCGACGGGCGAACGGCTTTGGCGCATGCCGATGACCGACGCCTACGACAAGGCAATCGACAGTGACGCCGCCGATGTGAAGAACATTTCCGGCGACCGGGGCGCGGGCAGCGCCATCGGCGCCGTCTTCCTGAAGCGTTTCATCAATGACTCAAAATGGGCCCATCTCGACATCGCCTCCGTGGCTTGGTCGAAGAAGGACAAACCAACTGTGCCCAAGGGGGCTACCGCGTTCGGCGTCCGTTTGTTGGATCGGCTTGTCGCCGACAATTACGAGAAGTGACCGAGATCCGCTTCTACCATCTCCAGCGGCAGCGGCTCGAGGATGCGCTGCCGGCGCTCCTCGAGAAGGGCCGGGAGCGGGGATATCGCATCGTCGTACAGGCTGCGACCCAAGAGCGTATCCGGGCGCTGGATGCGCTTCTGTGGACTTATCGGCCCGAGTCCTTTCTCGCGCATGGCAGCGCGGCTACCGGGATGGCCGAGGAGCAGCCCATCTGGCTCACCACTGCCGAGGAGTGCCCCAACGAGGCCGACATGCTGGTCCTCATCGAAGGCGCCGAGGCTGACGTGGCGCGCTTTGCCCTCTGCTGCGAAATGTTCGACGGGCTGGACGAGGAAGCGGTGGCGGCCGCTCGCATGCGCTGGACCCGCTACAAGGAGGCCGGTCACACGCTCACCTATTGGCAGCAAGGCGAGCGCGGCGGCTGGGAGAAGAAGGTCTAGCAGCGGCCCTTTTTCGCTTGTCCCGGTGGACAGAAGTCTGGCGGCGGCCCTCCATATGGGCCTTCATGATGATGCCGATGCTCCCAATGAGCGGGCGCAAATCGCCATCCTCCGGGCGTAGCCACCCATTGAGCGCCGACGAAAAGCTCACCGGGACGTTCGGCTTCCCAATGTCCCGGGTACCAGACATGCCGGCCACCGTTCCAGTACCAATAGCCCGGCGCCCATAGGAAGCCGACCCGAGGCGCGGGCACGGGTTCAACAATTACCGGCGGCGGCGGAACTCCGATGGTTACGTTCAGATCGAGCTGGGCGGCCGCCGGCTGGCAGGCGCAAAATAAGGCCGCGACCGCGGCCCCAAGCAACAGGCTGTATTTCGTCATTCGCAATCCTTCGCCGGCGGCTTTGCCCCGTCAGTGCGTCAGCGCGCCGATAGCAGCGCCGCCTGCGCCGCCAATCAAGGCGCCGGTGAGCGGGTTGCCGCCCGCGATTGCGCCGATCGCGGCGCCGCCTGCCGCGCCCAACGCTCCGCCGGAGAGCGCGCGCTGTTGCTGACGGGTCATATTCGAGCAGGCGCTGGTGCCCATCGCGAGAACGAGGGCCAGCGCCACTACCTTGGTTTTCATCTTTCACTCCGAATGTGCAGCGCCGCGAAAGGGCGCCCCTCATAAATACACTCGAAAAGTCCTATCCACACCTTGTGTCCGATATTTGTTACGACCAGGCTTTCGTTTCACAAGAAAGTCACGGAGGTTAACGAAAATCGACCTTCCTGACGCGGGGTGGACGCGCGGGGTCGAGGCCGCTATAAGGCGCCCACCTTCCGCCAGACCCTTACTTTGCGAGCACCGGAGAGCCTCATGGCCGTCGAACGCACCCTGTCGATCATCAAACCCGACGCCACGCGGCGCAACCTCACCGGCGCCATCAATCAACGCTTCGAAACAGCCGGTCTCAGAATTGTCGCGCAGAGGCGGATTCGATTGACCGACGATCAGGCCAAGCAGTTCTATGCCGTCCATTCCGAGCGCCCCTTCTTCGGCGACCTGGTCAAGTTCATGACGTCCGGGCCCGTAGTCGTGCAGGTGCTCGAAGGCGAGGGCGCGGTCACGCGTAATCGCGACATCATGGGCGCGACCAACCCGGCCAATGCTGCGGCGGGCACGATCCGGAAGGACTTCGCCGAGTCGATTGAAGCCAACTCGGTCCATGGCTCCGATAGCCTGGAAAACGCCAAGACCGAGATCGCCTTCTTTTTCGCGGGTTGCGATATCACCGGTTAACGTAGAAGAGCACGGCGTCATTCCCGCCAAAGCGCCGGGTCAAGCCGAAACCGTCCTCTAATCGAGCGCTGGGGTCAGCTTCATCCTGACCCCGTCGATATAGAAGTCCGTCCGTTCCTGATAGTCATAGGCCAGCCGCAATTCCTTGATGCGCCAAACGCCGTCCGCCTCACGGACGAAGCGCATGCGGTACTGGCCGAAGCTCTTCATCACCGTTGCGCCGTTGATCGTCACCCAATCTTCCAGCTTGAATATGCCGGTGGCCTCGACGGAGCTGATGACGGTGATCTCCGGATTGTGCCCGAAATGCGCCAGCCGCAAGTCGCTGCGGCTCTCATTGGCTTTGAGAAAATCAAAGATCCGCTGGCGCCCGTTGGCTTTCCAATCGCCGCCCCAATCGGCGTCGGCATCCTCGCAGAAGACGTCGCGGAGTTCGTCCCATTCCTTGTAATCGAGGGAGCGCCAATAGCGGTGCATGGCCTCCCGCGCGCCATCCTTTGCTTCGAGAATGGCCAGGCGTTCCTCCAGGCTGGGACCGCCCATGATACGCCGCCGAGCCTAGAAGACGCCCGTAACCCAGGCGATGAGCAGCAGCGCGATCACGATCGAAACGATGCTTTTGAAGATGAAGCCGGTGAAGGAGCTCCACATCTGTCGATGGGAGTCCAAATCCTCATATTCCTGGGTCGTGGCGTCGCTTTGCAAAATGGTCTCCCTGTGCCCCTGATCGCACGGTGTTTTAGGCGCCGGGGCCGTAAATCATCAAGTCGCTTTTACTGCGGCCTCTGGTCCCGAGCCCCAAGTCGTCCTCATGCCTGTGGGTTGATCGCAGCTGCGGCGGGCGGCTGCGCTTGCGCGACCAGCACGCGCTGGCCCGACACGCGGACGCGCCCTTCGGCGATCAGGCGAACGGCGAGTGGGTAGCAGCGGTGCTCGGCTTCGAGAACCCGGTCGGCCAGCCTGTGCTCGTCATCGCCGTCCAGCACCGGCACGGCCGCTTGGACGATGATGGGGCCGCTATCCATTTCCGGCGTGACGAAATGGACCGTGCAGCCGGAAAAGCGCACGCCGGCCGCGAGCGCCTGGGCATGGGGATCGAGGCCCTTGAAGGCCGGCAGCAGGGACGGGTGGATATTGAGCAGCCGATCGCGCCACCGCTCCGCGAACCAGGGTGTTAGGATGCGCATGAAGCCGGCCAGGCAGACCAGTCCGATACCTGCGGCCGTGAGGGAGGCGTCGAGCGCTGCGTCGAAGGCCTGGCGATCGGCGAATCGGCGGTGGGGAATCACCTCCGTGCGAATGCCTGCCGCCTCGGCTCTCGCAAGTCCGGCGGCGTCGGCCTTGTTGGCGATGACGAGCGCGATCTCGGCCGGGTAGCCTTCCTCAGCGGCCGCATCGATCAGGGCTTGGAGATTGCTGCCCCGCCCGGAAATCAGGATTCCGATCTTCAACTTCGCCATGCGGCCTCGGCATTGGCGATCGTCACGCGATCGCCGGTCGATCGCGCGACCATTCCGATTCGCGTTGCGCCTTCGTCGCGCAGCAACTCGCGCGCCCGATCCTCATGCTCGGGCGCCACGATCGCAATCATCCCGATCCCGCAATTGAAAGTTCGGGCGAGCTCTTCCGCGGGCAGGCCGCCGCTCGCGGCGAGCCAGCGGAACACCGGCGGGAGTGTCCAGTGCGTCGCATCGAGCGCGACACCCAGGCCGTCGGGCAACACGCGTGGGATATTCTCGGTCAGCCCCCCTCCGGTGATGTGCGCGAAGGCTTTGGCGATTCCGGCCCGCACCAGCGCGAGACAGGACCGAACATAGATGCGGGTCGGAGCGAGCAACGCCTCGCCCAGAGAGAGGCCCCGATCGAACGGTGCCGGCGCCGTCCAGTCGAGGCCCGAATCAGCGACGATCTTGCGCACCAGCGAATAGCCGTTCGAATGGACTCCGCTCGACGCCAAGCCCAATACGATATCGCCCGCCGCGACAGAGCTTCCGTCGAGCGCCTTGCCGCGCTCGACGGCGCCGACGGCGAAGCCTGCTAGGTCGTAATCGCCGTCGGCGTACATGCCGGGCATTTCCGCGGTCTCGCCGCCGATTAAAGCGCAGCCCGCGATCTTGCAGCCTTCGGCGATGCCCGCGATGACGCGCCGCGCGGTGTCGACCTCCAGCCTTCCGGTGGCGAAATAATCCAGGAAGAAGAGCGGCTCGGCGCCCTGCACGACCAGATCGTTGACATTCATCGCGACCAGATCGATGCCGATCGTGTCATGATGGCCGGTGGCGATTGCGATTTTGAGTTTCGTGCCGACGCCGTCGGTTGCCGCTACAAGAATGGGGTCGGTGAAGCCGGCGGCCTTGGGATCGAAGAGAGCGCCGAAGCCGCCCAGCGAGGCGGCCGTGCCGGCGCGCGCAGAGGCCTTGGCCAGCGGCGCGATGGCGTCGACGAGCCTGGCGCCCGCGTCGATATCGACGCCCGCCGCCTTGTAGCTGAAGGCGTTCGTCCGCTTGTCCTTGGGGGTCGTTATGGCATCCTCGCATGAGCTGCGATATGGTCCGGCCAGCGCGGCGGGGCCTGGAATCCCGAGCACCTTAGCGAACATGGATTGCTTTGCAATGACCCTCGATAGGCGGAAACCCGCCCTTGTCTGGTTCTGCTCGTTGCTCGCGCTGCTTTTCGGAACATGCCTGCCGACGGAGCTTCGGGCGGAGAGCTTTCTGACGATCACGGACGTGCCGATCGACGTCACCGCGAAGAGCGCCTCGGCCGCGCGCGACAAGGCCATCGCCGACGTTCAGGCGAAGGCCTTCCAGCGCCTGCTCAAGCGGATGGTGGCCAAGCCGGAGGACCTGGCGCGGCTGCAACCCAGCCAGCAGCAGATCGAGAGCTTCGTCCAGGATTTCGCGGTGGAAAGCGAGCGGACGTCGCCGGTGCGCTATATTGGCCGCTTCACGATCCGGTTTCGCGCTGGACGGGTAAGGCAATATCTGATCGATTCCGGAATCCAATCGATCAACGAGGTACAGCAGGTCCTGATCTTGCCGATCTACAAGGGCTCCGGCGGACCCGTCCTGTGGGGCGTGTCCAATCCCTGGCGGCTGGCCTGGGAGCAGGGCGGCAGCGGCGACGGCCCGGTGAGTTTGATCCTGCCCAATGGCGACGCCTACGACAAGGGAACGGCGACGCCCGCGGCCCTCGATTCGGGCGACATGGGTGCAATCCTTCCGCTGATACAGCGCTATCACACCGCGGGTGCGGTCGTGGTGGAGGCCGCGTCGCGCGATCCGGCCAAAGGCCCGGTTTCCGGCCTAAACCTGACGGTGAATTCCTTTGACATCACCGGCCCGAAGGGCAGTCAGACGCTCGGCGTCGACCCGGCAAGCGGAGACCAGCCGGACAAGATCCTCCGCCGTGGAGTCGGTGTGATCTCGGACGCGCTCGAGACCGGCTGGCAGCAAGCGATCGCCGCGAACGGCTCGATCGGGCTCGTCGGTGCCGCGCCGCCCGAGCCCGGCCAGCCGCAGGCGAATCCCGACAGCGCAGCCGATTCCACCGGCACGCTCGGTACTCTTTATCCCATGTCGATGACCGTCAGCGATCTGGCGGATTGGGCGCATACTCGCGACCGGCTGGCGCAGCTTCCGGGCGTCCAAAGGCTGTCGCTCGATGCGGTCACGCGCAGCTCGGCGGCCTTCACGCTGGATTTCGCCGGCGATCCTCTGGCACTGCAATCGGTTCTGGCCAGCAACGGCTTCGTTCTGGTGCAGACGGCGCCCGCGACAGCGTCGGCACCGGCGAGTTATGAGCTCAAGCGCGCGCCTCCGGCTGGCGCTGCGGCGGAAGGCGCTCCGCCCGCCGAAGCGCCGCTCCCGGGGAAGTGATGGTTAGGCGCTATCCGGCCGTCACGCGCCAGATGATGTTCTGGTTCGCCGCTGCCGCAGTTCTCGTCCTGCTGCTCTGGCTGCTGCGCGGGATGCTGCTGCCCTTCGTCCTCGGCATGGCGCTCGCTTATGTGCTCGATCCCGTAGCGGACCGGCTGGAGCGGCTCGGCTGCCCGCGATGGATCGCGACCGTCCTGGTCCTGGCCTTCTTCGTAGGCTCTTTCGTCGCGCTTGCGGTTCTGGTCGTGCCGCTGGTCGAGACTCAGGTCGTGCAGCTGGTTTCCCAATTGCCGCACTATGCCGATTTCGTCCGCCACAAGGCGCTGCCGGCGGTCACGAAATTCGTCCGCAGGCTCTCGGGAACGACTGACGCCGAGGACGTCCGCAAAGCGGCGAGCTCATATGCCGGAAATCTCACGACTTGGATGGGTGAAGTACTGGGTCACGTCTGGTCGAGCGGGCTCGCTATCGCGAACGTACTCTATGTGATGCTGCTGACTCCGCTCGTTGCTTTCTATTTCCTGCGCGACTGGGACCATATCGTCGCGCGCATCGATTCCTGGCTGCCGCGGCGCCAGGCCGATACGATCCGCGAGCTCGCGCGGGAGATCGATGCGATCCTGGCCGGCTTTGTCCGCGGCCAAGCGACGGTCTGCTTCATGCTCGCGGTCTATTATTCGGTGGCGCTCAGCCTGGCCGGTCTCGATTACGGCATCATCATCGGCATCGCCGCCGGAATTCTCACCTTCATTCCCTATCTGGGCGCGATCACCGGCCTCATCGTCAGCATCATCGTCGCGCTGAGCCAGTTCGACGACTATTCGCGCGTGGCGATCGTTGCGGGCGTCTATGTCCTGGGCCACCTGGTCGAGGCCAACTTCATCACGCCCACGCTGGTCGGCGACCGAGTGAAACTCCATCCCGTGTGGGTGCTGTTCGCGTTGCTCGCGGGCGGCGCCCTGTTCGGCTTCACCGGCGTGCTGCTCGCCGTGCCCGTGGCAGCGGTGATCGGCGTGGTCGTCCGTTTCGCGCTTGCGCAGTATCTTTCGAGCAGCTTTTTCGACGATCGCGCCGAGCATCCGCCCGAGCTGGTCGAGCGGTTGCCGTCGGTCGATTTTGGCCAGCTCTAAGGACCATCGAAGCGCGCAGCTCCCGCTGTCGCTGGGTCATACGGTGGCCCGCGGCGCGGAGGATTTTCTCGTCTCTCCGTGTAATCGGATCGCCGCGGATTGGATCGCCCGCTGGCCGAACTGGTCGTCGCCGGCGCTCGTCCTCGCCGGACCGGCGGGTTCGGGCAAGACGCATCTCGGGCAGCTATGGCGCGCGCGCTCCGGCGCCGAACTCGTCGACCCGATGCGCTTCGACCTCGAGGCGGCGGCGGGGCTGATCGAGCGGACCGGGGCGGCATGGGTCGACGAAGCGGACCGGATCGCGGGCCATCCTGATGCCGAAGCGGCCCTTCTCCACCTCTACAATCTGGTACAGGCGGCGGGCGGCGGCCTGCTGCTGACGGCAAGGACGGCGCCAGGCGCCTGGCCGCTCGGCCTTCCCGATCTGGCCTCGCGGCTGAAGGCGGCGATGGTCGCGACGATCGATGCTCCGGACGATTCATTGCTCGCATCCGTCGCTCTGAAGCTGTTCGCCGATCGTCAGCTCGCGGTCGGCGAGGAGATCATCGGCTATCTACTGACGCGCGGCGAGCGAAGCTTCGCTTGGATCGCCCAGGCGGTCGATGCGATCGACCAGGCGGCGCTTGCGGCCAAGCGGCCGGTCACAACGGCGCTCGTGCGCGAGATCTTGACCCCTAGTCTTTGAGATCGGCAGACGTTGCGAAACATTTTAGGCGCGCCGAGCCTGGGTCGAGATCTGTCCAGGAGCCGAGCTCCAGGCTGAACACCGCAACCGCAGCCGTCGGAAACTTGGCCCGGAGTGCCGTGGCCTCCTTTTGCTCATCCTTTCCGGCGAGCCAAAGGGCGACCTCATGAAGGTCGGGATTATGGCCGACGACCAGCAGAGTCTCTATTCCGGCAGGTGTTTCGGTCAGCCTGCGGATGAGCTTTCTGGCACCGCAGAGATAGAGGTCGCGCGTGACCTCGGCGCTGGGAGCCGACTTCATCTCGGCCCTTGCGAGGTCGAAGGTTTCGCGCGTGCGCCGAGCCGCCGACACGAGCGCGAGATCGATCGAAAGGCCGCCGAGCGCCGCCCCCATTCGACCAGCATCCCGTCGCCCGCGGTCGGTCAGCGGCCGATCGAAGTCGCTCTGCCCGGGCGATGCCGGAGCGGCCTTGGCATGACGGAAGAGGATCAGCTTGGCCATCGCCGTTCATTACCTGTCTCGACTTCGATAGCCAAGCATTGGGGGCTTGAGGATGCGCCGGTGGGTGGAATCGGATCACCCGATCGGCTATTGTGCAACACGCTATCGAACCGAATTAACGACCGCCAACCAACCAAGATGCGAGGTCATATGGAATCGATGGTTCCGGCTGTTGCCGACCAGCGGGATATACCCGTTGTCGAGCCGGTTGGGGATAAATTTCTCAACCGAGAGTTGTCATGGCTGGCCTTCGATCGCCGCGTGCTCGAAGAGGCGCAGAATCCCAATCACCCATTGCTCGAAAGGCTACGTTTCCTTTCGATAACGGCATCGAATCTCGACGAATTCTTCATGGTGCGGGTGGCCGGTCTGAAGCAGCAGGTGCTGGCCGGAATCGCCAGTCCGGGCCCTGACGGCCGTACGCCTCTGCAGGCGCTCGCCGATGTTCGGCACGAAGTGCACAAGATCATGCACGATGTGCGGGAAGCGTGGCATTCCCTGAAACGGGAGCTGCGCGAGAAAGGCATCGCCGTCATCGACGTCGACGAGCTGACCGATAGCGAGCACGGTTGGCTGGAGGCCAAATTCCAGGCCGACATCTTCCCGATCCTCACCCCGCTCGCGATGGGTCCGACCCATCCTTTCCCCTTCATTCCCAACCGGGGAATCTCGCTCGCCGTCCAGATGTTCGACGATCGCGCCCAGCGCAATCTCGACGCGCTTGTGCCGATCCCGTCGCAGCTCGACCGCTTCGTCCGGCTTCCCGGAAAGGAGGTCCGTTACATCCCGCTCGAGAAGGTCGTGCGGATGTTTCTGAGCTATCTATTCCCGCCTTTCGCCCTGAAGGGATCGGGGGTGTTCCGGGTGCTGCGCGACAGCGATCTCGAAGTCGATGATCTCGATATCGACGAGGATGCGGACCACTTGCTGCAGAACCTGGAAGTCGCGCTTCGGCGGCGGCGGCGCGGCAATGTGATCCGCCTCAATGCCAGCGCCGATATGTCCCCCGACCTGCTGGAGTTCCTGACCGAGGAGCTGCACGTTCCGGAAGAGGATGTCTTCGTGTCGGAGGGGCTGATCGGCATCGTCGATGTGAAGCAGCTCATCACCGACGAGCGACCGGATCTGCTTTTCCCGCCTTACACCGCGCGCTTCCCCGAGCGAATCCGGGATTTCGGCGGCGATTGCTTCGCGGCGATCCAGGCCAAGGACATCGTCATCCATCACCCCTATGAGAGCTTCGATGTCGTCGTGCAGTTCCTCAGGCAGGCTGCGCACGATCCGGATGTCGTGGCGATCAAGCAGACGCTCTATCGCACCTCCAATAACTCGCCGATCGTTCGCGCGCTGATCGAAGCCGCGGAAGCCGGGAAGTCGGTCACCGCGTCCGTCGAGCTCAAGGCGCGCTTCGACGAGGAGGCGAATCTGCGGTGGGCGCGCGATCTGGAACGGGCCGGGGCCCAGGTCGTTTTCGGTTTTGTCGACCTCAAGGTCCACGCCAAGATGTCGCTCGTCGTGCGGCGCGAGGCCGGCGCGCTGCGCTCCTATGTCCATTACGGCACCGGCAATTATCACCCGGTGACGGCGAAGATTTACACCGATCTGTCATTCTTCACCTGCGATCCGGCGCTGACGCGGGACGCGCAGCGTGTGTTCAATTTCATGACTGGTTACGCCCAGCCGGACGCGCTCGAGAAGATCAAGATTTCCCCGATCAACCTTCGCCGAACGGTCGAAGAGCTGATCGAAGAGGAGATTGCGCACGCACAGGCCGGTCGGCCGGCCCAGATCTGGGCCAAGGTCAATGCTGTCGTGGACCCGGAGATGATCGACCTGCTGTACAAGGCCTCGCGGGCGGGAGTTGAGATCGATCTCGTGGTCCGCGGCATCTGCTGTCTCAAACCCGGCGTTCCGGGCCTTTCCGACCGCATCCGTGTCCTGAGCCTCATCGGTCGATTCCTCGAGCATTCGCGGATTCTGTGCTTCGGCGCCGGCCACGGCCTACCCTCCAGCCACGCCAAAGTGTTCATCTCTTCGGCCGACTGGATGCAGCGCAATCTCGATTATCGGATCGAGACGTTAGTGCCGCTGGAGAACGCAACGGTCCGTAGCCAGGTTATGGATCAGATCATGGTCGCGAATCTGAAGGACGATGTTCAGACCTGGCAGATGCAGAGCGACGGCACGTATATCCGCAACAAGGCCGGCCGGAACCCGTTCTCGGCCCATCAATACTTCATGACCAATCCAAGCCTCTCGGGACGCGGCAGCGCGCTCAATGAATCGCGCACACCGCCGCGCCTGAAACTCAAGTCCGGATCTTGACCGAGCGGGAGTTCGAATCGCTCGGCCGTGAGCGGCCGATGCAGGCTCAGCGGCGCATTGCCGTCATCGATATCGGTTCCAACTCCATCCGCCTCGTCGTCTATGACGGGCTTTCGCGCGCGCCGATCGCGCTGGTGAACGAGAAGGTCTATGCCGAGCTCGGCAAGACGGTCGGCGAGACTGGCCGGCTCAACCCCGACGGAATCGTCCAGGCTTTCGAAACGCTGACCCGTTTCAGCCGGCTTCTCCAAGCGATGAAAGTGGGATCATGCCATGTCGTGGCGACCGCCGCCGTGCGGGATGCGAAGGACGGGTCCACCTTCCTGAATCAGATCGCCCGCCGTGCAGGGCTCGCGGCCACGATCATCAGCGGCGAGGAGGAAGGCCGCCTCTCGGCCGAAGGTGTGCTGTCCGGCATTCCCGATGCGGACGGCGCAATGGGTGACATGGGCGGCGGTTCGGTCGAGCTCGTGCGCCTGATCAAAGGCACGGTCGGGCCCCGGACGACGATGCCTTTGGGACCTTTTCGCCTCATGGCCATCGGCGGCGGCCGGAGCGCCCAAGTGGCGGCGGTCGATGCCCGCCTTGATCGCGTTCCCTGGCTATCCGAGATTCAGGGCGCGACCTTCTACGCGGTCGGCGGCGCGTGGCGCGCCTTCGCGATGGTGCATATGGAGCAGGTTGGGCACCCGCTCCACATCGTGCACCATTACGCGATCGACGCGGACCAGGCGATCGAGTTTGCCCAGCTCCTCTCCAAACAAAGCCGTCTCTCTCTCGAGGGGTCGGGCGTTTCGCGGCGACGGATGGAAGTGCTGCCGCTGGCCGCGATGTTCATGGAGCGCCTTCTGAAGCGCGCCCGGCCCAAGCGGCTTGCCTTCTCCGCGTTCGGCCTGCGCGAGGGCATCCTCTACGACATGCTGGCGCCCGCGGTGCGGGCGGAGGATCCGCTGCTCTCCGCCTGTGCTTCCGTGGCGGATCGCCTCGGTCGCTTCGGCGAGGCAAAGCCCCTTGTGTCCTGGATCAAGCCCGTCTGGCATGAGTCCGGACTGCTTCATCAGCTTGGCCTCGCGGCTTGCCTCTTGAGCGATGTCGGTTGGCTGGAGCACCCCGACTATCGCAGCGAGCAAGCCTATCTGAAGACGCTCAGGATGCCCTTCGGCGGCATCGACCACGTCGGACGGGCCTTTCTCGCATTGGCGCTCTACCTGCGCTATGGCGGTCGCGTCGACGACCAGACCACCTATGCCGCCCACGTGCTGCTTGAAGAGCCGATGCTACGAAAGGCGGTGTCGCTCGGTCTTATGCTCCGCTTGGCCTATACGCTTTGCGCCGGCGCGCTGTCGCTGCTCGACCGCACCGCGCTCCGACGCGATGGCGCGCGGCTGATTCTCGAAATCGCCCCCGATGCGGCGGACCTCAAGGTCGAAGCGGTGGATCGACGATTTGAGGCGTTGGCGCGATCGATGGATCTCACTCCGGAGATCCGGATTGCGCCGAAGAGTAGAGGCAACAAGCTGAAGGCGGCGGGTCATTAGGGTTCCGCCCGCTCGGTTCGCCGCCTACTTCGTGCCCACGATCAGGATACGAAAGGTTCCCGGGACGACTTGGTGTCGCTTCTCACCCGGGGCGGGCGGCTTGAAATCGGCCGTCGGCAGATAGAGCTTGCCGGTCTTGGGATCGAGCGCGCCGGTGCGGGCGCCGTTGGCGGTCGGGACGGTGGCGGTAACGGTCGGCGGACCGTTCTCGTTTTCGCCAATCACGGCGAGCGTACCCTCGCCGCAAGGAATGAAAAACAGCCTCCGCTTGAAATCGAAGATCGCCGCATCGGGGCGCATGCCGATCGGCAGGGTGGCGAGCACGGATCCATCGGCGGCCTTGAGCGCGATCGCCTTGCCGTTGCTGCAGGCGGAAACGAGGATGCCGTCCTTGCGATCGATCGCAAGACCCGAGGGTTCTTCGCAATCCGGCAGCTTGTAGCGCGTCGTCACCTTGCGCGCCTTGGCGTCTACGACCGCGATCTCGCCCTTATCCTCGACATTGACGAACACATTGCCCTTGCCGTCGGCTACAGCGAATTCAAGCTTGCCGCCAATGGGAATCCGGCCCGGAGAGGTTCCGGTCTTGGGATCGACGAGAGTCGCGTCGCCATCCTGGCCGTCCATCACGAAGACCAGACCGCTCGACGGGTCGTAGACCGCGGCGTCGGGCTTCCGTCCAGTCGGGATACTCGCGATCACCCTGCCGGTGTCGCCCTCGAATAAGGTCGCCGTGTCGTTCCCGCCATTCGTGCTCAAGACGCGACCGCCCGGCAGCGGGACGACGGCATGCAGTCGCTGCCCCTCGACGAGCTTGGGTTCCACCTTGGCGGTATCGAGATTGACCGCCATGACGGCATCGCCATGCGCCACATAAAGGCGTCGCTGGGCCGCGTCGACGGACGCGTAGTCCCAGCCGCCGTCAGGTCCCGGAATTGCGCCGATGACAGAAAGGGCCGGCACTTGTTCCGCAGCCGGGGCCGGAATCACTGAAGCGAGCCCAAGCAGGGGCAGGGCAACGATAAGCCGGAGCTTCATATGCGGCTTCCAATGGGGCGAGACGCAACCCGATTCTATCGGACGAGAACAAAAAGTCAACATAAACGATACATGTGGATACGTGTGGTCAGTGCGGCCGGACGAGATGGCCTAGCGACTGGTGCACCTCACCCATCATGACCGCCAGAAAGCCGGTTAGGGCCAGATAGAGGAAGCCATACTGAACGCGGAGCGCAGGGGAAGCTGCGTAATAGGCGGCGTTGGCCGGATCGGCAGGATTGAAGCGCCACGCCTTGATCAGGCTCGGGATCGATAGGATGGCGATCAGAAGTAGAATCGGGGTCGGTCGCCAGAAGAACAGTGCGACCAGGATCGGCGCGCCCAGCAGCCAGATGCGCGGCGAGAGGATCGCCGTGATGCGCCCGCCATCCAGCGGGGACAGCGGAAGCAGATTGAAGAGATTGATGAAAAAACCGGTATAGGCGAGGGCCAGGAAAAGATCATTGCCGTGAGCACGGCCAATCCAGTAGCAGACGAGGGCGCCGAGGCTTCCCATGATCGGGCCCGCGATGCCGACATAGGCTTCGGTCTCGACATTGTGCGGCATTTCCTTGAGCTGGATCCAGGCGCCGACGAAGGGGATGAAGGTCGGCGCGCCCACGGCTAATCCCCGCTGCCGGGCAGCCAGGAAATGCCCCATCTCGTGGACGAAGATCAGAAGGACGAAACCGACCGCATAGGAGGGCCCGAAGATCAGGGCGTACACCACCATCGAGAACAGCATGCTGGCGATGGTGGTGAGGAACTTGCCCGATTTAAGAAGGATCAGCAGCCCGGCCGCGATCGGGGCAAGAACACCGCCGGTGCGGCGCGCCGGCTTGTTTTTCTCTGCCATCAGGAGGCTTTCCTGCTTACTTCCTCGCGTCGGAACAGCTTGACACGCCCGCGCTCCAGCCCGAGCGTCAGCTTGCCGTCGCGCAGCGCTTCGGCGTCGGCTCCAAACAATTCCTGCCGCCAACCGGAAAGTCGCAGATTACCGGCCGCGATCTGCTCCAAATCGTCGGTAGTGGCGAGCAATCTCGGCGCGACTCGATTCTGCTCCGCCTTCAATTTGAGGAGCACTTTCAAAAGCTCAACCGTCGACCCCACATTGCCCGGCGATGGCGGAGGCGCCTCGGGTTTTGGGAGCTGATCCTGGGGGATCGCCGCGGCCCGGCCGATCGCGTCCAGGGCCGCCGCGCCCCACTTGCCGTCGGCGAAGCCTCCCGGCAATCCGCGGGTCCGGGCGAGCTGGGCCGCGTCGCGCGGCATATGGACGGCGAGCTCGATCAGCGGCTCGTCCTTGATCACCCGTCCGCGCGGCAGATCGCGCCGCTGCGCCTCGGACTCGCGCCAGGCCGCCAGCTCCTTGAGCGCGGCTAGCGCCCTGGGCTTGGGATTGCGGAGCTTGAGCCGCCGCCAGGCGTCGGCCGGATCCAGCCGATAGGTTGCGGGATCGGTCAGGATCGCCATGTCCGCTTCGAGCCAGTCTCCGCGGCCGGATTTCGCGAGCTCGGCCTTCAGCTTGTCATAGACGGTGCGGAGATGGATCACGTCGTCGAGCGCATAGGCGAGCTGGCGCTCGGTAAGGGGGCGGTGGGACCAGTCCGTGAAGCGGCTCGCCTTGTCGAGCGCGGCTCCCGCGAGTTTCGCGACCAGCGACTCGTAGCTCACGCTTTCGCCGAAGCCGCAGACCATTGCGGCCACCTGGGTGTCGAAGATCGGGCGCGGCACCTGGCCGGTCGCATGGAAGAAGATTTCCAGGTCCTGCCGCCCGGCATGGAACACTTTGAGCAGGCCGGGGTCCGCCATCAGGGCGTACAGGGGCGCCAGGTCGATGCCTTCGGCCAGCGGATCGATGGCCGCATACTCGTCCGGCCCCGCCAGCTGGACCAGGCAGAGCTTGGGCCAATAGGTCTGATCGCGCAGGAACTCGGTATCGACGGCGACGAAGTCGGCTGTCCTCTGGGCGTTGCAAAATCGCTCGAGGCTCTTGGTGTCGGTGATGAGGGTCATTGAGACCCTTTATAGTGCGCGCGACGCGCGTGGGTAGGGGCCTTGACATCGCCTGTCATTCAGCCGTTCCTCCCGCCGGATCAGCTCCCGAGGCGTTCGAATGCACATCTATCGCACCCATTCCTGCGGCGCGCTGCGCGCCGCAGACGTCGGCCAGACTGTCCGGCTTTCCGGCTGGGTGCACCGCAAGCGCGACCATGGCAATCTGCTCTTCGTCGACCTCAGGGACCATTTCGGCATCACCCAATGCGTCCTCGACACGGAAAGCCCGTACTTCAAGGTCCTGGAGGGGATCAGGGTCGAGTCGGTCGTGACGGTCACCGGCCGTGTGGTGGCGCGGAGTCCCGAGACCGTGAACCCAAAGCTCGACACCGGCGAGGTCGAAGTCAGGGTCGACGAGATCACGATCCAATCCAGGGCCGAGCTGGTGCCGCTGCAAGTCAACAGCGACAGCGACGCCGGCGAGGAGATCCGCCTGCGCTATCGCTTCCTCGATTTGCGCCGCGAAAAGGTCCATCGCAACATCATGCTTCGGTCGGCGGTGATTTCGAGCCTCCGCCGCCGCATGCTGGAGCAGGGATTCACCGAGTTCCAGACCCCCATCCTGACGGCATCGAGCCCTGAGGGCGCTCGCGACTTCCTGGTGCCGAGCCGGCTCCATCCCGGCACCTTCTACGCGCTGCCCCAGGCGCCGCAGCAATTCAAGCAGCTGCTGATGGTGTCCGGCTTCGACAAATATTTCCAAATCGCGCCCTGTTTCCGCGACGAGGACAGCCGGGCGGATCGCAGCCCGGGCGAGTTCTACCAGCTCGATTTCGAAATGTCCTTCGTGACCCAGGAGGACGTCTTCGCCGCAATCGAGCCCGTGCTCCACGGAGTCTTCGAGGAGTTTGCGGGCTTCGCGGGCACGCAGCGGACGGTGTCGGCAATGCCGTTCCCGCGCATCCCGTATGACGAGGCGTTGTTGATCTATGGGACCGACAAGCCGGACCTCCGCAATCCGCTCGTGATTCGTGACGTCACCCCGGTCTTTTCGCGCCCGGACGTCGAGTTTCGGGCGTTCAAGTCGGTGATCGAGAAAGGCGGCGTAGTGCGCGCGATCCGCGCGCCCTCGGTTGCCGATCGGCCGCGCTCCTTCTTCGACAAGCTCAACGATTGGGCGAAGGAGCTTGGCGCGCCGGGGCTGGGCTACATCGTCATCGAAAGCGGCGCCGGGAAGGGGCCGATCGCCAAATTCGTGCCCGAAGCCGCTCTGGCCGAACTGATCAAGGCGGCCGGACTCGAGAATGGCGACGCGGTCTTCTTCGTCTGCGACCAGAAGGCGCCGGCGGCGAAGTTGGCCGGCGCCGCGCGGACCAAGCTCGGCGAGGAGCTCGGGCTCATCGACAAGAACCGCTTCGAGTTCTGCTGGATCGTCGATTTCCCGATGTATGAGCTGAACGAGGAAACGGGTCAGATCGATTTCAGCCACAACCCCTTTTCGATGCCCCAGGGCGGGCTCGAGGCGCTCCAGACCCAGGATCCGTTGACGATCAAGGCCTACCAGTACGACATCGTCTGCAATGGCGTGGAGCTCTCGTCCGGCGCGATCCGGAACCATCTTCCGGACATCATGGTGAAAGCCTTCGCCATTGCCGGTTACAGCGAGGAGGTGCTGGAGGCCCGCTTCGGCGGCATGCTGTCCGCCTTCCGGCTGGGGGCGCCGCCGCATGGCGGATCGGCGCCCGGCGTCGACCGTATCGTCATGCTGCTGGCCGACGAGCCCAATATCCGCGAGGTGATCGCTTTCCCGATGAACCAGAAGGCCGAGGATCTGCTGATGGGCGCCCCGGCTCCGGTTCCACCCGAAAGGCTGCGGGAGCTCCATATCCGCCTCGATCTCCCTAAGCCGAAATCATCGACCTGATTCAGGACTATTTGCGTGAGCGTCGCTGCAAATTCTTGCGGATAATGGCACCGGCGATGAGACTGAAGGCCGCGAGCCTGATAAGGTAAAGCCAGCTTTTCTCTTCCTCCCTGGGGATCTCGGCGAGCGTTAGCGCCGCCTGGTTGATCGCCAGAAGGATGAAGGCCGGGGCGAGCAGGAGGAAAAGCTGCTCGCGGCTGCGTTTCCAGAATTTCAGAAAAAACAACGACGCGACCAGATAGCCCGCCGTGATCATGCCCGACACGAAGGCGTGCAGCCCGTCGCTCATCACTCACCCTCCCAGACGAAGCCGTAGAGCAGGACGCCCAAGGCGATCAGGGTGAGCGCGTATCGGACATTCGTCAGGTCGATCGCCGGCAGAAGTATGATGTCGACGAACACCATCAGATTGTTGAGCGATAGGAACAGGAAGCAGAGACCGGTCCACAGCAGCAGCGGCTGGCGACCGGCCAGATAGGCGCGTCCGAGCAGGCCGGTGCAAAGGGCCGCCGTCCCGAAGCACAACAGATAGACGATGGAAGGCAGCACGCTCATGTCGGCGGCTTTCTGAAGAGAAACGCATCCGCAAGATTTTGCAGCTTGTCGTCCCGTGCCGAGAAGATCGCCTCTATGACCGGTATCGGGCGTTCGCCATATGCGCGAATCAATCGATCGGCCATGGTTGCCGCTTCGGCCGATCGCGGGCGGTAAGCGTAGCGACCGGGCTGATCTCGGTCCACCAAGCCCTCGGTCGCGAGAACGATGAGGCTCTTGGCCACGACGGCCTCGCTGGCTCGAAGCTCCCGGATGAGGTCATCGATGCCCCAGCTTTTTCCGGGATCGCGATGCAAGAGGATCAGGGCCTCGAGCGCCCATACGGAACCGATCTTGTTGCGGGCGTAAGCAAGCAGGTCTTCCTCGGTCACGAAACGCCTCGGAAAGCAGCGGGCCCCGATCCCGAAGGTCCGTGAGCTTGTAAATCGCCCTACGACATAAATGAGTTCGCGTCCATCCCAAAGAGATCGTTCAATCCGGCGCGCTTGTTCTCACGTAGGCTACAGCAGCTCTTTGACGGTCTCGGGCGGCCGGCAGATTTTGGCTCCCTTCGGGGTCACCACGATCGGACGCTCAATCAGAATCGGATGAGCGAGAATCGCGTCAATGATCCGGTCGTCGCTGAGCGAAGGATTGCCGAGATCGAGTTCGTCGTAGGGCGTTCCGCGACGGCGCAAGATGTCCCGAGGCTTCTTTCCCATCTTCTTGAGCAGGGCGAGCAGGCCGGCCCGATCGGGCGGAGTCGTGAGATATTCGATGACTTTGGGTTCGACGCCATTGTCCCGAAGGACCTGCAACACATTGCGCGACGTTGTGCAAGCAGGGTTGTGATAGATGGTCACAGTCATTTGGCGCCAATTCCTCGGATAAGGGGTTACGGACTGGAAAGCGAGGGTGCAGCAACATTGCAACAGCGTCGTAGATTTTATTCCGTCGCCTTGAACTGCGTCGACTCGATACAGATACTCTTTTGCGGCGGCCGGTGTGGCGGCCGATGCGAGCGCCCGTCCCCATGAAGATCCTCGGCCGTGATCCCTTCGCCCTCGGACTGACCCTGGGCATGGTCTTGTTTGCTACCGTTTCCGCTCGTTCGGCGGCGCCTGCCGGGCCGCAGCCGCAATTGCCATCGCCGCAGCCGGTACTGGCGTCGCACAAGGCGCTCTACACCGTGACCATGACCAATGCGCGATCGGGCGGCGAATATCTCGACGTCAGCGGCAAGATGCTCCTTCAGTTCACCGATGCGTGCGACGGCTGGACCACAAGCCAGAAATCGCTGCTTCGCTCGCTTCTCGCCGATGGCACCGAGGAGCTGAGCAACAGCGACTTCACCTCCTGGGAAAGCAAGGGCGGCGACAGCTACACCTTCTCGGTGAAGCAGGTCGACGGAAACGATGTGACCGAATTCCGCGGCCGCGCGAAGCGCCTGGGTGCGAACGGAGCGGGGGTTGCCGAATACACCAAGCCCGAACGCAAGAGCTACCAGCTCCCGCCGCACTTCTTTTTCCAGACCGCCCAGCAGATCAAGCTGCTGGAGATCGCCAATAAGGGAGAGCGCTTTTTCAATGGTCAGATGTTCGACGGCAGCGAGGGAGGCGGCGCCTCGCAATTCAATGCCGTCATCCTGAAATCGGCTATTCCCGTGAAGCTCGGCATCAAAAGCACGCTTCTCGACAGTCCGTCGCATCGGGTTCGAATCGCCTTCTATTCGCCCGAGGGCGTGACGCCGACCGGGAGCGATGGCAACAAGGCGGCCGCCGATACCGGTGAGCAGCCCGAATATGAAATGACGATGACCGTGCACGATAACGGCGTGGTCAGCGATTACGACTACCAGTACGAAGAATTCAGCATCCACGGTCAGCTGGAGGCGATCCAGCCGATGCCGACTCCGCATTGCTGATCCTCATTGCGGCGCTCGCTTGAAGGGCCGCCCGGTCGCAATGGGGGCAGGCTCGATCTTGACCCATGCCTGATCGACGCCCGTCGGCCGTCTCATCCAAGATCTGGCTCGCTATGCGCGACGAGTCTGTGAGATCTGCAACCGAGGCAAGCCCGTTGGTCGTCGTAGCGCGGACTCGAGTGCCGCAGTCGCGGCATAGAACCGGCTTCGAACGGGCTTCAAGGTAACCGATCTTTATCCCAGGGCATATCCTAATGGAGTATGGTAACTGTTCATTAATTCAAATCGCGCTTATTGGTAAATCCGAGCGGACATCATACGTGCGCGGGGACGCAAGGCGTCTTGCTGGACCGAGTCCGAAGGGGCATTGGGATGAAGACTGTTCTGATCGTCGAAGACAATGAGCTGAACATGAAGCTCTTCAACGACCTTCTGGAGGCCCACGGCTATGCGACGCTGCAGACCCGCGACGGCATGGAAGCCCTGAAGATCGCCCGCGAGCACCGGCCGGATCTGATCGTCATGGACATCCAGCTTCCCGAGGTGTCCGGGCTCGACGTCACGAAATGGCTGAAGGAAGACGACAACCTGCGCGCCATACCCGTTATTGCGGTGACGGCCTTTGCAATGAAGGGTGATGAAGAGAAGATTCGGGAAGGCGGATGCCAAGACTATATCGCCAAGCCGATCTCCGTAACCAAGTTTCTGGAGACCGTCGAGAAGCATCTGACGTGATCAGTCGATCGGGTGAATAGGTACACGCCCCATGTCAGCTCGCGTCCTTGTCGTCGATGATCTCGTTCCTAATGTGAAGCTGCTCGCGGCCAAGCTTCAGGCCGAGTATTTCGACGTGATTACTGCGCTCTCGGGTGTCGAGGCGCTGGAAAAGGTGGCCCAGTCGCCGCCGGACCTCATCCTGCTCGATGTCATGATGCCCGGCATGGATGGATTCGAGGTCTGCCAGCGACTGAAATCCGACCCCAAGACCACCCATATTCCAATTGTCATGGTGACAGCGCTCTCCGATACGGAGAATCGCGTCCGCGGGCTCGAGGCCGGGGCCGACGACTTCCTTACCAAGCCGGTCAACGACATCGCCCTGTTCGCGCGGGCGCGCTCGCTGATCCGGCTCAAGCTCACCTCCGACCAATGGCGCCTGCGCGAGAAAACCTCGCATCAGTTCGGCATGATGGAGGAGGACCGTCCGATTACGGCCGAGCCCGCCGGCAATGCGCGCGTGCTGCTGGTCGAGGACGGTCGGCCGGTCGTCGAACGGATCGTCAGCACGCTAGCTCGCGACCAGGACGAGGTCGTGGTGGCGCGAACGGCGGGCGAGGCGATGGTCCGGGTCGAAGATATGCCGGGCTATGATCTCATCATGGTGAGCTTGCTGCTGGCCGAGGAGGACGGGCTTCGCCTCTGCTCCCAGCTCCGCTCGCGCGAGGTCAGCCGGCAGATTCCCATCCTGTTGCTGGCCGACGAGCATGAGATGAAGCGGGTGGCCAAGGGGCTCGAGCTCGGCGCCAACGACTACATATTGCGGCCGATCGACCGCAACGAGCTTGCGGCCCGCGTCCGCAGTCAGATCCGTCAGAAGCGCTATCAGGACCGGTTGGTCTCGAACTATGCCGCAAGCCTGTCGATGGCCCTGACGGACGGGCTGACGGGGCTGTTCAACCGCCGCTATGTCATGGGTCACCTGGACCGTCTACTCGCGCGTTCCGGCGAGGCGAAGAAGCATTTCGCCGTGCTGATGTTCGACATCGATCATTTCAAGCGCGTCAACGATACCTATGGCCATGCCGGCGGCGATGACGTGTTGAAAGAGTTTGCGCACAGGATCAGCCGCCACATGCGCAACTTCGATCTCGTCGCCCGTATCGGCGGCGAGGAATTTCTGGCCATTCTGCCTGACACGGATCTGGCGACGGCCCGCATGGTGGCCGAGCGTCTTCGCTCCGTCGTCGCGGACGAGCCGATGCCCTGCGGTCAGGACAACAAGGTGACGGTCACGACCAGCATCGGAATCACGATCGCGGGCGACGTGCAGGAGCCTGTCGACGCGATCCTCAAACGCGCGGATGCCGGGCTTTATCGTGCCAAGCGCGAGGGACGCGATCGGGTCGAAACCGAGCTGCGCGTGGGTTCCGACCTGATGATGAGCGCCTCGGCCTCACCCGGCTCGGGCGATGTGCGATCGGCGGGCGCTCGCCCATAAAAAAGCCGCCCAGCGGGCGGCTTCGTACCGAAATCCGCGCCTTCCTATTTGATCTTCGACTCGCGGAACACCACGTGCTTGCGTACGACCGGATCGTACTTCTTGAGCTCGAGCTTATCCGTGGCCTTGGTACCCTTGGAACTCTTCGTCTTGACGTAGAAGTACCCGGTGTCGGCGCTGCTCACCATTTTGATCAGTACGGTCGCTGGCTTGGCCATGATGTCGCTATCCTGTGCAATCCCGCGAGGCGGGTTTGGAGGCGGCAGAAAATAGCCATTTTCCCTGCTAAGTCAACCGCGGCGCCTCGCTCTGGGCCGGCTCGGCCGGCTCGGGGCCGGCTCTCGACCTGAATCCTCGATCAGACGAAAGACGGTGCTGCCGGTCATGGGATCGGCCTCGACGAGCCGCACCTTGACCCTATCGGCCAGCCGATAGACCTGGCCCGTCCGGCGGCCGACGAGCCGATGATGGGCCTCTTCATAATGATAGAAATCCTGGGGCAGCGTCGAAACCGGGACGATACCATCGGCGCCAGTCTCGTCCAGGCGCACGAACAAGCCGAACCGGGCGACTCCGCTGATCCGACCGCTGAAGGTCGCGCCGACCCGCTCGGACAGATAGGCGGCTGTGAAGCGATCGACCGCCTCGCGCTCCGCCTCGGCGGCCCGTCGCTCGGTCATCGATATGTGGGCGCCGATCTCCGGCAACCGGACGACCGTCTGCTCGTCGAGTCCGTCCGGTCCCAGCGTCAGCGTGCCGATAAGCGCGCGATGAACGATCAGATCGGCATAACGCCGGATCGGCGATGTAAAATGGGCGTAGCGCCGGAGCGCCAGCCCGAAATGGCCGATATTCTCGTGGCTGTAGATGGCTTGCGCCTGAGCCCTCAGCACGATGTCCGAGATCAGCTGAGCTTCCGGCAGATCTTTGGCCTGGACAAGAAGGCGCGTGAGTTGGGCAGGGGTGATGACTTGGCCCTTGGCAAGCGACAGACCCTGGCCGAGACCGCGGATGAAGGTGCGCACGGCTTCGAGCTTCACCGGATCGGGTTGATCGTGAACCCGGTAGAGCCCCGCCTGGCCGCGCCCCTCGAGCGTCTCCGCTGCGGCGACGTTCGCCGCGATCATGAATTCCTCGATCAGCCGATGGCTGTCCAGCCGAGCGCGCGCGGCGATCGAGGCGACCCGCCCTTTGTCGTCCAGCACCACCTTGCGCTCCGGCAGATCGAGCTCGAGCGTGCCGCGTGCCGCGCGCGCCGCGGTCAACGCCTCATAGGCGCGATAAAGCGGTCGAATGACCGGTTCCAGCAGGGGACCGGTTGTATCGTCCGGCGCGCCGTCGATTGCCGCCTGCACTTGCTCGTAAGTGAGCCGCGCCGCCGACCGCATCAGCCCGCGGACGAGTCGATGACGCAGGAGCTTGCCTTTGCGGTCGATCCAAAGGTGGAACGCCAGACAGGCGCGAGGCTCGCCGGGCTTGAGCGAGCAAAGGCCGTTGGAGAGCGCTTCCGGCAACATCGGCACGACGCGGTCCGGGAAATAGACCGAGTTGCCGCGCATATAGGCTTCGCGATCGAGATGCGAAGCCGGTCCGACATAGTGGGCGACGTCGGCGATGGCCACGATCAGATGCCAGCCGCCTTGGTTCTCCTTATCCGTATCTGGCTCCGTCCAGACCGCATCGTCGAAGTCGCGCGCATCCGGACCGTCGATCGTGACCAGCGGCACGTCGCGCAAATCTTCGCGGCCGGCGAGCTTCGGCACTTTGGCGTGATCGGCCTCCGCCAGCGCCGCCTCCGAGAATTCGGTCGGCAGGTCGCGCGCATGGATCGCCATCAGGCTGATCGCGCCTGGGGCGGAACCGTCGCCCAACCGTTGGACGATCTTAGCCTGCTTCAAGCCGAGACGCGTCGAAGGGAGCACCTCCGCAATTACCAGCTCGCCGGCCTCGGCTCCGCCTTCATGCTGCGCCAGCACCGCAAGGTCGCCCCGGTTGCGCTTGTCTATGGAGCGCAAGCGCCCGCTGCCGCCGCTGATGCGTTCGAACACCCCCAGCACGCGCGCCGGGCCCGATTCCAACTTACGGATCGGCCGCGCCACATAGTCGTCCGCTGAGATACGCTCGAGCCTGACGAGCACTCGGTTTCCGGGCGCCAGATCGGTGATTCCGCGCTTGCTCGCGCGAAGGATGATCCGGGGCGGGGGACGCTCCTCGCTCCAGTCCAACGGCTTGCACAGCAGGTCGCCGTCGGGATCGATCGCGCTGATCTCCACGACCGCAACGGAGCCCAGCGCCTTGGGGGGCGCCATGCGCCTTTTACGACCGCGGTCGACGGCGCCCGTTTGGGAGAGCTCGGCGAGCAGCTTTTTCAGATCGGCGCGGCGGTCGCCCGCGATGTGAAAGGCGCGTGCGATCTCGCGCTTGCCGACGGGGGTCGGGCTCTCACGGATGAATTCGAGCACTTGCTCGCGCGTGGGAAACGGGGGCGGCGTCTTCGCCTTCTTCAAGAGGCCGCCGATTTGCGCCGCGCGCCTGCGGCCTTGGTCGTCTTCCCACGCGACTTGCCCGCTCGCTGGGGCTTGTTGCCATTTGCAACAACTTTGGCTGCAAGGAGCGCCGTAGCTTCCTCCAATGTCAGCGTGTCGGGCGACTGCTTCCGGCTCAAGGAAGCCATCACCGAGCCATGCTTGACATAAGGACCGAACCGGCCGCGGTGGAGCGTGACCGGCTTTCCGTCGCTTGGATCCTCGCCCAGCGTGCGCAGCAAGCCGCGCGCGCCGCCGCCTTGCTTCGAATCCTCGGCCAGCAGATCGACCGCTCGATTGAGCCCGATGGTGAGCACACTCTCGTCGGCCGGTAGGGACTTGTAGCGATCCCCCACCTTGAGGTAGGCGCCGAACCGGCCGATCCCGGCGGTGATCATCTCGCGGCTCTCGGGGTGGATGCCGATCTCGCGCGGCAAGGACAGAAGGCGAAGCGCCGTGTCGAGATCGATCTCGCCCGCGGTCATGCCCTTGGGCAGAGAGACGCGCTTCGGCTTCTCCTTGTTCTTTGATTTCTTGTCGGGGGTCTCCTCGGCGCCTGCCTTGGGTCCGAGCTGAATATAGGCGCCATAGGGGCCGCGCCTCACCGTCACCGGAAGCCCGGTCGCGGAATCGGATCCGAGCAAACGCGGCCCGGCCGATTCACCCTCCTGCTGCGGCTCGTCATTGTTCGCGACCACCAGCGGCCGCGTGAATTGGCAATTGGGATAGTTCGAGCAGCCGATGAAGGCGCCGAACTTGCCGATCTTCAGCGACAAACGGCCATTACCGCAGACCGGGCAGGCGCGGGGATCGCCGCTCGCTCCGTCTTGGGCGAAGAAATGCGGCGCCAGATCCTCATCGAGAGCCGATATGACCTCGGCGAATTTGAGGTTCTTGGTCTCGCCGACCGCGGTCGAGAACTGGTTCCAGAAATCGCGGAGAAGCTTCTTCCAATCGAGCTTGCCGTCCGAAACCTCGTCGAGCCTCTGCTCGAGATCGGCGGTGAAATTGTACTCGACGTAACGGCGGAAGAAGTTCGTCAGGAACGACGTGACCAGCCAGCCGCGTTCCTCAGGTAGGAAGCGCCGCTGCTCGAGCTTCACATAATCGCGATCCTGAAGGACCTGGAGAATCGAAGCATAGGTCGAGGGCCGGCCGATGCCCAGCTCCTCCAGCTTTTTGACGAGGCTCGCCTCGGAATAGCGCGGAGGCGGCTGCGTGAAATGCTGCTCGGGTTTGATCGAACGCCGCTCGACGGCGTCGCGCTCTGCGAGCGGCGGCAGACGCCGAGTCTCCGAATCCTCATCCTCGGACGTATCGTCCTGGTCCTCGTGATAGACGCGCAGAAAGCCGTCGAAGAGTTGAATCTGGCCAGTAGCGCGTAACCCGACGTCGCGCCGCTCCGACAGAATGTCGACGGTCACCTGGTCGAACACCGCGCTTTCCATCTGGCAGGCGACGGTGCGCTTCCAGATCAGCTCGTAAAGCCGCGCCTGATCGCGATCGAGGTGGCGATTCATCGCTTCAGGCCGCCGGAACAGATCGGTCGGACGGATGGCCTCGTGTGCTTCTTGGGCGTTCTTTGCCGCGCTCTTGTAGACCCGCGGAGATTTGGGGACGTAATTCGCGCCGTAAGCCTGCTCGATCAGCGCACGGGTCTGCTGTGTAGCCTCGGCGCCGAGTTGGACTCCATCGGTTCGCATATAGGTAATGAGGCCGACGGTCTCGCCGCCGATATCGACGCCCTCATAGAGCTGCTGCGCCGTGCGCATGGTCTTGGTCGCGCTGAAGCCCAGCTTGCGTGAGGCTTCCTGCTGCAAGGTCGAGGTGATGAAGGGCGGCGCGGGATTGCGGCGCACCTGCTTGCGCTCGACCGAGCCGACGGCGAATCTCGCCGCCTCGATGCGTGCGACCGCCGCTTTCGCATCGGCCTCGGTGCGGAGCGAGAATTTCGTGAGCGCCTTGCCGTCCAGCGCATGCAGCCGGGCCGGGAAGGTGATGCCGGCCATCGTCGCGAGAATGGCCGTGACGGTCCAATATTCCTCTGCCCGGAAGGCCTGGATCTCCTGCTCGCGCTCGATGATCAGGCGCAACGCCACCGATTGCACGCGGCCGGCCGAGCGCGAGCCCGGAAGCTTTCGCCATAGAACCGGCGACAATGTGAAGCCGACGAGATAATCGAGCGCCCGCCGCGCTAGATAGGCGTCGACCAGCTCGCTGTTGATATCGCGCGGATGCCGGAAGGCTTCCTGGATCGCGGTCTTGGTGATCTCGTTGAAGGTCACGCGCTTCACATCGCGTGAATCCAATAACTTGCGCTGCCGCAACAGCTCCAGCACATGCCAGGAGATCGCCTCGCCCTCGCGATCGGGGTCGGTCGCGAGGATGATATGGTTCGCACCCTTCAACGCCTTCGTGATCGCCTCGAGCGGCTTCGCCGAGCGGTCGCCCAGCTCCCACTCCATGGCAAAATCTTCGTCCGGCTTTACCGACCCGTCACGCGCGGGCAGATCGCGGACATGCCCATAGCTCGCCAGGACCGTATGATCGGAGCCGAGATATTTGTTGATCGTCTTCGCCTTTGCCGGCGATTCGACGATCACAACGGTATGGTCGGTTTGAGAGGCCAAGTGATTGTACGCTGCTTCGGTGTTTCGCTCAGGTGACGAGGCTGACACGTTGTCCGGCCTGCCGCTCGAGCCGGCCCGAAAGCTCGAGTTCCAGCAGCACCGTCAGGACGATCGGGAGTGACACTTGGCAGCGCCGCACCAATTCGTCAACCGGGACCGGCGTCGGACCGAGCGCCTCGAGGATGGTCCGACGGGCCTCGTCTGTCTCGGATTCCGATGGGTTTTCAATGGACAGGAGGGGCTTCGAGGCGTCGGCGGCCGGATCGGCCGCTTTTAGACGCAGGCTCGACAGGACCTGCAGTACGTCGTCGGCCGTCTCGGTAAGCACGGCGCCCTGGCGGATCAGGTTGTTGGTGCCCTGGGCCCTCGGGTCCAGGGGTGAGCCGGGGACGGCAAATACATCGCGACCCTGCTCCAGCGCCATGCGCGCGGTGATCAGCGATCCCGAATTTCGAGCCGCCTCGACCACGATCACGCCTGGGGCAAGCCCCGAGATGATTCGGTTCCGCCGCGGAAAATGGCGCGCCATCGGCTCGGTACCGATGGCCGCCTCGGTTACGAGGCAGCCGCGCGCGACGATCTCTGATTGCAAAGTGGCGTTCTCCGGCGGATAGACGATATCCGCACCGCCGGCAATAACGGCGACGGTACCGTGATCGAGCGCGGCGCGATGGGCCGCCGTGTCGATCCCGCGCGCCAGCCCAGAAATCACGACGAGGCCGGCTTCGGCGAGGTCGTGGGCGAGCCGCTCGGCGATCCGCTTCCCATTGGTCGATGCGTTGCGGGCACCGACGATCGCGACGGTCGGGCGCTCCAGCAGAGCGATGTTGCGGCCGATCGCAATGACCGGCGGAGCGTCTTCGATCTCGCGCAGCAGCTTCGGATAGCCGGGCTCCGGACGGGCAACGAGACGAAGACCGAGCCGTCCGGATTTGTCGATCTCGGTATTGACCTCGGCGACCGATGGGATTCGGACCGGCTTGTCGCGGCCGGCTCGCTCTGCAAGCCGCGGCAGCGCCTCCAAGGCGGCCGATGCCGTTCCGTAGCGTTCGAGCAGCGTGGTGAAGGTGATCGGCCCGATGCCGGCGGTACGGCTCAACCGCAGCCAATCGATTTTCTCGGCACTGCTGAGCTCGGCTCGCCTCACGCGCGCCCCTTACGGGAGAACGAAATGTGGGGCTCCGTGCCGGCGAGGAGCCGACGGATGTTGGGCGCATGCTTGGCCCATACAAGCGCGGCGATAACCAGAAGAGCGAGCGCGGTTCGGGGCGTGGTGAGCGTGACCGCGGCGACCGCCGCGCTCGCCATGGCTGTCAATGCCGCCAGCGAAGAGAGCCGGAACAGAAGCGCCATCAGCAGCCAGACGCCGCATGCGATAATTCCGATCGCCGGGCTTAGGGCCAGCAGCGTTCCCAATGTCGTTGCCACGCCCTTCCCGCCCTTGAAGCCGAGCCAGGCCGGAAACAGATGCCCGAGCACCGCGCCGAGCGCGGCGGAGAGCGACGCTCCTTCCCCGAATTGGGAACCCAGCAGCACGGCCACGGCTCCTTTTCCCGAATCGAGGATGAGGACTGCCAACGCCAAAATCTTGTTACCGGTCCGAAGCACGTTGGTGGCGCCGATATTTCCCGAGCCGATTTTGCGGATGTCGCCGAAACCGGCGAGCCGCGTCAGCACGAGCCCGAACGGGATCGAACCCAAAAGATAGCCGCCCAGGAATGTGAGGATTGCCATCAAGGGCGGATCACCAGCCGCCCGAGACCAGCCACTTCTCGACTTGGTCGAGGCGATCGGCGCCCCAGAAGGGCTCGCCGTCAACAACGAAGGTCGGTGAGCCGAAGATGCCGGCGGCTACGGCAGCGTCGTTCGCGGCCCGCGTCCGATCCTTCACTTCCGCCGATTGAAGACCCGCGCCGATCGCATCGGCGTCGACTCCGAGTTGGGTCGCGATCTGGATCACGCCGTCGACCGAGCCGATCTCCTGGTTTCGGGCGAAGGCGGCACGGTAAAGCGCATTGGCGAGATCATGCGCCTTCACCGGGTCGCTCGCTTCGAGCCAGTAGAAGGCGCGGTTCGCAGCGACCCCGGAGAATGGGAAAGGGTCGGGCATGCGGAACGGGATGCCGTGAAGCCGGGCGCTTCGGGCAAAATCTCTTTTCATATATTCGCCCTTGATCGGGATCTCGGTGAGCGGCTGCATGCCGGTGATCTTGAAGATCGCGCCCAAGAGGATCGGCCTCCAGACGATGGCGCGCCCATGCTTGGCGCCGACCGCGTCGATGAGCTGACTCGCGATGTATCCATAGGGCGAGGAGAAGTCGAAATAGAACTGAATCGGTTCAGCCATGATTGGTCACTCGGATACATGGACGATGCGACCGTCGACGACGGTCATGGTTGCCCGGCCGGCCACCGGCCGCGCGTCGAACGGAGAATTCTTCGATTTCGAACGGAACTGCGCGGCGTCGATCACCCAGGGCCGATCGAGATCGAAGATGACGAGATCGGCTGCCGCGCCGACTGAGAGGCGGCCGAGCGGCAGCCCCAGTATGTCGGCCGGCGCGACCGTGAGGCGGCGCAGGAGATCGAGCAATCCGATCACGCCCTTGTGGTAGAGCTCGAGGGCGACGGGCAGCAACGTTTCGAGGCCGATCACGCCCGGCGCGGCAGCCGCGAAAGGCAGGCGCTTGGCATCCTGCCCTTGAGGAACATGATCGCTGGCGATCGCGTCGATCGTGCCGTCGGCGATGCCAGCGATGATCTCCCTGCGGTCCTGGTCGGTGCGGAGCGGCGGCGACAGCTTGGCGAAGGTTCGGTATTCGCCGACGTCGCTCTCGCTGAGCGCGAAATAGGGCGGGGCCGTGTCGCACGTCACCGGAAGTCCGGCGCGCTTGGCCTGCCGGATGAGCTCCACGCCTTCGCCGGTTGACAGATGCGCCGCGTGATAGCGTCCGCCGGTCAGCTCCACGAGGCGCAAGTCACGCTGCAGCATGATCGTCTCGGCCGCGCGCGGTATGCCCGCAAGGCCGAGCCTGGTCGCGATCTCACCCTCGTTCATTTGCCCGCCTTCGGCGAGGCGCGGCTCTTCCGGATGCTGAACGATCGCCTTACCGAAGACACGCGCATAGGACAGGGCGCGCCGCATCAGCAGCGCGTCGGCAATCGCGCTGGATCCATCGGTGAAGCCGACGGCTCCCGCATCCGCCAACAGCCCCATCTCGGCGAGATCCGCGCCGGCCGCGCCGCGCGTGACGGCGCCATAGGCGAAGATCTTGACGAGCTTCGCCTCGCGCGCGCGCCGCGCGACGAATTCGAGACCGGCGATGTCGTCGATGACTGGGATCGTATTGGGCAGCATCGCGAGCGCCGTGATTCCGCCGGCAGCGGCGGAGCGGCTTGTAGACAGGATCGTCTCGCGCTCCTCCTCGCCGGGTTCGCCCACCGCGACGCGCATATCGACCAGACCCGGCGCCAGGCAAAGGCCTTTGCAGTCAATGACGCTCGCTTCGGCAGGGGGCGCGACGTTCGCGCCCAAGGCTGTGATCTTCTCGCCTTCGACGATCAGCACGCCCAGGGTATCGAGCCCGCTCGCGGGGTCGAGCAGCCTGGCGTTGACGAATGCCGTTTTGGTCATGCGTTGGCCTGGGTGGAGGCCAGAAGCCTGAGACACGCCATGCGTACCGCCACGCCGAATTCGACCTGCTCGAGGATCAAGCTGCGGCCGATATCGTCGGCGACTTCGGAATCGATCTCGACGCCGCGATTCATCGGGCCGGGATGCATGATGAGCGCGTCCGGCTTCGCCGCCGTCAGTCTTTCCGGGGTAAGACCGTAAAAGCGGAAATATTCGCGCACCGACGGGACGAAGCGCCCGCTCATCCGCTCGCTCTGCAGCCGAAGCATCATCACGATGTCGACGTCGCGGAGTCCGCGCTCCATGTCTGTGAAGACTTCCACTCCCATGCGTTCGATCGCTGACGGAATGAGCGTCGGCGGCCCGACCACCCTGACCCGTGCGCCCATCGTGCCGAGCAGATGAATGTTGGAACGTGCGACGCGGCTATGGAGGATATCGCCGCAGATGGCGACGATGAGGCCTTGCAGCTTGCCCTTTCGCCGCCGGATTGACAGCGCGTCGAGCAGCGCTTGTGTAGGGTGCTCGTGCATGCCGTCGCCGGCATTGATGACCGAGCAATTCACTTTGTCGGCGAGAAGCTTGGGCGCTCCGGACTCGGCGTGGCGGACAATGAGGAAGTCGGGATTCATCGCATTCAGCGTGAGCGCTGTGTCGAGCAGCGTCTCGCCCTTTTTTACCGAGCTCGTGCTGACCGACATGTTGATCACGTCGCCGCCCAACCGCTTGCCGGCCAGCTCGAACGACGTGCGCGTGCGCGTTGAATCCTCGAAGAAGAGATTCATGATCGTCCGACCGCGCAGCTCGGTGCTGCGCTTATCGACGCGCCGGTTCTGCAGCACATAGCCGTCGGCGAGGTCGAGCACCGCGGTGATCTCAGCGGCCGTCAACCCCTCGATGCCCAACATGTGCCGGTGAGTCCAGACGAAGCCGTCTGGCAAGGCGATGGATTGGCTCTGGTCCATTTGAGTGGCGGGTATTCGCGATCAGGCCGCGCCGTGGGCTTTGAACCAGGCCAGCATCTTGGCCCAGCCGTCCTTGGCGTCGGCCTCGTTGTAGCTCGGCCGGTAGTCGGCGTTGAAGCCGTGCTGCGCATCGGGATAGACGATGATTTGGCTTTGCGTATCCCCGGCCGCCTTCAAATTGGCGCGCATCCGGTCGACCATGGCGGCGGTGATCATTTGGTCCTTCCCGCCATAGAGACCGAGGACGCGTCCCTTGATCTTGTCGGCCACATCGATCGGATTGGGGCCGGGACCGCCGGGTCGTCCGACGAGAGGGCCATACCACGCGACCCCGGCCTTGACCGCCGGATTGGCGGCGACATAGAGCCAAGTCTGGCGGCCGCCCCAGCAAAATCCCGTGACGCCGAGCTTCGCCGTGTCGGCTTTCTCGGCCTTGGCGAAAGCCGCGGTCGAGTCGAGATCGGATTTGACCTGATCGTCCTTCACCTTATCCACAATGGCCATGATCGCCTGAATATCGGGGGCCTTCGCCACGTCCCCTTCGCGTGAGTAGAGCAGCGGCGCTGCCGCGTAGTAGCCCGCCTTCGCCAGGCGCCGACAGAGATCCTTGATGTGCTCATGGACACCGAAGACCTCATGGATGACGAGCACGGTGGGCGCGCCGGTCGATCCTGCCGGCATCGCGCGATAGCCCGGGATCGAGCCGTCGGGCACCGGTATCTTGACCTCACCGGCGGTAAGCCCGTTCGTGTCGGTCGTGATCGTGGCGGCGCTGACCGGCCTGACCGCTAAGGCAAAGCCCGCGGCAAGGCTCGTCACCGCAAAGCCGCGCCTTCCGAGCCTGATCTGCTCGGCCATTGTGCGGATTTCGTCCTGGTGCGTGTCCATTGGCGATCCTCCGTGCGGCTCGAATCTGGCTGGGCTTATGGCCTGGCGGCGCGCGACGTCATCGCGTCGAGCGCGCCCTGAAGGATATACGCGGCGGCCATCTTGTCCACCGCATGGGCGCGCTTTCCCCGGCTCATATCGGCCTGCTCGATCATGAAGCGCTCCACCGCGGCCGTGGACAGCCGCTCGTCCCAGAAGGCGATTTCCGGTTCCCGGCCCAGCAAATCGGCGTGCTGGAGCAGGTTGTCGGCGAAATGGCGCACCGACTGGCAGCGGGGCCCCTCGGTTCCGTCCATATTGATCGGCAAACCGACGACGAAGCCGCCGATTTCGCGGCCCGACAGCATCTTGGCCAGCGCCTTTACATCCTCGCCAAACTTGGTCCGACGGATGGTGTCGATCGGGGAAGCGATGCCGAGGCCGGGGTCGGAGACGGCGACGCCGATCGTCTTCTCGCCCACATCCAGCCCCGCCAAACGGCGCCCCGGAGCGAGCAAAGCCTTGAGTTCGTGCGGGTTGCGGATCGCCATGGCGGGTGATACCTAACCCTCTTTCGAAGAAAGAACTAGGCACGATCATGTCACTCGATGCTGCCGCGGTCGCCAAGATCGCGCGCCTCGCCCGTATCCGTCTGACCGAGGAAGAGCGGACGCATCTCGCGGCCGAGCTCTCCAGCGTGATCGGCTGGGTGGAGCAGCTTCAGGAGGTGAATACCGACGGCGTCGAGCCGCTGACCAGCGTCGTCGGCGCGCGGCAAAGGCTTCGTCCGGACGTGGTCGACCATTCGACCGACCGCGAGGATATCCTCGCCAACGCGCCGGAACCGATCAGCGGCTTCTTCGGCGTGCCCAAGGTGGTCGAATGACCAAGCTCACCGACCTTACCATCGCGGAGGCGCTGAAGCAGCTGGGGAAGAGCGAGATCTCCGCTCATCAGCTGACCGAGGCGCACCTGGCGGCGATGGAGAATGCCAGGGCGCTCAACGCCTTCATCGTCGAGACGCCGGAGCTGGCGATCGCGCGCGCCAAGGCGGCGGATGGGCATCGTCACCGGGGCGAGGCGGGGCCGCTCGAGGGCATACCGCTCGCGATCAAGGATCTGTTCTGCACGCGCGGCGTTCAGACGACGGCCGGCAGCAAGATTTTGAAGGGCTTCGTGCCGACCTATGAATCGACGGTGACCGCCAACCTGTTCCGAGACGGCGCGGTTATGCTGGGCAAGGCCAATCTCGACGAGTTCGCGATGGGCTCCTCCAATATGACGAGCGCCTATGGCGCGGTGGAGAGCCCCTGGCGGCGCAAGGGCGACAATCGTCCGCTCGTGCCGGGCGGCTCATCCGGCGGATCGGCCGCGGCCGTGGCCGCGCGGCTGGCGCCGGGCGCGACAGGAACCGACACCGGCGGATCCATCCGGCAGCCGGCGGCCTTCTGCGGCATTGTCGGGATGAAGCCGACCTATGGCCGCTGCTCGCGCTGGGGCATCGTCGCCTTCGCCTCGTCGCTCGATCAGGCCGGGCCTTTCGCGCGCACCGTCGAGGATTGCGCGATCATGCTCAAATCCATGGCTGGCTTCGATCCCAAGGATTCGACCAGCGTCGATCTGCCGGTGCCCGATTACCAGGCGGCCGTCGGCCGTTCGATCAAGGGCCTGAAGATCGGCGTGCCGCGCGAATACCGCGTGGACGGCATGCCGGCCGAGATCGACAGCCTCTGGCGACAGGGCGAGGCATGGCTCAGGGATGCCGGCGCGGAGACGGTTGAGATCAGCCTGCCGCACACGCGCTACGCGCTCGCCACCTATTACATCGTTGCGCCGGCAGAATGCTCGTCGAACCTCGCGCGTTACGACGGAGTCCGCTACGGGCTCCGCGTGCCGGGCAAGGACCTGACCGAGCTGTACGAGGGCACGCGAGCCGAAGGTTTCGGCGCGGAGGTTAAGCGCCGGATCCTGATCGGCACCTATGTGCTCTCGGCCGGCTATTTCGACGCCTACTACATCAAGGCCCAGAAGGTGCGGGCGCTGATTGCGCGCGACTTCGAGCAGGCCTTTCAATCCTGTGACCTCGTCCTAACCCCGACCGCGCCGTCGGCGGCTTTCGCGATCGGCGAGAAATCGGACGATCCGATCGCCATGTATCTGAATGACGTGTTCACCGTGCCGGCGTCGTTGGCCGGACTGCCGGGCATCTCGGTGCCGGCCGGTCTCGATGCGGCCGGTTTGCCGCTGGGGCTGCAGCTCCTCGGCCGACCCTTCGACGAGGAGACCGTGATCGCGGGCGCGGCGGCGCTCGAAAAGGCGGCCGCTTTTTCGGCGGTGCCTCAGGTAATGGCGGCGTGAAGTGATGGTGGCCTGATATGGCGGAACTGATCGAAGGCCAGACCGGCCAGTGGGAGATGGTGATCGGGCTCGAGGTCCATGCCCAGGTGATCTCGAAGTCCAAGCTGTTCTCGGGCGCGCCGACGGAATTCGGCGGCGATCCGAACACGCAGGTCAGCCTGGTCGATGCGGCCATGCCCGGCATGCTGCCGGTGCTGAACGAATATTGCGTCGAGCAGGCCGTGAAGACGGGCCTCGGCCTCAATGCGCAGATCAACAAGCTCTCGGTCTTCGAACGGAAGAATTACTTCTATGCCGACCTGCCGCAGGGCTATCAGATCTCGCAATACGCCCACCCGATCGTCGGCAAGGGTACGATCGAGATCGATCTGCCCGACGGCAGCACGCGGGCGATTGGCGTCACGCGTCTTCATCTTGAGCAGGATGCCGGCAAGTCGCTGCATGACCAGCATGCGACCAAGACCTTCGTCGATCTGAACCGGTCCGGCGTGGCGCTGATGGAAATCGTCTCCGAGCCCGACATGCGTTCGGCCGACGAGGCCGCAGCCTATGTCCGCAAGCTGCGCACCATCCTGCGCTATCTCGGCACCTGCGACGGGAACATGGACGAAGGCAGCATGCGCTGCGACGTGAATCTCTCCGTGCGCAAGCCCGGCGCGCCCTACGGCACGCGCTGCGAGATCAAGAACGTCAATTCCGTCCGCTACATCCAGGCTGCGATCGAATATGAAGCGCGCCGCCAGATCGAGATCATCGAGGAGGGCGGAGCCATCGTCCAGGAGACACGCCTGTGGGATGCTCGCCAGGGCGTGACCCGTTCGATGCGGAGCAAGGAAGAGGCGTTCGACTATCGCTATTTTCCGGACCCCGATCTGCTGCCGCTCGAGCTCGACGACGCGATGATCGAGCGTGTCCGGTTGGAACTGCCGGAACTGCCGGACGCCAAGCGGCGGCGGTTCATGCAGAATAGCGGCCTGTCCGCATACGACGCGGGCGTGCTGGTCGCCGAGCAGGCGCGCGCCGATTTCTATGAGAAGGTCTTAGCCGGCAAGCGCGATCCGAAAATCGCGGCCAACTGGGTCATCACCGAGCTGCTAGGCGCGCTCAACAAGAGCGGCCATGATATTGAGCAATCGCCGATTTCGGCGGAATCGCTCGGCGAGCTGCTGGATCTGCTTGCCGATAATACGATCTCGGGCCGCATCGCCAAGGACGTGTTCGCCGAGATGCTGGCGAGCGGTAAAGGCGCCGCGTCGATCGTCGAAGAGAAGGGCTTGCGTCAGGTGACCGACACCGGCGCGATCGATGCGGTGATCGACGCCGTCATGGCCAAGAATGCGGACAAGGTTGCCGAATACCGGTCCGGCAAGGACAAGCTGTTCGGATTCTTCGTCGGTCAGGTGATGCGAGAGAGCGGGGGCAAGGCAAATCCCGCTCTCGTGAACGAGCAGCTCAAGAAGAAATTGGCGGGCTGACGCCGCTCAGTTCGCGGCGATCTGCTGAACGGCCGACTGATTCTTCGGCGGACGGCCGCGGCGGCGGCCCGAGGGCGAGGGCAGGGCGCCCGAAGCATCTCCCATCATGAACGCGTGCAGCTCGTTCCGGCAGCGATGCAGGTAGGCGAGCTCCCGCATGTCCTCGCGGCCCATCACCTCCATGCAGGCGATGCGATTCTCCACGAGATCCATAAGCGTATCTAGCGAACGTTGGGAAATATTCATTGCGCGGTTCTCCCCTCAAGTCTGCCCATTCTGGGCCTCCAAGAGAGCATCGGAGTGGTTAACGATCCCTCTAAAAATTCCGGAAAAAGTGAGGAGGATGTGAAGCAATCGAAATCCAAGGGTAACGTTGATGCCCTCGGCTTGCGGAGGCCATTTGACAAGCCATTGGACCTTCGCGAGAAACGTCGCTATCAACGGGTCCACTCAGTCCGGCGCGCGCCGGACTTGGAGATTGTTGGAGGGATGGCCGAGCGGCTGAAGGCGGCGGTTTGCTAAACCGTTATAGGGCCCAAAAGCCCTATCGAGGGTTCGAATCCCTCTCCCTCCGCCAGCGCTCAGATTTCAAAGTGAGCTTAAGCCGCCGTCTCGAGAGCCGCTGTTCCGACCGAGACTGAAACTCGGCCGCGTCACGGACGAGTTCAGCCGCGGGTCGATCACCGCGGGAAGGGCGTGTCGGCCGGAAGCGCGAATAACGGATGTGACTAGGTTCCAGCGCCCTACGAGCGGATCGTGGAGGCGCAGTCTATACGAGGTAGCCGTACGTCTTAAGAGGCGGAGTCGGTTTGGGTGAGGCACTGGTTTCGGTATCAAATGATGCTAATATCGTGCCTCAACGGAGATATAGAAATGCGAACGACGCTCGCTCTAGATGATGACCTGGTAGCGAAGGCTCAAGCCTTTACCGGACTCAAAGAGAAATCCAGCTTGGTTCGAGAGGCCCTCAAGGCGTTGATCGAACGCGAGAGCGCGCGACGGTTGGCACGGCTCGGCGGCAGCGAGCCGGATCTGGCCGCACCGCCGCGGCGCCGTCCTGGTGCGCCTTGATTCTGGTCGATACGTCGGTCTGGGTGGATCATCTGCGGAAAAGCGACGAACGTCTGATTGGCTTACTTAGCGCCGGGCTGGTGTCGACACACCCGTTTGTTGTCGGCGAACTCGCTCTGGGCCGCCTACATGGACGCGAGGTTGTCCTGATATCGTTATCGGATCTGCCTCGCGCCGATGTCGCTACTGATGCCGAGGTGCTGCATTTCATCGACCGCCATGATCTGGCCGGAAGGGGAATCGGATACGTCGACGCTCATCTGCTTGCTGCCGCGGCGCTGACGGCTGACACGCGAATCTGGACGAAAGACCGAAGGCTTCACGCCGTCGCGGTTCGCTTGGAACTCACGGCTGCGATTTCCTAGATCGAATTCCTGGCCGCTCGCCGTCGCGTTAACCGTCGGTTCTTTTTACACTTGCAAATAGACGCATTGGTGAAATTGAACCCGATCAATGCCTTGCGTCTATTGGCATGATTATTGCTTGGCAGGGTTTATGGACGGCAAGCGCCGGCCGGGAGACCACGCCGATCGGACCATGCCCGAGACAGTGTGGAGCCGGCACAGGTCGTCCCTATTATGAGCAGCGCTATTTCAATCTTTCGGTAAAGAGCACGCACGGTTAGACACTCATGTACAGGAACGGGGCGATCTCGAAAGAGATCGTCCCGTTTTCTATTTGTGCGCCAGGCATGGCGCTGATCTTGGAGGTGCGAGTCCTACTCGCTGACCGACCTCGGAAACGGCGCTTGGCGTTGGGCCACGCATAGCTCAACCCTCGGCCGTCCTTCATTCGAAGTTGAAAGCGGCGAAATCTCGGGCACGCATAATGACGCGGTGAAGGCGGCCAAGGCGGCAATCGATCGGCGACTTGCCGCGAAGTGTTGATCTACTTCCCCTTGCGCCGTTCCGGGTCACCCGCAAAGGCGCCCAATATGTCGAACGAGCGGGCGAAGAATTTGAGCTCCTCGAAGGCGCGTTCCATGGCGGGGTCGTCGATGCGGCCCTCGACCTCGGCATAGAATTGCGTGGCGGCGAAGGAGCCGCCCACCATGTAGCTCTCGAGTTTCGTCATATTGATGCCGTTGGTCGCAAAACCGCCCAGAACCTTGTAAAGCGCGGCCGGGATGTTGCGCACCTCGAAGGCGAAGCCGACGACGGCGATTGGAGCCTCCGGCGGAACCGAAACCGATTCCCGCGCCATCACCAGGAAACGGGTCGTGTTGTGCTCTTCGTCCTGGATGTTGCGAACGAGGATATCGAGGCCGTGAATTTCGGCCGCGAGCAACGACGCGACCGCGGCTTTGGAGGGATCGCCGGTCGCCGCCACCTCGGCCGCCGATCCCGCCGTATCGGTCCGCGCCACAGGCTTCAGCCCCAAGCGGCGCAGCGTCTTCGCGACCTGTCCCAGCGCCGGCTCCTGACTCAACGCCTCGCGCACCTGCTCCAGCTTGGCCCCCTTGACGCCCAGCAGGCAGTGATGGATCGGCTGGTAGCATTCGCCGACGATCTTGAGCCCGCCCCCGGGCAGCAGATGGTGAATATCCGCGATCCGCCCATAAAGGGAATTCTCGACCGGGATCACGCCGCGGTCGGCCTTGCCCTCGCGGACCGCGACGAACACGGCTTCGAAGGTAGGGCAGGGCAGCGTGGCCAGTCCGGGGAAGATGGCCCTCGCGGCCAGGTCTGCGTAGGCGCCATGGAGACCCTGGAAGGCAATCGGTCCTGCGGCTTTGGTCATGGGCGTGCCTCGAGAATGGATCGCGCGCGGTCGAGATCGGCTTGGGTATCGACGCCGAGCGGGGCCGTGTCCACCAGCGCGACCTCGATCCTCAGGCCGATCGCCAGCGCGCGGAGCTGCTCCAGCCTTTCGCGCCGCTCGAGCTCGGCGTGCGGCGCCAATACGAAGGCGGTCAGTGCGTCGCGGCGGAACGCATAGAGTCCGATGTGATGATAAAGCGGCCCGTCGCCGCTCGGCGCGGTGGTACGGGTGAAGTAGAGCGCTCGGCCTCGATGTCTGCCCGCGGGCTCGAATACGGCCTTCACGACATTGGGATCGCTGCGCTCATGCTCGGCGGCCAGAGCGACGGGGGTTGCGAGATCGACCGCGGGGTCGGCCAGCAAGCGGAACGGCGCGCGGATCGTTTCCGGCTCAAGGACCGGAAGATCGCCCTGCAGGTTGATCACGGAATCATATCGTCCGCCGGGATCCAGCGCCGCCAAAGCTTCCGCGATACGATCGGTGCCCGATTCGTGATCGGGTCGTGTGAGCTGGGCCTTGCCGCCGGCGGTTTCGATCGCGCGGGCGATCTCGGCGTCGGGCGTGGCGACGACCACGGGCCCGATCTCGGCCTCCATCGCGCGGCGCCACACATGCACGATCATCGGCACTCCGGCGATGGGAAGCAGCGGCTTGCCCGGCAGGCGCGTAGCACCAAGTCTGGAGGGGATGAGGACGATTGGGTTCGTCGGAGCTGAACGCGAAACGGACATTTCCCAGGTTTCGTAAGCCTGGCGGCGACACTGTCAAGGCCACGCGATTAGGCTCATTTGGCCGCTCTGCGACATTCGGTCCGGCAAATTCCCGATCCGATCGCCGCGATTGTCGCGTCAAAAGCCTTCCGCCCGGCCTCTCGCTGTGGCTATAGAGGCGGATCGCTGGGGATTCGCTCCCGCGCTCACTCTTCACCAGTCGCCGGCCCGAGGCCGGCTTCACGGCCTTCGGACGGGCAACGCATGGAAAGCAACAAACTCTACGCGGCGATCCTGGTCGCCGGCATCCTCGCGATGATCTCGATCATCGTCTCCGGCATGCTGGTCCAGCCGACCTTCCCGTCGAAGCTCGCCTATCCCATCGAGGGCGCGGCGGAAGCGACCGCCGGGACGACCGAGTCGAAGCCCGCCGAGATCCCGCCGGTCGGTCCGCTCCTCGCCAAGGCCGACCCCGACCATGGCGCGCAGATCGCCAAGCAATGCATGGCCTGCCATAATTTCGCGAAGGGCGGACCGAACATGGTCGGCCCCAATCTTTGGGGTGTCGTGGGCGGTCCGCATGCCCACAAGTCGGACTACGCCTATTCCGACGCCATGAAGAACTTCAAGGGCAATTGGGACTTCGAATCGCTCAACAAGTTCATCGCTCATCCGCAGGGCTTTCTTCCGGGGACCAAGATGGGCTTCGCGGGCTTGAAGAAACCCCAGGATCGCGCCGACGTGCTCGCTTGGCTGAGGCTGCAGAGCGACAATCCGGTGCCGCTTCCCACAGAGAAATAGCGCTTGAGCAGGTCGTCCCCGTGACCGATCTGGGGGCGGCGGTCGCTCTGGCCGAGCGTCTGGCCGACGCCGCAGCCGCGGAAATCCGCGCGCGGTTTCGGCAAAGCTACGACGTCGCGACCAAGGCCGATATCACGCCGGTGACCGAAGCCGACAAAGCGGCGGAGCAGGCTGTCCGCCGGATCCTTTCGGCGGAGCGTCCGCAGGACGGGGTCGCGGGCGAAGAGTTCGGCGTCGCGTCGGGAAGTTCGGGCCTGACCTGGGTCATCGACCCGATCGACGGCACTAAGGCCTTCATGAGCGGCCGTCCGACCTTCGCCACGCTGGTCGCTCTGCTGGATGAGAGCGGACAGCCGGTGCTGGGCGTCATCGACCAGCCGATCGTGCGGGATCGCTGGATTGGCGTGGCCGGCCGCGCCACCACGCTCAACGGGAAGGAGATCAGGGCCCGGCGCGACGTTCCCCTCGAATCGGCCCTGTTCAGCACCACGGCGCCCGACCTCTTCCCGGCCGCCGACGTCCCAGTCTACCAGGACGTTGCCGCCGGCGCCGCCATCCGAACTTATGGCGGAGACGGCTACGCCTACGGCCTCCTTGCCGCGGGCTGGATCGATATCGTGCTGGAATCTGGACTCAAGCTGCATGATTTCGCGGCATTGGCGCCCGTCATCGAAGGCGCCGGCGGTGTGATCACGGACTGGCGAGGACAGAGGCTCGGCGCGTCATCCGACGGCCGGGTGCTCGCCTGCGGCTGCCGAGATTTGCATAAGCGGCTTCTCGGGCGTATTCGGACGATTCACGCGAATGCGTCTCCCTGATCGAGCATAGATATCGAGCATAGATGACGCCCTCAGTTCAGCGAATCCGGCCGCGGCTCGAGCGTTGGTTGCCCGTGCTTGCCTTCTTGCACGACACGGTCATGGCCGGACTCGCCTTTCTGGCGGCCATGTATCTGAGGGTGGGCGGAGACGCTTTTACGACCTATCGCGCTGCTCTCGAGGCCGGCCTGCCAATCTTCATGGCGACCGCGGCTGCGTCCTTTCAGATTCTGCAGCTCTATCGCGGCCTCTGGCGCTACGCCTCGCTGAGGGACCTCGCGGCGCTCGTCAAGGCCGTGACGTTGGCGGTGCTGCTCTTCGTGCCGGCGGTCTTCTTCGTCAACCGCATGATCTTGCTGCCGCGCTCGGCGCCGCTGATCGCGTGGTTCGTGCTCGTGGCGCTGCTCGCCGGGCCCAGGCTCCTCTACCGGTCGCTCAAGGATCGGGCGGCCGGGCTGCGCCAAGAGACGGCGCTTCGCACGCCGGTCCTGCTCATCGGCGCCGGCGATGGGGCGGAGCTGTTCATTCGCGCCATGGCAGGCAACCCGGCCCATCCCTATCGCGTGGTCGGCGTGCTCGATGATCGCGGGCGCAATCTGGTGGGACGACAGATCCACGGCGTCCCGATCCTGGGTCATTCGGACGATCTGGCGGCCGTGATCGCGCGGCTGAAGGGGCAGGCCGATCAGCCGCAGCGCCTGATCGTCACGCGCCCTTCGGCCGAGCTCGACGGCGCGTCGATGCGGCGGCTGGTGCATGCGGCGGAGCCCTTCGGCCTCACCATCGCCCGGATGCCGAATCTGACCGAGTTCCAAGATGCCGTTGCCGACGGCAGATTGAAGCTAAGGCCGATCGCGGTGGAGGACCTGCTGGGCCGGCCGCAGGTGATCCATGATGTCGCGATCCTGCGCGCCATGATCGCGGGGCGCCGAGTCCTCGTGACCGGCGCCGGCGGCACTATCGGCGGTGAGCTGACGCGCCAGGTTGCGGCGCTCGAGCCCGCGCGGCTGGCGCTCGTCGAGCATGGCGAGCTCGCCCTCTACACGATCGGTCAGGCGATGGCGGCCGAGCATCCCGGGCTCGACCTCGCAACCCATCTGGGAGACATCCGGGACCGGGCGCGGATCCATGCGCTGATGGCCTCGGAGCGGCCCGATATCGTCTTCCACGCCGCCGCGCTGAAGCATTTGCCCTTGGCTGAGATCAACATCTCCGAGTGCGTGCTGACCAATGCGATCGGCACCCGGAACGTGGCCGATGCCGCCCGGGCTGTCGGCGCGTCGGCGATGGTGATGATTTCCACCGACAAGGCTGTCGAGCCGACGAGCGTCATGGGCCTGACCAAGCGCATCGCCGAGAGCTATTGCCAGGCGCTCGATCTCGACGGCGATCGGTCGACCCGTTTCGTCACCGTGCGCTTCGGCAACGTTCTGGGCTCGACGGGCTCCGTCGTGCCGCTTTTCGAAAGGCAGCTCGCGGCCGGCGGCCCGCTGACCGTAACCGATCCCAACGTCGAGCGCTTTTTCATGACCTGCCGCGAAGCGGTGCAGCTCGTGCTCCAGGCGGCGGCCTACAGCTTGGCGCGATCGGAGGAGCGCGGCGGGATATTCGTGCTCGACATGGGCGAGCCGGTGAAGATCGTGGATCTGGCGCGGCAGATGATTCGCCTCGCAGGTCTCGAGCCGGAGCGCGACATCGAAATCGTGTTCACCGGCTTGCGCCCAGGGGAGAAGCTGACGGAGAGCTTGTCCGATGAGCAAGAACCTCTGCGGCCGACCGAGGCAGCCGGGATCCTGAGCGCGTCTCCGCGCGGTGTGCCGAGTGAGGTGATTGACGCCTATCTCGACCGGTTGGCGGAAGCCGCTCGCGCCGGCGAGGCGTCCGCCGAACTGCAGGGGCTGCTCGATCAGGCGCGCCGGAACGAGCTTCTCGGCGTTGCAGTCGCCGATCGCCGCAAGCGCGTTCGACCCGTCTAGTTCGTGGCCAAGGCGGCGCCGGACGTGTCGTTCGCCGCATCGTCCCAGCGATAGCGAGGCCAGCGGCCCTCGGCCAGATCCGTCAAGGACGAAGTATCCGCGCCCATTCGCGCACGATAGATCCAATAATTGGCGAGCACGCGTTCAATGAAGCCGCGAGTTTCGTCGTTGGGAATGCTTTCGATCGCTATCAACGGATCTTCGTGGCTGAGAATGTTGGTGAGCTTCGCGAGATTGCCGGCGCCCGCGTTGTAGGCCGCTGCGACCAGCAACAGATTTTCACCGATGGCGGGGTCGCCCATCAGCGCGCTGATATAACGCTGGCCGAGATCGAGGTTGGTGGCGGGGTCGAAAAGAGCCTTTTGGCGCTTGCTGCCGCCGACCGATTCGGCGGTACGCGGCATGAGCTGCATCAACCCAGTGGCGCCGGCCGGGCTGACCGCTTTGGGGTCGAAGCCGGATTCTTGCCGTACGACCGCGAAGACCAGGGCCGGATCAACGCGGAAACCGCCATGTGGCTGCCAGTGCGGAATCGGAAAGCGCTCGTTGAGCTTGGTCACGGCGGCCTGGCCGGAGATCCGCTGCGCCAGGATCGGCGAGCGATCCCCGAGATGCGCTGCATCGGCAACGACGAGCAGCGACTCGTTGAGCTTCGGATTGCTTGATGGATCGATCCGCTCGAGCTCGGCGGCTGCCAGATCGGGGCGTCCGATATCGAGGAGCGCGACGGCCCGATAGCCTGCCGGAGTCTCGGCCAGCACGTTGAGGTGATCGCCGCTCAGCGATGCGCCGGATATTTCCTGGGCGATGTCGAGCCCGAGCTTCCGCATGGCGAGCATGCCGTAGAAAGTCGTGCGATAGCGCGCGGAGGAGGCGAACCATTTACCGGCGGCCGCCGAGGCGCCCCGAAGCTCTTCGACCCGCCCGGCCCAATAGGCGCCGGCCGCGAGCATCCAGCCGGAGGCGGTCTCCGAGCGCGTCAGGGCCGTGAAGTAGCGGCCCGCCTCGCTGAACTGGCCCAGTCGCCAGGCGGATAGGCCCGCGAGCCAGAGCGATTGCGAGGCGCGGGGGCCGAGCTCCCGGTCGGCGTGCGAGGCCTCATTCAGCGCGCCCTTGTCGTCCGAGGCGAAGAACCGGACGGCGGCGAGCTCGCCGGCATGGGTATGCGGCTCGGACGACCCGATCGAATCCGGGTCGGGGGTGGGGCGCTGGGCGGACAGGTTGCCGCTGCGCGGACGGGGTAATGGCGCTGTGCTCCCGGCCGGGCGCCTCGTTTCGGCGAGCCGGTAGACGGCATCCGCCTCGGGCAGGTCGCCATAGAGATCGAGCCAGTCGCGCAGCTGGGCAAAGGAGCCGGCGCCTCCGGCAAGGTAGCGGCTGGCCAGCACATGGCCGACAAGGCGGCGATCCTCGAGCTGGCCCGTCAGCCAATCTGCCTGGGACCAGTCGCCGCGATCGATTGCCGCGAACAGGCGCCGATAGCGGTCCCGATCCTTGAAGCTCAACCGATAATGCGTTTCGGCTAGAGCGGTCGCGAGCCGCCGGTCGGCCGAATCGAGAGCCAGAGGCTCCATCACCGCTGCGGGTTCGGAACTGGTAGGGGCAAGAACGCGCGCCGGGAGGAGCGCGAGAGAACTCAGCCCTGCGAGGAGGATAAGACGGGCACAATATGCGCCCCGCGGGGCGGCGTTTGACAGCCGCTCCGTGTCCAGGAGGGTAAACATAAAGGGGGTTTTAATCGATCATTAGGGATTTGGCAATCCATGCCCGCCGACCGCGCCGCGACGAGCAATGTTGGCCCAATGCCGGTACAGCTTAGAATTTCCTCGAATAAATCATGATTGAAACAATATCAGAGTAGTTGCGTTTACTGTTGGCCTGGCAGTCCGGGTAACTTAATTGCGTTATGGTTATTCTGCGTTTGTCTTAATATGAAGAGTTTTCCCTAAATCTATGTAGAATCAGGGCTTTTCGCGCTTCACGGACGTAGGAGGCTAGCTCGGTCAAATATGGTTAACGACCGAGCTCTTTGAGCTTTTTTTGAATTGTTAGGAAATCAATCCAGGCTTCGCGCTTCTGAGCCGGCGACCGCAGCAGGAAGGCGGGGTGGAAGGTCGGCAGAACCGGTATCGGCGGGTCGCCGAATTGGGGCCCGAGCGTGAACCATCGCCCCCGGAGTCGCGTGATCCCTTCATTGCGTCCGGTGAGCGTCTTTGCGGCCGTATCGCCCAGAAGGACCACGATCGCCGGCGCCGCCAGGGCGACATGTCGTTCGACGAAGGGAAGAGAGAGGGTCATTTCGACGGGGCTCGGTTTCCGATTTCCAGGCGGCCGCCAATTCAGAATGTTGGTGATGTAGGTGTTGGAGCGGTCACGGCCGATCGCCGCCAGCATCCGATCGAGCAACTGGCCGCTTGCGCCTACGAAGGGAAGGCCGCGCCGGTCTTCCTCCGCGCCCGGCGCTTCGCCGATAAGCATCAGCGGCGCCGCCGGATTACCATCCGCGAAGACGAGATTCGTCGCGGTCGATTTGAGCGTCAGTCCCTCGAACCGAGCGATTGCGTCGCGAAGCTCGTCGAGCGTGCGTGCACCGGCGGCGAGCTCCCGCGCCGCGCTCGAGGCCTCGTGAGTGCCCAAGGGCATGTCGGGGGCCTGCCGAGGTGCCGGCCGCCTCGGCTCTGCGGGACTCGGGATCGCGGCTATGATATCGGGGACTGCCGCTGGCGCCGGCGCGAGCCGGTCGACCGGGGTTTCGGCGATTGCTTCGTCGGCGCCCGCCGCGACCAACCAGGCCAACGCTTCCATCGCCTCGATCCGATCGTCCCTCACCCCAGCCATGGGGGCCGGCCTTCATATTTCATGCCGGACCTTTTATGACGGACTCTCAAGAACCGCAAAAGGGACTCCGGAAAATGGACGAGACCAGCGATCGCGAGAGCATGGAATACGACGTCGTGATCGTCGGTGGCGGGCCGGCCGGGCTGTCGGCCGCGATCCGACTGAAGCAGCTTGCGGCCGAGCAGGGCCACGAAGTCTCGGTCTGCGTCATCGAGAAGGGATCGGAGATCGGCGCGCATATCCTGTCGGGCGCGGTGATCGATCCGATTGCGATCGACGAGCTGATTCCGGACTGGCGGGAGAAGGGCGCGCCGATCAAGACTCCGGTCAAGGAGGATCGCTTTTGGATATTGACCGAGCACAGCGAGATCAAGATACCGCATTTCATCCTACCGCCGCTGATGAGCAATCGCGGCAATTACATCGTCAGCCTTGGCAATCTATGTCGCTGGCTTGGCCAGCAGGCCGAGGAGCTGGGCGTGGAGATCTATGCAGGCTTCGCCGGCGCCGAGGTGCTCTATGACAAGAACGGCGCGGTCGTCGGCGTCGCGACCGGCGACATGGGAATCGCCAAAGACGGTACCAAGACCGACAATTACACGCGCGGCGTCGAGCTTCGCGCCAAGTACACGTTTTTCGCCGAGGGCGCGCGCGGCTCGCTGACCAAGACGCTCTTCGAGCGCTTCAAACTCCGAGACGGAGTGGACCCGCAGAAATTCGGCATCGGCCTCAAGGAGCTGTGGGAGATCGATCCGAACAAGCACAGACCTGGCTTGGTTCTCCACACGCAAGGCTGGCCGATGAATACCGGCGGCGACGGCTCATTCATGTATCATTTCGACGATAACCTCGTTTCGATCGGATTCGTCATCAATCTCAGCTACTCGAATCCCCACATCTCGCCTTTTGACGAGTTTCAGCGCTTCAAGCAGCATTCGGCGATCAGGCCGTTCCTGGAAGGTGGAAAGCGTATCTCCTATGGCGCACGCGCCATCAATGAGGGTGGACTGCAATCGATTCCCAAGCTCACCTTCCCCGGCGGGGCGCTGATCGGATGCACCGCGGGTTTCGTCAACGTGCCCAGGATCAAGGGCAGCCACAACGCGATGAAATCCGGCATGTTGGCGGCCGAGGCGGTCTTCCAAAGGCTGAAGGGCGGCTCGGCCGGCGGCGATGAGGTCACCGAATACTCCGATGCGCTCCGCGATTCCTGGGTTTGGGAGGATCTGCGGAAGGTCCGGAACGTCAAGCCCAGCCTGAAGCATGGGATGTGGCTGGGGACGCTGCTGAGCGGCATCTATATGTGGCTCGAGGATTTGAGTTTGGGCTTTCTCGTCGGTTGGACACTCCATCATGAAAAGGCCGACCACGAGTGTCTGAAAAAAGCGTCCGAATGCCCGAAGATCGCCTATCCAAAGCCCGACGGCGTCATCAGTTTCGACAAGCTTTCCTCGGTATTCATCTCGAATACGAATCATGAGGAGAACCAGCCGTCGCATCTGAAGCTCAAGGATCCGACCATTCCGATCCGGATCAATCTGCCGCTCTATGATGAGCCGGCGCAACGCTATTGCCCGGCCGGCGTCTACGAAATCGTGCGCGATGATGCCGGGCAAAATCCGCGATTCCAGATCAACGCGCAGAATTGTGTCCACTGTAAAACCTGCGACATCAAGGATCCGGAGCAGAACATCAATTGGGTCGTCCCGGAGGGCGGAGGTGGGCCCAATTATCCCAATATGTAAGGTAAATTGCGGTCCGGGCAGGACATTTGTCGCAGCCGCGTTTCTTGAGAACGGAGCCGTTTGCAGGTAGTACTTCTTTCATGGCTTTGCCCTCAGGATCTATGTCGGACCTCTAACGTTTGAGCGGATATTACTCGTGAATTTGGGCCGGGAGCTGCGCCGGACCGCAGCGCTGATTGGCTTGGTTGGCGTGATGGGAATCGGCGCTCTGGCATCGGCTCCGCATGCGCTGGCCGAGAGCCGCTCCAATGTAGACTTCGACTCGGATCCGGGCGCCGATGCCGAGGCGTTGCGCTGGGGCAACTACCTCGCCGGCCGCAGCGCTCAGCTCGATCATGATTGGCGCAACGCCGGTCGGCTGATGCGGCAGGTATGGAGCGCGGACCGGACCAATGCCAGCCTCCGGCACGAGGCGCTCCTGCTGACCTTGGCCGGCGGGGATTTTGCCGCCGCAGCCGATATTGCCCGCGCGGTGCCGACCGATTCGGGCGACGCGGTCCTGGCGCATGTCATACTGGCGACGGACGACCTCGACGCGGGCCGGTACGCCGCAGCGCGGCAGCGTATCGATGCGCTTCCGTCCGAGGGCGTCGAGCGCTATTTGAAACCGCTATTGGCGGCTTGGACGGAAGTCGGCCGGGGCCGGAAGGCCCAAGCGTTGGCCGAGCTCCAACCGGTGAACGCGCTGCCCGGCGCGTCCGAGCTCTATAATCTGCAATCCGCCTTGGTCGCCGAGGCGACCGGCGATCCGGCGGCCGCCGCCAGCTTCTATGACAAGCTGCTCGACGCGAAGCCGTCCACGCGTGCGCTGATCGTCGCCGCGGAATTCTATCAACGCCACGGCTCGACCGATAAGGCGCGCGCGGCGATCGAAAAGCTCGATCCGGACGGCGCTTCAAGCTCCGTGCGAACCGAGATGCTGAAAGGGTTGGGCGGAAAGGGACATACGGCTCCGGCTCCCAATCCTAAGACCGGTGCTGCCGCTGCTTTCTTCGACGTCGCGTCGTCGTTGGCGCTCCAGGATCAGGGCGATCTCGGCCCTTTGCTCTATGATCAGCTTGCGCTCCATCTGGCGCCGAATTTTTCGCAGGCGCAGGTGCTGTTGGCCGAGTTCGACCAACATTGGGGCCGGCTTGACGACGCGGTTGCCGTGCTGGAGTCGGTGGATCCGAATTCGAGCCTGCGATCGACGGCGCTTCGCGACGCGGTCGGCGATCTAGACAAGCTCAACCGTCTCGATGATGCGATCAAGTTGGCCCGCGCCACCGTCGCCGCTCATCCGGAGGATCTCGACCTGGCGCTGCTCGAAGGTGATCTGCTTCGCCAAGCGCAGCGCTTCCCCGAGGCCATCGCGGCCTATGACGGCGTGCTCGCCCGTGCCGCGCCGACCAGTGGCCGCCGAGGCATTGCGCTTTACCATCGCGGCATCGCCTATGAGCGCGCTCATGACTGGCCGCACGCCGAAGCGGACCTTCTGGCGGCGCTGCTGCTCCGTCCCGACGATCCCGGGCTTCTCAACTATCTGGCCTTCTCCTGGGCCGACCAGGGGATCAATCTCGACAGGGCCCGCACCATGCTCGACCGCGCGATCCAGCTATTGCCGGATGACGGCGCGATCGTCGACAGCCTGGGCTGGGTCATGTTCCGCCAGGGCGATTATGAGGACGCGGTCAAGCAGCTCGAGCGCGCTGTCGAGCTCGATGCCGACGACGCCACGGTCAACGATCACCTGGGCGACGCCTATTGGCGCGTCGGTCGCCAGATCGAGGCGCGCTCCCAGTGGGAGCGGGCGGCGCGGCTGACCGACGACAAGACGCTCGCCACCCAGCTGCGGGCTAAGCTCAAGGACGGGCTCGACACCTCCGCTCCTCGCCGCGCCTCGGCGGATTGACAAAGGTCGCGCCTCAGACGATATCAATGACAACAATGATGTCAGGTGAGGTAGCCCCATGCCCGGCAATCTGCAGGTGCGCAATTTGGACGATGACCTGATAGGCCGGCTCAAACGACGCGCCGCCCGTCATGGGCGATCGACCGAAGCCGAACACCGAGAGATCCTGCGGCAAGCGCTATCGGCCGAAATCGAGCCCGCCTTCGAGGTGCTTGCGGCGCAGCTTCGAAAATTAACGGAAGGACGCGAGCAGACGCCATCGGAGCTGCTGCTTCGGGAAGGGCGCGAGGAGCGGTGACGAGGCTCGTCATCGACGCGAGCGTTGCTGTGAAATGGGTGGTCACGGAACCGGGGACGAAAGAAGCCGTGCAATTGCTGGAGGCTTCGTCGCTCGCGGCGCCCGACTTGCTTGTCGCCGAATGCGCCAACGTTCTTTGGAAAAAGGTTCAGCGAAAGGAGTTGAACCCCGACGAGGCGCTCCTGGCAGCCCGCCTGCTCGAGCGTGCCGATATCGAAATCTATCCGACTCGCCACCTGCTGGAGACGGCCGCAAGAATAGCCATCGATCTCAACCATCCAGCCTATGATTGCATTTATCTCGGTCTGGCGATGGCCAATGGTTGGCAGTTCGTCACGGCGGACAACCGGCTGCTGAACAAGCTGCGACAGGCGAGGTCTCCAACGTACGGCCAAGCGGCGTTATCGATCAGTGATGCGATCGCGGAGACTGGGGCGAGCTAGCGCTTTGATGACGAGAGCAATGCGAATCGCCGCTCCGGCCAAGCTCAACCTGTATCTGCACGTCACCGGCAAGCGCGCCGACGGTTATCATCTGCTCGACGGGCTGGTCGCGTTCGTGGATGTGCATGACACACTGTCCTTGCAACCGGCATCGACCTTGCAGTTCGTGTCCGATGGGCCCTTTGCTGGCGGTCTCGGGGACAGCAATTCCAATCTCGTCGTGCGCGCCGCGCGGGCCTTGTCGGAGGCGACCGGCCATCGGACGGACATCAGGCTCGGCCTGACCAAGCGGCTGCCTGTCGCATCCGGCATCGGAGGTGGCTCCGCGGATGCGGCGGCGTGCCTCAGGGGGCTAGCGGGGCTCTGGGGGCTCGATCCCGGCGGCACGATCGTCCGCGATGTCGCGGCGAGCCTGGGCGCGGATATTCCAGTCTGCGTCAGCGGCCTTGCGGCCTTCATCGGCGATATCGGAACGACGGTCGATCCAGCGCCGCGGCTGCCCCCGACTTGGGTCGTGCTGGCGAATCCGGGGATCGGATTGCCGACTCCGGACGTGTATCGCGCCCGCAAAGGCGCTTTTACGCCGCCGATGCGTTTCGCCGAAGCCCCGTCGAGCGCAGCGGAGCTGGCCGAATGCCTCCGAACGCGCCGCAACGACCTGACCCAAGCCGCGATTGGGCTCGTCCCGCAGATCGCGACAGTTCTGGGCGCGATCGGCGACAGCAACGGTTGCCTTCTGTCGCGAATGTCGGGCAGCGGCGCGACTTGCTTCGGCCTCTATCGCGATCCCGAAGCTGCCCAAAGCGCCGGCGCCGCACTCCGCGAGGTTCATCCCGCCTGGTGGGTCGCCTCGGGCCGACTTCTCGACGACACCGCCGACCTGGTCGCGTCTTAGGGAGGCGAGAAATGGACGGCGCAGATCTTGTTGCCGTCCAGATCGCGGAAATAGGCGGCAAAGACTCCGCTATTGCCATCCGGCCGCAGGCCGGGCGCGCCCTCGTCACGGCCACCGAGCTGCAGCGCCCTGGCATGAATCGCCGAGACCTGCTCGCGCGAATCGCAGACCAGGGTCGCCATCGTGCCGTTGCCGACGCTGGCGGGGCGGCCGTCATAGGGACGGACGACCGATAAGAGCGGGATGCCGGCCGCAGTGCCGTAAATCCGGCCGCCGCTTCCATGCTCCATCAGAGCTTTGAGCCCGATCGTACCAAGCAGCGCATCATAAAAATCTTTGGCTTTTTCGATGTCGTTGGAACCGAACATCGCCGCGACCGCGACCATTCCCCCTCCCTTTCAGGCCACACCGGCCGCCGGAGCCCGGCCGAAGAGGCGTTTCAGCTTGCCTGAGAACCGATGTCGGGCGAGCTCGCGCCGCGCATACTCCTCGCCGGAGACCCAGTTGAATTGAAGCGATAGCCGCCGGCCTTGGGACGGCAGGTGGCCATGCCAGGATGCATCACCACGGCGGAAGACCACCATGTTGCCCCCGACGGGCGGGACTTCGCACGCATAGTTCTCGATGTCGCGCCCATTACGGAGCAGGCGCAGCCGTCCCCCGGTTTCGGTCCAGACCGGATTGAGATAGAGGAGGCCCGTCAGGATCTTGTCCTTGCTGTCTGTGTGGATGCCGCCGTCGCGGCCTCGCACATGCCCACGGACCGTCACATGGAAGGGAAAGGGCGAGAGGTCGATCTCGAACTTCTTCTCGAACTGTGCGCGAAAATCGTCTGCGCGAAGTGCGCCGATCAGCTGCTCGAAGGCCGGCCCGCAGGCCAGCGTCGTTACATCGTAACTGCCCCCGGACGGCACCTCCGGAAAATCGCGCACGATTTCCGGCAATTCCGTCTCATCGAGCGTCGCCGGTATGAAGACGTAATCGAAGGGATCCCGCTGAAGCGGGGCGGCCTCAATGCGATCCAGGCGCAAGGCGTTTCTCCAGATTCGGAAGATATCTTAATGCGTTGGACCGGGGCTGGGCAAACGGGCCGACAGCAAAGGCGTGTAAAACTGATGCCAAAATGTAACAGTCTTTGCCGAAGTTGTTCGGACGCACGGTTTGGGATGGACGGCCCCATGATCGCCACGTACTAGTTTGAGGCGCCTCTTAAAAGAAAAGCCCGATACCGAACGGTACCGGGCCAAGTTTAAGGGAGGGTGCCGGTGTCAGCGCCGGCATCCGCTTACCTATATAAGCCACTTCGGCGCAAATAACCACCCCCTCCGATCAACTCGCTCGCATTAATTGCGCGCGTCCATCTGCGCTCGTGTCGATGGCCGCAGCCTCGAGTGACCCGGCGTCGCCGGCCTCGTCAACGATCCATTTGCACATGCGTCGCACCGGTTCGATGCCGTCCTGTGGAGTCGCCGAGCCCTGGAGAGTCGCGGCTCCGCCCAAGGAAACAAGGCGTTGCGCGCCTTGGAAGGCGAGGCGATCCCTTAGTTCCGCCTTCAACGTCTCAGGATAGATGCCGATCGTCTGGGTGTAGGCATTCACCGAGCGCACCGCGGTCGCGACGTCGTCGATGGGCACGATATTGGCCACGCGACAGGCGAGCATGCGGGCAAAGTCGACCGGCGCGTCGCTCTGCGACACGATGACCGAGCCTTCATTGGCGCGGCCACCGAATATCCGATACTCGTCATCGACGAATCGGAGCGCCTCGATTTCGGCGCGGAGCTCGGGATCGAACGCTTTGTGCGGCGTGCTGAGGTGGGGCGGGAGACGCTGTATGGCCTCGAAGGTCAGTTCGCCCAGCCGGTTGGCACGTTCGAGGCCGGCCTCGTCCGTGCCCGAAACCACATAGACCACGCGCGCGTTGACGCAGCCCTCCTGATTCAGCGCCCCGATATCGACCGCCAGCCGACGGGCGACGGCGAGCAGGGTGCGCTCGTCGGCGAAAGCCTCGGGTCCGATGATGGTGGAGCTGTGCTTGGGGTCGAGCGTGATGAGGTCGAGGCCGGGCTGCAGATAGCGCGTGACATGCTTGATGCTGTCGAACCCGCCCCAGGCGATGATCTTCTCGACCCTGCGCGGATCGTAGAGCGTCGCCTCGATCCGCTCGTCACCGCCCTTCCAGTAGGCCACCGAAGCGTGCCGCGTCAGCGGGTGGTCGCGGTCCAGGTCGATCATGGTGCGCACAATGGCGGCTGAGGTCAGCGGGTCGTTGGAGGGTGTCTTGATGATCGCATCCGAACGGGTGATGGCATTGCGAATGATCGTCGCCGCGCCCACGACCGGCACATTGCCGGCGATGACATGAACACAGCGCGCGCCGAACGCCCTGATACGCACCGCGGCCCCGCTGGTGGCACTCGGCGGCTGCTCGACCCAGCCTTCGAGATAGTCGATACCGACCAGCCGGTCGGCTGTCTCGCGTACGATTTCAGGACGGAAATAGCGGGGCAGGGATTCGTAATGATATCTGAGGATGCTATCGGAAAGGCCCGATGTGAGCCTCGAGAGCTCGTAGGATTCCTGGAGGTGCCGGTTGTTCTCGAGGGTCAGCCTCGGTCCGAGCCGCGCCAGATAATCGACGATCTCATCGAAGCTGATCTCATAAAGATCCGCCATGCGCGAGGGCACGCCCAGCGCCAGCCGGTCAAGATGGGCCGAGACGTCGGGCGCCCGGAAGCTCACGCCGCCGCGCCGGCCGCCGAACTCGACCTCGGCGGTGTCGATCACCTCGCCGCGGATCACCAGCGGAACGCGCCATTGCTCGCTCATGCTCCCCTCCACTACTGGGATCGCGAAACGATGAAATCGACCGCCCGGTCATGCGCCTCGGGCGCGCCGGCGCAATTGATCTTGTCCTCGCCACCCTGCTTCTCGCTGAAGCGCCGGATCTGAGGATGGAGATAGGGGCCCCGGCGGCCGCACGCGCAATCTGATTCCCAGCCCGACATCGTGACCTCGTCGCCGGTGACGAACCCGCCCCAATAGGTGTCGGCCAGCATGTCGAAGAACGCCAGCCGACCGGTCTGCCCATCCTTGCGCGGCAGCGGACGGCCGGTCTCGGGATCGAGAACGAAGGGTACGAGCACCGGCGGAATGTGGAAGTTTCCGTGAGCGCAGCGCGGGCAGTTCGCCATCAGCTCGCTCATGCCGAAGAATTCGAAATAGCGGTCGAACCCCAGGAACTCGAAAATCTGCTCGCGCCAGTTGGGCGGTAGGATCCGCCCCTTGCTGCCGCCGCCGGTGGTGAGCACGCTGCCCGGCCCGAACACGCCTTTGAGCCCGCGCGCCAGGCCGGCCTCGGCCCATTCGAAGAGAATCGGCCAGACCGCGAAGATGAAGATGTCCCGGCCGCCAAAGCGTCGCACCGCCTCATCGAAGAATTTCTCCATGAGCGCCGGCCGCTCGCGTTCCTGACGCGCGAACTCGTCGCGGCGGGCGAGGAGGGCGGGGGAAAGCTCGAGCCGGCCCTGCTCGCCGCGCGCCTCGGCGGCGCGCAGCCGGCCGCCAAGTGAAGCAACATCGGCGCTGAAATAGGTGTCGGGATAGAGGAACAGCGCATCCTCCTCGCTACCGGCATAGAGCCTCACCATCCATTCCATGCCGCGATTGATCGCGCCGGCGCCGTGGCGATAGGTCGGGAGAACCGTCGGCATATGGTTGGCCAGCACGTCAGGCCCGGTATTCCGTCCATTCCAATCCCGCAGGCAATGAGCCGACAGCTTGGCCATGCGGGGCCAATGCGACTTGACCCGTGGAATGAAGGAGAGCTTGCCGGTCGTGCCGAACGTATGGTTCGGTTGCAGCTCGGTCGTGCGCTCCAGGAGCGCGATCCAATCGTCGATCGTCTCGATGCCACGCGCGTCGACATGGCTGAGATCGATCGTTGTCAGCCCCTGCAGCCATTTGGTCAGCCGGTCGAAGCGGCTGCGCTCCAGGAAGGAGAGCGGATAGGATTTGTAGACGGTGTGCGGAAAGAGCAGCGGCGCCAAATCGTCGATCGTTTCGAGCTTGTCGGCTCGCTGTTCCTGGCAGAGGCGATCGAGCGCGCTGATCTGCGGCCGGAGCTCCGTGAGGCGCCGCCGGGCACCTTCGAGGTGGACGGCCTCCAGCTCGGCTCGGCTCAGGCGGAAGGCGTCGTCATAGCAGGCGTCGAACAGCGCCGCCGGATCTTTTGTTAAATTTTCACCCAGATTGGACATGTTTTTCCCCGCGATGACCGCCGCGCAGATCCCGGTTATCATCCGCCCCGGTTGCGACGCGCCTCATCCTCGATCTGGTCAGAATCCTCGATATGAAGAGCCCGGTCCATAGAAACCTCGTCGTTGCCGCGATTCTCGTGGTCCTCATCGTCATCTATGGGTCGCTCTATCCGTTCGAGCTGAGGCCGGGCGGCGGCAATCCGGTGCTGTTCCTGCTAGGCACTTGGCGCCAACCGCCGAGCAGCCGCGGCGACCTGATCGCCAACATCTTGCTCTACATGCCCTATGGCTTCTTCGCCGCGCTCGCGGCCGCGCCGTGGCGCAGCAGTCGCAAGAAGCTGATCTGGGTGACTGCGGGCGGCTTCGTGCTTTGCGTCGCGATGGAGCTGGCGCAGTTCTATTTCGTCGACCGTGTCACGAACATGTCCGATGTCTATCTGAACACGTTCGGGTCGTTTCTGGGCGCTGTCGGCGGCGTGCTGTTGGGCTCGGATTTCCGTTGGCCTTTCCTTCGCGAGCTGACCGAAAAGCCCTTTCCGGCGCTGCTGCTGGCCGCCTGGTACGGCTACCGCCTGTACCCGTATGTGCCGACGATCGACCTCCACAAATATTGGCACGCAATCCGGCCGCTGTTCGCCCTGTCGGAATTCGCGCTGCTCGATCTCTACCGATTCACGGTCATCTGGCTGGTGCTGGCCTACCTGATCGAGACGATCTTCGGCGCGCGCTTGGTCCGCTTCCTATTCCTGGCCTTCGCCGCAGTGGAGTTCCTGGGGAAGATCTTCATTTTGGGCAATGTGCTGAAGCTGGCCGAAATCCTGGGCGTCCTGCTGGCTTATCTCGCCTGGGGCATGTTCGCCCGGACCCCGCGTCGAGCTGGCATTCTGGCCGTGATGATGATGGTCCTGCTTATCCTCTTCCGGCTCGAGCCCTTCCATCTGAGCGCGACGCCTCATCCATTCGGCTGGATTCCGTTCCTCGGATTCATGCACGGGTCGCTCGAGATCGATATTCAGTCCTTCCTCGAAAAGTTCTTCCTCTACGGTTCGGCGATCTGGATCCTGATCGAGGCGGGGATGTCGCTCGGGCGAGCGACGGTGCTCGTTGCCGGCACGTTGTTCGTCACCAGCATGATCGAAACCTATCTGCCGCGGAGCGCCGAGCTCACCGATGCGACCCTGGCGGTCGCGATCGCGATCATCTATCGGCTTGTACCTGACCGCGTGTCCGGCCCGGCGCCGCGTTTCGCAGCTAACGCGCGTCGAGAAAAGCCCGCTCGTTTGTCGTTCGACCGGGCTCGGTCGCCTCGCGCCACAGGGCGATGAGCGCAGCCATGATGGCAGGCCCGAGGAACAGCCCGAGCACGCCGAAGGCTTCCAGTCCCCCGAAGATTCCGAGCAGCACCCATAGGAAGGGAAGCTTTGCCGCGCCGCCGATCAGAACTGGGCGGACCAGATGGTCGGCGATCGCCACCACGACCCAGCCGAAAATGAACAATGCGATCGCCGAAGCGGGCTTCCCGAGCGCCAGGAGGAGCAGCGAGGCGACACTGAAGATGACTGGCGCCCCGAATGGGATGATCGCCAGCACGCCGGTCAGCGCGCCCAGCAGCGCAGGGTGCGGCACGCCCAGGATCAGATAGGCGACGGCGAGAAAGGCACCCTCTCCGAGCCCGACGAGCACCAAGCCGTCGGCGGTGCTGCGGACCGCCGAGACGATGATGTCGGTCATATGCGCTCCGGAGTGGCCGAACAGCTTATGGATCAGCGTGCCGAAACGCCGTCCGATCGCTACACCGCTCCTGAAGAGGAAGAAGAGCGTCACCAGTGTGACCAGAAGAAATACGATCCGCCGCGCGATCGTGATGCCGACCTGCTGGGTGAGCTGCGCGAGCGTCGCCTTGTCGGTATGGCCCAACAGCTCTGAAACCGCGCCGGGTTCGGCCAAATGGGTCGTCCACCATTCGAGCGCTTGATGACCGAGCAGAGGTATCTGCGAGAGCCAGTCAGGCGGGGCGATTCCGTTGCGCTCGGCTTCGACGACCCACGCGACCACGCCGTTTACATCGCGGCCCGCCGCCATGCCGCCGATTGCGAGCGGCCCGAGAAAGACGAGCGCTACCAGCAGCGTGAATATGAAGGGTGCCAGAAAATCCCGTCGCCGCGAATCGACAATGGCGAGGAAGCGCTCATAGAGCGGCCAGATCGCGATACAGAGGATGAGTGCCCAGCCGAGCGCGCCCAGGAAGCTGCGCAAAACCCACAACCCGAGGAGGACGAGAATGCCGGTCAAGATCAGCCGGGCAATGCGCTGGTTCGAGGCGCGCCGCGTGGCGCGGACTCGCTCGTGTCGCGGTAGCGGCTCGCTCGAGCCGCTCGATAGGGCCAGGGAAACTGGAGCCGGAGCTTGTCGGATCGGCTTTTGAGGTTGGTCGGTCACTGTAGCGCGTTGGTAATGAGGTAGGTCGCGAATTCAGGGTGCTTCACCTTGATGTCCTTGAGCTCCTCCTGTCCCGCAAGCGCGCGCTGGACCAGAATGTGGTTTTCCACGCGCGCTGGTAAAACCTTGTAGATGCCGACCGTTCCCTTGATGCGGGGATAGAGCTTGGGGTCGATCATCTTCTCCTTTCGCGCCAGACGCTCGATGATTTGTTCCTCGTCCAGCCCATCGATCCCATCCTGCTTCTTAACCAGGATCCAGTCCGTCTCGCCGGCCCAGCCGGTCGCCACGGCGGCTTTCGCGTCGCCCTCAGTATAGCCGACTTTGTAGAGATGCTTGCTGAGCCCCACATCGTACCCCCATTGGCTCAAGGCGTTGCTGCGCGCGACGTAGATCGTTCCCACTTCGCCATCCCTTTGCTTCGGCGCTTGTCTTCTACTCTTAGGATTTGAGGAAAGGCCGCACGATTGCAAGGAAGTCGTCCAGCCGGTCATGATGAACCCAGTGGCCGGCATGCGGGATCGTGGCGGTCGTCGCGGTCTTGAAATAGCCAAGCGCACCGTTGTCCTGGGGCTTGCTGAGCCAGCTGTCCTGGCCATGCACGAGGAGCGTTGGGCAGGTGATCTCAGACCAGAGGGTGGTGATCTCCTCGGCGCTGAAGCCGTAGGGCGCGAAGGCTCGGACATAATTGTCGAACTTCCAGCTGAAGGTCCCGTCCTCATTCTGATTGACGCCGTGAATCGTCAGATGCCGGGCCTGCTCCGGCGACAGGTGCGGATTCTCGTCCCGCATGCGCTGAAGCGCCTCCTCGATCGACTTGTATTTCCGGGGCGTGCGACCCGACAGCTCGCGCAGCTGGTCGATCCAGGTAGCGAACCGCTTGCGGAGCGGGAGATTGCGAAGGTTCTGGTACTGCGACGGGGACATGATGATGCCCTCGATCACCACCAGCCGGTTCACCAATTCCGGGAACGTGCCGGCATACATGAGGCTGATCGCGCCGCCCATCGAGTGGCTGACGATCGAAACCGGGCCCGGCGTCTTCTGCTTCAGCAGCTGGGCGAGGTCATAGACGAAATCTCCGAGCGCATAAGAGCCGCCGATCGCCCATTGGGAGTCGCCGTGGCCGCGAAGGTCGGGCGCGATGATGTGGTATTCGTCCTTCAGCGCTTGCGCGATCCAATCCCAGTTTCGGCAATGGTCGCGGCCGCCATGGACGAGCAGCAGCGTGGGTGCATCCTCGTTCCCCCAATCGACATAATGCATGCGCAGCCGCTGGGAGACGTAGAACCGCGAAGTCGGACCGGTCATTCTATGGCGACTCTCGTCGTGAGATCCCAATCATATCGGGTTCACGACCGGATTAGCCACCCCGGGAGACAGGCTCCTTTTCCGTTCGAACGAACTTGCATCGGCATCACCCCCGCCCAACCCTCCCCATCCGAGCCGTTAGCTTAAGGCATTGACGACCAGATGTTGCGAATACGTCGATGCTTCTGCTTTGCGCAATCAAGCGGCCCTTCCGTCGAGCAGCCCGACAGGGAGGAATGTCCCACGAGCGGACCTTCGTTCGTAGCCGATGAGAGTTCGCGTCCAGCGAATTCATTTGACTTCACCACCACTAAAGCGGGGTTCTGACTGTGGTCGCGCCTGAAAAGGACAAGCGGATGGCCGCCACGACGGAAGCGGTTGAGGTCGACGACACCACCTTGCGGTCATTCGGTCCGATTACTTTGACGTTGGCGGGGATCGGGACCGTAGTCGGTGCCGGAATTTTCGTCATCACGGGACAGGCGGCCGCCCTTTATGCCGGTCCTGCGGTGATCCATACCGTCGTGGCGGTGACATGCTCGCGCAACGCAAGCCGCGCGCTCGGCGGGAACAACCAATGACGTCGACGAAGGGCCGCATACAACGCACCTGTGCCGGACAGCAGGATGATCCCGGTCGACGGCTCCGGCGTATCGACGTAATACGGGATGACAAAATTATAAGTGGTCTCGAGGTCGGTATTGAGGAACCCGCTTTCAAACGAATAGTCGAACTCGAGTTCGGGCGATGCGGGACTGCCAGAGCAGCCCGAAACCACCGGGTCGACATTACTGCTGGCGACGCACGACCAATAGAAATAAGGCTGAAGATCGCTGAACGACCCCGTCGTGAGAGTCGATAAATCGACGGTATCACCCGGCAAGAAGCCGAGCCGTTCATAGAAGAGATACGCCATCGGATCGTCCGCGTTCGCACAGGCATCGAGCATGCAGCCTTGCTGGATGATCGGCGGCAGCTGCCAATTCGAGCCCCCGAGATAATTGGCGTCACGCATCCCCTGGACGAACAGATTCGCTGACGTCCAGTTCATCGTGCCCTCGTCGGCCACGCAAGGCGGCGCGCCGTTGAGCCCGGTATGTCCGACGCCGATACAGCGAGGCAGTCCGAACGTGTCGGTTGCTGCAAGGTTTGCGTCAGTGGGCCAGGTCACGTTGAGAATGGGATCGTAGACGGACCGTCCATCGCCACTGACTTGCAACCCGGTACCGGTTGGCGGCGGGGAGCCTGGCAGCTGGCCCGGATACATCGGCAGGACGTTGAGGAAGAGCCCGGCAACACTTGTTACGAAGTTCGGATTGTGAGGATCCGTGGGATTGACACCGAGATCACTGTTTTGCCAGCCATTGGCGAAAGAGAAGCTGAGATAACCGTTGCCGTTCACGGAGAACGGGCTGGCGCTGCCCGACCAATAGAGTTCAGGCTGCAAGTTCTTGAATGGTCAAATGTTGGTCGATGCCGGGGAGACCACTGGTTCGGGCGCCGTGTGGCCCAACGCTCGATAGATGGACCCGAGCGCACCTCCGAAGCAGCCAAAGCCGAAGCTGTTTCCGAAGCGGCCAGTCGCCGAGCATCCCCCATCCGAGGTCGGGGTTGCGGGTAGCTGCCAATTATCGTGCCCGAGATAATCGGCGCGATTCATGCCGCGGACCCAATCCTTGGCCGCCGCATAGTCCATCGAGCCGTCGCGATTGATGCAGTCGCTCGTAATGCTCTGGGAAGCATCGCAGGCTTGAACGTCGAACCGGCGCGCCCTCGCGAGGTCCGCGTCGGCCAGCCAAGTGACGCCCTGACTGTCTTGGACCGTCGTCCCATCCGTCGAAAGGGTGAGCGTCGCGCGGGCGGGCGGGGCAAAGGCAAGCAGGCCGCAGAGAAGAGAAAAGCCGAACCTGACCGTGCTCATCGCCGGCGTCGCCTACGGGTCGTGGTCCATACGACCGGAGCGGCCAAGGCCAGAACGGACCACGCCGGCGGTTCGGGGACGTAATAGACGGTTACGAACAGATCGTTGATGTATTCGTCGGTGCCGTGGAAGCCGTCGAGGAAATCGAAGCTCCAATTGAAGTCCGCGGCGCATGGAGGAACGCTCGCTGGCGTGCATTGGGGCGACGGCGAGCATGCCGAGAGGATGGCCGGTCCATTGTCATTTGCGGCTTGGCACGACCAGTAGAGATAGGGCTGAAGATCATGGAAGGGGCCGATGGCGCCGGTGAAGCCGTCCGCCACCGAATCGCCCGCGGCGAGGCCGAGCAGATTGTAGTAGAGCGAGGCGAGCGGGTCTTCCGCGTCGAGGGCAGGATTGGCTGCGCAAGCCTGATACGCACAGTCCGGCTCCGCACCCGGTGGAAGCTCCCAGTCGTGTCGGCCGAGATAGCCGTTGCCGCTGTCATAGGCGTTCATCCCGTCCTTGAAGGCTTCCGCCGAGATCGCCGTCATCGTCCCGTTGGCGTTGACGCACGGCGCCGAGCTCTTGCTGCCGAGACCGCTGCAGAGCGGCAGTCCGAAGCTGTTTTCCGCCGCGATGTTGCCGTCGGCAAGGAAGCTCAGGCCGGAGGCCGGGTCATAGATCGTTTCGGGAAGGCCAGCATCGCCCGGGAGCGCCGGCAGCACATAGAAGAAGTTCGCGGCCGGCCCCTTGGACGGATCAGAGGGGTAGCCGCCCACATTGTCGCCGCTCCAACCCGTCGCAAAGGAAAAAGTGCGATAGCCGTTGCCGCCGCTTGAAGTGGAGGTCCAGTAAAGATCGGGCTGAAGATTGGTGAAGCCCTTCAGCGCCGAATTTACCGGCGAGGCGACGGAGGCGGGTGCCGTCAGGCCGAGGCCCTGGTACAGCGAGCCGAGCGCACTACCGGAGCAATTATAGCCGAAGCTCTCCCCGTGCGGCCCGACGGCAGTGCAGCCGGCGGTGAGAGATTGCGTCGCCGGGAGCTGCCAATTGTTGTGTCCGAGATAGTCGGCGGCGTTAAGATCCGCGACCCATTTCTGGGCCGCATAGTAGTTCATCGAGCCATTGGCATTGATGCAATTGGGCGAGACCCCGGAGGAGCAGAGGGGTACAGTCAAAGGCATTGAGGCAGGAAGGTTCGCGTCGGCCAGCCAGACGACTCCCTGACTGTCATAGATCACCGATCCATCAGAGCTGAGGCTCAGCGTCGCGCGGGCCCCTGTCGTGCTCGTCGCCCCGGCGATCAGCACGCCTGCAATCTTGAACAGCTGAAACCGATGTAAAGCAAGCCTCGGCAAGCCGGCTCTCCTACTTCATGAACAGCTACTTTCAAAGGGCAGGCAAAATCTACGCCAATCGCACTTTTTCAATGGGTTAGTCGTGAACGTGATAGTGGGTGTAAAATATTTTGACACTTCCTCAAGAGTTCGTGCCGCCATACGCGCGGTTTTATCGGCTATGAATGCGCTACCACCGCTTGGTTCAAGCTTCCGGTTCTGGCGAGATCTGGTCGGATGGTGCCGCGGTGGCTTAGGTCGCGAAAGCCCCGAGACCGGCCATCTCGCTCGACTGGCCTCGCCCGTAAATCACGCAGAGAAGGTGCCAATACCTTAAGCTAACGGCTCGCCTCCCCATCGAGGGGAGGGGAGACGTCGAAGCGCGAAAGCGCTTCCGGGCGGGGGTGATGCCGGCCGGTCGCTCCTGCGGTCCTCACCAATGGAAGGTGACATCGCCGCCGAAGGTCGGCGGCGGCCCGTAGTTCGAGACGGTCATGTTCCCGAACCCAGGGCCGAAATCGATGCCGTTGATGCGGTATTTGTCGTTGAAGATGTTCTCGCCCCACATCTCGACATCCACGGTCCCGCTTGCAAGCTGCACGTTCACCAGCCGCAATCGCATGTTCACGACGTTCTGCGGGCTCGCCTTGGTCGAGCCTGCATAGTAGCCGCCATTGACCGCCGGATTGGCGCTTAGCGAATACGGATAGAAGTAATAGGCATCCGAGTGGATGTAATCGACCAGCAGATGAAGCTGGCCGATATCATTGTCCATCAGCGTCGCATCAACGCCGGCATTCGCGGTGAATTGAGGGGCGGCCGGGAAGGCGGCCGTGCTGGCGACGTTCACACCGTTATTGATGAAACGGTTATAGGTCGCGTTCATATAGCCGACATTGCCGGTCAGCTGCAGCCACGGCATCGGCAGCGCCTGCATCTGGACCTCGAAGCCGTCGATATCGGCGCTGCCCGCATTGCGCACGACCGATGCAACCGCGCCGGTACCGAGGAAGACCGAAAGCTGCATGTTGTTGTGCTGGTCGTAGAAGGCCGCCGCGTCGACATTCAGGCGGCCGTCCAGCCAGCGTGACTTCACGCCGACTTCCCATTCATTGACCGACTCCGCATCGAACGGCGTGACGGCTTCGATCGCGCTCGCCGCCTCGCCATTGAAGCCGCCGCTTTTGAAGCCCTCGGCATACTTTGCATAGACGTTGATCTGATCGGTGACGGCGTATTTGGCGATGTAGGTCGGCGTCGCCGCCGCGAAGCTCTTGGTGGCGCTGATCCATGGAATGACCGTTGAGAGGCCGCCCAGCGTGCCAGCCGCTTCGTAGCGGCTGCCGAACTTGTCTTCGTTGCTGTAACGCAGCCCGGCAATCAAGGTGAGCTTATCGTCGAGGATCGCCGGGTTGTATTCGATCTGGCCATAGAGGGCATACGCCTCGGTCCCATAGCCGTAACGGGAGTCGTAAACAGCTCCGCCGAGGAAGAATTCCTGCGGATTGAAGGTCATTCCGCGATCATTGAAGTAATAGGCGCCCGCCGTGTAATGGAAACGGTCGAACTGGCCGGTAGCCTGCAGCTCCTGCGAAAAGGCATGATAATGCGTGTAGAGCTGCGTGCCCGCGACCTCCATCGGCGAGCCGTCGAGATCGAGCGAATTCGACCAGTCGATCCAGCGATAGCTGGTCAGCGACTTCAGCGTCAGGTTGTCATTCGCGTCCCAGGTGAGGATGAGGCTATGCGCCCGCACGCCGGAATCCTCGAATATCGGGCTGTTGTTGTTTGCCCCGTTGACATAGGCGGTCTGAGAGGCGGGGTTGTGCTGGATGTAGAGATAGAGCGGGATACCGAGATAGGCCGGCGACGACGGATCGAAGATGCCGCCTGATCCGACACGCGTCAGCTGCGAGAAATTGCCCCGATTCCGCTCCTGACTCACATCGAAGGCATAGTCGGCCGTGATGTCGTCGGTGATGTCCAGCCTGGCCGAGATCCGTGCAGCCCGATTGTAGAGGCTGTAGAGATCGCCGACGCTCGGCGGACCCGAGATCGGCAGGTGGAAGGGATCAGGCTGTACATCGACGAAGCCGTCCCTGCTTTCCACGAGCCCCGAGAGCTTCAAGCTCAACTTGCCGAACGCCGGCAGGTCGACCACGCCCTGGGTTCTGAGGTCGCCATAGTTCCCGGCGCCGAGTTGGATGTAGCCGTCGAATTGGCCGGTCGGTTTCTTGGTCACGATGTTGACCGCGCCCTCCAGCGTGTTGCGGCCATAGAGCGTGCCCTGCGGCCCGCGCAGGATCTCGATATGGTCCAGGTCGGCCACGTCGAACACGTCGCCGATCGCCTTCGGGATATAGATGCCATCCACATAAAGGCCGACCGCGGGCTCCCAATAGGGCGCCGGATTGATCGTGATGGAGCCGCGGATCGAGATGTCGCTCTCGGTCGTATAGCCCGGCGATTGGACGATCTTGACGTTGGGGGCGAACCCGATCAGCCCATTGATGTCGGTAATGTTGCGTGCCCGAAGCGTCTCGGCATTGAAGGCACTGACGGCGATCGGAACGTTGAGCAGCTTTTCCTCGCGGCGCTGCGCGGTGACGACGATTTCCTCCATCCCCGCTGACGCGGCTGGCTGGTTCTGGGCCTCCTCCTGGCCGAAGGCCGGTAGGGCGAGGCCCGATGCGATCGCAGTTACGACAAACAGGCGGGATTTCAGAAAAGCCGGACGCGATGCGATAGCAACGGGTGAAGGCGAGCGAAGCGAATCGAACTGATTGAACATGTTCTCCCCTAAAGTTTTCTCGTTCGACAGAAATGATTTCGCGTAGCACATGCCGTGCGTCGTCGATGGTTCCTGTCGAGAGAAGGGCCGCAACCTCTTGAAAGGCGTAACGCCTGTCAACTATGGCTACGCATGTCTCCCCACAACTTTATCGTCCTGTTGCGCAAGTGCAACATCGTGAAGCGACTTATTGGCGCAGTTCTGCTTGCTTTGAGCCGGCCCGCTGAATTATTTCATCCCATGAAGTATCGACGCCCGTGACCGGGTAAGATCGAGACATTCGGAAGGGAAGGGCGAAAGGCTTGGTGACAAAATCGACGAGCTCACCGAGGCTGGCTTCGGAAGTCACGATCTTCCTGCGCAATATGTACAGCCTCAATATGAGCATCGTGCAGCAGCTATCGCCGATCCTGGATCAGCGGCATGGAATCGATCTGCGCCTCTATTTCATCATGCACGGCATCGATCAGGGGAACGTCTATCCGGGTGCGATCGCCCAGGTGATGGGGCTTCCCAACAGCCTGATCACCAAGCATCTCGACCAGCTTACCCTGAAAGGGCTCGTCGAGCGGGGCATCGATCCGGAGGATTCGCGCCGGGTCCGTGTCAGGCTCACCGAAAAAGGCGTGGAGGTGATGCAGGGCGCTGACGACATCCTGGCCGAGCAGGTCGGCGACAGGCTGAGCAAAATTCCGGCCGAGCGCCGCGCCGATTTCCTGTCGACGCTCGTCGATCTCGTGCGGGAAGGCGAGTGACGCTTCCCAACATAACCCCCCAGGAAAGGCGCCTCACGCTCACGGCCTTGATGGCCGTCCTTCTGCTGAGCACGCTCGACCAGACCGTCGTCGGCACCGCGATGCCGCGCATCGTGGCCGAGCTCCACGGGCTCGAGCTGATCTCCTGGGTCACCACGGCCTACATGCTGAGCTCGACCGTGCTCGTCCCGATCTACGGGAAGCTCAGCGACCTTTACGGACGCAAGCCGATTCTGCTGTTCGGCGTCGCGACCTTCCTGTTCGGCTCGATGCTCTGCGGCATGAGCGGCGAATTCGGGGCGCTGCCGATCCTGGGCGGGGGCATGACACAGCTGATCGCCTTCCGAGCCATCCAGGGCCTGGGCGGAGCGGCCCTGTTCACGAGCACGTTCACGATTATCGGCGACCTCTACTCGCCACGCGAGCGCGGGAAGGTGATGGGCGTGTTCGCGTCGGTTATCGGATTCTCGATGGTGATGGGACCGCTGGTCGGGGGCTTCTTCACCGATCACGGCACGATCGATGCTTTCGGCATCACGATCGCGGGTTGGCGCCTGGTCTTCTATGTCAATCTGCCGGTCGGTTTGCTTGCGCTCTTCATGATCATCGTGAAGATGCCGAAGCTCAGCCACAAAGCGACCGGGCGCGTGGATGCCGTGGGCGCGGTCCTTTTCGTGGCGGCGGTCGTACCCTTCCTCTTGGGGCTCACTTGGGGCGGGCGGGTCTATCCCTGGAATTCCCTGCTGGAGATCGGGTTGTTCGTCCTTGCGGCAGCCGCGCTCGCGGCTTTCGTGGCGGCGGAGATCGGCAAGAAGGACGCGCTCATTCCGTTGGGCTTGTTCCAGAACCGGGTCTTCGGCATCGCCAATATGGCGTCCTTCCTGGTCAACATGGCCTTCATGGGGGTCATTCTTTTCCTGCCGCTTTATATCCAGGTTGTGCAGGGGGTCGATGCTACACGCAGCGGTCTTTCGATCCTGCCGATGATGCTCGGGCTCATGGGCACCAGCATCATCTCGGGACGCCTGTCTTCGCGGACCGGGCGCTATAAGCCGTTCATTCTGGCGGGATACGGCTTCGTGATGGTCGGCATGGTCAGTTTGGCCGGCGTCACGGCCGACACGACGACGCTCGATCTCGGCTGGCGCATGTTCCTGATGGGCGCGGGCCTCGGGCCGACGCAAAGCCTGTTCACGGCCGCGATCCAGAATGCGGTGCCGGTCCCGCAAATGGGCATCGCGACCAGCGCCAGCCAATTCTTTCGGCAGGTCGGCTCGACGATCGGCGTCACCCTGTTCGGGGCGATCCTGACCAGCAATCTGGCGATCGAGCTACCGAAGCGCGTACCGAGCCTCCCGGGCATGACGGCCACCAAGGTCGATATGACCGAGGCCCAGAATCAGGCGATGAACCCCCACCGGATCCGCGACCGGATCGGCAGCTTCTTCGACGCCCAGTACCAGACGATCGAGCGCGCCTTTCACGGCGACGAGACGGCGCGGAAATCCGTGCTCGACAACCCGTTCCTGCCCGCCAAGCTCAAGGATGACGTCAGGGCGACAGACTCCTCTCCCGAGAGCCAGGCCAGGGCGGAGCGCGATCTGGCCGAGATCAAAGGCCAGATCGACGAACGGGCGAACAAGCTCGCGAGCAAGATAGAGCGGGGTGTGAAGGAGGGTTTTGCGATCTCGATCGCAACCATGTTCAAAGATACCTGGGTGATCGTCATCCTCGGAATAGCCGTTGCGCTTTTCCTGCCTGAAGTGCCCCTTCGGAGCCGCGCGCAGCCCGAAGAACCCGGTATCGCGACGGCGGCCTGAACGAGCGGTCAGTCACGTGGCTCTGTTCATCTCCGAGATGATCGTGTAGAGGCGAGGCACACTGTTTCATCGATCGAACTCTTTCCGCAGAGCGAACCGTCATGTCCGAGCCCTCCGTCCTTCCGAAACCCAAAAAATCCGTGGCGCTTTCCGGCGTTGCGGCCGGCAATACCGCGCTTTGCACCGTCGGGCGGAGCGGCAACGATCTGCATTATCGCGGTTATGACATTCTCGAGATTGCCAATGCCTGCGAGTTCGAGGAAGTCGCTTATCTCCTGGTTCATGAGAAGCTGCCGAACCGGGCCGAGCTCAAGGGCTACAAGACCAAGCTCAAGGCGCTGCGCGGCTTGCCGGCCTCGGTGAAGGCTGCGCTCGAGCAACTGCCCGCGTCGAGCCATCCGATGGATGTGCTTCGCACCGGCACGTCCGTCCTCGGTTGTGCGCTGCCCGAGAAGGACGACCACAACATCCCGGGCGCACGCGACATCGTCGATCGGCTCATCGCGTCCTTGGGCTCGATGCTCTGCTACTGGTATCATTTCAGCCACAACGGCAAGCGGATCGAGGTTGAGACCGACGATGAGAGCATCGGCGGCCATTTCCTGCATCTGCTGCACGGCAAGCCGCCCTCGGCGGAGTGGGTTCGGGCGATGCACACCTCGCTCATCCTCTATGCCGAGCACGAGTTCAACGCCTCGACCTTCACCGCCCGTGTTATCGCCGGCACCGGCGCGGACATTTATTCGGCGATCACCGGCGCGATCGGCGCGCTGCGCGGACCGAAGCATGGCGGTGCCAACGAGGTCGCGTTCGAGATTCAGAAGCGCTACGATTCGCCGGACGATGCCGAGGCGGACATCCGGCGCCGCGTCGAGAACAAGGAAGTCATCATCGGCTTCGGCCACCCGGTCTACACGATCGCCGACCCGCGCAACCAGGTGATCAAGGAAGTCGCCCGCAAGCTGTCCCAGTCGGCGGCGGATACGAAGATGTTCGATATCGCCGACCGGCTGGAAAAGGTCATGTGGGACATCAAGAAGATGTTCCCGAACCTCGACTGGTTCTCGGCGGTTTCCTACCACATGATGGGCGTCCCGACGGCGATGTTCACGCCGCTCTTCGTCATTTCCCGCACGACCGGCTGGGGAGCGCATGTGATCGAGCAGCGGATCGACGGCAAGATCATCCGCCCGAGCGCCAACTACACCGGGCCGGAGCCGCGGAAGGTTCCGCCGATCGATTCCCGCGGTTGAGGCTCGCGCCTGCGCGCCTCCTGCCTATTTGCGGGCCTTTGCGCGGCGGCGCTCGCGGCCGTCTTGCCGGGCTGCAGCCTGCTCGGATTGGATCGCCCGCATCTGCCGCGGCCCGTCTTCAGCCCCAATGGCGAGCCCCTGGTCGGATCCGGCTGGCCTGCCCATTGCGACGATGCGATGGACGTCTGGTTCGATCGGATCGATTCCAATCATGACGGGAAGCTCACCCTGGCGGAGATGGAGGCGGACGCGGTTCGCCAGTTCAACGTCATGGATCTTCGTCACGACGGCAAAGTGAGCGCGGCAGAGGTCGCCACCTATCGCGAGCGCGTGATGGGGACCAAATATGCCAGCTTCAGCACCCCGGAAATCGCGATGAAGCCCCGCGCCAGGGAGTCGGACGAACCGCGATTCCCAGGCGAGGGAGGTCGCGAGGATGAGTCGATGCCGCGTCCCGATGCCTCCGGCGTGATGCCGGCGGACAGGCCCGATCCGGTGATGTCAGCTGACACCGATTTGGACGGCTCGGTGACGCTCGACGAGTTCAAGACCTACGTCCATCAGAACTTCGCCGACCTCGACCGGTCTCATGCGGGTTACATCGAGAAGAGCGATCTTCACCGCCTCTGCAGGGATGAGGGCTAGGACTTTCCCTGCGTTGGAATAAGCTTGCCTTGGCGGGCGTCCATGGGGCGACGCAAGACAGGGAAAAAGACGAGGGATGGTTAACATGGCGGCTTTTGGCGGGCTACGACCGGGGATGCCGGTCTGAATCCGGATGCGCGATGAGGATGCGATCGAGCAGTTCATCCCGGCGCTGCGTCGCTTTGCGTGGGGCCTTTGCCGGGATTCCCAGGATGCCGACGACCTTGTCCAGGATTGCGTCGAGCGCGCGCTCAGCCGCTGGCATCTGAGGCGCCCGGACGGAAACTTGAGAGCTTGGTTATTTACGATTTTGTACAATGAATTCGTCAGCGGCCGGCGACGGTTCGCGCGCCGGGGACCGGTCGCTTCGATAGACGACCTTCCCTTCGAGCCCGGAGCTCCGGAGGACCAGGAGCAGAATTTGTATGTGAAGGACGTCATGGACGGGATCGACAGGTTGCCGCCCGATCATCGCGCCGTGATCCTTCTCGTCGGCGTCGAAGATCTGAGCTATGAGGACGCCGCCCAGGCGCTGGGCGTCCCCATCGGCACCGTCATGTCTCGGCTGAGCCGCGCGCGCGAAAGGCTGCGCGGATTGTTGAATGGTGAGCCGCAGCCTCGGCTGAGGAGCGTCAAATGACGGCGGCCGCTCCCGTGTCCGAGGATATGATCCAGGCCTATGTCGACGGCCGTCTGCCGGCCGATCAGGCCCGCGCGGTCGAAGCCCACCTTGCGCAGGCTCCCGCCGAGGCGGCGCGGGTCGCCGCCTATATCGACCAGAGGCAGCAGCTCCGCGACGAGTTTCAAGCCAAGTTCGACGAGCCGTTGCCGGGACGATTCCGAGTTGCCGAGATTCGCCGCATGCAGCGGCAGCGGCAGATGCGCCGCATTATGGCTCTGGCTGCGATGCTCACGGTGGCGATTGTCGGCGCGACGGCCGGTTGGATCGCCGCACCTTATCTCAGCGGCAACGGCGCCGATCCTTTGGTCGCGGAGGCTCTGTCGGCGCGGGATGGCGCATTGCGACCCGACCGCATGTTGGGCGAAGACGCGCTCGCTTCCGCCGACGCCGGCGACGCCGTCGTCGCCGCGACGCTCGACGTTCCGGCGAAGGTTCCTGATCTGACAAAGGCGGGATATAGGCTCCGGGGAATTTCGGTACTGCACGGTCCGGGCGGCGGCCCAGCCGTGCAGGTGACCTACCGCGATGCGACGGGCGGCACCTTTACGCTCTTCATGCGTCGTTCGCAGGGTTCGGACCGCTTCGACCTGTCGAACCGTGGCGCGATGCAAATCTGCGTCTGGCAGAACGATGCGCTGAGCGTCGTGATGCTAGGGGAAATGCCGGCCAGGCAGATGCTGAAGGTCGCGACCATGACCTATTCGGCGCTCGATTTCTGAGCCCTCCAGCGGCCGAGGGCTTATCGCACGCCCTCGGCCGCAAGGCTTTCCGGCGCAAAATCGCTGGCCGCGTGTGGCGATGTCAGCTTGAAGTGGACCGGCTCGTCGTTGAAGGTGAATGCGATCACGTAGCCTCCGCCTTCGAGGTCGTAGATGAATTCACTGCCGAGCACGACGGCTGGAAGGTCTGGGACCAGATACATGGTGCCATGAGCGAACTTCCACAGCCGACCGTCCGCGTCCCATTCGTCGGCATAGAGTGCGAGCCACGTATCTTCGTCGAGATAAAGCCGCCGATGCGGCACGAGATGGTGCTTGCCCGGCGCGAGTGTCCCGTCGACGACCCAGACACGGTGCAGTTCGTAGCGGATCGTGCCGGGCGTTTCATGGCTGTGACCCGCGACCGTGGAGATCGGCAACTGCGGGAACCGATTATTGTTGTAGGGCACATACATTTCCCGTTTGCCCAGGATCTTGAAGTCGTATCGGTCCGGGCTGCCGCTGAAGACGTAGTATTCGTCGAAAGCTTCGATGCCGCCTCCGTCAGGAGTTGGCGTGTCATATGACAGAAGGGGCGATTTCCTCACCCGCCTTTCCCGAGGCAGATATTGCCACGCTTGTATGGGATGCCGCGCCGCATCCAGCGGTTCCCACAGAAGATAGCCCCGGCCCGCAAGACCGGGGGGACCGTCGCTGAGCTCGCGCCGTTTGAAGTAATAATCGCCGAAGGAATCCGGCTTCGCATCGGGATAATAATATGGAAAATCGACGATCTCCCGATACTGGTTGGACAGCTCGAGGGCGCCGTCGGAGGAGACGATATAATTGCGAATCCGGTCCTCGCGCGCTGCGCCCCAATAGGCCAACAGATGATTCCAGATCGCTTCACCCCCGCTCTGAGGGATGGGAAAGGGGATTCCGCCGACCGCGCCGGAAACGCCATAGGCGATCCCTTCCGGTGCCGGATGCGCGCGCGTCGCATTGGCAAAGACATTGTCGTAAACGCTTTGCGGCGCAGCGGCCGTGCGATGGGCGGGATAGATGTCCATCCGATAATCGGGGTATTTTTCGAACAGCGCCTTCTGACCTTCCGGCAGCCGATCGGCATAGCGCTTGAAATTGCTTGAGGTGATCGAAAACAGCGGCTTTTCCGCCGCAAAAGGATCCGGCCGTGGCTGACCATCGACATAATCCGCCGTTGGCTTCGTCAACCCGCCGGTCCAGGCCGGTATGCTGCCATCGGCGTTGCCGGCGCGTTCGGCGCCAAGCGGCGTCAGCACCGACTTCAGGCGCTGAGCTTCCTCACTTGATACGGCCGCCTGGGCCAAGCCCGCTATCAAGAGCGTCGATCCGACGAGCGCCGGGAAGATGAACCTCATCATGCCCGATCCTAGGCGGAATTGTGGGGGCCGATCCACCGCGGCGTTGCGTGTCATGGCCGCAGCGAGTGCGATCTTCATCGGTCTTCCGACGCCAGCGCTGAGCGCGATCCTCGAGAATGATCAGGATTTTCAAGTAAGCTGGGACAATACGGTCAGGCTGAGCGCCATCTATCAACCCGAGCGGACGGCGTTGAACATCGCCAATTACTGCGTATCCGCAGCGGCTTCCGTCGGCATCTCGGCCGAGAATGCGAGTTGCTACTACGGGAGGGGCTTTACTTCGGGACGGATCGATTGGCTGTCGGAGCTCGACGTCACGTATCGGGACTTCGGCATCCACGCCAGCAGTACCGCCTGGTTCGACGCCGTCGACCGGACCGGAAACATCCAAGACGCGTCGGAAGCTTACAATCCCGCGTCGGGCTCCTACGTCCGAGCCGCCTACGATGCGTCGGAGCTCGGCGGCCGGCAGCTAGAGCTCTACGAAGCATTTCTACATGGCAATCAGGACGTGGGCGACGATCAATCGGTGTCGTTCCGGGTCGGCCGACACGTGCTCATCTGGGGCGAGAGCCTTTACTTCTCGCAAAACGGCGTCGCCGCCGGCCAGGCGCCGATCGACACCTACCAGTCGCGGATGACAGGGCCCTACCAGTCCAAGGATTTCTTCCTGCCCGTCGGCCAAGCCTCCTTCAGCTGGCAGAACGGGGAAGGGCTGGCGGTCGAAGGCTATTACCAGTTCGAATGGCGCCGCAGTCGGATCAACCCCGAAGACGCCTATGCGACCGCCAGCGATGTCGCCGGCGCGGAGGGGAATCGCCAGATCGCGTTGCCCATACCGGGTTTCGGCCCCTACGATTATGTCCGTATTCGCGATCGGGGCCCCGGCGCCGCCGGTCAATTCGGTCTGGCGCTCAAATGGCACCCGGGCGACGTGGACTTAGGGCTTTACGCGATTCGATACAGCGCCAAGGTCCCGACGATCGAGTTCTTTGCGGATCCTCCAACGAGCAATGTCACCTACAGGCTGGCCTACCCTCGGGACATCCAGATCTATGGAGCCAGCGTGTCGGCGCCGCTCGGCGGCGCCACCGTTGGCGGAGAGCTCTCGGCTCGTCGCAACATGCCGTTGGTCAACCGCGGCGTCTATATTCCGCCTGGCGACGGCGGGAGCCTCATTCCGCAAGCCGACACGCTGCATGCGCAGCTTTCCTGGGTTTATGTCACGCCCCCTCTGCCGGGCGTGCCGGCCGGCGCGAACTGGACGGGCGAAATCGCCTTCAACCATGTGATCGGCTCCATCGCGAATCCAGCCTGGCTGGAATCGGGAAGCACGAGAGCTGCGGCGGCCTTCCGCACGATCTTCGAACCGCAATTCTTTCAGGTCCTGCCGCATGTCGACCTCTCGGTGCCGCTCGAGTTCGGTTACGATTTCCTTGGGCAATCGATGATCGTGCCCACGATGAATCGCGGCACGGGCGACGTAAGCATCGGTGTCACTGCCACGATTGACCAGGTCTGGAAGAGCTCAATCGGTTTCACTCATTATTTCGGCCGCACCAAGAATTCCGAGCTTCTATTCTTGCGCCCCGACCAGGGCGAAGCGCTGTCGGACTGGGATTATTTCTCCATCAGCATCCAGCGAAGCTTCTGATTTCTCACGCCGCCTGGAATAGACGGCCGCCCAACGCGTCCTATGCGGCGTTGGTCCTGCCTCGCCCATTCCGCGAGGCGTCGAGGCACGTGAGGGAGATATCAGATGGCGACCTTTACCGCCGGTCCCAACGGGATCGACATGAACACGTTGGCGCTGCCGAATTCCGTCGTCTCCGACTCGATCATGCCGACTCAGATCACGACGCAGCTACAGAACGGCGCGGTCGAGTATTACAACGGCAGCTTCTTTGCGCCGGGCGGCTCCTTGAGCAGTGGAACCGCCACGAGCTACCAGCGCGTCTTCACGAATAATGGAGGCGGGACCGGCGGCGGCGACCCCTATGGTTACGGCGGCTATAATCCCGGCGTCACCACGACCGTCTTCTCGATCACCGGCGCAAACGTGTCGGCGGCTCAAATCAATCAGGACCTGGCGGCTCCCAACTCCACGCCTTTGCTGCAATCCTTTCTGACCGGACACGATACTTACATCGGCTCGTCGGCGACGGATGTGCTGGTCGGCCAGGGCGGCAACGATACTTTCCAGGGCGGGACCGGCACCGAGACCTTCGTTCCGGCGGCTGGCGCTAACACGATCGTCGGCGGATCGGGCTTGGACACGGTCCAATTCAAGGGGCCCGCCAGCGCCTATACGATCGCCTCCAATCATGATGGAAGCGTAACCGTCAACGACTCTATCGCCAGCCGGAACGGCAGCGACCACATCTCCAACGTCCAGTTTCTACAATTCACCGACCGGATGCAGATCGTCGCGAACGGCACGGAGGCGCAGATCGCCCTGCTTTATCAGGGCGCGCTTGGCCGCATTCCCGACGCGCCCGGCCTTACGGGCTGGGAACAGGCATTCGCGACCGAGCCGGCCTCGGCTCAAAACGCCGACAATTTTACGTCGCTCGCGGGGACGCCGGTCAACGGCCTGCCGGACTTGGCGTATGGCTTCACGCAGTCGACGGAGTTTCAGCAGAAATATGGGGCGCTAACCAATACGCAGTTCGTAACTCAGCTCTACGCCAACGTTCTCGACCGCGCTCCCGATCAGGCCGGGCTCAACGGATGGGTCAACGCGCTCACCAGTGGCCATACGCGGGAATGGGTCCTGGTCGGGTTCGCGGAGAGCCCCGAGGCCTTCCAGAATGCCGAGGTCGGATTTGTCGGCCAATCGGGCTCGCATCCGGGTTGGCTGACGCTCCTCTGAGCGCCTCTGATCGTCGCATCGAAGCACGGTCCGGAATACCGGGCCGTCCGCGGGCGTCGCTCAATCAACGGCTGACGCAACAAACCGAGGGAGCCATGAACGGACTTCGTCACTATCTTTGCGCTGCGATATTGGTTTTTGCTCCCATTTCGGCGCATGCCGCGGATGGGTTTTACGCAGGGATGGGCGCCGGCGTCGATCTGATGCCGGATCGGAGCCTGGAACTCGACGCCACGGTTGGCAAGCAGACCTTCTCCCTACCCGAGACGTCGAAATGGAAGACCGGCTGGGCGGTGCTGTTCGATGCCGGCTATGCCTGGGATTTCGGGCTCCGGACCGAGCTCGAATACAGCTTCCGCGAACAGAAGATCGCCTCGTTCGGCAGCAACCCCTGGTCGGGGACGCAATGGGATAATTCGCTCATGGCGAACGCGATCTACGATATACCGACAGGAATGGCCCTGACGCCCTATATCGGGTTCGGCATCGGGGGCGCCCATATCTCCTGGGGCGACAATTTCCGCCCGACGGGCACCTCTATCATCTATGACGGGTCAGGGGTGAAATTTGCCTGGCAGGGCATTGCCGGGCTCGACTACGCGGTGACGCCGAGGCTGACCTTGGATCTGGGTTTCAGGATCAAGGGCTCCAATGGCTACGAGTTTCCGTCGACCTCGGGCGTGATCGCCAGGAAATTCGATTACCAAACGCGCACCGTCACCTTCGGATTCCGTTACGGCTTCGGACCTTAACCAACAGCATTTCTCGGGAATTTTTCGTCTCTAGGGGAACGTTTTCCGCAGCGCGGCATTTAGCGGGACGATCAGAAAACCGACGGGCAGGGAATGGTGTCAGCCGAGACGTTGCCGGAAGTCGTCGCCGCGGCCCCCGAGGCCGCATTCAAGCCAAATTCGAATATCGGTCCAGCGTTTCGCAGCCGCGCTTATGCTGTGGCGGAGCGCCGGCTCCGCGTCCGGTTGGAAGAGGGCTTCGATACTGTCCTGCTCATGGGCGAGGCCGGAACGGGCAAGAGCACGCTTTTAGCCTCGCTTGCCGCAGAGCTCCCATGGACTCATCCGCTCATCCACTTCGCGCAACCGCCTTCCAGCGGGCCCGACGCGCTGGATTGCTGGCGAAAGATCGCGGCGGCAGCCGAATCCGGCCGCGTTGCGGCGATCCTCGACGGTGCTGACCTCCTGCCAATCGAGCTGCAGATGGCCGCGCACGAGGCCCGCCGCTCGGAAGGCGGTCCCAATGTTCAGTTCATCATCGGCATCACGCCGTCCGCCTACGGCCGGTTTTCGGCGGTCGCGGCGCAACTCGATGAAGCCATGGCCTGCTGCTCTTTGGGCCGGCTCGATGACGATGAGGTTCCGGAATTCGTGCGGCATCGTCTGGCGGGCTTCGGGGTCGACCAAGGATTTTTTACGCGCGAGGCCCTGGCTCATGTCGCCCTCTGCGCGCAAGGAGTGCCGCGGCTGGTCAACTTGATTTGCGCGAAGGCCTGCTTTCTCGCCAGCATGAACAACGAGCGACGCGTCTCGGCCGCTTCGGTCGAGGAAGCTGCCTTCGTCCTTCGGCTGGGGAATATATCGGTTCACCGGCTATCCGAGGATTCTGCGACGTCACTCAGCGCCGCCTGAGCTATCGGCTGTTCCGCCCGTCGTCCGGCGGGTAGAGTGCGGGGTCAAGCAGCGCCGGAGCCGCGCATGAATCCCTTGTCGCTCGACCATCTCACCGTATTCGAGGCTTCGCCGCCGGAAGTCGTGTCGATCGCTGCAGCGACCGATTGTCAGTATGTAAGCCTGTTCATCCAGAAGCCGAACGACCGAGTCGCGGTGCCGCCTCTGGTCAGCGACGCGGCCTTGCGGCGCGAGACATCCCGGCGCCTGGCCGACACCGGCGTGACACTCGGCGCGATCGAATGCTTCATCATCACGCCCGAGGTCGATATCCAGAGCTTCCGCCCGGCGCTCGAGGCCGGGGCTGTGCTCGGGGGCAAGGCTGCGGCAACCGTCGCATTCGATCCCGATGAAAAGCGCTTTCTCGACAAATTTTCCGAGCTTTGTGCGCTAGCTGCGGAATACGGGCTTGGCGCCAATATCGAATTTCTTGCCTTTTCGCCCATGAACTCGATCGGCAAGACCGAGCAGTTCTTGCGCCGCGCAGAGCTGCCGACCGCCGGCATCATCGTCGATTCGCTGCACATGGTTCGCACCGGCGGTTCGCCGGCGGATGTGGCGAGCACCGAGCCGGGCATGATCCGGTACGCCCAAATCTGCGACGGGCCGCTCGCGATCGCGCCCGAACTCGAGCAGGATGAGGGCCTTCTGCAGCGCCGGATTCCGGGCGAAGGAGCATTTCCGCTGGCGGAGTTCGCGGCGGCACTGCCGCCGGAGGTGACGATCGGCGTCGAGGTCCCGCTCCGGGATCTGAGGGAAAGCGGCATGGGCCCGATGGATCGCGCGCGTCTCGCGGTCGGGGCATCACGGCGAATCATCCGCGCAAGCCGGGCGCGGCTCGTCACGTAAATAGTGGGCCTGCGTTGGGGGAGCCAATGATCGACTTCAAACTGAACGGCAAACCGATTTCGGTGGATGCCGATCCCGACATGCCGCTTCTGTGGCCTATCCGCGAGACGGCGCTGTTAACCGGCACCAAATTCGGCTGCGGCGTCGGCGAATGCGGCGCCTGCACGGTCCATATCGATGGCGAAGCGACGCGCTCTTGCATGACGCCGGTCGGCCTGGTCGCCGGTAAGTCGATCACGACGATCGAGGGTATCGCCGGCAAGGAGGCGCATGCCGTGCGCGGCGCCTGGCGGCAGCTCGACGTTGTCCAGTGCGGCTACTGCCAGTCTGGCCAGATCATGTCGGCGGTGGCACTGCTCGCGCACAATCCGAAACCCTTGGACGCAGACATCGATCAGGCCATGAATGGCAATATCTGCCGCTGCGCGACCTATGGCCGAATCCGCGCCGCGATCCACGCCGCCGCCAAGTCGATGGAGGGCTGAGCCATGGACGGGATGATCGATAGGATCGGCAAACCGAGCCGCCGAGCCATTCTAAAGAGCGCTGCGGCCAGCGGGCTCGTCATCGGTTTCCGCATGGAAGGCTTCGGCCGCTCGGCTGCGGCCGCGCCGGTCGCAGGGACCTTCGCGCCCAACGCATTCGTCCGCATTGCGCCCGACAATCGCGTGACGGTGATCTCGAAATTCACCGAGATGGGGCAGGGGGTCTACACGGGGGTCGCGACAGTCATAGCCGAAGAGCTGGATGCGGATTGGGCCCAGATCGCCGTCGAATCCGCGCCGGTCGACGTCAAGCTCTATATGAATGCCGCGCTCCACATGCAGGGCACCGGCGGGAGCCTCTCGATCGCGAGCTCCTGGCAGGAGATGCGGAAAGCCGGCGCTACGGCGCGAGCCATGCTGCTCGCGGCCGCGGCCCAGCGCTGGAGCGTGCCGCCCAATCAGCTGACGGTGGAAAACGGGGTCGTGAAGCATGCGGCCTCCAACCGGAGCGCGCGTTTCGGTGACCTCGCGGTGGACGCGGCGAAGCTGCCGGTGCCGACTGACATCGCGCCCAAGGATCCGAAAGACTTCAAGCTGATCGGACAGCCGCATCTGCCACGGCTGGACAGCGCCGACAAGACCGACGGCACGGCGAAATTCACGATCGACGTCAATCTGCCGGGAATGCTGGTCGCGCTGGTGCGGCACCCGCCGCGGTTCGGCGGCAAGGTCAAGTCATTCGACGACAGCGCTGCCGCCGTGATCCCGGGCGTGGTGAGAATCGTCGAGATCCCTACCGGTGTTGCCGTGGTGGCCCGCTCCTTCTGGGCGGCCAAGCGCGGCCGCGACGCGCTCAAGGTCGCTTGGGACGATACCAAGGCGGAGACCCGCAGCTCGGCTGATATCATGGAGGCCTATAAAGCGGCGGCGCGGCAGCCTGGCGCCTCGGCTCGACGTGACGGCGATACCGACAAGGCGATCGCCGGCGCCGCGAAGTATCTGTCGGCATCGTTCGAGTTTCCCTATCTCGCCCATGCCACGATGGAGCCCATGGACTGCGTGGTGCGGCTGACGAAGGATTCCTGCGAAATCTGGTCAGGCACCCAGATGCAGTCGGGCGATCAGGCCCACGTCGCCGCGCTGGCGGCCATCGCGCCCGAGCAGGTGCGGATCCATACGCTCTACGCCGGCGGCGGCTTCGGGCGGCGCGGACCCTTCGATTCGGATTTCACGATGGAGGCGGTCTCGATTGCCCGCGCGATGGGCGCGGACGGCAAGCCGATCAAGATGATCTGGACGCGCGAGGACGATATTCGCGGCGGCAAATATCGGCCGATGTATTTCCATCAGGTCGAAGCAGGTCTCGATCCGAAGGGCGACCTGATCGCCTGGCGGCATCGCGTCGTCGGCCAGTCGATCATGGCGGGCACCCCATTCGCGTCGGCGACCGGAATCGACGGCTCGTCGGTCGACGGGATCGTCGATCTGCCTTATGCGATTCCCAATCTCTCGGTCGAGCTGCACACGACCGAGAGCCCGATCACCGTCAACCCGATGCGCTCGGTCGGCCTCACCCACACGATCTTCGCCATTGAGACCTTCATCGACGAGCTGGCGGAGGCGGCGGGGAAGGAGCCGTATGCGTTCCGCCGGACGTTGCTCGCCAAGCAGCCGCAATGGCTGACGGTGCTTGATCTGGCTGCTACGAAGGCCGGCTGGGGCGAAAAGCTACCTGCAGGACGAGGACGCGGCATCGGCATCTCGAAATTCATCAATACGATCGTGGCTCAGGTGGCCGAGGTCACGGTCGGGCCGGACGGGAAGGTCAAAGTCGATCGGGTCGTGTGTGCGCTCGACTGCGGCACCGCGGTCAATCCCGACATCGTGCGCGCTCAGATGGAGGGCGGTGTCGGTTTCGGCCTCGGGGCGGCGCTCCATGGCGCGATCACGCTGAAGAACGGCGTCGTGGAGCAATCGAACTTCCACGATTATCACGTGCTGCGGATGGCGGAGATGCCCAAGGTCGAAGTGCACATCGTGCCGTCGACCGATCCGCCCAAAGGGGTGGGCGAACCCGGCGTGCCGCCGATCGCGCCGGCCGTGGCCAACGCGATCTATGCCGCAAGCGGTCGAAGGATCAGGAGCCTGCCGATCATCCCCCCGACGTCGGCTTAGGCTGCGGCCCGCTGCCGGATTTCTGCGCTGCGGATCCATCCGCCGCCGAGAACACGGTCGTCCTGGTAAAAGACACAAGCCTGGCCGGGGGCGACGCCGTATTGCGGCGTCGCGAGGTCGACGATCGCGCTGCCATTCTCGCCCGGGGTAACAACAGCCTCGGCTGCCGCCTGCGCGGAGCGCAGCTTGACAGCGCATGCGATGGGTTCGCCGATGGCAACCCGTACGAGCCAATTCACATTGGATAGAAGCACACGGTCGCGCGCCAGCGCTTCCTTGGGGCCGACGACCACGCGCGCGCGCTCGGCATCCAGGCCGACGACATAGAGCGGCTCGCCGGCGGCGATGCCGATGCCGCGGCGCTGTCCGATCGTAAAGTGGACGATGCCCTGATGGTCGCCGAGATCTCGGCCGGCCAGGTCGACGATCTTGCCGGGCCGCATCGCATCGGGGCGCAGCTTTTCGACGACACGCGCATAGGAGCCGTTGGGTACGAAGCAGATATCCTGGCTATCCGGCTTCTCGGCGACCGGCAGGCTGTATCGCTGGGCAAGCCGGCGCACGTCCTCCTTGGGCATGCCGCCTAAGGGGAAGCGTAGAAAATCGAGCTGTGCGCCGGTTGTGGCGAAGAGGAAATAGCTCTGATCGCGTGCGGCATCGACGGCCCGCAGCAGCTCCGGCCCGTTCGGCCCGACGATGCGGCGCGCATAGTGGCCGGTGGCGAGCGCCGCGGCGTCCAGCGTCCGCGCGGTCTCGAGCAGATCGCCGAACTTGACGCGTTGATTGCAGCGCACGCAGGGGATGGGCGTTTCGCCGCGCGCATAGGAATCCGCGAACTCGTCGATCACGCCTGACTGGAAGCGGGATTCATAATTCAGCACGTAATGCCGAATGCCCAGCCGGCCGGCGACGGCCCGAGCGTCGGCGATGTCGGCGCCGGCGCAACAAGTTCCGGGCTTTCCGCGAATGGCGCCATCGTCATAGAGGCGGAGCGTCGCACCCACCACCTCATAGCCTTGCTCGGCCAGCACCGCCGCGACGACCGAGGAATCGACCCCGCCGGACATCGCGACGACGATGCGGGAGCCGGGCTCTAGATGGTTATCGGCGGTCTGGCTCATCGGGACGGCACGAGCCTCAACGCTTCATCATGTTGCGGGTGGCGGCCGGGAGTCGCACGGTGAGGCCGTCCAACTCCTCGCTCATGATGATCTGGCAGCCGAGCCGCGAGGTCTTGGCGAGGCCGAACGCCAGGTCCAGCATGTCCTCTTCGTCCTCGGTCGCGTCGGGCAGCAGCTCGAACCAATCGGGTTCGACGATGACGTGGCAGGTCGAGCAAGCGAGCGATCCTTCGCATGCGCCCTCGATGTCGATCCCATGCTTGTGCGCGATCTCGAGCAGCGAAAGACCAACCGGCACGTCGAATTCGCGCTTCGTGCCGTCGCGCTCGATGAAAGTGACCTTGGGCATTAAATCGGGAACTCCTCGTCTCACGGGATCGTCAGGCCGCCGTGGCGGCAACCGCGCGCGTCCGGCGATACACCAATGACCAGCTTTCCACCAGCCGGTCGAGATCTTCGGCTTCGGTCGCCCATCCGAAGCTGACCCGAATCGCTTCGCGCGCCGCCGTCTCGGCAAGTCCCATCGCCAGCAATACCGAGGACGGCTCGACAGCGCCGCTCGAGCAGGCCGCGCCGGAGCTCACGGAGATACCGGCCAAATCGAGCGCGATCAGCGCCGTCTCGGCCGGCAATCCCGAAGCGCCGAAGCAGCTCGTATTGGCGATGCGGGGCCGTTCCATCCCATGGATCACCAAGTCAGGTGCGATTGCTCGAAGCTTTGCCTCCATCCCGTCGCGAAGGGCGGCCAAATCGCTCATTCGGCCGAGATCCGCGAGGGTTGCGCGCGCGGCGGCTCCAAATCCGGCAATTGCGGCGACGTTCTCCGTTCCTGCTCGCCGTCGGCCTTCCTGGCCGCCGCCTCGCAGCAAGGGCGTCAATTCGAGGCCGCTCCGCACATAGAGCGCCCCGACACCCTGCGGACCTCCGATCTTATGGCCGGACAGTGTCAACAGATCGACACCCAGGCGGTCGACATCGACCGGAATGCGGCCGCCGGCCTGAACGGCGTCGCTGTGGAGCAGGGCGCCGTGAGCATGGGTGATACGGGCCGCCTCGGCGACCGGCTGAATGATGCCGGTCTCGTTGTTCACGAGCATCAGCGAGACGAGAGCCCGGCCGCCTGCGCCGAGTTGGCGGTCGAGAGCTTCAAGATCCAGCACCCCGTGTCGATCGACGGCGACGGTCTCGATGCATTTCGCCGCTTTGGCCACAGAGGGGTGTTCGACCGCCGATACCAGGAGCCGATCGGCTCCGAGGCCGTTGAGGGCCGTCGCGTTCGCTTCGGTGGCGCCGGACGTGAAGATGATGTCGCCCGGTGCCGCGCCGATCAGCGCGGCGACCTCTACGCGCGCATCTTCGACGAGCCGGCGGGCTTCCTGGCCGTGGCGATGAATCGACGAAGCGTTGGACGGCTCGGCAAGAGCCGCCAGCATCGCATCTCGCGCTTCGGGCCTGATCGGCTGCGTCGCGTTATAATCCAGGTAGACCGAACGGCCCATGGCGGCCGGAAATCGCTTTATTCTGCCGCGTCGGGCAGGCGGTCTCGGGAGACGGCGACAGTGGTCTGGGCCTGTTCGAGCAGCTTGAGCCGCTCGCTCAGCACCCGGACCTGATCGGTCAACGTCGCGACCATGCAAGCCATCGGATCGGCAGCCTCGCTGCAGGGCGTGCCGTAAGCGAGGAATTCCCGGGGCGCCGGTGCCGCATCCTGGACCGGTCGCGCCGGAACGCCGATCATCGATATTCCGGCCGGAACGTCATGCAAGACGACCGCGTTGGCGCCCACTCGGGCACCGTCATTGACGGTGATCGGGCCAAGAATATGGGCGCCGGCGCCGACGATGACGTTATTGCCCAGCGTCGGATGGCGCTTCACGCCACGCTCAAGGGAAGTTCCGCCGAGCGTCACACCCTGATACAGCGTCACATCGTCGCCGACGACTGCCGTCGAGCCGATGACAATCCCCATCCCATGGTCGATGAACAGGCGTTCGCCGATCATCGCCGAGGGGTGGATCTCGATGCCGGTCAAGGCCCGGGCGAGCTGGGAAACCCAGCGTCCAAGCGTCATAAGCCCTTGAGTCCAGAGCGCGTGAGCCCATCTATGCATCACGACGGCATGGAGGCCCGGATAGCACAAAATCACCTCGACGCGGTTCCGGGCAGCGGGATCGCGCGCGATGATGCTGTCGACGTGGTCGAGAAAACGCTTGAACACCAGATGGCCCGTAATGATATCCTTGCCGCCCGCCGCTGCTTCCTCGACCCTTCGGTCTGTCCGGTAGGCACCGACCCAAGGATATGGGTATCGCTCGCGGTATAGGCAAATGGCCTCGGAGGGTCAAGGTCGGGGCCGAAAAGGGTTAGATCGCAGACCGATAGGCGAGCCGGCGACACATGGGACATGCGGGAATTCGTACTCCAGTAGCTTGATGGAAAAATGCCTGAAGTCATGATTAATGGTCCGGCCGGTCGGCTGGAGGGTCGTTATACGCACAACAAGACGCCCGGAGCGCCAATCGCTCTGGTTCTTCACCCGCACCCGCTCCATGGCGGGACGATGAACAATCGCGTCGTCTACACGCTTTTCCAATCCTTCGTTGCCAGCGGCTTCTCCACGCTCCGCATCAATTTCCGCGGCGTCGGCCGCAGCCAGGGAAAATACGATCGGGGTGAAGGCGAACTCAATGACGCCGCGACCGCGGTCGACTGGCTTCAGACCTACAATCCGACGGCGAGCGCGATCTGGATCGCGGGTTTCTCCTTCGGTGCCTGGATCGGCATGCAGCTTCTGATGCGCCGGCCGGAATTCGATGGCTTCGTCGTGGTTTCGCCGCCGGCCAACATGTACGACTTTTCGTTCCTGGCGCCGTGCCCGTCCTCGGGTTTGATCGTCCAGGGTGATCGCGACGATCTGGTGAGCGAGTCGGCGGTCGCGAAACTGGCGGAGAAGATCGCGAAGCAACGCGGCCTCGCGATCGACTATCGCGTCGTGTCCGGCGCCAACCACTTCTTCCAGGATCAGCAGGACATCGTGTCCGGCCACGTGACCCAGTATCTCGGCAAAGCCATGGCGCAGTTAGCCGAGGTTGCCGAATAGACAGAGCTCCAATTACTTGAAAAAGCCGCCGTTCCACGGGAAACGGCGGCTTTTTAGTTGTCCGGGGCTCAGAGTTCGGCGAGCGCCTTCAGCACCTCGGCCGCATGGCCGGCGACCTTCACCTTGTTCCAGATCCGCTTGATCTTGCCGGTCTTGTCGATCAGGAAGGTCGTGCGCTCGATCCCCATATATTTCCGGCCATACATGCTCTTTTCGACCCAGACGCCGTAGTCCTCGCAGACATGTCCCTTCTCGTCGGAGGCGAGGGTGAAGGGCAGGTCGTACTTCTTCTTGAACTTGTCGTGCCGTGCGACGGAATCCTTGGAAACACCGATGATCTCCGCCTTCGCGCCCCGGAAGTTCGGGAACGAATCGCGAAAGGCGCACGCTTCAGCAGTGCAACCCGTCGTGTCATCCTTGGGGTAGAAATAGAGAATCACCGGCTTCCCTTTGAGCGCCGACAGGGAAACGGTGCCGCCGCCGTCGGTCGGCAGCGTGAAATTCGGAGCAGCGGAGCCGACGGAAAGAGACATGCGGGCCTCGGCTTGCGCCTGTTCGCCGCGAGGGCCCGGCGCGTTTTCTACGATTTCCAGAAAGCGGTCATGCGATGCCGCGAGAATGCGATCCAGTATGGTTTCGGCCTCGGTGAAGTCAACGTCGGAACGCGGCGGCAGGCCGGCCGCGTTCCATACCTCTTCGGCCAGCCGCTTTTTGACCGCGCCAGGGGCTGTTTCAGGATCGAAAAGGTCCGACGCCGTGAGCCGAATGACACCCTGCACGCGCCAGGAGAGTTCGAGGGCTCGGCGCAAATCGGCGCCTGCGGCGGCATTGAGGAATCCAGCTCCGACCAAACGGTCGATCGCGACGCCGCTTTCCGTGGTCAGGAGCTCGGGCGCCTGCGCGCCATGACGGAGCAACAGATATTGGAGCACGAACTCGATATCGATGATTCCGCCAGGGACGTACTTGAAATCCCACCGATTGCGTGCCGGGTGCTCGGCGGTAATCCGCTGCCGCATCTCGGCGATGTCGGTGCGCAGCCTTTCGGTATCGCGGGGCAAGGTGAGGACGGTCCGCAGAGCGTCGTGGACTCTCACGGCGAGTTCAGGCGAGCTCACGATCAGCCGAGCGCGGGTCAACGCCATATGCTCCCAAGTCCAGGCGCTCTCTTGCTGATAGTGGAGGAAAGCGCCTAGGCTGACCGCGACGGGGCCTGCCTCGCCCGAGGGCCTCAGCCTCAGATCGACCGCATAAAGCCTGCCCTCGTCCATTGGCGCGCTGATTGCCGCAATCAACCTCTGCGTGAGGCGCGCGAAATAGGTGGCTGCGTCGAGGCTCCTGCGACCGTCCGACATGGCGCCCTCGGGCGCATCGTAGAGCGTGATCAGATCGAGGTCGGACGAGAATGACATCAACCGGCCTCCCACTCTTCCGAGCGCTAGAACGGCGAACCCTCCGCCGGGGACCCGGCCATGCGTACGCGCGAACTCGGCTTCGACGAGCGGCAGCAGCTTGGTGATGGATGCTTCGGCCACGTCGGCAAGGAAACGCCCCGCCTGCATCCCGTCGGAAAGCCCCTCCAGAATATGAACCCCGGCCTGAAACCTGCGGCCGGCCGCCCATCGCCTCAGACGGACGAGCGCATTCTCATAGCCGTCGGCGACGGCCAAGGCTCGGTCGAGATCCTCCCGAAATCCACCCGGATCGGGAAGGGGTGCGAAGAAATCAGGGCTCAGAAGTTCGTCGAACAGCGCCGGCGTGCGGGACAGCTGCTCGGCCAAAATAGGCGCCATGCCCATGATTCGGCCGACGAGCGCCAGGAGGTGACGATTTTGATCGAAGAGCGAGAGCAGCGTGACACCTGCCGGCAGCCCGGCCAGAAAGACGTCGAACCGCGCGAAGGCCGCATCGGGTTCGGCGGTGCGGGCCAGGGACGCCAGCAGATCCGGCGTGATCCGCGTCAGGATTTCGCGCACCCGTTCGCTTCGCGTAGCGCGATAGTGGCCGTGATGCCAGCCGCGAATGGCCGCCGCGACGCCCCGCGGGTTCGCAAAACCGAGCTTTTGGAGCGTCGCGAGCGTTTCGGGATCATCCTCGACGCCGGTGAAGACCAGGCTTCCAGGACCGGACAGTGATGGCGATTGGGCGAAGAGCTGACCGAAATAGCTTTGGACACGCAGCAGGGCGGCGCTCAAATCCAAAACGAAACGATCCGGGTCGAAATAACCGGCGAAGCCGGCGATCCGAGCCATTCCCTCGGCGCTTCCGGGCAGGATATGCGTCTGCTGATCGTTGACCATCTGCAGCCGGTGCTCGATCTTGCGCAGGAATCGATAGTCCTCCGACAGCTCTTCGGCCGCCGTCGGATCGATCCGCTTGGCGGCGGCGAGCGCCGCCAGCGCGTCGCAGGTTCCAGGCACGCGAAGCGACGGATCGCGTCCGCCGAAGATGAGCTGTTGGGTCTGGGCATAAAACTCGATCTCGCGGATTCCGCCCCGGCCGAGCTTGACGTCGTGTCCCAGCAACCCAGAACTGTAGGGCTTGAGCTTACGTTGGTCGATTTGACGTTTGATCGAATGAATATCCTCAATGGCAGCGAAATCGAGATTACGCCGCCAGATCCAGGGTCTCAGGATCGAGAACAGCGCTTCTCCGGCTTTAAGATCGCCGGCGATTTGCCGCGCCTTGATCATCGCGGCCCGTTCCCAGTTCTGGCCGAGGCTGCCGTAATAGTACTCGGCAGCCGCGATCGACACGGCGAGCGGCGTGGAGGCGGGGTCGGGCCTCAGCCGAAAGTCGGTTCGGAAGACATATCCATCTTCGGTCCGCTCTTCCATGATGCGGACCAGCATTCGAACGAGTCGCACGAAGTCGGGACCGAGGTGGTCCGCATCGGTGCCGGCCGGGTAGGGGGCATCATAGAAGGCGACCAGATCGATATCGCTGGAATAGTTGAGCTCCCGCGCGCCGAGCTTCCCCATACCGAGGATCACGAGTCCGGCGCCCGATGCGGCCAGGCGCGCGAAGCCCGGCAATGCCAGAAGATGCCGCGTGGTCAGGTCGACCGTCGTGTCGGCCAGAAGCGACAAGGCTGCGGTCACACGCTCCAGTGGCCATGCTCCCGCGAGATCGGCGAGACTGATCGCGACCGCGCCGCGGCGCTTGGCGCGCCGGAGCAAGGCCATTGTCTCCGGCGTCGAGAGCTTTTGGACAGGCGCGGCGGCGAGTTCGCCGATCATGCGCGTAAAGGGGCGGTCGGGGCCGAGCTCGATTACTTCGCGGACAAACGAGAGCTCCTTCGTCAGCCCGTGCGTAAGATGCGGGCTATAGGCGAAGGCTCCGCGAAGCAGCGCTCCGATCGACGGGTCCGCGATCGCTTCGCGCGCAAACCGATCGATAGCGGGCTGGTTCGCCTCGCGCGCGGCTGCCAGCCAGTCGGCTTCGCCCCGCTGGGCGAGCGCGGGATCGGGAACGGAGGGCAGTGCCCGCGGAAGGATGGTGATCATCGGATCCTGAATGTCGGAAGAAGCGCTTCCCGTGGCATGAACTCATGAAGGGCCGAGCCATGTTAGGGCATGGCGGGCGTCTCCTGCTCGAGATCGTCGGGGTGGCGGTCGGCGGTCTGCTGGTGATTGCCGCGATCGCGGCTTGGCGCCTTTCGACGGCTCCCGTGACCTCGAGCTCGATCAAGCCCTATCTGGAACAAGCGATCAACGGTGCCGGGCTCGGCTTTTCGGTGCAAGTCGCCGACGCGAAGCTCGGATGGCACCGTTTCCGGCCCGTGCTCGAACTCGATGTCCATGATGTCGAAGTGGTGGGCGACGGCGGGACGCCGATCGGCTCTTTTCAGCATGCGACGCTCGGGATATCGCTCCGCGGATTGCTGGTTGGGCGATTTTTCGTCACCGAGCTCGATCTCGACCGACCGCAGCTCGTGATCGTGCGCGACGCCTCGGACCATTTTTCGGTCCGTGCCGGGCCGTCGCCGACCGGTTCCGGTGGATCCGATCTGGGAGACCTGCCGAAAACGCTCGCCTCGCCGACCAATGACAACAACGCGCTGGGCCATCTGCACCGTGTTCATATCGTCGATGGTTCGATCGTCGTCGACGATCAAAAGCTCGGCATCGCCTGGTCGGCGCCGGATGTCGACATCGATATCAGCCGCAATGCGCGGGAAGCGGCCGCGAAGGTCAGCCTCATTCTGGCGCTGCCGCAGCGTACGGCGCGCTTCTCGGGCGAGGCTCATCATTCGGGGACCGACGGGCAAATCCGGTTCGCGCTCAAGCTCAGCAATTTCGACGCCGCAGCGGTCGCTCCGCTGTCGAAGGTGCTGGCGCCGCTCTCCGCCCTCGCACTCCCGCTCGACGGCAGCTTTAGCGGCGCACTGGATGCGAACGGGACTCTGGTAAACGCTACCCTCGACCTCCATGGCGCCGACGGAAGGCTGGTGCTGCCCGAATATTATCCCGAAGCTTTGGCAATCCGGAGCGCCGATGTCGCCATGCATATCGACGGCGCGCCCCGTCGGCTGACACTTGATCAGCTCGCGGTCGATTTCGGCGACGCCCGTGCCGCGGTGAACGGCACGGCGGCGCTCGACGGCGAGGTACGGCCGCTCGAACTCAGCGCGACATTGACCAATGTACCCCTCGCTCGCTTCGACGCCTTGTGGCCGCACGGCGTCGGCGTAGGCGGCAGGGATTGGGTCACCGCCCATATCCCCAGCGGCGTCGTCAAAACCGGCAATGTCCATGTGGTCGCGAGCGTGCGGACGGACGCGGAGGATTGGATCCGGAGCGCAACAGTCGATGGCGGCTTCGACTACGAGGGTTTGGAGGTGAACTATTTTCCGCCACTGCCGCCGGTGCGGGCCATCGCAGGACATGCGACCTTCGATTCCCACAAGATGGACCTGACGATAGACCATGGAACCCTGGGCGACATCGCGGTATCGCAGGGCGTGCTCGAAATCACTGGCTTCGACCAGGACGACAGGGCGATCGATATCGACTTGTCGATCGACGGGCCGCTCAGGACAGCTCTATCGGTTCTCGACTCCCAACCCCTCGGCGTGGTGCACAGGCTCGGCTTCGATCCTGCCAACATAGGCGGCCACGCAACGGAGCGGCTTCATTTCGATTTCCCGCTGATTCATACGCTTCTGTCGAGCCAGATCCGCTACAGCGCGAAAGGCAAGCTCGACGGGGTGACAATCCAAGGCGCGGTCGGAAATCGAGATGCTACCGACGGGATGCTCGATCTCAACCTCGACAATGATGGAATGTCACTCGTCGGGGACGCAAAGTTGGCGGGCGTCCCGCTGTCGATGAATTGGACGGAATCCTTCCGCGCGTCGGATCGCATCCACAGCCGTATCGGCTTCAAGGGCGAGGTCCAGGATTCCGACTGGAAGGCGCTCAACCTGGACCCATCGGCTTTCGTCGCGCTACGCGGGCCCGTCGACATTCAGGGTCAGGTATCGATCGACCGGTCCCACGCTACGACCATCGATGTGAAGGCCGATCTTGGATCGGCCGATGTCTCGTTCGATATGCTGGGTCTATCGAAGCCGGCTGCGCAGCCGGGGACCGCCACAGCGAGTCTCGGTTTCACCGACGGGGTTCTAAGAAGAATCTCGCGCCTGCAGATGCAATCCGCGACCGCGAAGCTGAGCGGCTCCGCGAGCTTCTCCGCCGATGGCCGGTTGGAACGTCTCGAGCTGCCGACGGTCGGGGGAAGCGGCGCGGATTATGCCCTGACCGCGACCTCCGAGCCCGGCGCCGGCAGCGCCTATGCGATATCGGTCACCGGGCACCGCTTCGATGCGGCCGAGCTTCTGCAGGGTTCCGGGACCGGCGGCAGTTCCCATTCCCCGCGCCTGGATCTGAAACTTGCGCTGGAGCACGTCACGACCTCATCGGGGCACGGAATCGACGCCCTCGCCGGTACGGTCGTCATGAACGGCTCCAGGCTGGAACGGGCCGACTTGAAGGCCGTCGCCGGAAACGGCCCTCTAACATTGTCGTATCAGCCGGACGGCGGCGCCATCGATTTGCATGTCGCGGCGGCCGACGCGGGCGCGGCTCTGGCAGGGCTCGATATCACCGGCGGCGTGCGGGGCGGCACGCTGCGTCTCGACGGTACGACCAAGGGCGGCGAGGGGGCGAGGACCACGCGCACGAAGCTCGATATGCGGGATTTCCGCCTGATCAAGGCGCCGATCATCGCGCGCCTGGTCAATGCGCTTTCTCCGACCGGCTTTGTCGACCTTCTCTCGGGCCAGGGGTTGGCTTTCGATCGGCTCGAGGCGGATCTGGATTATGCCGGCGGCCGGATCAAGCTCACCGACGGCCGATCGGCGGGGGCCCTCGGGATCAGCTTCGAAGGCGATGTCGGCCTGAATGACGGAAAAGTCGCTCTCAAGGGCACGGTCGTGCCGGTCGACACGTTCAACCGCATCATCGAGGCGATCCCGGTGATCGGCGATATCGTCGCCGGCGGCAGCAGGGGAGGGTTGCTGGGTTGGACCTATTCCGTGACCGGCACCACGAGCGACCCGAAGGTATCGGTCAACCCCCTGTCGATGTTCGCGCCGGGCTTCTTGCGTAATCTGTTCTTTCTCGGGCCGAGCGAATCCTCCGCCAAGCGGCAGGACGCCAGTCCCCCTCCGGCAAAGCCCTAGCCCTTATCTTCGAGGACCATCAGCGCGTGCCGTTTGCGCCCTGCGGACAACTTGATGCTGCCATTCTTGAGATCGTCTAGGGTGAGCTTCCGCATCTCATCCTGCACGACTTCGTCATTGACCCGCGCGCCGCCGCCCTTGATGAGGCGCCGGCCTTCGCTGCCCGATGTCGCGAGACCGGCCTGGGCGAGCGCGGAAAAAAGAGGAAGGCCTTCGCCACCGAGAAGCGCGGCATCGATTACGTGGCGCGGCAGCTCGGCGCCGACCTCGCCCTGTTCGAAGGTCTTGTGCGCGGTATCGGCCGCTTTGGCGGCGGCGTCCGCCCCGTGCAGCAACTTGGTTGCCTCGTTGGCGAGGATCTTCTTGGCCTCGTTGATCTCGGCCCCGCCGAGCGATTCCAGGCGTCGTGTCTCGTCCGGCGGAAGTTCGGTGAACAGCCTCAGAAACCGGCCGACATCGGCATCGTCGGCATTCCTCCAGAATTGCCAATATTCATAAGGCGACAAGCGGTCCGCCGCGAGCCAAAGGGCACCGGCCGCCGTCTTGCCCATCTTCGCGCCGGAGGCGGTGGTGATGAGGGGCGTGGTGAGCCCGTAGAGCGTACGGTCATCCAGGCGGCGGGCAAGATCGATGCCGTTGACGATATTGCCCCACTGATCCGAGCCGCCCAGCTGGAGCGTGCAATCGTAGCGGCGCGCAAGCTCCACGAAATCGTAAGCTTGCAAGATCATGTAATTGAATTCGAGAAAGGTGAGCGGCTGCTCGCGCTCCAGCCGGAGCCGCACCGAATCGAAGGTCAGCATCCGGTTGACGGTAAAATGGCGGCCGATGTCGCGGATGAAGGAGATATATTCGAGCTGGTCGAGCCATTCGGCATTGTCGGCCATGACCGCGTCGGACGGGCCTTCGCCGAAGGCGAGGAAAGGCTCGAAGTTCCGCCGGATGCCGGCGATGTTGCGGCGGATCGCCTCGTCGGAGAGCAATTGCCGGCTCTCATCCTTGCCCGAGGGGTCGCCGACCTTGGTCGTGCCGCCGCCCATCAAGGCGATAGGACGATGCCCGGTCTTCTGCACCCACCGCAGCATCATGATCTGGACGAGGCTACCGACATGCAGGCTGTCGGCGGTTGCATCGAATCCGGTATATACGGTTAACCTTCCAGAAGACGCCGCCGCGTCGAGACCCGCAGCATCGGTCAGCTGGTGAATGAATCCCCGCTCGGAGAGGACGTTGAGCAGATCGGATCGGAATGGAGACATGATGACGTATCGGAGGCCTGCCTGCGGGAGCGGGTCGCTTAGCATACTCCGGCAGGTGGGGAAATGAGCCCGGGCAAGGGTTCCGACCGGGTTACTGCGGTCGGACTGATGTCGGGAACGTCGATGGATGGAGTTGACGCCGCCGTGATCCGCACTGACGGCGAATCGGTCGTCGAAGTCGGTGCTGCTCTCACCATCCCCTATCGCAGCGGGCTTCGACAGAAGCTTCAGCGGCTGGTGATGGGCGGCGGCGAGGACCGCGATGGGGCACGCACCGTCGGCCGGGAAATCACGCTCGTCCACATCGATGCCGTCCATCGCCTTCTCGCCGGCGCGGGCATGTCGGCCGCCGATGTCGACGTGCTGGGCTTTCATGGCCATACCATCCGGCATGCGCCCGTCGAACGGATCACGGTTCAGATCGGGGATCCGTTTCTGCTGGCTCAGCGGACGGGAATTACCGTCGTCGGCCATTTTCGAGACGCCGACGTCGCGGCGGGCGGGCAGGGCGCGCCGCTCGTTCCCCTCTATCACGCCGCGCGCGCGACCGATCTCGAGAAGCCGCTGGCGATCCTCAATATCGGTGGCGTCGCCAATATCACATGGCTCGGCGACGTCACCAACGCCACCTGGATCGCCGAAGACGGCACGATCTGCGCATTCGATTGCGGCCCGGGCAACGCGCTGATCGACGACTTTGTCGCGGCAAGGACGGGCCGTCCTTATGACGCATCCGGCACGCTGGGCCTCGCCGGCACGGTCAACCCGGAGGTGCTGCAGAGGCTGCTTGATCACCCATTCTTCGATCTGCCGCCGCCCAAATCGCTCGATCGCAACGCGTTCGATCTGTCGCCGGTGGATCGCTTGTCGACGGCGGACGGCGCCGCGACCCTCGCGGCCTTTACGGTCACTGCGGCCGTTCGGTCGATCCTCAGGATGGGATCGCCCAAGCGTCTTCTGGTCAGCGGCGGCGGCAGGCTCAACCGGGCTCTGATCGCCGGGCTCGCCTCGGGGCTCGAAGGGACCGAAGTCGCGCCCGTCGAGGCGGTGGGCTGGCGGGGCGACGCCCTGGAAGCCGAGGCGTTCGGTTACCTGGCGGTGCGCAGCCTGAAAGGGCTTCCGCTGAGCGTCCCCTCGACGACCGGCGTCCCGGAGCCGATGTGCGGCGGCGTGCGCTACGAAGCGGCTAACCGCGCGACAGTCGCCTCGTAATCTCTTTCGCGAGCGCTCGGATCTCCTGAGCGGCCTTGCTGCTCGGCGCGGTCTCCACCACGCCGGCGCCTTCGAACATCGACGACGCGAAGGCGACTCGGTTCCCGAGCGTTGCTTTGGCTACATCCGCACCCAGGTCCGAGATCGGTTCGGCCAGCTCTTCCGCGAGCTTGACGCGCGACGAGGCTCGATTCAGGACAAGCAAAGTCGGGCGCCGCTCGGATCTGGCCAAGCTCAAGATGGGCTCGGTCGCCCACAGGTCCACGGGGCTGGGTTGTATCGGCACCAGTACCAGATCCGCGGCGCGAACGGCGCTCTGCGCCTCCGTCTGCGAGTGCGGCGGCGCATCGATCAAGACAAGATCGTTCTCGGCCGTCAACTTATCGGCGGATTGCGTTCGCCATGCTGTCAAGCCGCTTAGCCAAAGATTTTCGGTATTCTTGTTTTCCTCGCGGATTTGAAACCAAGTCGAAAGGCTCGCCTGCGGGTCGATATCCACGAGAGCGATGCGCTGCCCCTTCGTTGCCAGGGCGACCGCGAGCTGGGCGACCAGAGTCGTTTTGCCTGCTCCGCCTTTTTGCTGCGCGACTGTTATGATTTTGCCGCTCAATTCTGCCCCCCTTTGGTCGGCTTCCCAATTGCCGGTAGTGAACACCATGCAACCTTCCCATATGATTGGAAAAGGGGTTATCTCGCAATGCAGCGTGAAATTATGACCGAAAAGGGGGGCTTGCGGGCCAACCTGCAGTCGGCGTCGGCCGCCGCGATCGGCCGTGCCGCGGCCCTGATTCGGGCTGGCGGGCTGGTCGCTTTTCCCACTGAAACGGTCTATGGGCTCGGCGCGGACGCGACCAATTCCAAGGCTGTGGCGCGGATTTTCGAAGCCAAGGGCCGCCCGAGCTTCAATCCGCTGATCGTGCATGTCGGAGACATTCGGATTGCCGGCATCTACGCGCCGCTCGACGATCGCGCCGAGGATCTTGCAGCAGCATTTTGGCCGGGACCGTTAACCTTGGTCCTTCCGCGCCGCCCGAATTCGGCGATCTCGGAGCTCGTCAGCGCCGGGCTCGGCAGCGTGGCGATTCGCATGCCGGCCCATCCTGTGGCGCGCGAACTGCTGAGGGCGGCGGGTAGGCCGATTGCCGCGCCGAGCGCCAATCGATCCGGCCATGTCAGCCCGACCGCGCCGATCCATGTGGCCGAAGAGCTCGCTGACGAGGTCGATATGATCTTGGCGGCCGGCCGCAGCGAAGTCGGGCTGGAATCCACGATCATCGATCTTTCCCGGCCAAAGGCCGTGCTGTTGCGGCCGGGTGCTGTCACGCGGGAACAGGTCGAGGCGGTCATAGGTCCCGTGGATACGGCGAGCGGCGATCCCGATCGCCCGACCGCGCCGGGACAGCTTCGCCGCCATTACGCGCCGTCGACCAGGCTTAGGCTGAACGCCGAGACGGCCGAGCCCGGGGAGGCGCTGCTCGCTTTCGGGCCGGCCCTTCTGGCCGGCCGCCGCGCCGACCGCGTGCTGAATCTATCGGAACGGGGCGATCCGACCGAAGCCGCCGCCAACCTCTTCGCGATGCTGCGGACCTTGGATGCCGGCGGGCATCGCGGAATCGCCGTGATGCCGATCCCAGAAGCGGGCCTCGGCGCCGCGATCAACGACCGGCTCGGCCGCGCAGCCGCCCCTGCCGATGAGTGATCCCGCGCTCGAGTTGCTCCGGGCAGCCGTCGATTCTGCAGGCTGGATCGACGATCCGGCATCGATGATGCCCTATCTCCATGAATGGCGCGGGCGCTTCGAAGGCGGAGCGCTGGCGGTCGTGCGGCCCAACTCGACCGAGGGGGTCGCGGCACTGGTCCAGGCGGCTCGCCGGGGGCGAATTCAGATTGTGCCCCAAGGCGGCAATACCGGCCTCGTCGGCGGCTCGATCGCCTATCCGGGCGAGCGCGCGATCGTGCTCTCCCTGCAACGGCTCAACCGGGTCCGCGAGATCGACCCGCTCAATTATACGGCCACGGTCGAGGCCGGCTGTGTGCTCGCCAAGGTCCAAGCGGCGGCGGAAGAAGCGGACCGGCTCTTCCCTCTGAGCCTCGGATCGGAGGGAAGCGCCACGATCGGCGGACTGATCTCGACCAACGCCGGCGGCATCATGACCATACGGTACGGCAATATGCGCGAGCTGGTCCTGGGAATCGAAGCCGTACTGGCTGACGGCCGCATCTGGAACGGCCTCCGGCGCCTCCGAAAGGACAATACCGGCTACGATCTGAAGCAGCTCTTTATCGGCGGCGAGGGATCGCTCGGGATCGTGACGGCAGCCGTGCTGAAGCTGTTCCCGCGGCCACGGCAGATCGAAACGGCCTTCGTTGCGATTTCGAGCCCAGCAGACGCGCTTGCATTGCTCTCGCGCCTCAGGACGGCAACGGGCGACGCGCTTTCCGGCTTCGAGCTGATTCCGCGCATGGCGCTGGATTTCGCGCTACGCCATGTTGCCGGGACGGTCGATCCGCTCGCCGATGCTCATCCTTGGTACGTGCTTACGGAGGCAACGGCGGGTATGCAGGGCGATTGGCTCCGGGAGGCGTTGGCATCGGCGCTGGCCGAGGCCGCGGAGGCAGGGCTCGTCCGCGATGCGACGCTGGCGGATTCGGAGGCCAGGCGGAAGGCCCTCTGGTTCGTCCGCGAGGCGATCGTGGAGGCGCAGCGTTTCGAAGGCGGCTCGATCAAGCACGACGTTTCCGTGCCGGTCGGCAACATTCCGGAACTCATCGAGCGCGCCAGCAAGGCCGTCAGCGCCGTGCTGCCGGGAATTCGGCCGATTCCTTTCGGCCATGTCGGGGACGGCAATATCCACTTCAACCTAACCCAGCCCGAGGGCGCCGACAGCGCGGCCTATCTCGCGCGCTGGGAGGAGTTCAACCGCATCGTGCACGCAATCGTGTTGTCGTTGGGCGGGTCGGTAAGCGCGGAGCACGGGATCGGCCGCTTCAAGCGCGACGAAATGCGAACGATCAAGACCGCTGTCGAGCTCGACCTGATGCGACGCATCAAACAGGCTCTGGATCCGGAAGATCTGATGAACCCAGGCGTCTTGTTGCCGGATTGACTGCGCCGAGCAAATCCCACAGGAGATGCGGGACCTCCATCCGAGAGCGCGATCCATGGTAGCCGCCGATCAACCCCAGCCCGGCCGGGCCGCTTTCGGCTTCATCTTCGTGACGCTCCTGCTCGACATGATGGCGCTCGGGCTGGTCGTTCCGGTGCTGCCGAAGCTGATCATTGCCTTCGAAGGAAACGATGTCGGCGAAGCTGCCCACATGGGCGGCTATTTCGGATTCGCCTGGGCGCTGATGCAGTTCGTGTCCATGCCGATCCTCGGCAGCCTCGCCGACCGGTATGGCCGTCGTCCGGTGATCATCCTGTCGAATCTCGGACTCGGGCTCGACTATGTGCTGATGGCGTTGGCGCCCAATCTCTGGTTCCTGTTCGTCGGGCGTATTATCTCCGGCATCACCTCGGCCAGCTATACGACGGCCATGGCTTATGTCGCCGACGTGACGCCGCCCGAGAGAAGGGCGGCGCGTTTCGGGCTCATGGGGGCCGCTTTCGGGCTCGGCTTCACCGCCGGTCCGGCGATCGGCGGCTTCCTCAGCGACATAGGGCTCAGGCTGCCCTTCTGGGCGGCCGCCGGGTTCAGCCTCGCCAACGCGGCCTACGGCTTCTTCGTGCTGCCCGAATCCCTTCGGCTCGATCGGCGAGCGCCTTTCAAATGGCATCAGGCCAACCCGTTGGGCGCGCTCAAGCTGTTGCGCTCCGATCCGCTGCTAGGCCGGCTCGCAACGGCCGGCTTCCTGCAGCGCTTCGCGCATGTCTCGCTGCCCGGCATGTTCGTCTATTACGCGACCTATCGATATGGCTGGGACGGAAAGACAATGGGCTCTGCGCTCATGGTGGTCGGGATCGCCCAGATGATCGTGTCCGCCGTACTGGTGCGGTACGCGATTGCTCATTTCGGAGAGCGCGGAACGCTGTTGATCGGCCTCGTCTGCGGCATAACGGGTTTCATCGGCTTCGCGCTCGCGCCTAATGGGCTCGTCTTCCTCGCGTCAATTCCGTTCGTCTCGCTCTGGGGACTCGCCAACCCGGCAATCCAGGGGCTGGCGACCAGACTGATCGGGCCGTCCGCGCAAGGCAGGCTGCAGGGGGCGCAATCGAGCCTCAACAGCTTCGCCGACATGATCGGGCCGATTGTATTCACCCAGATCTTCGCCGCGGCGATTGCCACGGGAGCGGCGATCCGGGTTCCGGGCGCGCCCTATTTCCTGGCTGCGCTTCTGGTCGTGATCGCCTTGGGCGTCTGCGTCGGTGTACAGCGGCCCGTTTCGGCGCCGGCCGAATGACTCGCGCGAACCCGCTCGAGCGGCTGAGGCGGATTTGTCTCGCGCTGCCGGAAGCCGAGGAAAGGCTGACCTGGGATCATCCGAACTTCCGGATTCGCGACAAGCTGTTCGCGATGTTCGTTCAGGAAGACGATCGTCCGGCTATCACCTGCAAGGCGCCGGAAGGAAGCCAGGCGATTCTGGTGGGCGCCGATCCGTCGCGCTTCTACGTGCCGCCCTATGTCGGCTCGCGCGGCTGGGTCGGGATGTGGCTCGATAAGGGCGTGGACTGGTCAGAGGTCGCCGTTCTGGTCGAGCGCAGTTACCGGCTGACCGCCCCCAAGCGAATTCTCCGTCAGATGGAAAGCCGGTCCTAGAGCCCGACGACCCTGCCTTCGAAAGGGTTCTCGCCTTCGGCGGCTTCGATTTCGATCACCCAGACATCCGAATCGCGCTGAACGGCGCGATCGACATAGGCGTCGGCTTCCGGCGGCGGCAGTATCGCCCCTTCCTTGACGCCCATCCAGGCGAGCCGTCCCTCCATATCGCGGACCTGAGTGAGGATTCTGACGCCTCGAGGGGCGACGAGCCGGACAATCACGGTGCCTCTTTCAGCGTCGCCGCGGCGGATCAGGTAGGCGCCTGTTCCCGCCGAAGAAAAACGGCGGAGTTGCGCCGTAACCCAGAATTCGGTGGGGAGCCGGTCATTCGCCATCGGCCGAGTCTAGCCTGGAGCGAATGACCGTTCCACCACGGAAACCCCACGCGAACGCTCAGTGTTGCTCGTCCTTTTTCTGGTTATTGGCCGGCGGCGGAGCCGGGTGCGCCGCCGGTGCGGGCGCCGGGCGTGCAGCAGGCGGCGGCGCCGGTCGGGCTGCGGGCGCCGGCGCCGGGCGGGGCTGCGGCGGGGGACGGAACGCCTGTTGCGGAGGCGGTGCGGGACGGGGCGCCGCGAGGGATGGAGCGGGAGCCGGCCTGGGCGGGGGAGCCGCGTGCATGGCCGGCGCCGGGCGTTCCATAGGAGGCGGGGCGGCGTGCTGGGGCGCCGGCGCGAAAGCGGGCCGCTGCGGCGCCTCCGTCCTCTGTGGTGGAGGCGGTGCCGGCGCGTGCTGAATTTGTTGCCGCTCCATCGTGCTGGGGCGCGGTGGAGGCGGTGCCGCTCCCGGGGGCTGTGCTCGGAAGCCGGGCTGACGCTCCGGCGGACCAGCTTGATTGATCGCAGGAGCATTCGGTCGCGGCGGAGGCGGAGCGGGCGGCAACCCGCGGAAGCCCTGAGGAAGGGCCGCACCCTGAGGCATTCCCGGGCGCGGGGGCGCAGCGGCCGGAGCACCCGCGGCGGGCGGTTGGGCCCGCGGTCCGGGTGTCGGCCGCGCCGCGCCTGCTTGCGGCGGCAGGTTTGGATGTATCCCGGCAGGCACCGGTCGCTGCGGGATCGGCGCGCCGGGCTGTCGGCCCGCAGGAGGAAGCACCGGGCGTGCCGCGAGGGCGGCGGGAGTGGGCGTTCCCTGTTGGAATGCCGGTCCAGGTCGGGCGGACGGGCCTGCCGGCCTTTGCGGATGCTGGATCGCCGCGACCACTTGCGGGCTCGCTTGCACATGCTCGAGCGCGGCAGGCTGGACTGCTATGGCCGCCTTGGCGACCGGACGCTCGGACGCCATCGCGGCAGCCGGGACGACGGTCGCAAACCGACGATTGGCGAAGTCGGCGATCGGGCGGGGCCCTTGCTCGATGACGGTCCTGTTGATCGTGGTGTTGTTCACGATCACCGTGCGGTTGATGTTCTGAATGTAGGTGTTGCTGGCGTGATACCAGGGCCGATAGACCTCACCCGGCGCCAGCGGCACCCAGCCGACCGGCTCTCCGCCGCCGAACCCCACCGAGATGGAAGCGGCCAGCGCGCCGCCGCCGATGAAGGCAACCAACGCCGGCGCATAGACCGGATGACGTTCGTAGCGTCCCGGGCACCAGCCCCAACGGCCGCCGATGAAGGCCCAGCGCCCGTAATGGAAGGGCGCGAATCCCCAAGGCTCGTCGTCGATCCAGGTCCAGCCCCAGGGCGGGACGAATTCCCAATGGCCATAATGATAAGGTTGCCAATCGGCCGGCACGTCGCTCGGATACCAGACGGCGCCATAGTCGGGCGCCTCGTCCCAGGATCCGTATTCACCCAAATCCTCGGCGCCGGTCATATCCGGCGGCACATAGCTGCGGATGGATGCCATAACCCTCGGAGGCGGCGGCCTGACATCCTCCGGCGTCGGACCGATATTTCGATCATAGGAATATTGCGGGGCGTCCGGGGTGCCGGCAATCAGCAGCGTCTGCCCGGGCTGGACCGCTACGGCGGCCCCGGAATCACCCACCTCAGCCGCGCCATCCCATGAGGTAATCCGAGTCGGCTGATCTTCAGTGCCGGCCTCGATACGGTAGGAGCCCGCGCGCGTCAGCCTGACGGTCCCGCGCGGGGTCAGGATGTACAGACCGTCCTGTGTCGGCAGCGCATCGACCCTGATGTCGAGCACCCCGGTATCGAGCCGCATCCGGCCGCTGTCCTGATCAAGGTTCGCGATATCGAGCTCGCTGTCGCTCTTCAGCACGAGCCGCGCGCCGCCGATCTCGAGCCGCGCCTCGCCGCCGACATCGGCATAGACGGCATCGCCGACGCTGATCGGCTCATTGGTCGAGGCCTGGCTCCAATCTTGCTGATCGGCGCGATGCATCGAGACCTGCCCGTGCGTACCGGCGATCCGGCCGACCAGCGCAGGCGGGGTGCCTGAATCTTCGGGCGAATCCTGCGCCGAGGCGCCTCCGCTCATCACGAGGGCGAGCACCGCCGGCGCAAGCGAGGCAAGCAGCAACCCGCGCCGAAGACGGCGGCGGGAGGCAGTCGGAATAGGAATCATGGCGTTTTCTTCCTTTGGAGCTCGCATTCGACAAGAGTGAGCTCGCTTTGTGTTCGGCTGGTGGCGGCCACATGAAATTTTTGTGAGATTCGCGCCATGATTGGCGATGGCAGGCTCACCGTTCTACATCGTAATGTCGGATTACTACCGGCTGTTCCCGGGTTCCACATAAATCCCGGCATGAAATCTGCATTTGGGAGAGACGCATGGTTCCGATCATCACCCGACACTGGTGGGTTCTGGTCCTGCGCGGGGTCATCGCCCTCGCGCTTGGCATTCTGGCGTTGCTGTTTCCGGGCGTGACGATCACGTTCGCCGCGATCTTTTTCGCCGCGTACCTCATCGTCGACGGCGTGCTCGCGGTCGTCGCGGGCATTCGCGCCGCCGAGGCGCACAAGCGCTGGTGGCCTTTCGCGCTCGAAGGGCTGATCGGGCTGGCGGCCGGCATCATCGCGCTGATCTGGCCGGAAGTGACGATCGTCGTGCTGGTCGCTCTGGTTGCGGTTTGGGCGATCCTGAGCGGGCTTGCGGTGCTGATCCCGGCCTTCCGGCTGCCGCGCGGCTCGGGCCGCGGCTGGCTGATCTTCAGCGGCGCCGTCTCCTTGCTGCTCGGCATCGTCATCCTCATCCGGCCGGCCGCCGGCGTGTTCTACATCGTTCTGTCGATCGGCATATACGCGATCATCTTCGGCATCGGCCTGATTGCGCTCGGATTCCATGTGCGCCGCCTGCATGGGAGCCGGGTCGACATCACCGTCTGACCTGAAACCGGACACGAACCCTCACCCTCCCGTCTCTATCGGCCGGGCCCCTCCCTTAATCCAGTGAACCGGGCGAGGGGCTTTTTGCACAGGCATGGCTTTGAGCCCCTCGCCCAGTTTAGTGGGAGAGGGCGGGGCCCATTGCGCAGCAATGGGAGGGTGAGGGGGATTTCGAAACGCACAAGAGCGGAAAGCCAGCCCTCAAGGCGGCCCGGTGCCGTATTTGGCTTCGAGCGCCCGGATGCGGGCGGCGAGCAGCCGATCGCGCCATTGCTCGGAGGTCTCGCCGGGCAGGCGCTCGCGCGGGGTCTCGGCGATCGGGGCCGGCTCGGGCGCGGGTG
>DATGMP010000074.1:0-7103 GCA_035293565.1 Alphaproteobacteria bacterium | reverse complement strand
GAGGATCACCGGGCCATCGGGGGACGCCTCGCGGCCGCGAAACGGTGGTCGAGAGCCGGCTCCCGGGCCACGCCGGCTCTTGTCGAACGGCTTGCCGCGGCCAGCTTGGAACGGCGGCTTTCGATCACGATCGGTCATGGGCTGCGGGCCGGGTCATGGGCCAAGATCGGTGGCCAGGGCTGGTAGGGGAGGCAAGGCTGGTGGGGGAGGAAGGACTCGAACCTTCGAAGCCATGAGGCGGCTGATTTACAGTCAGCTCCCTTTGCCACTCGGGACACTCCCCCGCTCGACGGCACACGATCGCCCGCTTGGTAAGGCGGCTTGGATTGCGGCCATGAAGAGGTGAAGACCGAGGTCCCGTCAGGACCCCCAGTCGGGCGCGTTTATGGGGATGGGCAAAAGCAATGTCAACCAATGCCTTCCCGAAATTCGTGCCAATTCGGGCCCAAATTGCTATTCCGCGGAACCCGTGACACAACCAAGCGGTAAACCGGCCGGTCAGCAGGGGCAATTTCGTTGCACGATGCCGGAGCAATCCCCCGATTATTTCGAAATGCGGCGGCTGGAGTCGCTCAGCAACACCATCTTCGGTGTGGCCATGACCTTGCTTGCCTACGACCTGCCGCGCGCCTCGCAATTCGCGCACGCGCCCGGCTGGGCCGAGCTTTATCATGTCTATGCCGGGCGGCTGATCTCCCTGATGCTGAGCTTCATCATCGCCGGCGTGTTCTGGATCAGCCATCACCGACGGCTTGCACGCCAACCTCATGCGCATCGCGGCGTGGTGCTGATCAACCTGCTCTTCCTGCTCTCCATCATTCTGCTTCCCGTGACCACCGGGCTTGACGGCAATTACGGCGAGAGCAGCGCGGTGGCCGTGCTCTATGGCCTGCATTTGAGCGCGATCGCAGGCCTCAATTCATGGCTGTGGTGGCTCGCAACCCGCGGCCAGCATCCGCGCCCGGAGCTGGTCGGCGCGTTCGCCCCGCTCGTCATGCTGCTGCCGGGCACGGCCGTTGCCGCCGTCGCCCCGCAATATGCGCAATATATCTGGGTGCTCGCCTTCGGCGGACTGCTGGCGCATCGCCTGGTGCGCGATCGATCAGAGGACAAGAGCTAGTCCGCCCGGATCAGCGCCGAATCGTTTTCCGTCCGCGGAATGCCCTGCCCGGGAAGAAACAGCGCGATTGGGCGAATTTCGTACACGGCGGTGGGATTGGCGGTCCTCAGCTCGCGCGCGGCGGCGATCGCCTTGTCCACGTTCTCGACGTCGATGATGTAGAAGCCGAGCAGCTGCTCCTTGGTTTCGGCGAAGGGGCCGTCGACCACGATCCCGGCGCCCGGCCCGCGCAGGGTGAGTGCCTTTTGCGTGCCGCCGAGCCGTGCTGCGGGACCGAGCTTGCCCGTCTGGTTGATGCGCGCATGGGCCTCGCTGAGGCCGGCCATCAGGGCCGCGTCCTCTTCCGGCGTCCAGGACTGCACCTCGGTTTCGACGTGATAGGCGAGAATGGCATAGAGCATGGGTTCCCCATTTTTCGGTCGGCCTTCTCCGCAAGGACGTTCGGCCGCGGCCTATTCCGACACCGCCGGAATGTCGTCCGGGAGCGGGCATGAAACAATCCTGAAACCCGATAATGGCGCAGACGTTGCGAACGCGGTTGTCGCAGGGGGCGACTGACGAGGCGGACAAGCAAAAGACGCCACGGAGGCCGTCATGTCACGTCGGGAAGTCAAGATCCTCAGCTATGGCACCCTGTCGCATTCGCCCGCCTTTGCCGGCGATTTCCGCGACGAAGTCGGCCACCACCGCTACTACGGAAGCTCCGCGACGAACGGCGGCGAGCGCCTGGCCGAGAGCCGGGGCGGTCCGCGTCCCGATCCGGCCAAGAACCTCTGAGAAGAGACCATTTCCCGATATTCAATGAAGGCATCAATGACTACCGCGACCTCGGCCTGGCTGCTGCTGATCGTCCTGCCATTCCTGCTGGCACTGGCCGGCAGGGCGCCGATGCCGAAAATGCTGTGCCTGGTCACGAGCCTGCTCGCGCTGCTCGTGAGCGTCGAGCCGGGGCACGCGAGGTTGGCGGCGATGTTTCCCTGGGGCGTCGGCATGATGCTGGCGCTGGCGTCGTTGTGGGAGCGCTTTCGCACGATCTGATGGCGAGCTTATGCTCACGGGCGGGACTCGCTCGGCGCCTGTTTGACCAGCCGCTCGCGCAATCGAGCAAGCTCACCGCTTGCCTCCATCTCCTGGATCAATTTGGCGACCTTGCCGGCGAGGTCCCGATGCTTTCGACCTGCGTGCCATCCACCGAAGATGGCGCATCGGTCGAACATGGCGAGCGCCGGCTCCGCGCAAGCTGGCATCCGCACTTTCACTGATATTCCTGTAGCACGAACGGTGCTAGCCTCGCCCGCTTCCTGATGCTGGACCCAACATTGAACCCGACCGGCAATGGAGAGTGCAATCGCCGTGAGCGCATCGTTGCGCCGGCTGATCTCCGCGGCGACTTGGATGAGCTCAAGTCGTCGCCTTCACCGTTTTTCGGATCCCGTCTGCTGCAGCGGATCGGCACGTTTCGCAGCGATATCGGCTTTCGCCTGCTCGCCGCGGTGCTGCTGTTCAGCTCGATCGTCACGCTGATGCTGACCGCGCTGCAGCTTTACCTGGACTACGACCGCGAGGTCGGTGCGATCGAAACGCGGCTCGACGAGATCGGCCGCAGCTATCTCGCGAGCCTCGGCGAGAGCCTGTGGAATCTCGATGAGACCCAGCTGAAGCTGCAGCTCGACGGTATCCTGCGCCTGCCCGACATTCGCGCCGCCGATATCAGCGAGATCGCCGACCGGCCCGATCCGATCCGCATCGGCGTCGGCGAGCGGGCCGGCCGCTCGATCATCAGCCGCGACTATCCGCTCGATTACGTCGTGCACGATACCAGGCACCAGATCGGCGTGCTGCATGTCGAGGCGACGCTGACCGAGGTCTATCGGCAGCTCGTGACCAGGGCGCTCGTCATCCTGGCAAGCCAGGCGGCCAAGACCTTCCTGGTCTCGCTCTTCATCCTCTATATGGTCTATCTGCTGGTGACCCGGCACCTGGTGGCGATCGCAGCCTTTGTCGACCAATACAATCTGCCGCGGCCCCCGCCGCCCTTGCGGCTCAACCGCTCGACATCGCAGCAGGGCGACGAGCTCGACAAGGTGGTCGGTGCATGCAACCGGATGTGCGCGAGCCTGCAGCGCGCCTATGGCGACCTGAGCCGCGCCAATGAGCAGCTGGAGCGGGATCTGAGGGTGCGGCAGCGGGCGGAAGCGGACGCGCGGCTGAGCGAACAGCGGTTTCGCGACTATGCCGAGATCGCCTCCGACTGGTTCTGGGAGACCGGCCCCGATCACGTCTTCACCTACATCTCGGACCGGCTGGATGCCTTCGGCATGGATCGGAGCGAGATGATCGGCAAGCGTCGCAGCGATTCCGCGATCGACCGGGAAACCGAGCCCGAGAAATGGCGCGAGCACATGGCGACGCTGGAGCGGCACGAGCCGTTCCGCAAGTTCGAATATGTCCGCCGTGAGAAGTCAGGCCGCCTGCGCCATGTCAGCGTCAGCGGCCGGCCGGTGTTCGATGCCGACGGGCGCTTCCTGGGCTATCGCGGCTCGGCCACCGACCTGACCCAGCATCACGATGCCGAGGAGCGGCTGCGGCAATCCCAGAAGATGGACGCGATCGGGCAGCTCACCGGCGGTGTCGCGCATGATTTCAACAATGTGCTCACGGTCATCACGGGGACCATCGAGATCCTGCAGGAGGGGCTTTCGGACCGTCCGCAGCTCGCAGCGATCGCGCAGCTGATCGATGATGCGGCGACGCGCGGCGCCGAGATCACCTCCCAGCTCCTGACCTTCGCGCGCCGCCAGCCGCTCGAGCCGCGCGAGCTCGACGTCAACGACCTCATCAAGGAGACGGTCAAGCTGCTGCGGCCGATCCTGGGCGAGCACGTCGAGATCAGGCTTAAGCTCGCCGACGACGTGTGCTCTGCGCTGGCTGATCCGTCACAGCTCTCGACTGCGATCATCAACCTTGCGGTCAATGCCCGCGATGCGATGAAGGACGGCGGCACGCTCACGCTCGAGACGGCCAATGTCACGCTGGACGAAGCCGAACCGCCCGCCGAGGATGACGTGAAGCCGGGTTCGTTTGTGATGATCGCCGTATCCGATACCGGTGTCGGCATCCCCTCCGATATTCGCGACCGAGTGTTCGAGCCGTTCTTCACGACCAAGGCCGTTGGCCGCGGCACCGGATTGGGACTGAGCATGGTCTACGGCTTCGCCAGGCAGACCGGCGGCACGGTCAGGCTCAAGAGCGAGGAGGGGCGGGGGACCGTGGTCCGCCTCTATCTGCCGCGCGCGACAGGACAGCCCGTATCGAAGCCGGAGCTGGGGCAGACGGCGGGGCAGCCCGGCGGCCGCGAGACGATTCTCGTGGTGGAGGACGACGCGCTGGTGCGCGGCTATGTGGTCGCCCAGCTCGGCAGTCTCGGCTACACGACGCTGGTCGCCGGCGACGGCGCGGCGGCACTTGCCGTTGTCGATCGGGGAGCCGCGTTCGACCTCCTGTTCACCGACATGATCATGCCCGGGATGAACGGCCGGGAGCTGGCGGAGGCGGTCCGCAAGCGCCGTCCCGACGTCAAGGTGCTCTACACCTCCGGCTACAGCGATAACGCCTTCGTCCACGAAGGCCACCTCGATGCCGGCATCGCGCTGCTCACGAAGCCCTATCGGAAGCAGGACCTGTCGCGCAAAATCCGCGAGGTGCTGGATGGCGGCCCGCAATCCTGAACAGGACGAAAGGCTGGCCGAACAGTGTGGAATGGGCCGGCAGCAGAAAGGCGCGGCGGGTTGGCCCCGTCGCGCCCGGTTGTTGTCTCGCTGGTCCAGGCGCTTGAGGCGCCCTGTGCCAGGTTGGTCAAGACTTTCGTCCGGACCGCCTAGCGGGCGACCTCAGCGAGGTGACAGCGCTTGGGATAAGACACTGGATCACCTCCTTTCGTTGGTTGCAGGACCCTCAATATAGGCCGCCGCCGGCCGACATGAAAGGTCGCCTGAGCCGTGGAACGGTGGGCAAATCGAGGCCCGGCCGGTTGAAGCCGCGGGGTCGGCCGTGCTAGGGGAAGCGCTAGTCGCGGGTGTAGCTCAATGGTAGAGCAGCAGCCTTCCAAGCTGAATACGAGGGTTCGATTCCCTTCACCCGCTCCAATTTCGATACCCCCTCAAAACGACGTCCCGCCGCCGAACTTGAACTCCTGCACGATGTCGTATTTCCCCTTGGTCAGCGGGACCGCGTAGTCGAAGCGGAGCGGGCCGAAGGGGGAGGCCCAGATCAGGCCGACGCCGACGGAAGAGCGGACGACCTTGCTGTCATCATATTGCAGGCCGCATTTGCAGGCGGCGGAGTTCACTTCGCCGGTGGCGGCCCAGGAGGTCGGGCCCTGATAGTCCCACAGCGCGCCGGCATCGGCGTAGACCGCGCCCTTCAGTCCGACCTCCCTTGGCAGGAACCAGAACGGCATCTGCAGCTCGGCCGAGGCGCCCCAGAATTTGGTGCCGCCCAGCGCATCGCCGCTGGCGCCGAGGCTGTAATAGGTGATGTCTCGCGGCCCTATGCCGTTTGACGCGAAGCCGCGGACCAGGTTGGCGCCCATCTGGAAGTGATCCAGCATGCGCAGGTCGTTGTTGCCGATCTTGTTGAGCATGCCGCCTTGCAGATGAATCAGGCTGACGATGTCGGAGACAAGCGGGCTGTAATATTTCGCATCGATCTGGTTCTTCAGATAAGTGACGTCGCCGCCGACCCCGGCAAAATCCTGCTTGAAATCGACCAGCAACCCGTCGGTCGGGTTCTGGTTGTTGTCGAGCGTGTTGTAATTCAGGGTGTAGCCGATGACCGACGACCAGGTGGGGCCGTTTGCCAGCTCCTTGCGGATCGGTAGCGTGGATTCGCCGTCGCCGTAGCAGCCATATCCGTAATAGGACGAGCTCGACGCGAAGTCGGGATCGACCCCGCCCAGCACGCTCTTGATGTAGGCGGGTGTCGGATTGAACGCGAGCGAGCCGTTGGCGGCGTTGTTGTTGCAATTGTCGTAGACGCTGCTCAGTGTGATCTGCTGCTGATAGATCGAATAGCGCAGCTGCAGCGAGGTTTCCTCGTTCAACTGCAGCCCGAGCCTGGGGCTGAAGCCGAATGTCCGCAGACCATAGCTGTAATAGGTGCTCGGCAGTTGCTCGCGGTAATAGGCGTCGAGGCCAAGCGCGAGGCGATAGTCGAGCAGATAGGGCTCGACAAAGGACAGCGAGACGCCGCGCGAGTATTGGCCGTAGCTGACCGAGCCCTTGGCATAGAGCCCGCGGCCCAGGAAGTTGCGCTCGGACACGCTGACCTCGGCCAGCGCGCCGTCGCTGGTCGAATAGCCGCCCGACACCGAGAAGTCGCCGGTCGATTTCTCCTCGATATTGACGTCCAGGATCACCCGGTCGCTGGACGAGCCAGGCTCCGTGGTGATCTTGACGTCCTTGAAGTAGTTCAGGTTCTTCAGGCGCCGCTCGGCGCGGTCGACCAGCGCGCGGTTGTAGGCGTCGCCTTCGGAGATATCGAACTCGCGACGGATCACATAGTCGCGGGTGCGGCTGTTGCCGCGGATGTTGATGCGTTCGATGTAGTTGCGCGGACCTTCATCGACAGAAAACACGATCGACACCGTGTGCGCCTCGAAATTGCGGTCGCCCTGCGGATGCACCACCGCGAAGGCATGGCCGCGCCGCGAGGCCTCGATCTGCATGGCCTCGACCGACTTCTCCAGCGCTTCCGCGTTGTAGAGCGAGCCGACCGAGACACGCGAGGACCCGGCGAGCCAGTTGGTGTCGAAACCGGCAATGGAGGATTCGAACCGCACCGATGCGACGCGGTATTGCTGGCCCTCGTCGATCTTGAAGCTGACCAGGAATCCGTTCTTGTCCGGATCGTACTCGGTCAAGGCCGCCACGACCTGGACGTCGGCAAAGCCGTGCTTGAGATAGAAGCGGCGAATCAGGTCGCG
>DATGMP010000073.1:0-14410 GCA_035293565.1 Alphaproteobacteria bacterium | reverse complement strand
CGCCGCGAAGAGAAAATGCAGACTGTTCCGGTTTCGGTGACGGCGCTATCGGGAGCTACGCTGCAGGAAAACAGTATCCAGGACTTTTCGGATCTGACCCACTTCGTTCCGTCGATGACCGTCTATTCCGGGACGACGCGCATCTCGCAGAACTTTCTCAGCATCCGGGGCCTCGGTGCCGGCAGCACGGTCACCTACTTTGCAGAGGCGCCGAACAATACGGCCGGCATACTCGGGCAGACCTTCGACATGGAGAGCGTCCAGGTGCTGGTCGGACCGCAAGGAACCCTATTCGGCCGAAGTGCGGTCGGCGGCGCGTTCCTGTTCTCGCCCAAGAAACCGACCAGAGATTTCGAGGGCTATGTCCAGCTCACGCTCGGCAACTACAACGACCATGAACTCGAAGGCGCGATCAACATACCGATCGTAGAGGACAAGGTGCTGCTGCGCATCTCCGGCCAGCGCCAGGAACGAGACGGATTTACCACGGACGCCGGCCCGATCAACACGGGCAAGGATTACGACAATCGTGATTACTGGTCGGGCCGTGTCGGCCTGACGCTTCGCCCGACCGATGATTTCGAGAACTATACGGTCTTTACCTACTTCTATAACCACGATAACGGAACCGGCTCGCACCTCCACATCGTTGATCCGGCGCCGGTCGCGACTTTCGGCAATCTTCCGATCTCTGTCCTTTTTCCGAACATCTGGAGCGTGTTCAATCGCGAAGCGGCGCTCGGGCCCTGGCAGACCGCCTTCGACGATCCCTACCTGCTGGACAAGGAGCAGATATGGACGGTCACCGACATCGCGCGGTACGATTTCAGCGAAGCGCTCTCGATCAAGAACATTGCCAGCTTTCAGTCAAACAAATCGCTAACCCGCTATGATTTCGACGGCAGCCTGATTCAATTCTCCGAGCAGGGCCTGGGCGCGCCCTTTACAAAAGAGCCGTGGGATACGTCGCAGGGCACCTCTACCGAAGAACTGCAACTCCTGGGCAAAGCGCTCAGCGAAAAGTTGGATTGGGTCGTGGGTGGCTTCCTCAGCTTTCAGCACAAGCTCGGCAATACGGCGTTCGGTTCGCGATTCGTCTACCCGCCCTATATTCCCGTCGGACCGACAACGGTGCAGGTGACGACGTCGAACACGATACCGGGCTGCGGCGCCACGACGTGCCGCGAGCAGGCGGTCTATGCACAGGGCACCTACGATCTCGGCGGCCTAATCCCTGTGCTCGAGGGGCTGAGCCTAACGGCGGGTTACCGTTACACCTGGGATTTCTCATCGAACTGGGGCCAGGGATTCGGAACTTTCGGCGGCTGTGTCGCCGGCTTCTCCGGCCCCAATTGCGGCAGCGCCGCCAGCGAGTTTCAGACGCATCGCCTGACCTGGAACTATAGTCTCGATTACAAAATCACTCCGGACACAATGGTCTATGTGCGGTCGGGCCGAGGCTTCCTCGGCGGACAGTTCACGGCTTCCAATCCACCGGGCTTCCGGCTGGTGCAGCCCGAGGGGCTGACCGACGTCGAGGCCGGTGTAAAGTCGGATTGGGAGCTGTTCGGGATCAAGGGGCGGACCAACGCCGACGCATTCTATGACTGGTTCAACAACATCCAGGAATCGATTGGGCTGGTGGTTCCCGGCCGCGGCGTAATCGGCGCCAATATCAACGCCGCCGCGGCGGAGCTGAAGGGCTTCGAAGTTCAGGCGACCGTGATTCCGGTTAGCGGACTCGAGCTGGGCCTGAACTACGCCTATGAGGAAGGCCAGTTCACGATGTTCAACAACCCAGCCGCCAATCCGCATGACCAGAGCGGCCTGCCCTTCCGCTTCATGCCGCGCCACAAGGGAACGCTCGACTTTCGATATCACGTGCCGATCGACTCGTCCTGGGGCGATCTCGTCGTCGGCATGACGGCCAGCCTGCAGACCAAGGTTCATGTCGCGCCCGACATCGAGCCGAACGGCGACATCGCCGGTTACGGCTTGCTCAATTTCAATGTCGATTGGAACAACATCACCGGCCGCCCGATCGATCTGTCCTTCTTCATGACGAATGCGACGAACAGCGTCTATCGGATCGCCAATGCATCGGCCTACTTCCAGGTCGGCTTCGTGCCCGTGACCTACGGCGAGCCGCAGATGTTCGGGTTCAGGCTGAAATACAGGTTCGGCCCGGGCCTGGATCTGGGACTATGAGACAAGGCGCGCGCCGACGATGCAATTCATCCAATCCGTCTGAAGACTGGGGTACACCATGACAGAAGCTTTGACTGATCGGCGTGGATCGGAAATCGGGCGGCGGCAATTGCTTGGCGCTTCGCTGACGGGCGCCGGCATCGCGCTTGCAGCGGCAGGAATCGGCGGCGGCCCTGCTCGCCAAGCTTCGGCCGCGATCCTCACCAGCGTGCCGAAACGTTGGGACGCGCAGGCCGATCTGGTCTCGCTGGGGGCGAGTTGCGGCGGATTGATGGGTGCGATCCGCGGCCACGATTTCGGTATGAAGACGATGCTGCTCGAGGTCGGCAATGTCATCGGCGGCGGCACCGCCGTCTCCAATGGCGGCATGTGGATCCCGTTGACGAGCATGCAGAAGGAGGCGGGATATCCCGACTCGAAGGAGATCGTCATCGATTACATTCGCTCGACCAGCTTCGGTCGGCATGATGAGGAGAAACTTGCCGCCTATCTGGACAATGGCGCGGAAGCCGTCGCTTACGCGAATGCGCAAACGTCCTGCAAAATCGTCGGCTCCATTGGCGGCGACTACTTTACTCAAGATTCCAATAGCCGGCCTGGCCGCGCCGTGTGGCCCGACCTCGAGAACGGCGCGCGGATCATGGCCAATCCTCAGCGCTATCCCCTCTTCGCGAAAGTTCGCAAGCCCTACATCCCGATGTCGGTCGGCGGGCAGAAGGGTGTCACGGCCGAGCTCGGCGGCGGCAACGCGCTGATCGGCAGCCTCGTGGCGAGCTGCACGGACCGGAACATACCGATTCTGATGAATACGCGCGCGATGCGCCTGATCACCGAAAACGGTCGCGTGATCGGCGTTCATGCGCTGAAGGATGGCAAGGATTTCTACGTCAGAGCCAATCGCGCCGTACTGATCGCCGTCGGCGGATTCGAGCACAATCAGGACATGCACCGGATGTTTTCGCCCATCAACGCGCATGTCTATAGCGGCGTCCCGCCGACCAATGTCGGCGACGGTCATATCATGGGCATGGAAGTCGGTGCGGCGATCGGCTTGATGGATCTCGGCGTCTGGATGGCGGCGCTGCAAATGCCGGGTGAGCAGTATCCGGGAATTCCTTGGCAGCAAGACGGAAGCACGATCGTCTTCTATCCCGGGCAGATCGTCGTCAACCGCGACGGCAAGCGCTTCTGCGACGAATCCTTTTACCCGGCGGTACCGAAGGGATTCATGGTTCCCCCAACCGACAAGGAAAGCCAATTCCCCAATTGGCCCGCCTTCGTGATCATGGACCAGGCGGTGCGCGATAAGTTCGAGTTCGGAGATGCGCCCAAGGGCACCGAGATGCGGAAATGGCTTTATCGCGCAGACACGCTCCGCGAGCTGGCCGGCCAGATCGGCGTCAATCCGGACGGCCTCGAGCAGACGGTGAAGCAATTCAATGCCGATTCCGCGCGCGGCGTCGATAGCCTTTTTGGCCGCGGCAGCGACAATTTGAACCCGATCGTACTGGCGGCGCGCGAGAAAGCTCGGCGCGCCACGGCGGGCGCGACAGTGGCGCCCTACTATGTCGAAGGATTCAAAATGGGGACTCTGCAGAAGCCGCCCTTCTATGCAGCCAAGCTCGGCATCGGCACCGAGGGCACGCGCGGCGGCCTGATCACCAATCCGCAATGTCAGGTCATCGACGTCCGCGGCGACGTCATTCCGGGCCTCTACGCAACCAGCAACGCCGCGGCACAGCTGGCAGTCGGCGGCAGCTACACGAGCGGCATGTCGATCGGCCAGAGCTTCGTGTTCGGCTACCTTGCGGCCAAGCACGTCGCCGGAAAGGACAAACAGGCGAGCGCCGGGTAAGGGTGGTTTCGAAGCCAGCTATAAGCCGGAGGAAGCGCGTGCACCAGGATGAGTCAGCAGACGATCCGGCCATAGGACCGCTCGTCGAGCTCGTCGATGTGTATGCGCGCGGACGAATTGATCGGCGCAGGATGCTTGTTCGAATGATCGAGATTGCCGGTGCCACCGCCGCGGCGACGCTGCTGTCAATTTTCGACGATCGTCTCGCGCGTACCGCCGGCGCGTCCGCTGAGGCGATCGTGCGGATGAGTCTGCGCGAAATGTCCGATCGGCTCGAGATCCAGCAGAATCTTTGGGACTATTGCAACGCCGTCGACCTGCAGAATTGGGACGCGCTGGATGAAGTCTTCACGCCGGACGCCTCGAACATCTATGGTCCGAGCATGCCGACGCTCGCGGACGCAAAGGCGTTTCTCAAGGCATCGCTGCCCACAAATTTCAGCGGCTACTACCACATGATGCAGAATATGTGGATCGCGGTCGACGGCGATCGGGCGGAAAGCTACACGCGCTGCCTCAATCCGATGACGCGCCTGCCGAAGGACGGACAGGTTCAGACGGATTTTCACCTGATCTGGTACCACTGGACCCATGTCAGGATAGACGGCAAATGGCGAATCAGCGGCCGTGCGCAAGCCCAGAATGGCCCAAAAGGAATTCATTGGAGCGCGCCGCCCGCGCCCGCCGGTCGGCATGGGCCGCCCTATGCAAATCCTGCGGCAGCGAGCACCAGGCCATGAACGCCGAACAAGTTGCCGATCGGATCGAAATCCAGAAGAACGTCTGGGACTACGCGAACGCTGTGGATCTGAAAGCGTTCGACGGGCTTCGCGAGCTGTTCGTCGACGGCGGCACGATTACCTACGGACGGAAGGCGAGGTCCGTGCCCGATGCCATCGCATGGCTGAAGGAGCAATTCGCAAAACCTTCCATCCGCGGCTACTGCCACATGATGGGAAACATGTGGATCGACATCCGGGGCGACGCGGCACGAACCATGACTCGTTGCCTGAATCCGATGGAATTCATTCAGGCGGACGGCCAGGTGCAACTCTGGTTCAACGGCATCTGGTATTATTGGACACATCAGCGAACAACGGGCGGCTGGCGTTTGTCGGCCGGCGGGCCGCATGCGGAAAACTTCGACGCGCCGAACGGGCGGAAGCCGAAACATTTCGGCTGGTCGACCCCGCCCTATCCGCCGGTGCGGCCCTCGCCGCTCACGCAACCTCATTGAGCCTCTGGATGCTGGCGCTACGCGAAATGTCGGATCGTCTCGAGGTTCAGAAGAATATCTGGGATTATGCGAACGCCGTCGATTTTCTCGATTTCGCGATCTTCGATACGCTATTTCTGCCCGGCGCGAAGCTTCGCTACGGCGAGACCGATCTCACGGTTGCACAGGCCAAGAAGTGGCTCGAAGACAAGCTGACGGTGCCGCCGCTCAAGTCCTACTACCACATGATGGGCAGCATGTGGATCAAGGTTCGCGGCGATATCGCGGAGAGTTTGACGCGCTGCTTCAACCCGATGGAGTTCGCGCAGCCGAACGGTCAGGCGTCACTCTGGTTCAACGGCATTTGGTATCACTGGAAGCACATGCGAACATCGGCGGGCTGGCGGATTGCCGGCAGCTGGGATGGTCCGAGCGGCCTGCCGGGCGGGCGGGTGCCGGGGCGCCCGCTCGATTGGTATACGCCGGATTTTCCGGCCGACCAGCAAGGGCCGCCGCTGTTGCCGCGGTAAGGACCGCTGCAGCGGGCGACCGCGCGCATTGATCTGGAAAATCGCTTGGGGAGGAACATCATGAGACATCGTAGATACGAAAAGCTCGCGACCGCATCGATGGCAGCTTTGCTGATCGTCGCCTTACCCGATGGCGCCGACGCGCAGCAAGCGGCTACACCCGATCAGAAGCCGAGGGTAGCGGTCGATCCCGACGGCACCGTTCACATTTCCGATTTTGCGGTGCCCTTGTCGGGCTTCATCAGCGACGATGCACGCAAGGTCGAAGCGGCGCAGATTACCGCACATGGATGGCCACAGCCTTCCGGCCCGATCACCGGACCCGGCCCGGTGATCGACAATTGGCGCAAAGAGATGAATGACAAGATCTTCTCTCCGGCGCTTGCGCGCCAGCGCGCGGTCTACGATGTGGATATCACGGAAAAGACGATCGCCGGCGTGAAGACCGACGTGGTGACGCCCAAGGCCGGCATCGCGTCGGAGAATAAAAACCGCGTGCTGATCAACCTTCACTCGGGCGGATTTCAGATGGGATCCGGTCCGGCGGCGCTCACAGAATCAGTACCGATCGCCGCCGTCGGGAAGATCGAGGTCGTGACCGTCGATTATCGCCAAGGTCCCGAATACAAGTTCCCGGCGGCGAGCGAGGACGTGGCTGCGGTCTATCGCGAATTGCTGAAAACCCATCAACCCAAGAATATCGGCATTTATGGCTGCTCCGCCGGTGGCGCCCTGTCGGCCGATTCGATTGCCTGGTTCGAGAAGGAGAAGCTGCCGCTGCCGGGCGCCATCGGCATCTTTTCATCGTCCGCCGGCGGGGGCCCGGGCGACTCGACCTATATCGGCCCATTCTTGAATGGCCAAACGCCGCCGCTACCTGTCCAGCGCAGCGGAGCCGCGCCCGCCGCGCACGGATATTTCGAAGGCGTGGATCCGAAGAATCCGTTGAGAGCGCCGATCTACTATCCCGACCTCCTCGCCAAGTTTCCGCCCACGCTGGTCATCACGGCAACGCGCGACATGGCGATGAGCGGCGCGATCCATACCCACGCCGAGCTCGTCAAAGCCGGCGCCGATGCGGAGCTCCACGTCTGGGAGGGCCTCGGCCATTGCTTCTTCTATTCCGTCGACATGCCGGAGTCGAAGGACGCTTATAATGTCATCGTGAAGTTCTTCGATCGGCATCTCGGGAAATAGCACGTCAGCCAGAACGCATGGCTGCCGTGGATGAAGCCCGCGCTGCGCAGGCCTACTCGACCTGCGGGTCGCAGATCGGGCTGATCGACGCTCCGGCGAGCAAGCGCTCGGCGAAAGGAATCGCGTCCTTCACCAGCCTGCCGGCGGCCGGGCCGTGATCCAGCCCGGCATATCTGTGGGCTTCCACGATGGTTCCCGCCGCGCAGGCGTCCTTCACGAACAGCAACTGAACTGCCGGAACCGCCGTTTGGTCGGCCTCGCCGATGCCGACGAAGACAGGATGCGCAATCTTGAGTGTCGGAAACTCCACCAGCTTTGCCGTCATTCCGGTCAGACGCTCCAGGCCGCCCGGCTTGAAGCTGTTGCCCCACGTCAAGCCGGCGGCCCTTGTCGCATCAAACGCCTCGGGCAGGCTCATCTGCCCGATCTTGTCCAGGAACGGCGCCGCCTTGTCCGTGAAGATGTCCGTGGCCTTCAGCTCGGGATGGGTTTGCTCAGCCATCAAAGCCGTCAACAGCATATAGGCGACCACGGGGCTGAACTTGTTCGGATCGTAATACGCCCCGGCATCTTTTCTGGTCTGGGCGGTTGCGTAGGGCACGCCGCCGATGACGGTCCCGACGACGTGGAGATCGGGCGCATATCGCGGCGCGAAGCCCGCCGTCGCGAAAGCCGCGCCCGCGCCCTGCGAATAGCCGACAATCAGAATCTTGTTTGCGAGGCTGGGAAAGCTCTTCAGCGCGGCGCGGACAGCGTCGAGGGTGCTGTAGGCTTCCGGACGAACGTTCAAATACGGATGCGGCCCGGGGACGCCCAGCCCCTGATAGTCGGTCGCGACGATTGCGAAGCCGGCAGCGAGCCACTGATTGAGAAAATCGTCCTTTTGACGAAAAAGCCCGTGCCAGGAAGGCGCGGCGACATCCGCGACGCCGACGGTTCCGTGATCCCACGCCACGACCGGCCATCCGCCTTTCGGCGGGGTTCCCTTGGGCAGAACCACCGCGCCCGACACTGCCACCGGCACCTTGCCGCCGACCCCGTCGGTCGAGCTGTAGAGGATCCTGAACGCGTCGACCGCATCGGTCGGCCCGAGATTCGCCGGCTCCCGGCGAAGCAGCACACCGGGCGACGCGGGGATCGCCTTCTCCCAGGTATAAAAGGCTGAGACGCCGCCGTCGCCCTGCCGCGGGTCGGGCTTGGGCGTCTGCGCGACAGCCGCATGCGCACAGAGGAAAACCAGAAGAGTGAGCGCCAATCTCAGCGGACCTGTACTCCGCGTTTGGCGCGATCGCCGGTTGCCCGCGTGGCCGCACTCGTAGCTCGCCATCGTTTCCTCGCCCCGTCCTGCGCGATATCCAAACAGACTTTCTTTGTACCGCGATTGGCTGTTTTTATACTAAGAGAAAATAATAGACGCAAGGATACATTTATTTTACGCTTTAGAAGCGGCGAGCGTTTCGAGATCGGCCGCGAAAATGATCGGGAGGGGAGACATGTCACGTCAGGGGATCCTGTTGCTGTCGAGCGCGCTGAGCTTGGCTTTGTTGCCGCCGGCTCACCGTGCGGCGGCTCAAACCCAAACAGCGTCGATGGCATCAGGCGGACAGGAGCTTCAGGAAGTCGTCGTGACCGCGCGGCGCCGTGAGGAGCGGCTTCAATCGGTGCCGATCGCGATCACGGCCTTCAGCCAGCAGCAGCTGGAGGAGAAGCATGTCTACCAGATGGAAGACCTGACTCACTTCACGCCGTCGTTGGCCCTGTCGCAGAACGGCTCCGATCCCTTCACGCCGTTCGGCGAGAACCTGATCCTGCGCGGCTTGCCGGGCGCTGTGACGTATTTCTCGCAGGTGCCCACCTCGGCGGCTGGCGCTGCGGGCGGCTCCGGCCTCGCATCGGCGCCTGGAAACTATTTCGATCTCGATCACGTGGAGATCGACAAAGGCCCGCAAGGAACGCTGTTCGGCACGAATGCGATTGGCGGCGCGATTCTGTTCGAACCCAAGAGACCCACGAATGCTTTCGAAGGCTACGGGCAAGTCACGCTCGGCGACTACGCCGATCACGAATTCGAAGGCGCCGTCAACATACCGATCGTCACCGACAAGGTGCTGCTACGCGTCGCCGGTCAGGTCGTCAACCGGGACGGATTCACGGAAGTTCAGGGCACCGGGATCGATCTCGACGACAAGGATTATTATGGGTGGCGCATCGGCCTGACGCTACGTCCCACGGACGATCTCGAGAACTATCTCGTCTACGACGGATACTGGCAGCATCAGCACGGCTCCTCCGTCATTATCGATCATATCGATCCGAATTTCGTGCTCAGCTCAATTCCGATCGGTGGCGGCCGGTCGCTGCCTCTGACCTTGGCCAATGGGCCGAGCCTCGCTTCGCTGCTCAACCCCGCAACGCAGATCCAGGCATTCATCGCGGGCCTGAAGGCTGGAAGTTTCTCTTTCTATCCCGGACTGGTCGACGCGCTGGCACAGCAGAACGCGCTCGGCCCACGCGTCCAGGTCGGGCGCGACTATGCGCCTCTCAGCAAAGCCTATATTTGGGGCATAACCGACGTCGCGCGGTGGGATGCCGCCGATGATCTGACGGTCAAGAATATCGCCGCGGTTCGCGTCAATAAGGTCAATAGCGTGGGCGACGAGGACGGCACTCAGTTTCCCGTTCTGGAAGTCGGGCTGCCCGGGAACCCCTATGGATGGCAGCAATCGACTGCGCAGTTCACCGAAGAGCCTCAGATCCAGGGGCGCTCATTGGGCGGAAAGCTGCAATGGACCGTCGGCGGGTTCCTGGAGTTCACGCATCCGGCGGGCCACACCGACAGCGGGAGCACGGCGCTGGGCACCTTTACCTACGCCGCCGGTCATAGTTCGTCGCGAAGTCAGGCTGTTTACGCCCAAGGAACCTATGATTTGGGCGCGCTGCTCGACGGGCTGAAGTTCACTGCGGGATACCGTTACAATTGGGACTTCGTGTCCAATCAGTCGGTGGGCCGCAGCGGCAGCCCGACAGGCAAATGCTCGAACATCGGCGCCGACAAGAACTGCTTCTCGGGCGTCGACGGCTCGTTCAATGCGCCCGGCTGGACGCTCGGCCTCGACTACCAACTGACGCCGGAGCTGCTCCTCTATGTGAGATCCGGCCACGCCTACATCGCCGGATCTACGAACTTGAACGCCCCTTCGGCCGCGTTCTCACAGATTAAGCCGCAGCGCGTGACCGATGTCGAGATTGGAGCCAAGGCCGATTGGGAAATCATGGGCATCCATGGTCGCACCAACGGCGACCTGTTCCATACCGACTTCAACAGCATCGCGGTGCAGAAGACGATCACCTTCACCAACGCCGCCGGTCAGCTCGTCGCCAATCAGGTGACGCAAAATGCCGGCGCGGCGACGGTGGACGGCGCCGAGGTTGAAGGAACGATCATTCCGATCTCGGGTGTCGAGCTGTCGCCGCATTTCTCGTACGTGCATTCAACCTATACGCAATATCCGACGGTATTCGGCGAACAGCCGCCGACCATCCTCTATATTCCTCCCATCCAGTACGGCTTCACGGCTCTGTACCACCTGCCGGTCGATTCCTCTTACGGCGACGTCACGGTTTCGGCGACCTACACCTGGTACGGACATCAATATGTGACACCCAGTCCGTTCAGCATTCTGCCATCCTACGATCGCCTCGATCTCAGGCTCGACTGGTCCAACATCATGGGTCATCCGTTCGACCTCGCCTTTTTCATGACGAACGCGACCGATAATCTGTACATCACCGGCGCCTATCCGCTTTACGGCTTCCTCGGCATCGATGCCAAGGCATACGGACCGCCGCGCATGTTCGGCTTTCAGTTGAAATATCGGTTCGGTCCCGACCTTCCGGCGTTCTGAGCCGAGATCGCCTGAAGGTGAAGCCTGCATCGGACCCAACTCCCGCGGCGTAAGCCTGGAACATCAAACCAATGCGCCAACCGAAAGCGTCGCGAATGTGGCTTCCATGCACAGTCGTCGGCCGATCTTGTACGGCGGAGCTAGGAATCGCTAGAAGTTAGACATGGCCGAAACCGTTGCAATTTCACGCCGGGAGCGCAACAAGCTCAGAACGCGAGCCCGCATCCTTGATGCGGCGAGCAAGCTTTTCACCAAGCACGGCGTCGAGGGCACAACCATCGATGAATTGGCCGAAGCGGCCGACATCTCTCGCGCCACCTTCTTCAACTATTTCGACAGCAAACCCGCAGTGGTGAAGGAACTTCTGGCCGAGATCGACCGCGGTTTCTTCGCTTACCTGCAAAGCTTGCTAGAACGCGATGTTCCGGTCAGAGAGCTGTTGGAGATATTTTTTACGAATTCGGCGAAGGGTATTCAGGCCTCTGCCCCTTTCTTTCGCGTGATGATTGCCGAAGCGGAGAAATCCTTTCCCGACCCGCTCGAGCGCGACCGCTATCGCAACATGACCAAAGAATTTCGCAAGATCGTCGAAAAAGGAATCGCCCGGCGTGAAGCGCGGACGGATGTCCCTTCCGATCTGCTGGCCGAGATCATGGTGGGCGCTTATGTTTCCGTCTTGCGAATCTGGCGTGTCGATCCCGCCTATAATCTGCCCGGCCGCCTGCGCAACACGGCGCGTGTCCTAGCCGATATGATTGCCCGTCCTGCTTCGGTCGCCGCGGGTCCAGGCGGTATCAAGGGACCGGCAGTGGTTATTGAGAAAGAGCGATCAACGCAGGTGCGGACGCAAAAACCGCCAAAGACAAGAACCTGAAAGCTGCGTTGCCGGCGGCGTTGAGCGAGCGCCCCACCGGTCGCCCCAGCACGACGCGGGACAAAGCAAACCGGCCGCTTGCCGGCACCCCCGGCACATCACAGCCCTAAGCTCTTGGGTCTTGCGCCTATTCCCCTGGGGGTATATATGCCCCCGGGTCGAACAAAGGGCGGTGGACTGGTTCTACCGTTTTGAGCGACCTGCCTTGGATCACGTCGATGACATGGCCCGAGGCCCGTGCAACCAGCTCAAGGGATCAGATGAACCCGCGATCTAGCAACGCTCCGTCCGAGGACCATAGTCGCAGCGCGACTTTGACCTGGGCGGTTTCGATTGCCCGGGAGAACCGAGAGATCCCGGAGGTCCGCGCCTAGCGCCTCCACTCCTCGCGTCTCCCGGGTCGGACCAACGACCTGACAAGAAGGAGGCGCGGATATGACTGCCGCAATCCTCAAATTCCGTTCGGCCGCTGCGCCGGCACCCGCTGTTCCGGACAAGGCCGCTACGGACCTCGTACGCCTGTTCGCGCTCGACCGGCTGCCTTTCGGCACCCGTCGGCTCGTCTGCCGCTGGCGACGCGAAGCCGACGGCCGCCTCGCGGCCCATTGGGAACCGGACATCGTCTTCGTTCCGCTTCGCTGACCTCGACACGACTGCTTGCGACCGGAGAAGAACCATGTCCGCTCTCGAACTCTTCGAGCCGCTGAATCGCGGCGCTGTCCTGGACGACGCCCATGTCGGCGACAACGATGCCGGCGCATTCGGCACTTACACGCAGGCCGGTCGTCGGCGTGTGCCCCCTCGATGCTGTTTTCCAGCAGGTTGCCGGTCTTCGCATCGACGCCGACTTCGTGCGTCACGCCGCCATTCTTGACGTCGAAGGAATAGTAGCCCGGCCGACAGGACGTCTGAGCAATGGTTATTGCCGCGATTTGGTGAAGACGTCCCGGCCGAACGGCCGCAAGCCGTCGGTCGCGGCGTAGCCAAGATGATCGAGGCCGAAGAAATCCTCGACGCTCCGCAGAAGCGAATAGTGATTGTAGGGAACCTGGGACACGGTGCCGGGCTTGATGAGCGGCGAGAGCAGCACCGCCCCAATACGTCCACCGCCTGGGCCGAACGCGCCCGGCCCTTTATCGGGTACGTTTCCGAACACGACCGCGCCTGGCCCGATATTCGGTGCGGGCCCCTCGCCGCAGCACGCCGCGGCATCACCGCCCTCGACCTCGACCGACTTCGTCGCCTCGTCATACTTCACATCGAGATCGGCCTCGTCGAACGTGACAATCAGAAGCCCATCCTTCTTGAAGGCTGGCGAAGCAAGGATTGTTGGAATCGTTTCCTTGAGGAAGAGATCGGCCGAGACCAATCCACCTGGCTCGCCGTCGACGCACCTCCGCTCCTTCTTCTCACCGCCTCCATCGTGACCGTCGTGGCAGAGATTGGGCGTGATGAATGCATAATTCGGTGTCGTCTCGACGGATTTGAGATCGTCCTGCAACGCACGAAGATTGACCACATGGCGGTCGCACGATGGTCTATCGATGATCGCGTGGAAATACATGAACGGGTCGTGCCGGGTCGCGTACTGGTCACCGACCGCCGCGCGTTGCGTCCCGTCCGCTTGACCGATGGCGGGATGCCCGCAGGTCGCGCTCTCGCGCGATGGAATGTTGCCCATATCCTCCATGTAGCCTTTCCAGTTGAGGCCCTTGTCCTCGAGCTGGTTGGCGAGCGTACGCACGGAGGCCGGATAGACGCAGCCCGACCCGAGCGCTTGCCCATCGGGAGCGGTTCCCGTCTGCACGAACTCAACGAATTTTTGGCAGTCGCTCTGCGTGACCGGATTGGGCGCTTGGCCGCTGATCATCGCGAGGTAATTGTCCAGGCTGAAATGGCCGATCGCATAATAATTCTGGAGCAGCGCGCCCTGCTTCGCCAGCTTGTCGAGATACGTGGCGGGAGAGCCGGCCCCGAAGGTGATATGGTAGCCTTCGTTCTCCAGCACGATAATAAAGACATGCTGCGGGCGGGGAGGTTCGCTCGCTTCGCCGGCTGGCGCCGTTGCCAACATGAAGAGCGAAGCGAACAATCCGAACGCGCCGATCCCGACCTTGTCCACCCAACCAGGCATTCGTGATCATCCCCTGCTTATCGACGAGATCCCGTTTCCATACAAACGAACTCTGACGAAAGAAACATCCGCGAAATAGGACGGGTGTGAAGTCTTCTCCCGAAGCTTATGGCGATCACGGCGTGTACCAGATAGGCGACGTCCAGGCGCGTTCCTTGATCGTGGCCGGCACCGCCTTCGGCGGATCCACATGCAGCCGATGGGCATCGTAGGTGCTCCAGCGGCAGGTCGGATCCTCGAGCACGCGGACATAGTAGACAGCGCGGATCTTCGGATCGAAAGACGGATCCGTCCACGTCGTCGAAAGCTCGCCGGCTCCCTTACCCGCGCCGACCGTGCAAGTTGCGATGTCGACGGTCGCGCCATTGTCGGCGCAAGTGCCGGTCTTGGGATCGGCCTTGATGCCGTCGGAGCAGACGACGTCATAGACCTTCGCCATCCGCTTTCCGTTCTCGATCCAGCCCTTGACGATCTGGATCTTCTGCAACGGC
>DATGMP010000072.1:0-30201 GCA_035293565.1 Alphaproteobacteria bacterium | reverse complement strand
ACCGACCGGCACAATTTGATCACACCGGTCGCCACGATGCGTTCCTCGCCGATGGCCTACAGTCCCGAGGCCAAATTGTTCTTTGCCGCAGGCGCAGTGGCGCCGCTCTGGCTGGAGCGGTGGGAGGACCCCTATGTCTTCTCCTCGATCGGACCCGCGCCGTTCATCAAGAATCATGGGATCATCGCCGCGATCGACAGCAAGACCGACAAGATCGTCTGGCAGAGGAACACACCCTACCAGATCGAGAATGGCAGCGGCTTCACCGCGACGGCGAGCGGCCTTCTGTTCCATGGCGAGCCGGACGGGCAGCTGCAGGCGCTCGACGCGAAGACCGGCGATGTCCTCTGGAGCTTCCAGGCCGGGGCCAACGAGGCCGGACCGGTCGCGGTATACGAGGTCGATGGCGAAGAATATCTCGCGGCGATCGCGACCGACCGTGTCTGGGCCTTCAGGCTGGGCGGCAGCGTGCCGCCTGAGCCGGCGCCCCCGACGCCGCCGACCGAGACCAGCTTCCGCGGCAAGCTCGAGCCCGTCGATCATGTGGCGATCGGCGCCACGTTCGACGATAATCGCAGCCTGGAGATCACCCGCCATTATACCGACGAAACCGCCTTCAAGCCGCAGCGCGTCAAGGTGAAGGCGGGCACCGCGGTCACATGGACCAATATCGGGACCAAGCCGCAGGAAGTCGCGGCGCTCGACGGGAGCTGGAGCACCGGCGCCATCGCGCCGGGCGCGTCCGCCAGCGTGAACATGACCAAGCCCGGCACTTACGTTTACATCAACAAGACCTCTCCCTGGTCTTATGGGCAGCTGGTGGTCGAGTAGCCTCGGGACGCCGACCTTCCCTGCGGTCGCAACGCGGTGCTAACGTGACCCTCGAGCTGACAAAGAGCTCGGGGGAAGCAAATGGCGCAAAAGGAGTTCGACCTCGTTATTCGCGGCGGAACGCTGATCGACGGCTCCGGTGGCGAGCCGCGCGAAGCCGATGTCGCGATCCGCGACGGGCTAATCGCCGCCGTCGGGAAGCCGGCGGGTTCAGGTCGCGAGGAGATCGACGCCAAGGGCCTGCTTGTCACGCCGGGCTTCGTCGATATCCACACCCATTATGACGGCCAGGTCACCTGGGAAAATCGCCTGGTCCCCTCGGTCGCTCATGGCGTGACGACCGCCGTCATGGGCAATTGCGGCGTCGGTTTCGCGCCCTGCAAGCCGGACCAGCACGAATTGCTGATCCGGCTGATGGAGGGGGTCGAGGATATTCCCCATCCCGTCCTGGCCGAAGGCCTTCCTTGGAGCTGGGAAAGCTATCCCGAGTACCTCGCTTTTCTCTCCGAACGCCCCTACGACATCGACGTCGCAGGCTACCTGCCGCACGCCGCGCTCAGGGTCTATGTCATGGGGCAGCGCGGCGTCGATCGGGAACCGGCGACCGAGGCCGATATGCGTCGGATGGCTGAAATCGTCGGCGAGGCCGTCAAGGCTGGCGCGATGGGCGTCGCGACGTCGCGCACCCTGTTCCATCGTTCGAGCGACGGCAATTCGATCCCGACGTTGACGGCGTCCGAGGATGAGCTCACGGCGCTCGCCATGGCGCTCAAAGGCTGCGGCGCCGGCATTATGCAGGTCGTCTCCGATTATGATGATCCGCCCGCGCTGTTCGGCATGATGCGCCGGCTTGCGGAGCGTTCCGGCAGGCCTCTCACATTCTCGCTTGGCGCCGGCAATGTGCGGGCAAACCCGTGGCGGGAAATCTTGCAATGGGTGGCCGAGGCCAACGACAACGGCGTTGTCATGCGGCCGCAGGTGATGCCGCGTGCGGTCGGCCTTCTGCTCGGGCACGAGCTGACGCTCAACCCCTTCTACACGACGCAAGGCTATCGCGCGCTTGCGCATTTGCCCTTTGCGGACAAGATCGCCGCGCTGCGCAATCCGGAAATCCGAGCGCGCGTCGTCGGCGAACCGCTGAAGCCCGACCCGAAGAATCTGCTGGGCGCGGCAGTGAGGCGGTTCGATCGCATGTTCCAGCTGGGCGATCCGCCCGATTATGAGCAAGCGCCCGAGGCGAGTATCGCCGGGATTGCGGCGCGCCGCGGCGTCACCTCGGAGGAGGCGGCCTACGACCTGATGCTCGAACGCGACGGGCGCAACATGCTCTATCTCGCGATGTCGAACTTCGCCGACGGAAAGCTCGACGCGGCTTGCGAGATGCTGCGCCACCGCGATGTCGTTCCGGGGTTGGGCGATGGCGGCGCGCATTGTGGCACAATCTGCGACGGCTCCTATTCGACTTTCATGCTGACCCATTACGGGCGCGACCGCACTCGCGGTCCGAAGCTGCCGATTCCGCATATCGTGCGCTCGCTGACGCGCGGCACGGCGAGCGTCGTTGGTCTGAACGATCGTGGTCAGGTCGCGCCGGGTTACAAGGCCGACCTCAATCTGATCGACTTCGATCGGCTGCGGCTGCGCGCGCCGGAGCTCGTGAGCGATCTGCCAGCCGGCGGGCATCGGCTGGTTCAGCGCGCCGAGGGCTATGTCGCGACTATTGTCAGCGGAAACGTGACCTATCGCGCGGGTGAGGCGACGGGGATGTTGCCCGGCCGCCTCGTGCGCGGAGCGCAGCCGGAGCCGCGCTGATCACGCGCCTCAAGGAGGAAGCATGAGTCTCGTCATCGACGCCGATGCGCATTTCATCGAGCCCGACCAGCTTTGGAATGATTATCTCGAGCCCAAATATCGCGATGTGCGCCCGCGTGCCGTCCAGGACAGCCAGGGGCGCCGCCGCAGGCTGATCGGCGGCAAGCTGCTGCCGCCCATTCCGATGCCGCCGCCCAAGCAGCGCGCCAGGGCCGAGGGCGCGCACGATCCAGACGCGCGGCTCCGCGACATGGACAAGGCCGGCATCGACGTGATGGTGATGTATCCGACGACAGGGCTTTACTTCTTCGGCGTCGAGGATGTGGGCCTGGCGATCGCGCTTTGCCGCGCCTACAATGATTGGGCGCGCGACTTCTGCGCTCGCGATCCGAAGCGCCTGCTGGCCCCCGCGGTGCTGCCGCAGCAGGATGTGGCGGCGGCGCTGGCCGAGGCACGCCGCGCAATCGAGGAGGGGAAGCTCAACGGCGTCTTCATGCGGCCCAATCCGATCGGCGGCCGCAATCTCGACAATCCGGCCTGGGAGCCGTTGTGGGCCCTGCTCGAAGCCAACCGCGTTCCGGTCGTCCTGCATGAGGGCACGACTCAGGACGTGCCGCAGGTCGGTTATGACCGGTTCGAGAATTTCCTCTACCGTCACATGGTCTCGCATCCTTTCGAGCAGCAGATGGGGCTGCTCTGCCTCATCGCCGGCGGCGTGCTCGAACGGCATCCCGGGCTCAATGTCGCGATCGTGGAATGCGGCGTCGGCTGGGTACCCTATTGGCTGGACCGCATGGACGACCATGCGATCCATTGGGGCCATGCCAGCGCGCCGCTCGCGCTGAAGCCGTCGGAGTATTTCAAACGCCAATGCTTCGTGGCGGCGGAAGGCGACGAACGCCTGCTGCGCTTCACGGTCGATGCGATCGGCGATGACAATATTTGTTTCTCGTCGGATTATCCGCATCCGGATCACGAGTTCGACGGCATCGTCCAGAACATCCGAGCGATGCCGGGCCTGAGCGATCAGTCCAAAGTGAAGATTCTCGGCGAGAACGCCGCCAGGCTGTTCAGCCTTTGTTGAATCCGGCATCGGGTATCCGATGAAGCGATCATTCGGCGCCATCTGTGCCTGGTCGATTGCCGCGCAGCTGGCGCTCGGCGGATTCGTCGCGCGCGCCGATCAAGTCGCCCGCGCAGAGACCACTACATCGGACTTAATGCAGCTTTACACGACTTTGAGCCATGCACGTTTCGTCGACCTCACCCATACCTTCGGAACCGATACGCCGCACTGGAAGGGATTTCCGAAGATGACGGTGCGCTCGCTGTACACGATCGCGAAGGACGGCTTTCGGTCGGACGAGTACTGCCACGTTGGACAATGGGGTACGCATGTCGACGCGCCGGCGCATTTCCACACGGGCTTGCACACCGTGGATCAGATCGATCTTCATGACATGTTGTTGCCGCTCGTTGTGATCGACGTGCACGACCAGGCAGAGAAGAATCCTGATTATGTGCTTTCGACTCAGGACGTGGAGAATTGGGAGCGTCGACACGACCAGATCCCGGCGCATGCGTTCGTGGCGATGCGTACCGACTGGTCTCATCGTTGGCCCGATGACGCCGCCATGCAGAATCGCGATCGGAACGGCACCGCGCACTATCCGGGCTGGAGCCTTCCCGCGCTGAAATTGCTCTACGAAGAGCGGCACATCGCGGCCTCGGGCCATGAGACGACCGACACCGATCCCGGAACGGCGACGACCCGCGACGACTATTCGCTCGAATCTTATGTGCTCGGCACGAACCACTATCAAGTCGAGCTCCTCGCCAATCTCGACCGGGTCCCGGAGTATGGCGCATTGGTCATGGTGAGCTTTCCCAAGCCCAAGGATGGCAGCGGCTTTCCGGCTCGGGTCGTCGCGATCGTGCCGTAGATCGCCGCATGACCAGCGAGGATGGCTCGACCTCACCGAGATTGGGTCCGGAGCAGCCCTTCGTCCGGAAGCTGCTGCCGGATTTTGCTCCTGTCGTTGAGGGAGCAGTGGGTGCGCATATGGAGGCGCTCTGGCCTGAGGAGGCGGCTCATATTGCGAATGCTATCGACAAGCGGCGACGGGAATTCAGCACCGGCCGTATCTTCGCGCATCGCGCTCTCGATAGTCTGCAGGAGCCTCCAGCGCCGTTGCTGATCGCTTCCGACAGAGCACCCCTCTGGCCTTCCTCCGTCACCGGCTCGATCACTCATACCGACCGCTATTGCGCGGTGGCGGTATGCCGCAAGACAATCCTTACCGCAATCGGGATCGATGTCGAGGAGGTGCCGCGTTTCGGTCTCGGGCTTCTCTCGCGCATCCTATCGCGGCGAGAGATTGCGGCCGAAATTGCCGAGCGCGGCCCCGAGGAGCAGAAGCGGAATGGCGGAGCGATGTTCAGCGCCAAGGAATCCCTTTACAAATGCCTTTCAGCGATCACGACGGTAAGACTGGACTTCCGCGACTGCGTCGTCGAGCTCGATCACGAAAACGCCTTGCTGGAGGCGGAGATCCTGAAGCCGGTCGGTCCGTTCGCCCCAGGACGAAGGTTTCCCGGAAGGTACGCTTTCGCCGGAGATCTGGTCGCGACCGCGATCAGTCTGCCGGCCTGATCCAACGGTCATTTCAGCAGCGCCAGCATCTCGGCAGCGCCTTCCAGCGTCTCCTTGAAACCCAGATAGTTGGAAGCTCGATTGACCGGCGCAAGATTGCAGCTCAAGCCCTGGAAGCCCAATGCGAGCAGCGCGCGGATCTGCTCGGCGCATTGCTCGGGCGTGCCGACGACCGAGAAGGCGCGCGCCAGGCCGTCGTCGACGAGGTCCAGAAGCGCGGGCGGATCGTAACGCGCCAGGTCGAAGTACCAGCCACGCGCATCCTTGAGGGCATCGAGGATGGCGGCGCGGCGCGCGGGATCGACCGATGGACCGCGATCGCCCAAAATGTCGAGATAGTGCGCGGCGAAACGCTTGACGCTGTTGATGGCGAGCCGCTCGTCGCGCGAGATGCAAAGCGTGATCCGCGGCATGATCTCGATTGCATCCGGCGATCGGCCAGCCAGGGCCGCGCCCTCCGCCAGCCAGCCGCGATACTGCGCGACGAGCGCGGGCGTAAAATGGCGAGCACCCACCAGCGCGATATCGGCCAGTTCTCCGGCAAGGCGCATGACCTGCTCGCTGCGCGTTCCGATCGCGATCGGAATCTTGTGTGTCGGGGGTCTAAAGAGACGCGCGTCGTCCAGGGTAAGAGTTGCGCCCCGCATGGATACGGTCTCTCCGGCGAGCAGCCGTTTAATCGCGGTGACGCATTCGCGCAGCGTGCGAACCGGCTGCCTGTAATGCATACCGAGCGCTTCCAGCCCGGCGCCCACGCCGAGCGCGCAGAATGCGCGGCCGTCGGAAAGCTCGTCGAGCGTGGCGAGCGCGGCCGCGTGCACTGCTGCGTGACGCGTGTAGGGGTTGGTGACCATGCTGCCGATGGCGATCCGGCTCGTCTTAGCCGCGATGAGCGCTTGCAGCTGGTAGGTGTCAGGCCATAGCGCGACGCAGGAAATTCCGAGCCGATCGAAACCAGCATCTTCGGCAATCTGCGCTAGGTCGACAACCTCGCGCGGCGCCATGCCGGGGCTGATTTCGGCCTCGAAACGATATGCCATGCGGAAGAGATCCCTTGCTGCTTGGCCCTCGACTATGCCGGACTCGGCTCGATCGTCTTGTGCGGCGGCGCACGATCAGTTGGTGATCGAACCCGAAGTGCGTCTTTCGCTGGCTTCCCAGCCCAGCACCGCTCGGACCTGTGGAAGCAGTCGGAACTGTCGCTCTGTATCCCCCGCGAAGCGCAGAACGAAATGGCTGACGCCTGCCTCCGCATAGCCCTTCAGCCAGGGCGCCAGACCGTCTATCGGCCCGGCATAGTGCGCCTGTCCCGCACGCATCACCGAGGCGGGCTGGCTGTAATATCGCTCCAGGAATGCGTCCAAGCGGGAATCGGCCTTCTCTTTGCGTTCGTCGATCGACAGCGTGAGATACATTGCGCCGGTCAGCGCCGCCGGATCGCGGCCGGCGTCGCGCGCGACGCGCTTGATTTCGGACCATCGACTAGCGAACAGCGCAGCGTCGGGCGATATCGGAAACCATCCGTCGAAGCTTCGGCCGACGCGTTCGACCGCCGCAGGCGCATTGCCGCCGATCCAGATCGGCGGGCCGCCCGACCGAAAAGGCGTCGGCGCAATGGTCGCGTCCTTCAGAGTCCAGAGGCTTTCCCAGGTCACGGGCTTGCCCGACCAGAGCGCTCGGCACAGCCTGAGCCCCTCCATCAATCGGCCAACTCTCTTCTCGAAGGGCACACCGGCCGAAGCAAATTCGGCGCGCACGTTCCGCACATCGGCTGCAATGCCGACGCCGAGCACGAGCCGCCCTTCGCTCACCTGATCGAGCGTCGCGACCTGATGAGCGAGGAGAACAGGGTTGCGTAGCGCTGGGAGCAGCACCGCGGTTCCCAGCGTCACCCGCGCCGTCCTGGCGGCGACGCCGGCGAGCAGGGTCAGCGGCTCGTGCCGCGGTCGGGCGGTCAGCGAATCGCCCACCCAGACGGAATCATAGCCGAGCTTCTCGGCCTCGACGGCCAGATCCATCAGGCCGCTCGCCTCCGGGCGACCCTCCATGATCCGTTCGCGCGTCGGGAGCAGGAATCCGATCTGAGGGGACGGCATGGGCTTTCTCCGAAGGTCTAATGATATCGGTCGTCTTGGCTGGGCATGCCGGCGGCGGCCCAGGCTTCCTCGCCGCCGCGGTACCAGAGGATATGGCGGTAACCCAATTCGCGGAGCGCCAGCACGGCATTATAGGACGCCCAGCCATAGGGGCCGCTGCCCATCGCGACCACTGGCCGGTCGAGATCACCGCCGGTTCGTGCCTCGATACCGGCCTTGAGCTTCGCCTCCGCTTCCGGCGTCAGGAACGTGTCTTCCCGCTGCCGCACGGCGCCTTGGATGGTCGCCGCGCCGCAGCCGACATCCAAAATGACGGGCTGCGGGTTCTGGCGCAACAGCGCGCTGAGCGCCGCCGTCGTAATGGTGCGTGCCCCGGGCGCCGCCATCGGCGTCGGATCGAAATCGCCCATTCGCTTCTTTTCGGTCGCCGGGGCGATGCCTTCATCGTGCGTTTCGTCGGCGAACTCGGGCATGCCGGCGGACCGAAGCCCGGCAAGCATCTGCTGGAAGCCGGCGCTCGCTGCTTGAGTCTTGGAAGCGTAGCAGCCCAGCCGCCAGACCGTCTGATGCGGCCAACGATGGTCGTAAGCAGTATAGCGGGCCCGTGCTTCATCCAATTTTCCCATCGCGCCATAGGCCGCGATCAGAGCCATCTGGTTCGACCACATGGGCTCGGAGTTGGCGGCTTCGGCCCGCTCGAACCATTCGATCGCATCGGCATGCCGACCCAACATCGCGAGGGCCATGCCAAGCTGGTGATAACGGATCCGATTGTTCGGATTCTCCGGGTCGATCCGAAGGATCCGTTGGATGAGCTCCGCCGTCTCGTCGGGATGGCCGAGCTCGTCCGCGCATCGCGCGAGCCCGGTGAGCGCAGGCACGTTGTTTGGGTCGAAGGAGAGCGCTAGCCGATAGCTTGCCGACGCTTCCTGGCACCCTCGCTCGATCATCAGCAGCATGCCCTTGGCCGCAAGCGTGCGCGCGTTATCGGGCGCCAACGCGAGCGCGCGGGTCACGGACTTGCGGGCCTCTTCCCTGTCTTCCGCGTCGGTCGGATCGTCAAAATCCTTCATCTTGGTCAGGAGCAGCCAAGCCAGTTCGGTCATGGCGTCGGCGAAATCCGGCTGGAGCTGGATCGCTTTTTCGAGCAGCGGCTGCGCCGTGTTGAAGCCGTCGAGGGAATCGTCGCGGTCCAGGATCGAGCGCGCGCGCAAGAACAAGTCGAGCGCGTCAGGATCGTTGGGCCGGTCGTGTATCGAGCGCTGGCCCTCGATCTGGACAAGCTTGAAGTTGAGGGCGCTGCCGATCCGCTGGACGATTTCGATCTGCGCCTCCGACAGCTGCGCATGGGCCACATCGAACCGATCCGCCCAGAGGTGGGCGCCGGTCTCGGTATCGATCAGCTGCGCGTTTATGAAGATCTTGTCGTCGGCGCGGCGGACGCTCCCCTCGAGCACATAGCGCACGCCGAGCTCCCGCCCGATCTGGCTGGCTCCGACCAATTTTCCTTTGTAGGCGTCCGAGGACTGCCGCGCGATCACGAAGCTGCCGACCAGGTGGGACAGCTCCGTCGTCAGGTCGTCGCTGACCGCGTCGGCCAGATAGTCCTGCTCAGGGTCGTTGCTGAGGTTGCGGAACGGCAGCACGGCGATCGAGAGGCGGGGAGCGTTCGTCGGCGACTTCGTCGCCTCGGGCGACCGGGACGGCGGAGGCGGGAAGATCGCCTGGCGCGCATAAGGAGCGAGCAGAGCCGCCAGCGCCAGCACCGCAACCGGCAGAATTGCCCAGACCGCCCATGAGCGCCGCTGCGGGGCGACGGGCTCGACCGAAGCCGTCTCCGCCGTCCTCGCGGTCTCGGCCGGGAGGTTTGACGTCTCGGTGGGCGGGGCGAAGGGCTGTTCAGCGACCTGTCCGACGAAGCGGTAGCCGCGTCCCGGAATCGTTACGATGAAGGGCTGGCCTTCCGCCTTTTCGCCCAGCGCCCGCCTGAGGCCGGAGATCTGGACCGACAGGTTGTTCTCTTCGACGATGATGCCTTGCCAGACCCGGTCGAGGATCTCGTCCTTGGTCACCACGCGGTCGCGCCGCTCGATCAGCAGCTGGAGGATGTCGAACGCGCGCGAGCTCAGCGAGACGGGGGCTCCGTCCGCGAGCAGGGTTCGCCCAGCCACGTCGAGCCGAAACCGGCCGAACTCATATAGGGGATCGGCGATCGCCATCCAGCCAACTCCGGAGACGCGCGGGCGCGGTGGCCTGGGCGAGTCGCGATCATAATGTTCGCCCGCATGCTGTCCATTGAAATTCCAGGGTAAACCGGCGTTTCAGAACATTTCAGAATTTTAATCGGACGATTTTAGGACATGATCGGCCGTGTGAGGCTATTACCCCGACCCGAGCTCGTAGGAGCGTGGAGCCGGACCGATCGATACGGTCTTCGGGGGCTCCCGCGGGGAGCCTTGAGGAGGTCGCCATGGGTGAATTAGTCGAAGGTGCGCTCGTGCGGACAACCGATCGTTGTGAGGAGGGGCCGCGCAGCCTGGCCGAGGAACTCGATTTCCTCGATGCGTATGGCCGCCCGTTTCCTGGAGGGATGCTGGACGCCCTGATCCAGGACTCCGATACGGCACCGGCGCTGGGCCCGGCGAAGCCGACCCAGTGCGAGGTTATATATTGGCAGTTTCGGACCGCCGCGGACCGCCGTCACCGCAGCGAATGATCGTCGAGCGCGCGTTAATCTAACCGGACCCGGTAAGGGAGCGACCAGATGACCAGCCATACCTATGTGGAATTTCGCGACAGCCAGCGGGAGGCGCCCGCAGCCAAGCTCGTCGGCGCCGTGCCTCCCGACGAGCCGATAGAGGTCAGCCTGTACCTCAAGCGCCGGGACACTACGGAGCCGATCGTGTCGAAAGATGCGCCGCGCGACCGCCGCGCCGCGATCGAGGCGCATAGGACAGCGCAGTACGCGAACGACATCGCGGCAATCAAGGCTTTCGCCGCCGAGACCGGCCTCACCGTGTCCGCGGTCGAGCCGTCACGGCGGCTGGTCAAGCTCGTCGGGCCCGCCGACAAGGTCCAGGCTGCGTTCCGGACCAAGGTCGCGCATTATCATGACGGGAAGACGGTGTTCCGAGGACGCAGCGGGTCGCTCCACCTCCCCGAGAACATCGCACCGTTGGTCGATGCGGTGCTCGGAATCGACACGCGTCCGGCGGCCGAACCCAGGCTTGTCCATCTCGGGGAGACTGCCTCGCTGCCGGGCTATCTGCCGAACCAGATCGGACGCTTTTACGGCTTCCCTGCCGGTACGACCGGCGCCGGGCAGACCATCGCCCTCATCGAGCTCGGCGGCGGGTTCAATGACGAGGACACGAAGGAGGCGTTCAAGGCGATGCGTCTCAAGCCGCCGACCGTGATCGCCATTTCGGTCGACCACGCCATGAACAAGCCCTCGCCCGACAATGGCGCCGACGGCGAGGTGGCGCTGGACATCCAGGTGGCGGGGGGCGTCGCGCCCGAAGCCACGATCGCCGTCTATTTTGCTCCCAACACCGATGCCGGTTTCGTGAACGCGATTTCCGCCGCGGTGCATGACGCGGCGCATCACCCCTCGATCATCTCGATCTCGTGGGGCAGCGCCGAGAAGAACTGGAGCGTCCAGGCGTTGAAGGCGATGAACACAGCGCTTCAGGATGCGGCGGAGCTGGGCGTTACCGTCTTCGTCGCGGCGGGCGACAATCTCGCGACCGACGGCATCGCCGACGGCAAGGTCCATGTCGATTTTCCGGCGTCGAGCCCTTGGTCGATCGGCTGCGGTGGCACCACCATCACCACCGACGGCAACGTGATCTCCGAGGAGCGCGTCTGGAATGATGGAACCAGCGGCACAGGTGGCGGCGTCAGCGACGTCTTTCCCTTGCCGGACTATCAGAGAAAAGCAAAGGTGCCGCAGAACGTCAGTTCTCACGTTGTCGGCCGCGGCGTGCCGGACGTCGCGGGCAATGCAGCCCCCAGCACCGGCTATATCGTCTATGTGGGTGGACGTTCGAGCGTCGTCGGCGGCACGAGCGCGGTGGCGCCGCTCTGGGCCGGCCTCACCGCGCTGATAAACAGCAAGGCCAGTCATCCGGTCGGGTTCTTTCTTCCTTTTCTGTACGAGAACCCCAATTTTTTTCGCCTTGTCACCACGGGAAACAACAAACCCGAGAACAGCAATCTCGGCTATGAGGCGGGATCGCATTGGAGCGCGTGCACCGGGCTAGGCACGCCCCGCGGTGATGCCTTGTTCACCGCCTTGATCGAGCAGGGCGGGATCGCATAGTCTTTTACACACAAAAAACTGTTCGATGTAACCCGCCGCCAAATTTCTCGAAGTCAGCGGCCAATTATAGAGGGAGCTGGTTATGCCCAAGAAGAGTGGCTCTACAAAGATCACGCCTAAATCCGTCAATACCAATCCTTGGATCGCGACAGCGCCGGCGACCGGCGCGTCGGGCAAAACGTCGCTCGCAAAGTCCGCGAAACCCGCCGGCAAGGCGAAGCCCAAGAAATAACCGGCTCCGCCGACGCGTATCGGTGAGATGTCATCGGCCCGGCCTCGCGTGAGGTCGGGCCGATGTCACATCAGCCTTGCTTGATCGAGACCGATGGATCGCGGCGGATCGACGAAGTCTCGAATCATCGCCTGCACGGTGTAGGAGGCGACCAGCCTCCCGTCCTCGGAAAAGACATGACCCTCGCCCTGAGCAAGTCCTCGTCCTGAATAGATCGACGGATTGGAGTAGAGCAGCCACCGCGTGAGGTCCGGTTCTTCGTGCAACGCGACGGTGATCGCGAGAACGCCGGTTGAAAGCGAAACATGGGCCTGTGCCTCTCCCAAGCCGGGATGCGGCAGCAGCGCGGCGGCGATCGTCATATGGCCCGTGAACTGGGCCAGCAGCGCCTGCTGCAAATAGCGCGCGGCGGGCGCTTCGCGATGCCGAACCCAAGCATGGATTTCGGGTGGACCGATTCGGTCAGGGTCGGGCGAATAATCGCCATTGACGAAACGCACGTCACGGCCCGTCATGCCGTAATCGTGGAACGGTGAAGCCTCGGGTCCCGGCAGGGACGGCATCGTGATCTGATTGCGGATCTTGTCCGGCGTATCGCTACCCATCAGTACCAGCGCGGAGCCGACGGACTTCTCCTCTTGTTCCGCCTCGACCGAGACCGTCGAGAATGAGCGGCCGGTGCGCAACTTGCGCACATGGAAGAGCAGCGGCAGATCGAATCGCGCCGGCCGGGAGAAGATCATGTGCGCCGAAATCGCCCGTTGATGGGGGACGGTCTTGGATGCCGCGATGATCGCCTGCCCGAGAAGCTGGCTGCCCTCGACGACATTCCGCCGCGTATCCTCATAGGTCGGGGCGACGAACAGGCCCGGAGCCGTGGGCACGAGATCCATGAGCCGGAGCAGGTCAGCGACATCTCCCCAGCGCGGGAAGCGATTGACCGTTCCGGTGCCGTCCGGCCACGAATCGTCGATTTCGATCTTGACCTGAGCTGGATCGAACCCGACGAGCCTATCGGCATCGTGCCGGGCGACGACACCGCTGCTCAAAGCCGTGGTCAGCACATCGTCCTCGGGAATCAAAATGTGGCCGGTCGCTTCCGGAAATCGCGTCACGAGGGCACGACGCGACTCAGCGATCAGCGTCGAGCCGCGCCAGACGCGGACATCGCCCTTCAGCGGCGGCATCTGAACCTCACCCTCGATTGTGAAGCGCTGTCGCAATTCCGATCGAGACCGTCACCCGATCCTGATAGAACGCGATATATCCGGCGATCTGGGACACTTCCGCGAAGGGCCGATCGTAGCTCCATGCGACGGGATCGTCGGATCCGCCGGCACGACGCCAGTAGGATGCCTCGCCCTTGTAAGGGCAGTAGCTTGATTTTCCCGGCATGGCCTCGAGCAGCCCGAGCCGGACGTCGGTGCGCGGGAAGTAGAATACGAGGCCATGGTTCTGCTCGTCGACGAGCAGCGTCCGATCGCTTTCGGCCAGCAGCACACCGTCCTTCATCGCGATCACGCGATTGCGGCGTCGAAGGATGTCGACCCGGTAATCGAACCGCTCGGCATAACCCGACTGACCGACTGCTGAGCTCATGGCGCGCTTCCTTGATCGTATCGTGCTTCAAATGAAGGGTCCGGGGCGAGCCGCGGAGCAACGCATCCCGATATCCGATCCGATTTGATACAATACGATCTGCGGTATCGCCTACCAGCGGTATCTGACCTTCGCGCCGAACATGCGCGGTTCGCCATAGATGTGGCCAAGGGCGCCGATCGTCTGGAGCGTCGGCAGAATACCGACGAGATAGGTGCGGTCGAGCACATTGGTCATGAAGAGAGAAAGGTCGACCGGGTAGCTCATCACGTCGGTCCAGTCATAGTTCATGTTGACCAGCCCGGTTCCGTTAATGTCCTCGCCGAACTCGTGATAGGTGCCGGTGTCGGTATTCTCTCTGCTGGTATAGTTGCCGGCGATCGTAAACGCCATCTTGCCGTAATCCTCCGGCACCCATGGGAAGTGATAGGTGATCGCGATCTGCATCTTGTGCTTCGGCGCGGCTGCAATGCCCGGGTCGAGCGGCGTGCCCGGTACGACGTAAGCCGGCGTGAATTCGTTGAATTTATAATAGAGATACGCGTAGTTCCCGCTGATCTCGAAGCCGGCGCCGGGCAGCAGCGTGGCCTGAATCTCACCGCCTGTGAATGTCGCGTGGCCGGCATTCTGCGTCACCGACACCGTGATCGGCGTTCCATTCACGAAGGCTTGCGGCATCGAGATTTGCTGCAGATTCTTGAAATAGGATTGGAACACGTCGACATTGGTACGAAGTTTCACGCCGTCGATGTCCCAGTCTTTTTTGCGCCGATTTCGACATCGTCCAGAATCTGGGGCGAGAATTTGGTCAGCGGATTCTGCGGCGACGGGAGCAGCTGCTGCATATTCAGTCCGCCCGCTATGTAGCCGCGCCGACCGCTGATATAGACCATGGTGTCAGGGCTGATCTGGTATTGGAGCTGCAGGTTCCAGCTTGCCGCTTCATTATGTAGGGACTCCGTCAGAAATGATGATCTTGCGAAGGTAGCACCGGTCGAAGAGCTGCTGACGCTCGATGTCTTGTAGTCGAAGTTGAACCGGTATCCGGCCGTCAGCGTCAGCCCGTCGAGCGGCTCGTAGACGTCGCCCAAATCGTAGCTCGCCTGAAAGTACGGATCGATGCTCCTCTCGGTGGGCAGATAAGTCGCCGGGACCTGCGGGCCCAAGAAGTAGGAATAGTAGAGCGTGGCCTGGTAGGGATGGCTATAGAAGACGTAGAGGCCGCCCTGGTAGTGCAGCTTGCCGTCGCGTGCCGTGCCCAGCGCCTGTATCTCGTCGGTGAATTGCTCGAGATCCCACTGCCATCCATGTCCGCCGATTGGCGTATTTTCCGGAATGTAGGTCGAGAAGGACAATCCGATCTCGTCCTTGAAGACTTGCCATCCGAAGATGTTCTTGACCGTGACGTTATCCGTCATGTCCCAGGTCGTCGTATTGATCAACGTGCTGTGCCATTGCTTGTCGAGAGGCCCGGCGCTGCTCGGCGCACCGGGGAACTCGTCGGCCAGGGTGCGTGGGCCGAGGGCCTGTGCCTGTGCGAGGCCGGTGTCGAGGATGCTGTTCGGCAAGCCGATGAAACCGAGCAGCGTGGACGGGCCCGGCAGATGGAAGAGCTGGTAGATTTTATTGAGCGTCGGCGCGCTGACGACCTTCTCGACGCCGCCCGCATAGATGCCGACCGGAACATTCTGGTTGCAGCCGCCGAGCGATAGGCCCACCACGCCATTCGGCGTCAGTCCCGGGATGACGGGAAACGCGACCGAACCGAAGGTGACGCAGGCATTGGCCCCGGCTGGGATGATCGAGGTGCCGTTCGAGTGAGAATAGGTGAAATCGGCGACCAGCAGATTCTGGATATCATCCGTCGGCCTGAACATGATCGACATTCTCGCGACCCAGTAGTCGCGATTGTCGAGGTCCTTGCCGTCTGAGATGACGTGCGTGAAGCCGTCACGCGTGTTGTGCTCGCCGCCGATTCGAACGAAGAGCTTGTCGGGAACGATCGAAAGATCGGTCGCTGCCTGCAAGTCGAGGTCGCCATAATTGCCGAATTCGATCGAGGCGAAACCGTGATAATCGTCTGCGGGCCGCTTGGATTGCAGCAAAATCGCGCCGCCTGTCGTGTTCCGCCCGAACAACGTGCCTTGGGGACCCTCCAATACTTGGACGTCTTCGAGATCGAAATAACGCCCCGGTCCGGTCGCGCCCCCGCCGGCGCCGCTGCCCGCGGGCTCCGGTTGGCTCAGATCCGGCACGTCGTCGAAATAGCCCACGACACCCGGCCCGCCCGGAGCATTCACCTGCCCGCGGATCGCGAAATATTGCTCGTCGCGTCCTTGATCGCTTTGCTGCGTCAGCCCCGGCGAGAAATGACTCAGATCCGTAGTGTTCTCGATGTGCCTCTGGGCCAGCGCTTCGGGCGTGAACGCTTCGACCGTCACGGGCACGGATTGGAGCTTTTCCTCGCGCCGTCGCGCGGTCACAACGATTTCCTGCAGCTGATCGCCGCCTGAGACGGCCTGTTGTTGCGCCTGTGCGACAGCGGGCACCGCGCTTGCCGCATCGATCACGAAGGCTGCGGCGAGGCAGCCGACCAATTTGTTATTTGGTGACATCCGCTCCCCGTTGTAAATTCGCGCACTGTTTCGCGGCGCTTCTTTGGCGTCGAGACTACTATTACTTGCTGGAGAAAGCGACCATCTTAAATGACGTACGTTCCGCTCACCTCAAAGCGGGTCGCAATCAGTGACCTTCCGCCATTGACGCGTCCGACCGAGCTTTGACGGCGATCAGCACGCCCGGGGCGATGAGACACGCGATCGCCATCAAGCCGTTGCGGAGGCCGAAATGAGCGCCGATGCTCGACGACCTATCAGAACGCGACAGAAAACCTATGATTTTGGACGCGTGCGCAAGGCTAATACATATGCTGGCCGCCATTGATCGATAGAGTCGACCCGGTGATGAAGCCGGCCTCGTCGGCGACGAGGAAGGCGACGCCGCGCGCGATCTCGTCCGCTTGGCCGAGGCGTCCGACCGGAATACGGGCGACGATCTTTTCGAGCACGTGCCCCGGCACCTTGCGCACCATCTCGGTGTCGATGTAGCCGGGCGCGATGGCATTCACGGTGATCCCTTTCCCGGCGGTCTCTTGCGCCAGCGCCTTGGTAAAGCCGTGAATGCCGGATTTGGCGGCAGCATAGTTGACCTGGCCGTACTGACCGGCTTGGCCGTTCACCGAGCCGATATTGACGATTCGGCCGAAACCCCGGGACCGCATCCCGTTCAACACCGCGCTCGACATGTTGAAGCACGAGGTCAGGTTGGTTTGGATGACTTCATTCCATTCACGATAGGTCATCCGATGCATCGTCGCATCCCGCGTGATGCCTGCATTGTTCACGAGAACGGCAACCGGCCCAAGCGCGACCTCGATCGTGCGCACCGCGCTCTGGCTTGCTTCGAAGTCGCCGACATCCCATTTCCAGGCCGGTATGCCGGTCTCCTGGGTGAAGGCGCGTGCGGTTTCGTCGTCCCCGCCATATCCCGCCGCGACCGTGTATCCCATTTTTTTGAGTGCTTGCGCCACGGCTTTGCCGATTCCCCGGATGCCGCCGGTTACAATCGCGACCCTGCTCATATCGCCCTTCCGTTTCGTTCGTTGCGGGATTTTTCGAGGGAAGATGGCGCTCGGCGCTCTGCGGAGGCTCCGAGCGCCCGCTCTGTCAGCCGGCTTCGGCCTGACTGAATGCGCCCCGCAGCTCGGCGAAGCCGTCGGTCACGCGCTTCGCCAGAAGGCTGGTGGCCTCCGCGCTCGCCTTGCCGAGACTGTCGGAAACTTCGCGGAACGCCGCGACGCCCGTTTCGAAGGACGTCTTCGCGAGGTCGGCCTGTAAGGCGATTCTTTCCTTGTGCGTCCCGGCCGAGAGAAGCTGCCGCAAGCCGTTCGAACCATCTTCCGCAACCCGGCCGGCGATCGCCGCCTGGTGATGGAGCACGGTATTGAGGAATTCGGCTGTGAGCTGGCTTACCTTGGCGATCGTCTCGTAGTTCCGACGCTGGGAAGCGATCAAATGATTGAAGTCGACAGGGACGACCGGAGATTGGGTGAACAGCTTGGTCACGGTATCGACGATCGAATGGGTGTCGGTCGGCGCGGATGTTGCTTTCGGCATCAGGTGTTTCCTCATGAGGCGATTAATGCTGCACCGCATCAAGCAGATTCGCTGCCGGGTCGTCTGTCCGATTCCATACAAATGCCCGTCGTTCCTGTACAAAACGCGGGCGGGTCGAAAATATGATCTCCTGTCAGCCCAAGAGACGCCCTGCTTCTTTCTGCACTGCCGCATAGCATTCGCACGACATTGTCTCCAATCCTCTGCGGTCCAGAATCCGAATTCGTCCGCGCCGATATTCGAGAATCCCGAGCTTCTGGAGATTGCCGGCGGCGATCGAGATGGCCGGCCGGTGGACGCAGAGCATCATCGACAAGGCTTCGTGCGTGAGGTCGAGATCGTCACCGTCGCTCCGATCGTGCGCGAGGAGCAGCCATCGCGCGAGGCGCTGCTGGAGCGTATGGAGACCGTTGCAGGCAGCGGTTTGAGATACTTGGGCATAAAAGGCCCTGAGATATCGCGACATCAGCTTGGACAGATAGGGGCTGCGGTCGAGCTCGACCTTGAAGTCGGCATATCCGATCTCGAGCGCCGTCCCGGCGGAGACGACCATCGCCTCGTTCGGCGATCGGTGGGCGCCGAAGATGAGCGGAAGGCCGATCATCCCCTCCCGGCCGACCACCCCCACTTCGGCATAGTCTCCGTTCTCGAGGACGACCAGAATGGCGATGATGCCGGATTCGATGAAATGAGCCGTTTTGATCGGCTCTCCCGGCAAATGAAGGATGTCCTTGGATAGGAGCGGAACACGCTCCATCTTGGCCAACAATCGATTGGCGTCGCTCTCCGGAAGCGCATTGAGCAGCGCATTACCGCATTCGGGCCGATCGAGTTGATACATGGCCCTTCCCCCAGCGGGCCGGCGAAGCTGATGCCTGTCGCCGCCACACCTCCCTTAAAGATGATTTAGGTCGACAGTGTCTGCCCACAAGGCTTACGGCTAATATTATCCGCACCATCAACCCCACGGTTATTGCCCGCGCGGTGTCGTCGTATTTCGCGTAACTCCGGATACCCTACTTTAGTTGTCGGACAAAGTAATCGGAGATCTTGCCGGGCAGGCAGCCGGACTTCCGCATCGGGCCGCGGCCGACCCCGACCGTCCTGATGGCGGAGTTCTTCGGTTGCCGCCGATTTTCTCGACATTGATGCGGAGAGCAATGATCCCATCTATGTTCCGTTCCAGTATCAGTTCAAAGCCCATCGCCCCGGCAGCCTGGTCTGGGGACCGGGGAGCCTGATCAGCCTTGTCCTCCACCAATCACGCGACAGAAGCCGGTATCTTTCACCCTGCGGTTGCAGCCTGGTTCGAGCGCGCTTTCGCGGCGCCGACGGCGGCGCAAGCCCAAGCATGGCCCGCCATCCTGTCGGGCCGCCACACGCTGATCGCGGCGCCGACCGGGTCCGGCAAGACGCTGGCGGCTTTCCTGGCCGCGATCGATTCGCTGGTCCGGCAAGGGCTGGACGGCACGCTGACCGATGAAACTCAGATCGTCTATGTCTCGCCGCTGAAGGCGTTGTCCAACGACATTCAGCGAAATTTGGAAGCGCCTCTGGTCGGCATCAGAGAGGCGTTGCGCGCGCTGGGTCTCCCCGAAATCGAGCTCCGCGCCTGGGTGCGGACCGGCGATACGCCCTCCGCCGAGCGCGACCGTATGCGGCGGCGTCCGCCCCATATCGTCGTGACCACGCCCGAATCGCTTTACATCCTGCTGGGATCGGCGTCCGGTCGAAAGATGCTCGCGACGACCCGGACCGTGATCGTCGACGAAATCCACGCCCTCGCGCCGAGCAAACGCGGCTCGCATCTGGCGCTGTCGCTCGAGCGCCTGGATGCGCTCTGCGGTCGAAGGCTGACTCGGATCGGCCTTTCGGCGACTCAGAAGCCGATCGAGATGGTCGGCCGGTTCCTTGTCGGGATGGGAGCCGGCGCACGGCGCGAACCATGCGAGATTGTCGATGCCGGCCATGTCCGCGCCCGTGATCTTGCGCTTGAGGTGCCGTCGTCGCCGCTCGAAGCCGTGATGTCGGCAGAGGTGTGGCAGCAGGTCTACGGGCGGCTCACCGAGCTGATCGAAGCGCACCGTACGACCCTCGTCTTCGTCAATACACGCAGGATGGCGGAGCGCGTCGCGAGGGCGCTTTCCGAACGTCTCGGCGAAGAGCATGTGACGGCGCATCACGGCAGCATGGCCCGCGAGCTGCGGCTTGATGCCGAGCAGCGCCTCAAGAGCGGCACGTTGAAAGCGCTGGTGGCGACGGCATCGCTCGAGCTCGGGATCGATATCGGCGATGTGGAGCTCGTCTGCCAGCTCGGCTCGCCGCGGTCGATCGCGAGTTTCCTGCAGCGGGTCGGACGTTCGGGACACGCGGTGGGCGGCATGCCGAAAGGGCGCCTTTTCCCGCTGTCCCGCGACGATCTCGTGGAATGCGCCGCGCTGCTAGATAGCGTGGGCCGGGGCGAGCTCGACAAGCTGGCTGTTCCGGAACGCCCTTTGGATGTGCTTGCGCAGCAGATTGCGGCCGAAGTCGCGGTGCAGGAATGGCGCGAGGAAGAGTTGCTGGCGCTCTTTCGCCGCGCTTGGCCTTATCGCGACCTGACAGAGCACGATTTTCTTGAAGTCGTGCGGATGCTGGCCGACGGCTTCACGACGCGGCGCGGTCGTCGCGGCGCGCTCGTGCATTACGACGCGGTCAATCGCATGCTGCGTGGGCGCCGCGGTGCGGGCCTGACGGCGCTGACGTCCGGCGGCACCATTCCCGATACCGCCGACTATCAGGTCGTGCTCGAGCCCGAAAATCAGTCGATCGGATCCGTGAATGAGGATTTCGCGGTCGAGAGTCTGGCGGGCGACGTCTTTCAGCTCGGCAACAGCTCCTACCGCATCATGCGGGTCGAGCGCGGCGTCGTGCGGGTCGAGGATGCGCACGGTATGGCGCCGACGATTCCGTTCTGGCTCGGCGAAGCGCCGGGTCGCAGTGATGAGCTGTCCTTATCGGTCTCGCGGTTCAGGAGCGAGGTCGAAACCCGCTTGCATCGCGGCAAGAGCCGGGAGCAGCTATCGGCTTGGCTCGCGAGCCGTGCTGCTTTCGGAGAGGGCGCGGCGGAGCAGCTCGCCGATTATCTTGCCGCATCCGACGCGGCACTCGGCTGCCTGCCGACGCAGGACAAGATCGTGCTGGAGCGCTTCTTCGACGAAGCCGGCGGCATGCAGCTCGTCATCCATTCGCCATACGGCAGCCGCATCAATCGCGCCTGGGGCCTCGCGCTCCGCAAGCGCTTCTGTCGCAAATTCAACTTCGAGCTCCAGGCGGCGGCGACCGAAGACAATATCGTGCTGTCGCTGACCAACGCGCACAGTTTCGAGCTCGCCGACGCCGCGCGCTATCTGCATTCGGCGAGCGTGAGGTCGGTGCTGATTCAGGCTCTGCTCGATGCGCCGATGTTCGCGGCGCGTTGGCGCTGGGTGGCCGGCACGTCGTTGGCCCTGCCGCGGCATCGAGGCGGCAAGAAGATCGCGCCGCAGCTCGTCCGGATGGAGGCCGAGGATCTGATTGCGACGGTGTTTCCGGATCAGCTCGCTTGCGCCGACAATCTCGTCGGCGAGCGTGAGATCCCCGATCATCCGCTCGTGCAGCAGACGATCGCCGATTGTCTTGAGGACGCAATGGATACCACCGGCCTCGAAAAGCTGCTGACACGGCTCGAGGCCGGCGAGATCGACATTGTCGCCCGCGACCTGACGGAGCCTTCGCCGCTCGCTTTGGAAGTGCTGTCGGCGCGACCCTATGCCTACCTGGACGATGCGCCCTTGGAGGAGCGACGGACGCAGGCCGTGATGAGCCGGCGCTGGCTGGACCCGGAGGAGGCATCCGACTTGGGGCGTCTCGACCCGGAGGCGATCGAGCGAGTCCGCGCCGAAGCCTGGCCCGAGCCGATGAATGCGGACGAGCTCCACGATGCGCTCACCTGGCTCGGATTCCTAGCTGCCGACGAGGGCGCGGATTGGATCCATTGGCTAGCGGATCTGGCGCGCGACAAGCGCGCCGCGCGGCTTTGCGGGCGAGGCGTGGATATCTGGATTGCTGCGGAGCGGCTGCCGCAATTTCGCGCGCTGCGGCCCGATGCGACGCTGGAGCCGGTGATTGCTGCGCCGGCAGCCTATGCCGACCAGAATTGGACTGCTGACGCGGCGCTGATCGAGATCGTTCGCGGCCGGCTCGAGGGCTTGGGACCGGTTACGTCAGACACGCTCGCCGCCGCGCTCGGTTTGGAACCTCAGGATATCGCAGTCCCGCTCGCCGCGTTGGAGGCCGAGGGCTTCGCAATGCGCGGGCGGTTCACGCACGGCACGAATGTCGACGAGTGGTGCGCCAGGCGGCTGCTCGCGCGCATCCACCGCTACACGATCAAGCGCCTGCGTGCGGAGATCGAGCCGGTGGCGGCGCGGGACTTTCTCCGCTTCCTGTTTGCCTGGCAGCACGTGACCGCGGACGCGCGAAGGGAGGGCCCGAAAGCTGTCGGCACGATCGTGGCTCAGCTCGAAGGGTTCGAAGCGCCCGCGGGCGCCTGGGAGAACGAGATCCTTTCGGCGCGCATTGGCGATTATGAGCAGGATTGGCTCGACGACGAGTGTCTCGCCGGTCGGATCGCCTGGGCCCGACTGAGACCGCCGAACGCTCGGCCCAATGGCGGCTATGCCGCGCCCGTGCGCGCGACGCCGATCGCCTTGCTGGTCCGCCGGAACACGCCGTTCTGGCACGCGCTGTCGGCGGGGGAGGAAGCGGCCCGTCCGAGCGGCCGCGGCGAAACGGTCGCGAATTTCATTCGCGAGCACGGCGCGTCATTCTTCGATGAGATCGCGGCCGGTAGCGGCTTGCTGGGACCGCAAGTGGAGGAAGCACTCGCCGAATTGGTGGCGCTCGGGATCGTGACGTCCGACAGCTTCCGCGGCTTGCGCACGCTCTTGTTGCCCTCCGACCTACGCGGCAGCGGGGCACGCAAACGGCGGCGCGCATCCACGGCCAGCATGGAAGATTCCGGCCGTTGGGCGCTCGCCGCGCGTAAGACCGGACAAAGCGCTCAGCCATTGACGAGAGACGCGGTCGAACATGCCGCGCGCGTTCTGCTCAATCGCTATGGCGTCGTATTCTGGCGGATGCTGGAGCGCGAGGCCGCTTGGTTGCCGCCATGGCGCGATCTGCTGCGCGTCTATCGTCGCCTGGAAGCGCGGGGCGAGATTCGCGGCGGGCGGTTCGTCGCCGGCTTCTCGGGAGAGCAGTTCGCCCTCCCTGAGGCGATCGGCCTGCTTCGCGAAACGCGGCGAAAACCCGCGTCGGAAGAATGGGTGTCGCTTTCCGGCGCTGACCCGCTCAACCTCATGGGCATTCTTACGCCTGGGCCAAAGCTCGCCGCGCTCACGGCCAATCGGCTTCTTGTCCGCGATGGCCTGCCAATCGCCTCGCTATCGGGCGGCGAGGTCAGCTTTCATGAAGCGCTCGATCTCGCAAGCGAATGGCAAGCCCGGAAGATTCTCATCGGCGGTCGCTCGGCGGCGGCTACCGTCGCCGCTGGGCTTGCGGCTACTGATACCAAACCAAGTCAGCGAATTTGATCGGCGGGGCCGGCGTCTATTTGCCGTCGACGCTGTAGGCCAGCAGAACGTTGCCGGTTGCCTCGCCGACATAGCCATAGCCGGAATTGGTATAGAGAATGCCGCCGACAACGACAGGCCCCGGCCCGTCGATCGAGCCGCCGTGACCCGCAACGCCATCGACCGTATCGTAGGTCTGTTGTGTGTCCATGTCCCAGATGACCGCGCCGTCTATGGTCGAATAGGCACGCATGTGGCCGTCGATCGCGCCCGCGAACACCACGCCCGGTATTGCGCTCGGCGGGGCAGTCTGCGCCGGACTGCAATCGGTGCGGCCATGACAATCGGCCGGCGCCGCATGCCAGACGATGGCGCCCGTCGACGGCTCGAGCGCGAAGACGCCGCCGCCGCTTGTCGGATCGAGCGTTGTCGGCACGCCCAGGATCGTGTCGCGCGCGCCTGCTTCCCCTGAGATCGCGACCTTGAAACGAAAATCCGACAGCGGCGCATAAAGCAGCTTCCCGTCGCTGGCCATACCAAATTCGATGCCGCCCTCGTAACCGCCCTTACCGATTCGCGTTTGCCAGAGGATTTTGCCGCCCTGGTCCGGCTCCATGCCATGGACGATGCCGGATTTCTGGCCCGCTACCAGGATGCGCTTGCCGCCGGGCAGATCGAGCAGGATGGGCGATGAGCCGAAATCGTAATCAGGGCCGCGCTTGCACTTCATCTGCTCCTTCGGCGTTGCGCAGGGCATGAAGTCGATATCGTTCGTATTGGTCTGGTGCGACCAGAGAATATGGCCGTCGCGCATGTCGAAGGCGATGACGGCTTCGGTCGTCTTCGGCTCCGGTCCCGTGTAGGCATTGCCCGTGCCGACGTAGATCGCGTGCGCCTTGGGATCGATCGTGGGCGTACCCCAGATCGAGCCGCCCGCAGGCCCCCAGAGCTTTTTGCCGGCGCCATTGTCGACCGTCGGCTTCGGCTGGTCGGCGATCGTATAGGTCTTCCAGATCAGTTTGCCGCTCTTCGCGTCCAGCGCCACGAGGCTGCCGCGGAAGGTTCAGCAGGTATAGTCCGGCGTGACGGACGTCTCCTCGCGGGACGCCACGCCAACATAGAGTCGGCCATCATAGAGGTTCGGGGCTGCGGTGATGTAGGTCAAAGGGTGGTCCTCGACCCGCTGCTTCCAGATCGGCTTGCCCGCCGCGGCGTCGATTCCGTAGACCTGTCCGCGCAAATCGCCGAAGAAGGCCATCCATTTGCCGTCGATGCGGCCGATCGAGATCGCGGTGCGGACGCCGGCGTCGGCATCGAAGCGCCATTTGATGCAGCCCGTCTTGGCGTCGAGCGCGAAGACCTTGTCCGACGCCGTGCCGAAGAAGGCGGTGCCGCCGACGATGGTGGGCTGCCCATACACGCGAATGACTCCCGGAACGGCGAAGGCCCATTTGAGCTTGAGCTTCGGCACGTCGGCCGCCGTGAGTCCTGCGCCTGCCTCCGGCTGGAACCGCTGATTGGCAGTGCCGTTGCCCCAGCCGTTCCAGGCCGGCTGCTCTTGGGCTTTATCGAACGATGCGATGCGGTCCGCGCAATAGGCCTTGGCCGGAATGGCGCCGGAGGAGAACGGCTTGCCGGTGACGAACGTCGCGACGGCATGCATCTCGGCGTCGTTCAGCGCTCTCCCTTGGGCTGCCATCGGTCCATCGGTGAGCGCTTTGAGCACGAGCTCCGGCGCGAACGACTTCAAAGCCTCTCGTCGCGGCGCGCGTGGGTTGCCGCCATCATGGCAGGTTGCGCATTGCCGGTTATAGACCGCTTCCCCATTGCGCGCGGCGAGCGCGTCGCATCCTTGGAACGCGGCGATCACAGCCAGGCAAATGAGCAGTTTTTTCAAAATACGACTCCGGGCACGATGTGGTCCCGATGGCACAGGACTACCTTGCGTGGATGATCGCCGCCAGGATCGACCTATTCGACGATCAGCTGTCCGACCGACCAGGGATGATCCTTGTCGACGTAAGTATATTTCCCGGGCTTGTCGAATTTCACGGTTGCCGTCTTGCCCGGCTCGACCGGGCCGGCGGTCCATGAGCCGTCTCGCGCAGTCGGCGTGTGGACGACCTTGCCGGCATTCGTCCAGGTGACGCTGTCGCCCGCCTTGATTTTGATGCGCGTCGGCTTCAGCGCATATTCGTCGACATATTTGATGTCCGTGCGGATGCCATTGTTCTCCAGCTCCGCTGACATCTGGACCTGGTTGGTCGTGACGATGCGGCCCGAAAAGGTCGATTCGGTCGGTGGAGCGGGCGGAGCAGGCAGAGGGCCCACCCTTCCGTCCAATGTGAATGACCAGACATACTGGCTGGCGACCAGCGAGACGTAATCCTTGCCGTCGAGCCGATAGGCGGTGATGGCGCCAATCGCGGGCGCTCCGGTTTGGAATTCCCACAGCTTGGCGCCGGTCTTGGCGTTGTAGGCCTGAAGATTGCCGTCAGGCTGGGCATGGAACAACACACCGCCCTCCGTCACGGTCGAGCCGCCGCCGAACGCGATCGGCCAAGGCAGCTTGTCCTGCCAGACGATCTTGTTCGTGTCGGCGTTAAAGGCGGTCAGCAGGCCGTAGCTTTTGATGCCCGGCGCGGTCGCGCTGAAATTGAAGAAATAGGGGTTCGGCTGGCGCCTGGCCCAATGCGCGTCTGCGCCGCCGGAAACGAAGAACAGTCGGCTCCTCGGATCGTACGAGGTCGGCGCAAAGCGCGTCGACATCGGCGCGATCACGTTCGGTTGGTCATAGTCGATCGGATCCCAGAAGCAGGACGATACGAAGCCCGGCGGCAAGGCGTCTTGCTCGACGCAGTTCGGACCGACCTTGTCGGCGCCGACCGGAAATGGCTGAGTCGGCCAGGTCTTCAGCCGCGCGTTCTGCTTCACCGGCCGCTCCTCCACCGGGAAGATCGGTTTGCCGGTCTGACGGTCGAGCAGGAAGAGATAACCGTCCGTCCTGAGCGCCGCGACCGCCTTCACAACCTTGCCGCCCACATTCGCGTCATAGAGGATCATGGGACCCCCGAGGTCGCTCTCCCAAATCTCGTGATGGGCGCTCTGGAAGTGCCATTTGTATTTTCCGGTCTTGAGGTCGACCGCGACGACCGAAGCGGTATAGAGGTTCGCGCCAGGACGCACATCGCCGCCATATTGCGGATAGGCGCTGCCGGTCCCAAAGATGACCAGGCCGAGCTTGGTGTCGACCGCCGGCGTCGCCCAAACTCCGCCGCCGCCATGTTTCCAGGCATCACTATCTTGGGGCCAGGTCTCGTGGCCCGGCTCGCCAGGACCGGGGATCGAGATGAAGGACCAGACTTGCTTGCCGGTTTTGATATTCAGCGCGACCAGCCGACAGCGGAAGCCGGCATCGCCGGATCCGACGCCAACCAGCACTTTGCCGTCAGCCACGACCGGCGCTGCGGAAATGAACTGTCCCGCCGCCGGCGGATCCTCGCCCGCGAGGCCGTCCCAGACCAGCTTTCCGGTCTTCATGTCGATCGCCGCGACATGGGCATTGGACAGGCCGACAAAGACCTTCCCGTCGCCGATCGCGACTCCCTTGTTCAGCGCCGAGATACCGGCGCCCTCGGGCGAAAAGGTCCATTTGATCGTACCTGTCTTGGCGTCCAGCGCATAGACGGCGCCGCCTCCTCCGCCTTGGATTGCACCGCCGCCGGCTGCGACATACATGACGCCGTCGGCCACGATCGGGGAGGCTTTGGAGCTCGCGCCCGGCATCTCGGTTCTCCAAGCACCGCTCAGTCGACCGACCGTTTCGGGCGTGATGTCGGTGAGATGGGCGTAGCGCGTGTTGCTCGTATCGCCGCCATTCGTCGTCCAGCCGAGCGATGCCGGTTCGGCGTAAGAAAACCTAATTGCGAGTAGGCCGGCTGTCGCCAGCGCCAATGCTGCAATCCTAGCTGTCATCTCTTCCTCATCGACCAGACATCGATCTCGGCCTGATTAAAGCTTGAACACTTTGTTCAGTCAATTGGTATGTGCTAAGCTCGAAGAGCGGGCGAGGGAGGTGTTCGACCGGAATGAGCAGCGTGAGGACAAAGACGCGGACCGCCGGTCACGTAAAACGCACGCGCCCACGCGGTCTGTCGGTCCTGCATCAGGAGCAGATCGAAGACAGCCGCCAGCGGATTCTGGCGGCGGCCGAAGCGGCGTTTACCCGGAATTCCTATGGCGCAACGCCCGTTGATACGATTATTACGATCGCGGGCGTCAGCCGGGCGACTTTCTACAAATATTTCACCAACAAGTTCGACCTTGCCAAGGGCTTGATCGGCATCTTCACGCCCAAGCTATACGCCGTGTTCGACGCGCTGCCCGATCGGCCGACCCGGTCGCAGACCCGGCGGTGGCTTCATAAGCTGCTGAAGCTGTACGAAGATAATCGTCAATTCACCGCGTTGCTGGGCGAGGTCAGCGCCAGCGAGCCGGAATTCTTTCCGGAAACGACTGCGATCAACACCCGGCTGCTCGAGCGGCTGGCGACCCGCATTCCGGCATTTGGAAAGGCCATGTCGGGACGTCGCGAACATGCGCGTCTTCATGTCATGGCGCATTTGCGCATCCAGCATCTGTTCGCCTTTTGCAACAGCGTCACGTCGAAGGGCTGGGTGGTCGATGTCGAGGCCGGGATCGCTTGCCTGGCGGATGATCTGACAACGTTCATCATTGACAATGGATAAGGAGGCATCGTGCCAGGAGATCTTTCCACGCGGCTCAAGGGCCGGGTCGCGATCATCACCGGCGCCGGGCAAGGCGTGGGCTGGGGCATCGCGCGCCGCTTCGCGGCCGAGGGCGCCACGCTCATGCTGGCCCAGCGCAACGAAGAGCAGGGCCGGAAGGCTGCCGAGATCTTACATCGCGAATTTCGAATCGAAGTGGAATTCCTGAAGACCGATGTCTGCGAACGCGATCAGGTCGAGCGCCTCATCGCGAACACGGTGGCACGTTTCGGCGCAGTGGACGTCCTGGTCAACAATGCCGGCGGAAGCTTTCCGAAACGGCTGGAGAAGCATACCGACGAGGATATGCGCCGCGGTATGGACCTGAACTTCTGGTCGGCCTTCTACGCGATGCGGGCTGCTTTCCCGCACATGAAGGCGAAGGGCTGGGGGCGGGTGATCAATCTAGGTTCGCTGAACGGGGTCAATGCTCATCTGTTCACCGCGCAATATAATGTGGGCAAGGAAGCTGTCCGCGCTCTCACGCGCACGGCTGCGGTCGAATGGGCCGAGTTCGGCATCAATTGCAATATCATCTGTCCGGCGACCACCAGTCCAGCCACTGAAGTTTATCAGCGCGATTTTCCGGAGATGATGGAAGGCATGCTGAAGCAGATTCCCCGCCGCCGGCTCGGCGATCCGGAGCGTGACATCGGGGGTGTGGCGACATTCTTGGCCAGTGAGGATTCGGCCCATATCACCGGCATGACATTCTTCGTCGATGGCGGTTCGCACGTGAATGGCGTTTCCTGGCGACCGGAGGTCGAGGACTAAAGTCGGGGGGGGCGTTCAGATCGACGGTAAAACTTCGTTCTCCAAAAGCTGCAGGGACTCCCACGCGGCGGTCGGCGCGATTCCTCCCATCAGCGGATGCAGCATGAGCGCGCCCTGACGCGCGGCGAGGTCGCGGCATTCTTCGGGCGTCACGACGAGATAACGACCGCTCGAACGAAGCGCCGCAAGATCCGTTATATCTGGCACAACCCAGCTCGAGCGCACGGAATCATCCTGCCAGGCCGCGTAGGTCGCCGCGTCGTAGAGCGCGTTGCGACCGATCCGCCGCCAAGTGGCTTCCGGGTCCTTCGAAACCATAACGAACCCGGCCTGGGGCACGTGTGCGGGCGCCAACTCCTCGACGATTCCGGCGTACCCGAGTTTCAGGCACTCGTCGCGATAGGCGGCCGTCAGCGAGGGTTCGGTATTAGCCGGAAGAAAGGCGCAGCCGAGGCGGGCGGCCCGGCGAGCGGCGATCTCGCTCTTGCCGCCGATCATCACGCGCGGTCCTCCCGGCGTGGCCGGGGCCGGCGTGACCAGCAGTTGCCGCCCGCGCCATTCGAACGGCTCGCCGGTCCAGGCTTGCCGCCAGAGCGCCACGCACGCCTCGACCTGCCGTCCGCGCGTCGCGCGATCGATGCCCGCCATGTCGAATTCGGCCTTTCGATAGCCGGCGCCGACCACGATCGATAAGCGGCCCGGGGCCAGGCAATCGATCGTCGCGATTTGCTCCGCCAGCCGGATCGGATCATGCAGCGGGACGAGGAGGGCGGCGACCAGCACCTCGATTCGTTCGGTGCGCGCAAGAATGGCCGCCGCCAATGTGAGCGGGGCGGGCGTATAGCCGGCGGGATCGCCGTGATGCTCCGATAAGACAATTCGTTTGAAGCCCAGCCGCTCCGCCCAAGCCGACATGTCGAGACAGGCGCGATGCTGGGCGGCGTGGTCGGTTTCCGCGAAGGGCGGAACACGTAGATCGAAACGGATCGTCAATTCGGTCATCGCCGCTCACCTCCTTTGGATTTGGGCCGGGCCCTGGTCGAGGCTGTGAAATCGACGACAGCCCCGGCCGATGATCATTTTGTGGATGTAAGGCTATACGGGTAGCGCTAAAGCTCCGCCGCCTCCGCATTTGGCTGGAGCAGATCGAGCTGGGTCTCTCCGGCTCGGCGCCGGCGGTGGATGCTTAGGGAAACTCTGAATAAGCCATCGACTTGGTTCTGTGGTTGTGATTCTTGTTTAGAGCGGTGTGCGAAGTTCGGGGATTGCAGGGATGAAGCAGATGACGTTTGCGACGAGCGGTTTTGAGCGCTACGCCAAGACGACC
>DATGMP010000071.1:0-66898 GCA_035293565.1 Alphaproteobacteria bacterium | reverse complement strand
AAAGACCAGCAGCCCGAGGCTGCCCAGCGTCACGATGCGATTGGCGAGCGCGAATTCGAGCGCCGGCTCGTAGAGGCGCCGGATGGTATGGACGATCACGGTCTCGGCCTCTTCCACATTCTCGCGCAGCAGATACGAGCTCAGCGCCGGCGAGATGGTGAAGGTGGCGAGGAGGCCCCCTGCGATGGCGTAAGCATAGGTCTTCGCCATCGGACCGAAGATGTGCCCTTCGACGCCGGAGAGCGTGAAGAGCGGCAGGAATCCGGCGATGATGATGGCCGCGGAGAAGAAGATTGCCTGATTCACTTCCAATGCGGAGTTCGCGATGTCCGCGAAGGTGCCGCTGAACTCCGTAACAGCTCTCGTCCTGTGGAGATAGGGCGAGCGGGCGAAGCGCATACTGGGAGGCTGCGCCAAGTGCCGCGTGATGTTCTCTACCATGATCACCGTCGCGTCGACGATGAGCCCGAAATCAATCGCCCCGACTGAAAGCAGATTCGCCGATTCTCCCCGCAGCACCATGATCGTGATCGCGAAGAACAACGCGAAGGGGATAGTTGTCGCGACGATGATGGCGCTGCGCAAATTGCCAAGAAATATCCACTGCACCAGGAAGATCAGCAGAATGCCGACGATCATGTTGTGCAGCACGGTGTGCGTCGTCACATCAATGAGGGTCGTGCGATCGTAGATCGTCTCGATATGGACCCCCGGCGGCAGGATGTTCGAGCTGTTGATCTTCTCGACCTCGGCCTCCACGCCTTTGATCGTCGGCATGCTTTTCTCGCCGCGATGCATCAGCACGATGCCCTGGACGATGTCGTCGTCATCATCCTGACCGGCGATGCCGAGGCGCGGCTGATGGCCGACGCTGACCGTCGCGACGTCACTCACCAGCACGGGCACGCCGTTGTTGGAGGCAAGCATCGTGTTGCGGATATCGTCCATCGAATGGATGAGGCCGACGCCGCGCACGATGGCGGCCTGAGGCCCGATATTGACGGTCTGACCGCCGACGTTGACGTTGCTGTTGTTCAGGACCTGCAGCACCTGCGGTAGCGTGAGGCCGTAGGATTTGAGCTTGTCGAGATTGACCGTGACATCATAGGTCTTGGTCTTGCCGCCCCATCCAGTGACGTCGATGACGCCCGGGACTGCCTTGAAGCGGCGCTCCAGCACCCAATCCTGCAGCGTCTTGAGGTCGGTGACCGAATAGCCCTTCGGTCCGACGACACGATAGCGATAGATTTCTCCGATTGGGCTCTCGGGCGAGATCTGCGGCTGAGCGCCGTTGGGAAGGGGCGAAAGCTGAGACAGGCGGTTGATCACCCATTGCTCGGCCTGGTCATAGGTGAAGTCGTAGGTGAACTGGATCTTCACGTCCGAAAGGCCGAACAGCGAGATGGTCCGGATGGCCGTGACGTGCGGGATTCCCGCCATCTGGATCTCGATCGGGATTGTGATGTACCGCTCGATCTCCTCGGCTGACTGCCCCGGCGTCTGCGTCACGACCTCGACGAGCGGCGGCACAGGGTCAGGGTAAGCTTCGATGTTGAGACGCAGAAAACTGACGATGCCGCCGCCAATCAAGGCCACTAGCATCACCACGATGAGAATCCGCTGCCTGAGCGCAAAGGCGACGACCGCGTTCATGGTCAATCTCCTTCAGCTGCGCGGTCGATGAAGAGCGTGCCTTTGGTCACGACCTTCTCGCCCGCCTTCAGACCGTCGAGCACCTCCACCACGCCGTCCATCGTCCGGCCGGTACGGATGAGCCTCAGCGCCACGAGCCCGTCATCGCGCGCGACCCAGACATGCGCCGTGTCGCCTTCGTAGACGACCGCGGATTCAGGCACGCCGACAGCGTTCGTCGCGTCACTGGTGAAGATCCGGAAGCTGCCGAACATCTCCGGCTTCAGCGCGAGGTCCGGGTTCTCGACTTCGGCACGGACCGTGACCCGCCGCGTCGTGTCGTCCACCGTCGCGCCGACATAGGAGAGCTTTGCCTTGAAGACGCGGTCCGGAAAGGCGAGGGTTCGCACCTCGACGGGCTGTCCAACATGCACCTTGGGCGCATCGACCTCGCGCACATTGCCGACGAGCCAGACTTTTGACAGGTCCCCGATCGAATAGACCGGATTGGACGCTCCGCTCGCGGCGCTGTTGATGTATTGGCCGACCGCGATCTGGCGCTGGATGACCGTGCCGCCGACCGGCGCCGTCACCAGGGTCTCGGGGTTCGTTCTGGTGGACTCGGGCGCGTTTTCGATTGCGTTGATCTCCTGGTCCGTTTTGCCCAGGATGCGCAACCGGTTGCGCACCGCAGCCAGCGCGATCTCGGCGGTGCGATGCGCGCCCTCGGCGTTCACGAGGTCGCTTTGGCTCTGTAGCCAATCTTTGAGCGCGCCACCCTTGGCCTCGTACACCTGATGCTGACGCTTCTCGTTGTTCTGGGCCAATTTGAGCTGCGCGTCAGCGGTCTTCAGCGTGGCTGCCGCCGAAATGAGATCATTTTCCGCCTGGACGAACTCGGTTGCCTCGATCCCGAAGAGCGGCGTTCCCTTTTCTACAACGTCTCCCGATTTGACCAGAAGCCGCGTGACTCGCCCCGAATAGGGCGAGAAGAACGGCGTCGTGATGTCGTCGTCGAGCGCGATCTTGCCGTCGGTGTCCTCTTCGGAATGAAACTCCATCGTCACGACAGGCTGAACTTTCAGGCCCTTCATCTGCTCAGGGGTCGGACGGAACGTTCCGGGCTCGACGGGAGGCGGAGGCGTCTCATGGCCGCCGAATAGAGCGCGGACGATAATGACCAGAAGGATGATCGCAGCCGCGGCCGCGAACAGCCGGCCTACAATCGCAAGCTGCCGTCGACGCGGAAGTGTACCAACGCTATCCGGTCTTCGCGGGGGTGTCGGTTCGTCCATCGTTTTCATCCGTCGCGGTCATTGTTCTGAACATCGCCTAATCGTTTCAGCGTCTTTGGATTCTTTGGATTCTTTGGTTCTTTAGTTTGCTCAACCTCAGAGCTCGGCGTGAAATCGGAAGCCAAGCACCGAGACGGGTCCACGGTCGGCGTTGTAGGCCGGATTGGACAGGTATTGATAGTCGATTGAGATGGCAACGCCCTCGACGACGCGCGCGCTGTAATAGGTCTCGATGATCTTCTCGAGGCCATAATGATCGAGCCTACCGTCGCCGATCAGGATGCCCAGCCCCCCGCCCCTCAAATAAGCGAGCGCTGGATTCGAGAGGCCATTGACGACGGCGGCAAGGCCGACCGTGTCGTCAGGACGCGCCCAGCGGTCGCCTTTCAGAGAAAGGCCGGCGGAGATGGAGCGATTGATCTCGGTAAATTCGTAGGCTTCCTTGCGGCCGTCATTGATGCTGGCGCGCGCGAACAGGCCGAGCCCATCCGTCAGCTGCTGCTCGAGATTGAGGACGAGCCCCGGGCGGGTCGCATAGCGACGGACCGCGGCGACGTCCGGCACACTTCCGATGATCGCCGCGGCGCGGATCGCGTCCATATAGTTCGCCATGCGCCCGCGATTCATATAAACGAGCAACCTCAGCTTTCCGGGCTGGTCATAAAGCTCGTATCGGCCCTCGGCTTCAGCCATGACGGAGAACTGCTCGAAATCCCGTTGGAGCCTCTTGCTGTTCGGCTCCCTCGAAAGATCGAACGCCGCCCCGCGCAGAGTCCACCAGGATTGGGTCCATTCGAACGAGGCGCCATAGGTATATCCCCAGGCATCCGCGGCGTAATCGAAGGCGCCCGCATCGATGATCGACCAGTTGAGGAAGTCGGACTTCGGATCGTGGGCGTAGCCGTTGTTGTCGAAAACGTCGACCACCGAGAATTTGCCGATCGTCAGCACCAAATTGTCCGCCGTCCGAGCACCGCCGAGCTGGTTGGCGCTCGGCTCCACGCTCTGCTCCTCACCGCCAAGATTGAAGGTTTGGCGCAGGAACGCGCGATGTAGGCGGACATAGGGCTCCGTTGCGCCGACCTTGTAAGCTTCACCGCTTGGAAAGCCCGCGGCGCCTACCGTATTGCTGAGCCCGAACCCTTGATCGACCTCCGGATTGACGAACACCTCGCCGCCGCGCCACGGGCGCGCGCCCAGAAATAAAGTCAGATCGACCGTCTCGTTGCCCCGGTTTCCCGGGTCGAGGCTGTTGGGTCCGCGGTACGGAGATTGGAAGCTCGGGTGGAATTGCGTAACGTTCGTGAACTGCCCGTGAACGCTGAATTGCTCCTCAGCGTCGGAAGTCGCGCTCGACGCAGCGCCATCGGTCCGGACTGGATCGCCCAAAGCCGCCGGGGTACAGGCCACCAAGCCGCAGGCCAGCGCGAATTTCCAAAAAGCCGTCATGGCGCTCCGTTTCCAACTGGGTCGATGATCTTCCCCGAGAAGGCGTCAGAGCGGCGCGACCGGCTACAGCTTCACGCTCTGCCGATCGGCGCGGTTCCAACGACGTTCCGGGCTTTCCGGCAACGGCGGCACTCCATCAGACGCAATGCGCCTACCCGGAGGCTCGTCGGCCGAGACGCTCGGTCGCGATTCCATTTGTTCCTTGATCCTTGCCGATGACTTCGAAGGGCTCGGATCCCGAGCCGCTCAGAAGGGACCGATGAGATGCCTAGCTTGACGCTTCGGCCTTCCCATGCGAGCCGGACCGGCCTATATACCCCTTCCTGGTATCGCGCAAGGGGAAAGATGATGGCTCACGCAGTCTCGGAAAAGCAGAAACTCATCAACCGGGTCCGGCGCCTGCGGGGTCAGGTCGACGCATTGGAACGCACGCTCGAGGCGGACGCCAGCTGCTCAGATGTGATGCAGGTGCTCACCGCAGCCCGAGGCGCTCTCAACGCGCTCATGGCCGAAGTCGTGGAGGACCATATTCGCGAGCACATGATCGAGCCTGGCCGAGCGCCGTCGCGAAGAGAATGCGAAGCTGCCGACGAGTTGGTCTCAGTACTGCATTCTTACATCAAGTAAAGTTCGATCCCTGGGAAATCAGAGGTGGAGCGCGGATTTCGTCAAGTTGACGATCGCGTGTGACAGGACTGGATCATCGGATCCGCTCGTAATCATAACGTTGGTGGAGAGCGCTTTTTGCAACCGACCTCCCTCGAAATACTGCTCCCGAATTTCGATCGCGTGGCGGGAACCGGGCGTGTCCTGATACGCGTGAGGGCCCGATGCTCTTCACCGTTCCCCCGGCGTACGGCAATTGGTGGAATGAAAGTTCGAGTCTCTTCGCAGCCGAAGACTCAACTGAACTCAGGCGAAAGAAGTGCACACCACTCCGGCTCAAGCTCGATAAAACGGCTCCGCCGTGATGGTCGGAGCCGTTGTGTCGCTCGGCTGCCCGGGGCGAGAGCTTACATCAGGGCCTTCCGCAGGGCGTCGGCACCGGGATTGTGGACATCGTTGGTGTTGAGAATCTCGCGCACCGCGATCGGGCGGCCGTAATAGATCTCGTTATAGGAATCCCGCGGCTTCACCAGCGAGCCTTCCAGGGTTAGCCCCGCATAGGCCCCCGAAGCCGATGCCCAGACGATGATGTCGGCGGAATCGAGCGCGGTGCTCGTCGCAGCCTGCGCATTGGAGCCCAGCGTCACGACGGCCAGGCTTGCCTGCGCGCCGAACTTGAACTGATCCTGTTCCAGAGCCGTCAGGGCCCTATCGGTCATGATCAGCATCACGACCTCCGCCGATTGGATGCCGATCTGCAGGCCGAACGAGGCCGAGGCCATCGTGTAGAAGGCAGGATCGGTCCAGGTTCCGCCGGCGCTCCGCGCCAGCATCACGCCGTCGCCGCCCTCGCCGCCCAGGAAGAAGCCTGCTTTGACCAGATTGGGGATGATCAGGACCGCGCGGGCACGATGGAGCAGCGCTTGCGCGTTGCCGAACTCCTTGTCGTGGCGGAGATCGTCGAGCGTCATCCGCGCCTTGTCGACGAGATTTTGCTGATCGGTCCCGGCCAGAGCAGGGTTCGGGAAGACGAGGCCGGCGCCCAGCAATGCTGCTACCCCCAGCCCAATGATCCTATTCATCGTCATGCACTCCCGTAATGATCGATCTCAACGCGGCGACTCGGACGAGTGTTCCACAGCAGCGAACGAGACAAAAGGGACATTCATACGTGTTCGCCGGCAGCCTCTAGCGATGCCGTGGGCTCGGCAGTGACTCTGGAAGAACCCTCAAGGCGACCCGCCATCTCGGCTCCGGCATTCGGCGCGAGCCGCGCAAACACCATGATCGACGCCATTGGGAAGAGGCCGACGAGAAAGAATGTCGCGGCAAAAGCCGTCTGGCTCGGCTGCCCGGTGCCTGTCGCCACCGTCGCGAAATGCAGCATGGTTGCGCCGACCGCGACACCGATGCTCATCGAGAGCTGCTGCGCGACGCTGGCGATCGACGTGCCGCCCGAAAGCTGCCGCGGATCGAGGTCGGCGTAGGTGAGAGCGCTCATGCAGGTGAATTGAAGCGTACGCAGAAATCCGGTCAGCGTCAGCACCGCGATCATCACCCAGACCGGAGTCGCCGACGAGAACAGGCCCAACGACATGCCGGCCAGCCCGACGATGACGGCATTGCCGACCAGCAAACGACGGAAGCCGAATTGGCGAACAACCGTGGTGGCCGAGATCTTCATCAAAATGGCGCCGATGGCGCCCGTGAAGGTGATCGCTCCGGATTCGATTGGCGTTCGCCCGAAGGCGAGCTGGAACAGTAGGGGAAGCAGGAAGGGCGATGCGCCGAAGCCGACGCGGCAAAGTGCTCCGCCCAGCACCGACGCGCGGAAGGTCGGTATGCGGAACAAGGTCAGATCGAGCGCGGGCGCCGCGATTCGCCGCGCGTGCTGCCAGTAGAGGAAAAGGGCGGCGGCGGACACGGTGAACAAAGCGGTCTCGGTGCCTTCCGGCAGCACGCCGCGCCCCACATTCTCGATGCCGAGCACAAGCCCCGCCAATCCGATGCCGCAGAGGACGAACCCTTTGAAGTCCAGCGGCCGCGTCTCCGGCGCAGGAATGTTGTCGATGACGCGGAGTGTGAACAGGATGCCGATCAAGCCGATCGGCACGTTGATGTAGAAGATCCAGCGCCACGACGTGTAAGTGCTGATTGCGCCACCGATCAGCGGACCGATCATCGGCCCGATGAGCGCCGGTATGGTGACATAGCTCATGGCCGTCACCAGATCGCGCTTGGCGAAGCTGCGGCCGAGGATCAGGCGGCCGACCGGCATCATCATCGCGCCGCCGACGCCCTGGAGCGCGCGGGCCGCAACCAGGGTCTCAAGCGATCCAGCGACGCCGCATAGCGCCGAGCTTACCGTGAATATCCCGATCGCCGAGGCGAAAACGGTGCGTGCGCCGAACCGGTCGGCCATCCATCCGCTCACCGGTATGAAGATTGCCAAGCTCAGCAGATAGACGGATACGGCCATGCTGAGATTGACCGAGGTCGTCCCCAAGCTCCTCGCGATCACCGGAACCGATGTCGCGATGACCGTGGAGTCGAGATTCTCCATGAAGAGCGCGATCGCCACCGCCAGCGGGATCATCACGCGGAAGCGTGCCTGCCCGCCGCTCTCTTCCACAGGTTCGGAGCGGTGATCGATGCGGCTCAAGGACATTCTGGTCAGAATCCGAACATGTGATCGAGCGCGAATCCGCCCGCCTCTGACATGAACAGATGATAACCGAACAGCCGGCAGGACGTATCGCGAATCATGACATAACCGCCATTCGCCCGAACGCGTTCGGCTGCGCTGAAAATTTCAGTCATGTCGAGCAACGCCGATCCCGAGCAGGGGATTTCGATCCGGCGGCGAACGACTTCCTCACCGCGCGCCGAATGGAGGATGAGATCGGTTTCGGAAAGCGGCTTCCAGCGGCCGGAGGTCGGATAGATCAGATGGCACATGACGCGGCCCGGCCGCTCCGTGAGCCGAAGGTAGAGTCTGGTCGAGAGGCCCGGCGGCGGTCCCAGATAGGAATTGGGCTCGCTGCGCCAGGTCGCGGGCACGTTGAACATATGCGACCCGAAGCTGGTCTCGGCCATGCGACCGCTGTCGCGGCGTGTATAGCGGAAGATCGCGTGCAACCAGCCGTCCGCTTGCGCGCCGCTCGCGAAATCATAGCCGAGCTCGAGATGCCCGTACCGCGCGGTCGGGCCGGCCTTGGGCAGGATCTCGTCCATCGCGACCGCGACTTGCTCGTTGCGGCGGCGCGGCCCGAGCGCGGTCTCGGCCACCAGATTGCCATCCGCGCCATAGGCCCTGAGAGTGAGAGTCAGCTGCTCCTGTGACGTCGCCATCGGCGTCGGCAAGAGCACGGTCGACCACGCGTCGCGCGGCAAGATCGGCGCGGGAAGGATGAAACCCTTTCCGAGCGTTCGCGTCACTCCGGCCAGATCGGGCGCCGGCTCGAGGTCGGTTCGCTCCACATTGGCATGAGCGACCGAGGCGAGCCCGTCGCCATATTCGATCTCGTAACGCGGGCGACAGAAATATTTGTCCGCCCGCACTTCGATCTGCGCCGGCCATGCGAGGCGCGGAAACAGCGCGCCGACATCGGCAGCCCTCGTGCCGTAGGGCGGAATCTCGTCTGGATAAGCCGTGAAAGGGCCGTCACCCATCACTCGAAATCCGACGGCGCCAGCCGGGATCGGCGTCGCATAGCAATTCTGGATCCAGAGCCGGACCTTCTCGCCGGCGCGAGGGGTCGGAAGGCCTGCATAGAAATCCGCCGCCCACGGATTGCTGTCATGCGTGGCGGTCGCGATGTTTCCGGAATCATCGAAGATGTCGACCGCATATTTCAGCGTGTCGTGCCGCGCGGTGCCGATCACATGAACGAACAGCGATCCCGTGAAGTCGCCGAGGGCGAAACGGTTGCGGACCTGGCGGCTATCGAATGCGATACTACCCGCATCCGACGGAAGCTTTTCCTCCCATGTCGCGAGCGTCGCGCCGTCCGCGCCGAAAAGCCGGCACCAGAGGCGTGTGTCGCCCGCCGCGTGTCCGTGCCAATAGTTGGTCGTAGAGATGGTTGTATGCAGTCCGCCCGCGTCGCGGAAGAACAGGAAATCCGAGACGAAATTTTGTGGGTCGAGATAGCGGTCCGGCGCGGTCAGCCATTCCGGCCCCAGCCTCAGCGAGTCCAAACTTTCCGCGCGATCGGCCGAGGGCCGGTATGGGCCCAGCTGAGCAATGCGCTTCTCGGCTTCGAATTCGGCGACGAACAGCAGCTCGGCATTCGATTCCGCGAGCGCGGTCACGGGCTGGGCGGAAAAGCCGCAGCGCTGCCCGCCAACCTGCTCCATCCGCTGTACATAGACGCCCGCGACCCGCCACCGCGATAAATCGTGCATCGCCGCAAGATCGGCGAAATAGCCCGACGGGTCGTAGACCGCGACGCTCCCTGCCGCCGCCACGCGTTCGATCAGCCGATCGGTCAGGGGCGCGGTCATCGGATGGATTGCCGCGCGGTAGAAGACGTTGCGCCCGGTCTGATTGTCGAAGGTCCTGAGATTGCGGCGGTGTGCCGTCACTTTTGATCCTTTCCCGCGCCGAATCGCATCTTGCTCCAGCCTAGCCGGTTGACGCGGCCATGCGCCAAGGCTAAGGGGACGCCCATCACGAGACCCGAGAGACCGATGCATACCGACCCGCTTTGGATCATCATGATCGTCGCGATCATCGCGTATTTCTTCTGGCAGACCCGCTACTCCTGAACCTTGAGCCGTATCAACGGCCTTCGCGATACCAGGTCAGGATCAGCGTTCCGCCGAGCAGCAATAGAAGCACGCCGGTCGGCAGCAACGGCGTTTCGGTGACCCCCCTCACGATGTAGCGGCCATTGCGGCGGAGGCCCATCCAGCCCCGCCCGCCCGTCGGCGCGTCCGCATCCACCCGGCGAATATCGAGATCATTTCCCGAATCCGCGAGCCACAGCGTCGATCCGCCGGTCGCCCGTACGATCGGAGCCAGCGTGTCCGCTGTCGTTAGCACGTCTTTGAGCTCGGGCGTGTTGATCGAGCCGATGACCGCGAACGCGGTCCGCTGGCCGTCGCTCACCTTGTAGAGGCCGATCGTATCGGCTTCGACCGTCGCCCGCGCGATGCCATGACCCGTATATTGCAGCGCCACCTGCTTGGCGTCGCCATTCGGGTCGGTCAAGGAGACGGCGGGCGGCGTGGAGGTCGCATCCAGGCTGCGCCGCGTGATCACGATCTGCCGGTTCTTGGCGGCGGCGTTCAGCTGGTTCTCGTCGAGCTCCGGCTCCTTCATGAGCCAATGGGCGAGCCTGCGCAGCAGCTCCGCCTGGGGCCCGCCGCCTTCATAACCGCGCGACCACAGCCAGATCTGGTCGCTGGAAAGCTGCGCCACGCGACCTTCGCCGGCATGGGCCAGCAGCAGGAGTGGCCTGCCGCCCGCGCCGGACATCACCACATTCGTCTCCGGGCTCGCGGGCAACACCTCGCCCTGCCGGAACCAGTGGCCCCAGGCTGCCGTCCCCGATCCCGTATCGCCCGGAAGGTCGGCCGTGACCGGGTGACGTTCGCCGAGGTCGGTCACGGTCGGACGGAAGGTCTCGTCGATCTCGTTGCCCGTCGGCGCTCCGGGCAGGATGTCGCGCAGCGCGGTCTTGTAAAGCGAGAGGTTGCCCTCGAATCCCGGGCCGCTCGCCTCCAGCAGCGCGCCGCCCCTGCGGACGTAATTCGCGAGATTCTCGTAGTACTCCGACAGCAGCAGCCGCTGCTCGTAATGATCGAAGATGACGAGGTCGAAATCGCGGAGCTTCAGGTCGAACAGCTCGGCGATCGGAAAGGCGATCAGCGACAGCTCGTTGATCGGCGTCCCGTCATTCTTCTCCGGCGGCCGCAAAATCGTGAAATGGACGAGATCGACGCTGGGGTCGGATTTGAGCAGGTTGCGCCAAGTCCGTTCGCCCGCATGCGGCTCGCCCGAAACCAGGAGCACGCGCAGCCTTTCGCGGACGCCGTTGATGACGGCCGCCGCGTGATTGTTGGCCAGCGTCAGCTCATTCGCCGCCGGTTCCGCCTCGAATTCGAGCGTGGTGGGTCCGGCATGGCGGAGCGGCACCTGGATGGTGAAGGGCCGGCCCGGCTCCGCGGCTGCGCTCCTGGCCGGTCCGCCATCCTGCGACACCGTGACGTTGACCGGACCGGTGTTCGGGATGTTGGCGTCGACGACGCGCAGCGTCACCGGCACGCTCTTGCCGACGATCCCGAAGCTCGGCGCATTCACGATCTCGATCCGGCGATCGCTCTCGCCGTGATCGCCCGTGAGCAGCACATGCACAGGGCCTTGGCCGGAAAGGTTCTCCGGCCGCGGCAGATCGTGGACCTGGCCGTCGGTAATGAGGAAAGTGCCGGCGATTCGATCGCGTGGAACGTCGCTCAAGCCGTCTGCACGGGGCTGGAACAGATCGGTCTCCTCGGCCACGGGACTGGGATCGCTTTCGACCACGCGAGTCTCGAGATCGGGGAAGCGTGCGAGTTTGGCCTTGAGGGCGGCGAGAGCGGCGTCGGTCCGCGCGGTGCGAGCGCCGAAATGCTGACTCACCGACCGGTCGACGACCACGAGCGCCACATCTTTCAGGGGGTCGCGCTGCTGGCGCACGATCGACGGATCGAGCAACGCGAAGACAAGTCCGGCGAGCAGCAGGCTGCGCCACCATTTGGCGCGGCCTCGGCCGACGAAAGTCGCGAGCGCCGCCAGGACCGCTAGGCCGATCAGCGGTCCGAGGATCGGCCAGGGAAGCAGCGGCGCGATCGCGATGTTGAGCGTGCCGATCATTGGCCGAGCCGCTCATGAATGAAGGGCGCGTGGACCAGGTCGGACTTGTAGTTGCCGGTCAGCGCGTACATCACGAGATTGACGCCGAACCGATAGGCCCATTCGCGCTGCTTCTCGCCGCCTGGCGTCACGCTGTAGAGCGGCGTGCCGGAGGCGTCGGTCGCCCAGGCGCCGGCCCAGTCGGCGCTGCCGACCACTACCGAGGAGACGCCATCGTTGCGCGCATCCTGATCCCGCTCGACCCAGAGGTCGCCGCCGGGAACGCGCCCGGGGAACTCATCCAGAAGATAGAAGGATTTGGTCAGCACATGCCCGGAGGGGATCGGCACGAGGGCCGGAACATCGAGCCCCTGGATCAGCTTGCCGAGATCGGGCGCCGTCCCGGGCGCGCCGGCGCGCGTGTCGATAAGCACCATGCCGCCGCTCGCGAGGTACCGGTTGAGCTTCTCTTTGGCCTGATCCGACAAAGGCTGGGAGGCGGCGGCGATCGGCCAATAGAGAAGCGGGTAGACGGAAAGCTCGTCACGGTCGAGATTGACCTCAGCGGGCGCGGCATGATCGATCGAGGTCCGCAAAATCAGCTGACGCGAGAGTCCTTCGAGCCCGGCGCGGCTGACACGGTCGGTCGCCGCGTCGCCGGTTGCGATATAGCCGAGCGTGACTTGGGAGGCCGCCTGCGCCGCCTTGCTCTCGGACGTCTCGTGAGCCGCCGGCCCGGCGTGGGCGATGCCGGTCGCGATAACGAGCAAACCGGACAGCGCCGCCACGCGCGCGGCGCGGCGTCCGAGGCGCGGCAATCTTGGCAGGCCGCCGCCAAGCCACAGCGCCACGATCGTATCGGCGACCGCCAACAACAGTGCTGCGGTGAACAAAGCGGGGGCCAGCTTGACCTCGCCCGGCGCCTCGTAGGCCTGTCGCTTCAGGGCGGTCGGGAGGTCGCCCAGGGGAAGGAGGGTTGTCAGCGTTTGCGACAGGTTGAGCGCGCGGCGGGAATCGGCTTCGCCGTAGTAGCCGGGCGGGTGGAGCGGGTCGGGCGCCGTGCCGTCGAACCGGTCGGCCTGGACCGCGGTCGCGGCGGCGCTCGGCCCCACCAGGCGCGCGAACCCGTCGAGCAGGCGGTAGGGTTGGAGCACGCCATGTTGCGTTGCTCGGCTCACGCCGGCGCTGTAGGCGACGATCCGGCGCAGCATTTGGGGGAAGAGGCCGGACAGGGCGAGGTTCGACCAGGAAGGGCTGGCGCTGGTGTGAACGAGCACCACCATGCCGGCCTCGCGCCGATCGGCGGTGATCAAGGGCGTACCGTCGGCGAGCCGGGCCCAGACCTTCTTATCAAGATCGACCGAAGGCTCGGCGAGAACCTGACGCGACACAGTGACATCCTTCGGCGCGTCGAGGCCCGCAAACGGCCCGGTCTCGGGAAAGGGCGCCAGCGGCGCGGGCTCGGTCCAGGCAAGCGCGCCGGACAGAGAGCGGCCGCCGGTTCTGAGTTGGGTCGGGACCAGCGGGTCGGCCGTGGTCGGGTCCGCGGCGGCGAGATGCGGCCCTGCAAATCTCAAGAACAGCCCGCCCTTGTTCACCCAGTCGAGAATCGCCCGCCGGTCGGCGGTCGAGAGCGGCAACCCGTCAGTCGCGATCAGCACCGCCGGCTGGCCTTGCAGCAAGGTGGCGAGCTCTCCGGTGCGGACCTCGGCATAGGGCTGGAGTGCGCGCTCGAGATAATAGGCGCCGCTCAGCAGCTCGTCGGCCGCTTCTCCGCCAGGAGCCGAAATAATCCCGACCGGCCTTCGCCGCCACCGCTCATCCAGCAGCACGGTGCCGCCGACACTGTGCGAGCCCGCGATATCGATCCGGGCGATCTCGTTCCTGACTTCGCTCGGTACATCGAAGCGGATGTTCGCGGATGTGTCTCCAGCTGCGAACCCGCCATCCGCCTGTGCCAGGATTTGCCCGTCCGGACCCCGCGCGATCAGCGTCAGCGGCAAGGCCGGGCCGCTCTTCGGGCGACGGACCTTAAGCGACAGCTCGGGCCCCATCTCGGGCGGCGACAGCAGGCGCGGCAGGTCGTTTGCTGCAGGCTCGAGCACGCGCGGCTCGGCGAACTGGGCCACGGCGGTCGCAAGTGCATCCGTCCCGTCGCTCTCCAACCCGTCGGAGAGCCAGAGCACAGAGGATCGCCCATCGAATCGACCGAGGCGGTCGGCCGCTGCGGCGCGGCTGGCGGCCCAGGGCACGGGCTCCAACGCCTCCGCCGTCCGGCGCGCCTCTCCGGCCGCTAGCGGGCCGATGGCATCGAGCGGGCTGCCCGATTCGGCGCGCGCCGTCGGCAGGAGGACGACCGGCATGCCGGCGCGCTCGGCGCGATCGATCTCGGCCAACATGGCCGCGCGGATGGTGGGCCAGGAATCGGCCGCGCCCCAGCCATTGTCGACCACCAGGATTTCGGGACCCTGTCCGGGTGGCGTGGTGCTCGGGCGAAGGATTGGGCCCGCCAGGGCCACGATCAGCGCCGTCGCCAGCAAAAGTCGCATCAGCACCAGCCAGAGAGGCGTGCGTGCGGGCGTCTCTTCGCGATGGACGAGGTCGCGCAGCAGCCGGATGGCCGGGAAACGAACAAGCCGTGGGGCGGGTGGCGTGATTCTGAGGAGCCACCAGAGCGCCGGCAGCAGGATCAGCGTCGCGAGGACCCAGGGTGCCGCGAAGCCGATCACAACACCGCTCCCGCGGAATCAGTCATGCGCGCGGTGAGGCGCGTATGGAGGAGCTTGAGCGGCTGCTGGGGCGGCGCGTCGGTGCCATGGACAAGAAACTCCCAGCCCCTGGCGCGGGCCAGCCCGCCGAGCGCATCCTGCTGACGGCGGAGCGCATCCCTATAGGCAGGGCGAAGCGCTTCTACGCGTGGAACCAGCGCGTCCGTCTCCGGACCGGCGCTCTCGTCCATCTCGCGAAACCGGATGCGTCCATCGAAACCGAGGCCGATCTCGGTCGGGTCGAGGATCTGCACGATCTGGCCTCCGACGCCAGCCGGCGCGATGCGGTCCAGTGCCTCCGCGATCTCCTCGGGCGGGTCGAGAAAGTCGCCGAACAAGACCAGCGTCGCGTGGCGCGGCACGGAGCGGCCGATGGTCTGGAGCGGCGTTTCCTGGGCAAGGCCGGCGAGAATCGCGTTGAGCGTGGCGCGTCCGGTCGCCGGTTCGTGCCCGCCGCCCAGCAACGCCACGCGCTCGCCGCCTCTCAGCAGCAGCGACGCCATGGCCAGCAGCAGCAGGTCGGCGCGCTCGCGCTTGGTCGGCAGGCGGCGGTCCGAACGATAGGACATGCCGATATTGGAATCCCGCCACAGCCACACGGTCTGCGCGGCGGCCCATTCGGTTTCGCGGATGTAAAGCCGATCACTCTTGGCGGATTGACGCCAATCGATCCGCTCGACCGTATCGCCCGCCTGGTAGGGCCGGAACTGCCAGAAGCTCTCGCCCAGCCCGACCCGCCGGCGTCCATGCGCGCCGGGGGATACCGTCTCGGCGACACGCTGCGCCGCCACCATCAGCGACGGCAAGCCCGCGCCCAACGCCTCGGCGGCAATGCCGAGCCCAGAATGGGTGTTGGCGGATGTCTGGCGGGGATCGGAGGAAGAAGCCAAAGGGTGCTAGCCGAGCCGGGTTGTAAGTGCGTCGATCAGCCCGTCGAGACTCACGCCGTCTGCCCTCGCCGCGAAGGAGAGCGCCATGCGGTGCTTCAGCACCGGGCGCGCCAGAGCGACGACATCGTCGAGAGAGGGGGACAGTCGACCATCGAGCAGAGCCCGGGCGCGGGCCGCGAGCGCCAGCGCCTGGCTCGCGCGAGGGCCGGGTCCCCAAGCCACATGACGCCTGACTTCGGCCTGGTCGCTTTCCGCCGGCCGTCCGGCGCGAACGAGCGTCAGAATGCCTTCGATCACCCGCTCGCCGATGGGCACGTGGCGGACCAGCTGCTCGGCCTCGATCAGCTGCTCGGCCGTCATGACCTGCCTGGCTTGCTCGGCCCGTGCGCCGGTCGTCTCGACGACCATGCGCCGCTCGGCGTCGAGGTCGGGGTAGGAGACGTCGATCTGCATGAGGAACCGATCGAGTTGCGCTTCAGGCAATGGATAGGTGCCCTCCTGCTCGAGCGGGTTCTGCGTCGCTAAAACGTGGAACGGCGCGGGCAAGGGGCGATCGGCGGCGGCCACCGACACGCGCTTCTCCTGCATGGCCTGCAGAAGCGCGGATTGCGTTCTCGGGCTCGCGCGGTTGATCTCGTCGGCCATCAGAAGCTGGCAGAAAACCGGTCCCGGAATGAATCGGAACGCTCTTTTGCCGTCGCCCGTCTCCTCCAGCACCTCCGAGCCCAGAATATCGGCCGGCATGAGGTCCGGCGTGCATTGGATGCGCTTGGAATCGAGCCCGAGCCCGATGCCCAGCGTCTCGACCAGTCGGGTCTTGGCCAGCCCCGGCACGCCGATCAGCAGCACATGTCCGCCGGCCAGGATGCTGACCAGCGTCTGCTCGATCACCGTCTCCTGGCCGAAGATGATTCGCCCGATTCCGGCCCTGAGCTCCCGCAGTCTGGCCGCGGTGGCCTCGATTCGCGCGGCGAGCTGCCTCGCTTCCAGTTCGCCCGAAGCGCTGTCGCGTGTATCGGTCAGACTCATACGTTTCCGCCCTTCGCTTCCGTCAGTTTGCTCTTCCAAGCCCTTACGAGCACCTATCTAGCGCACATTCCGCGATTTCCGATGCCGTGATACGAGGTCACAGGCATCAGCCCAGGGTAGCCATGAGCATCGACCAGACACCCGAGCGGGTCTACGGGATCCGGATCGCCCGCGACGGAACCTGGTTCCATGAGGGCTCGCCAATCAACCGGATCGAATTGGTAAAGCTTTTCGCGAGCGTGCTGCGGCGCGACGAAGGCGGAGATTATTGGCTCATAACCCCTGCCGAGCGTGGCCGGATTACCGTCGAGGATGCGCCCTTTGTCGCGGTCGCCGTCAGAGTCGAAGGGTGCGGGGAGGATCAGAAGCTCGTCTTTCGTACCAATCTCGACCGGGAAATCACCGCCGGCTCGGACCACCCGATCAGGGTCGAGACCGATATTTTGAGCGGCGAGCCCAGTCCATATATCTTCCTCGAAGAACGAATCGAAGCGCGGATCTCCCGCGCCGTGTTCTATGAGCTGGTGGAGCGGGCGGTCGAGCGCCCGACGGCTCAGGGAGCCGAAATCGGAATATGGAGCGATCGAACCTTCTTCGCCCTGGGAACGATTTCGCTGGGGGCGACGGGAAATTGACCGCGGCCGAGATACGCCGCCGCTTCATCGCCCGCGAGCCAGGTCCCGATCGCGGGGCGGTTGCGTCGCGCGGCGACCATGAGCTGAACCCCGGGATGCTGCCGTTGGAGGAGCCGCGCGCCGCCGCGGTGCTGGTGCCGCTGGTCGACCGCGCGCCGGAATTAACTATTCTTCTGACGCAGCGGACGCAGCACCTCGCGCGCCATGCGGGCCAGATCGCCTTTCCCGGCGGCCGTGTCGAGGAGGGTGATGCCGATGTGGTCGCCGCCGCGCTCCGCGAGACCGAGGAGGAGATCGGGCTTGACCGGCGGCATATCGAGCCCCTGGGCCAACTCGATCGCTACATCACCCGCACCGGCTTCACGGTGACGCCGGTGGTCGGGATTGTGAGCCCGCCCTTCGAGCTCAAGCTCGACCCGAGGGAAGTGGCGGATTCCTTCGAGGTGCCGTTGAGTTTTATCCTTGATCCCGCCAACCGGCAGCGCCATTCGGCCGAGTATCAGGGCGTCGCCCGCTATTTCTACGCCTTCCCTTATGGCGAACGGTACATCTGGGGCGCCACGGCCGGGATGCTGGTCAATCTGGCCGAGCTGTTGGCCAACTGATGTGGCTGAGATCGTAAGGATCGCCGACCGCGGCTGGCTCGATGCAACGCCGACCCGAGCCCTGATGGCAGCGTTCGATTCGGCCGGCATCGATTGTCGCTTTGTCGGCGGCGCCGTGCGCGACTCGCTGCTCGGGCGTGCGGTGTCGGACGTCGATGTCGCGACACCGGCGTTGCCGGAGGCGGTCTTGGCCGCACTCGACGCGGCGCGAATCAAGTCGGTGCCGACAGGTCTCTCGCATGGGACGGTCACGGCGATCGTCGATGGCCGCCCCTTCGAGATCACGACGCTGCGGCGCGACGTCGAGACCGACGGACGGCACGCGACCGTCACGTTCAGCACCGATTGGCGGGAGGACGCAGCCAGGCGCGACTTCACGATGAATGCGCTCTATGCCGATCGCAACGGCGAGGTCATGGATTTCTTCGGCGGCGTCGCCGACGCGCGCGCCGGCCATGTTCGGTTCATCGGCGATCCGGCGACGAGGATCACCGAAGATGCTCTTCGGATACTCCGTTTCTTTCGGTTTCATGCGCATTACGGGCACGGCGAACCGGGTGCGGAAGGCACTGCCGCCTGCGCGCGCCTCGCCGCGATGATTGATCGGCTGTCCGGCGAGCGCGTTCGTGACGAGCTGCTCAAGCTGCTCGGCGCGCTCGATCCGGTGCCCGCCTGGCGCGCCATGGAACAAGCGGGCGTCGCCGCCCATGTGCTGCCGAACGCCGATCCGGGAGGGCTCGCGCGTATGGTGGCGATCGAACGCGCGCTCGGGCTCGAACCCGACGCCTTGCGCCGGCTGGCGGCGCTCGGCGGCACGGAGGCGTTGAAAAGGCGGCTGAAGCTCTCGAACCGCGACGCAAGGCGTCTTGCGGCCATGCATGCGCCCGGTCCGCGGACCACATTGATCGTGCGTGAAGCCTTTGGCCGCGCGCTCTACGCCGGCGATCCGGGCGACGTTCGCGACGCGGCCCTGCTCGCCCATGTCCGGGCGAGCAGTCCGGACGTTCCCGTGCTGCGGCGATTCCTCGAATTTCTCGCGACTTGGCGGGAGCCCAAATTTCCGCTGACTGGCGCGGACCTGCAGCGCCTGGGCATGCCCGAAGGGGCCGAACTCGGCCGGCTGCTCGCCGAGATCGAGCTCTGGTGGATCACATCCGACTTCGCGCCCGATAGCGCCGCCTGCCTGGCCGAGCTCGAGCGAGCGCTCAAGGCCAGGCGGCCTCCGGGGGCAGGGACATGAGGATGGCCTCGACATTCCCGCCGGTCTTGAGGCCGAAGGCCGTGCCGCGGTCGTAAAGCAGGTTGAACTCCACATAACGCCCGCGCCGGGTCAGCTGATGTGCTCGGTCGGCCGCCGTCCAGGGCTCGCGCATATGGCGGCGGACCAGCGGCTCGTACGCTTCGAGAAAGCCGCGGCCGACATCCTGCGTAAAGCCGAAATCGCGCTCCCAGTCGCCCGAATCGAGATCGTCGTAGAAGATGCCGCCGACCCCACGTGTCTCCTTGCGGTGCGGCAGATAGAAGTAGTCGTCGCACCATTTCTTGAAGCGTGGATAATACTCGGCGTCGTGTTTGTCGCAGGCGCGCTTCAGCGCTGCGTGGAAGTCGGCGGTGTCGCGCTCGTCGGGTACCATCGGCGTCAGATCCGCGCCGCCGCCGAACCAGCCTTTCGAGGTCGCGATCATCCGCGTGTTCATGTGTGTCGCCGGCACCTTCGGCGACTGCATATGGGCCACCAGGCTGATGCCGGCGGCGAAGAAGGCGCCGGTTTCCGCCGCGCCGGGGATCTGCTTGCGGAACTCCTCGCTGAAGGTGCCGTAGGTCGTCGAGATGTTGACGCCGACCTTCTCGAAAACCCGGCCATGCATGATCGACATCACCCCGCCGCCGCCATCGGCGCCGGCCTCGGTGATCCGCTTCCAGCTTTTGCGCTCGAATCGGCCGGCCGGCTTGTCGATAGGGCCGCCCGCGACCTCGTCCTCGATCGCTTCGAAAGTCGCACAGATGCGGTCGCGCAGTTCTTCGAACCAAGCCGCAGCGCGGGCTTTCTGGTCCTCCGTCGGCATCGTGGCGGTCATTCCGGCAATCCTCCCGTCTGGCGCAACGCCTCGGCGAGCGCGATCGCCGCCGCCTGGGCGACGTTGAGCGATCGTACCCCGTCGCGCATTGGGATGCGGATGCGCGCGTCCGCCGCATCATGAACGTGCTGGGGTACGCCGGCGCTCTCCCGGCCGAGCAGGATCAGGTCATCGGCTGAAAAGACGAAATCCGAGTGACGCGTGGCGGCCCGCGTCGTCAGCAGCACGAGTCGGCCGCTAACCTCGCCGCGGAATGCCTCCCAAGAGGCGCGCCGCGTCATGTCCAGCAAATCGATATAATCCATCCCGGCCCGCCTGAGCCGGGTGTCGTCGAGGGGGAAGCCGCAAGGCTCGATAATGTCGAGCGGAACGCCCATGCAGGCGGCAAGCCGCATGATGGCGCCGGTATTCTGCGGGATGTCGGGCTGATAGAGGATGAGACGCATTGCCGAAGCACCGGCCGGGGCGGGCGCGAGCAGTCGCGACACTATGTCGTCAGGCTCGGCTTTGCAAGGCGCGGGGCGGCATGTATATCGATCCGACTCATTTCTACGTCCGCGCCCAAAGGGGCGCTATCCGAGTTTGGGGGTTTTGATGGTGGATGCCACGCACCAGGGCGGCCACGGCGATGACAGCGAGCAGACGCGGCGCGAGTTTCTATTCCTCGCAGCCGGGGCCGTGGGTGCCGTGGCGACGGCGGGCGCGGCCTGGAGTCTCGTCGACAGCATGAACCCCGCTGCCGACACGCTGGCTCTGTCGACGACCGAGATCAATGTGGCGCCGATCCAGGAGGGCATGGGCGTTACCGTGCTTTGGCGCGGCAAGCCGGTCTTCGTGCGGCATCGGACGGCCAAGGAGATCGAGGAGGCCCAGAACGTCAAGCTCACCGATCTGCTGGATCCCGAGACCGACCAGGCCCGAGTCCAGAAGGCCCCTTGGCTCGTCCTGATCGGTGTGTGCACGCATCTCGGCTGCGTTCCGCTCGGCAACAAGCCGACCGATGAGCGCGGCGATTGGGGCGGCTATCGCTGCCCCTGCCATGGCTCCCAATACGACACGTCGGGGCGAGTGCGGCGCGGCCCGGCGCCCAAGAATCTCGAAGTTCCGCCCTACAAATTCATCAGCGACACCACCGTGCGCGTCGGCTGACCGCACACGGTAACGAAGGATCGCTCGCATGGCGCACCAAACGGCCCCGTCCTCATTCAAGAATCCGCTGATCCGCTGGGTCGACGATCGCCTGCCGATCTTCACCCTGATGTACAAGGAGTACAGCGTCTTCCCGACGCCGCGGAACTTCAACTATCTCTGGAATTTCGGCGCGCTGGCGCTGTTCATGCTGGTCACGATGATCGCGACGGGCGTGTTCTTGGCGATGCAGTACACGCCGAACACCGACCTCGCCTTCGGCTCGGTCGAGCACATCATGCGCGACGTGAATTACGGCTGGCTGCTCCGTTATGTTCACGCCAACGGCTCGTCGATGTTCTTCTTCGCCGTCTATATCCACATCTTCCGTGGCCTCTATTACGGCTCTTACAAGCGGCCGCGCGAGCTGCTGTGGATGATCGGCGTGCTGATCTATCTTCTGATGGTCGCGACCGCGTTCATGGGCTACACGCTGCCCTGGGGCCAGATGAGCTTCTGGGGCGCCACCGTCATCACCAATCTCTTGGGCGCGCTTCCGGTGATCGGCAAGTCGATCACGACCTGGCTGTGGGGCGGGTTTGCCGTCGGCAACCCGACGCTCAACCGCTTCTTCGCGCTCCACTACCTGCTGCCCTTCATCATCGCCGCGGTCGTGTTCCTGCACGTCTGGGCGCTACACGTCACGGGATCGAACAATCCGCTGGGCGTCGAGCCCAAGAGCGAAAAGGACACGCTGCCCTTCCATCCGTATTACACGATGAAGGACATGTTCGGCCTGACGGTCTTCCTCATCATCTATGCGTTGATCGTCTTCTACGCGCCGAACTATTTGGGCGATCCGGACAATTACATCAAAGCCAACCCGATGCAGACGCCGGCGCATATCGTGCCGGAATGGTATCTCTTGCCCTACTACGCGATCCTGCGATCGGTGCCGAACAAGCTGATCGGCGTGCTTCTGATGTTCGGCGCGATCCTGACGCTGTTCCTGCTGCCCTGGCTCGATACATCCAAGGTCCGCAGCGCCAAGTTCCGCCCCTGGTATCAATGGTGCTTCTGGTTCTTCGTGCTGGCCTGCATCGATCTCGGGGTCGTCGGCGCGCACGAGCCGGCCGGAATATGGATCCTGCTCGGGCGCGTCGGGAGTATCTATTACTTCGCGTTCTTCTGGATCCTGATGCCGCTGCTCGGCTGGTTCGAGAAGCCTCTGCCGCTGCCGGCCAGCATCAGCGAGCCGGTATTGGGCGGCGGCAAGCTCAGCGGATCCGCGATCGCCGCCAAGCCGATGGAGAAAGCCTGATGCGGAGCTTCCGCGCAATTCTGATCGGCGGTCTCGCCGCGCTCACCCTGATCTCGACGGCTGACGCGCAGGAGGCGCCCGTTCCGCCGAAGCAGGATTGGAGCTTCGACGGCGTATTCGGCACCTTCGACCGGGCTGCGGCGCAGCGTGGCTTCCAGATCTACCGCGAGGTCTGCTCGGCCTGCCACTCGATGAATCTGCTCTCCTATCGCAATGTCGCCGAGCTCGGCTATGACGAGGCTCAGGTGAAGGCGATCGCGGCATCGGTCACGGTCCAGGACGGACCCAACGATCAGGGCGAGATGTTCGACCGGCCGGGCCGGCCCTCGGATCATTTCAAGCCGCCCTATCCCAACGAGCAGGCAGCCCGCGCGGTCAATAACGGCGCGTTGCCGCCGGATCTGTCACTGATCATCAAGGCGCGCGAATTCGGCCCCGACTATGTTTACGGGATCCTGACCGGCTTCAAGGATACGCCGCCGGCCGGCGTCACCGTGGCGAAGGGGATGTATTACAACGAGTACTTCCCGGGCCATCAGATCGCGATGCCGCCGCCGCTGACCGATGATCGTGTGACCTATGCCGACGGCACCAAGGCGACGCTGCAGCAGGAAGCGCACGATGTCGCCACTTTCCTCACCTGGGCGTCCGAGCCCAAGCTCGAGGAGCGGCACAAGGTCGGCGCGCGCGTGATGATCTTCCTCCTGGTGCTGTCCGGCATCATGTACGGCGTGAAGCGGAAAATCTGGTCGAAGGTCGAGCACTGACGTTCCGACGCCGAGTATCCGAGATCGGCTCGCGCTAGACACGATCCCAAATCGTCATGCCCGTACTTGTCGCGGGCGTCCGCGCGGACACTGTCTGGATCGAGATATCGCGTCGTACCCGCAATAAATGCAGGCATGACGACCATGATCGATAGAAAAGATGGTGACGGTTCCGATTTATCGGTTGCCGAGACGTTCGTTTCGACAACTTGCCGGGTTGTACGCGTATCTGTGGCAGTTCTGCAACGGGATGTATGAAATCCTGTTCGCGAACGCGTAAATCGGCGCTCTTTGATTGACGCGTTCTCCGATTTCACTAAGTGTCGAACTGTAACAATGCGCAGCCGGGCAATCCGGATTCTGCGCCTTAGCCGCCGGACCGCATCGTCGATGCCGGTGGCTCTCCGTGTTCAAAGGGGGAAGACATGTCAGCACTTCGTGCCGTTCTGTTGAGCGCAACCAGCCTGCTCGCCTTCGCGGCCATCCAGCCGGCCTTCGCCCAGCAAGCGGCTCAGCCGAGCGCCGGCTCCGGCCAGCTCGAGGAAATCGTCGTCACCGCGCGAAAGACCGAGGAGAAGCTGCAGGTGGCGCCGCTGTCGGTGACCGCCATTACGACGCAGAAGCTCGAAGCGCACAACGTTCAGTCCGCCGAACAGCTTAATGATCTGGGCATTCCCAATCTGAACATCTCGCACGGCTCGGGCTACGCCAGCGCCGCCAACATTACGATTCGCGGCGTCAACCAAGCCGATAACGTGCTGACCAACGACGCGCCGATCGCCGTTTATGTCGACGGCGTCTATATGGCCCGGCAGATCGGCGATCTGTTCGATCTCGTCGACCTGGAGCGCGTCGAGGTGCTGCGCGGCCCGCAAGGCACGCTGTTCGGCCGCAACACGACCGGTGGCGCAATCAATCTGATCACCCGCCAACCCGGGCCGGACTTCGCGATCGACCAGAAGCTGCTTTACGCCAGCGACAATGAGTTCCAGAGCCGCACGGTGATCGACACCGGCGAGATCGGGAATACCGGCTTCCGCGCGTTGCTCGCCTATTCGCATCACCAGTCGGACGGCTGGGTGCGCAACACCCTGGTCTCGGACGATGACGGCTACGGCTCCCTCGACTCGAACGCCTTCTATCTGGATCTGCGCGGCGATATCACCGACGAGCTCTCGCTGGAGTACCGAGTCGACTACACCAACATGCACGCGCAGCCGACCGCCGACCAGCTGACCTATGTGTCGCCGGTGGATGCGGCCTTTTTCGGATCTTCGCCGAAGTTCGGCGGTGCGCCGCTGATCGTCTCGCCTAACTTCCGCAGCTCGCTGCAGAGTTACGACGCGAATCCGCCTGAGCATGATGAGATCTATGGGCATTCGCTGACGCTGAACTATGATTTCAGCGACGCGCTTCGCTTGAAGTCGATCACGGCCTACCGCTCATTGGCCAATGATGGTCACGCCGATCAGGCGGGCCAAGGATTGCTCTTGGGCCCGGTGCTCGGGGCGACCGGAGTCAGCATCCAGCAGGTCCATCCATTTCTTACGCTCTGCCCCGGCGATACGCCGGTATTCCCGAGCAACGTCTGCGATCACCAGCGTCAATACCAGTGGTCGGAGGAATTCCAGGCGACGGGCGTTTGGAACGAGCTGAAATATGTCGGAGGCCTCTACTTCTTCGATGAAAAAGTTCACGAAGAGGATCCCGAGTTCCTCACCATTGCCGTTCCGACTGCCGGCCCGGTCGGCGCCGCGGTTCTCGAGGGTTTCGGCGTCCCCGCGGCCTTCGTTCCGTTCATTCAGAGTAATCCGCTGGTCGTAGCGGCGGGCAACACGCTCGGTTTCAACGCCTATCCGGTGACCAACTACTGGTCGGAATCGAAATCATTCGCTGCCTACCAGCAGACTTCGTACACACCCGACTTCTTGGACGACAAAGCCGAATTCACCTTCGGGCTGCGCTATACGTTCGATCAGAAGACCATCCGGCAACGGGACTTCCAGGCCGACTCCCCGGCGGTCTTTTCCAACTTCTTCAATGGCGCGAAGAACTGGCACAATCTGAGCTGGCTCTTGTCGATGAACTATAGGTTCACCGACGACATCATGGGCTACTGGCGGATCGCCAATGCCTATAAAGCCGGCGGCTTCAGCGCGCGCACCCATGCCGACGAATACGATCCGGAAACGGACACCTCATACGAAATCGGCGTCAAATCGGAATTCCTCGATCACCGCGTTCGAGTGAATGCCGACGTGTTCTACACGCAGTACGACAACGCTCAGATCAACGTGTTCGTGGAGGATCCGGTCACGCATGCCGCTGCTAGCGTGACGACCAACGCCGGCGGGTTGACCTACACCGGCGGCGAGCTCGAGGCGAGCGTCATCCCGGCCAAAAACTGGCTGATCGACGCGTCATTTGGGTACACGTCTCCTGACTTCCAGACGTTCAACTCGTTCAATCCGGCCACGGGCAGGATCGAGAATTTCGCGAGCCAGGCAATCGACAATTATACATCGAAGATGACCTACGCGATCGGCGTCGAATACGACTTCGATCCGTTCACCTTCGGGGATCTGTCGATCCGTGCGGACTACAATTTCGCGAGCCCGAAGACTTTCCATCCGCTCACGGCGTTGTCCCCGCTCAACGAGATCATCAAGTCGCAGAACTACCACACTCTGAACGCCTATGTTCAGCTCAGGAACATCGAGACCGACTACGGCACGTGGGAGGTTAAGGTCTTCGGCACCAACCTGATCAACGAATATCAGCGTTATGCCGGCATCGATTTCGAGATCGTCCCCGGCATCTCGTATTTCGGCAACAATACCTACAACCGTCCGCGCGTGGTCGGCGGTCAGTTGACCTTCCACTTCAGCCCGGCTTCGCACGAGGAGGCTCCGGTGCCGGCCGCTTATGTTCCGCCGCCGCCTCCGCCGCCTGCGCCGAAGCCGCACTCGTACCTGGTGTTCTTCGACTTCAACAAGTCGGCGCTTACGCCTCAAGGTACGAGCATCGTCGACGACGCGGCGAAGAACGCCGAGGCCGGGAACGTTACGCATATCGACGTCACCGGCCACACCGACACCGTGGGATCGGACGCCTACAACATGCGGCTCTCTAAGCGCCGCGCAGAGTCGGTCGCCGCCGAGCTCGAGAAGCAGGGCATCAAGTCCGACGAGATCGCCATCATCGCCAAAGGCAAGCGCGATCCGCTCGTGCCGACCGGCGACGGCGTGCGCGAGCCGCAGAATCGCCGCGTCGAGATCGTGTACGGTGCGGGCGGTCCGACCTCCTGATCGGCATCCTCGACAAAAAGTATAGGCGGCGGGACCATCGGTCCCGCCGTTTTCTTTTGCGCCACGCGGCGTGATAATCAGGGATGTCCGCATCCCCTCCGCTCAAGAGCGCGATCCCGAGGCCGAGCAAAGCGAAGCCGCTGCGCTTGGCGCCGCATATCACCGGCGCCAGCGCGTTCCGACGCATCGCGCTTGCTTGCCTCGATCACCTGGTGGCCAACGAACAGGCGGCGATCGCTGGCGAAAATCCGGAGGGCGTCCATCAGGCCCGTGTCGCCATACGGCGGCTGCGATCGGCGCTGGCGCTCTTTCGGGATTATGCCGGCGTCGCTTCCGCGCGCGATTTCCGCGACCGGTTGCGCGATGCGGGGCGGGCGCTTGGCGAAGGGCGCGATTGGGACGTGTTCCTCACCGAGACTCTTCCGGCCTATCTCGCGGAGCGGCAAGGGGCCCGAGCAGACTCGATCGTGAAAATCGCGACGCGGCTGCGCATCGCGGGCCATCGCCGAGTTCGCCGCACGCTAACGACGCCCGACCACCAGCGACTTCTCTATGAGTTGCGCGGGTGGATCATCGGGGACTCGTGGCGCAACGGCCTGGGAGCCGAGGCCTATCGCGCCCTCGAGTCTCCGTGTCGGCATATCGCGCGGGGCATCTTGGACCGCGCGGCCAAGAAGGTTCGCAAGCTGGGAGAGGCGATGGACAGCCTCACGCCGGAGGACCGGCATGAGCTCAGGAAGGCGATGAAGCGGCTGCGCTACGGCTCGGAGTTCCTGGGCAGCCTCTATCCGCCCGGCGAGGTCGCACATTATCTATCGGTGGCCGAAGGCCTGCAGGACATTTTGGGCAAGCTCAATGACGCCGCCGGCATTATCGCGATCGCCGATCGGCCGCCGATGCGAAAGGGCTGCCCCTATGAGGAGCTGCAGGCGCTGCGTGAATGGGCCGCCGCCGACACCGAGCGCAATTTGGCGGCGCTCAAGGCGGATTGGGCGGTGTTCGAGAAGGTCGAGCCCTTTTGGCGTTAGCGATTTCCGTCAGTCCGCTCAATCTTCGATTTCCGCCATCAGTGTCGCGTTGCCACCGGCGGCCGCGGTGTTGACGGTGAAGGTTCGCTCGACGGCGAAGCGCGGGAGATAGTGCGGACCGCCGGCCTTCGGGCCGGTGCCGGAAAGGCCCTCGCCGCCGAAGGGCTGGGTTTCGACCGCGGCGCCGATGACCGTGCGGTTGACATAGAGGTTTCCAACCCGCGCACGGCGGCGCACCCGCTCGATCGTGTCGTCGATGCGTGATTGGACGCCGAGCGTCAGCCCGTAGCCTGTCGCATTGATCTGGTCGATCACCGCGTCGAGGCGCCCGCCCGCATAGCGCACGACATGCAGGATGGGCCCGAACACCTCGCGCTGCAGCCGAGCCAGCGAATCGATCTCGTATAGACGTGGCGCAAAGAAAGTTCCGCCCGACGCGTCCTCCGTCAGCGGCGCAATGCCGATCAGCCGCGCCTCGCGATCCATGCGATCGGCGTGCTGGACGAGCGCCTTGCGGGCGTCGTCATCGATGACCGGGCCGATATCGGTGTCGAGGCGCTTGGGATCGCCTACGCGCAGTTCGTGAATCGCACCCGCCAACATCTGGATCATGGGCTCCGCGATCTCGTCTTGAACGAACATCACCCGGAGCGCCGAGCATCGCTGTCCTGCGCTGTTGAAGGCGCTCGCGCCGGCGTCGGCGACCGCCTGCTCGATGAGCGCCGAGCTGTCGACGATCATCGCATTCTGTCCGCCGGTTTCGGCGATGAGCGTGGCGATCGGCCCGTCGCGCGCGGCGAGCGAATGCGAGATCGCGCGCGCGACTTCCGTCGACCCGGTGAAGACGACGCCTGTCACTCTGGGATCGGCGACCAGCGCCGCGCCGATCGCCTCGCCCGGGCCGGGCAGCAAGGCCAGCATTTCGGGCGGGATGCCGGCCTCGTGCAGCAGACGGACCATGCGCGCCGCGACGAGGGGAGTCTGTTCCGCAGGCTTTGCAATGACCGCATTGCCCGCCACCAGCGCCGCCGTGATCTGTCCGGTGAAGATCGACAGCGGGAAATTCCAAGGGCTGATCGCGACGAAGATCCCGCGTCCATGATGGTCGAGCCGGTTGCTCTCGCCCGTCGGGCCGGGCAGGTCTTGCCCAGCCAATGTGCGCCGCGCTTCGGCGGCGTAGTAGCGGCAGAAATCGACGGCCTCGCGCACTTCGCTCACCGCGTCGGGAATGGTTCTGCCGGCCTCGCGCGCGATCAAGGCGACGAAGCCCGACATGTCGGCTTCGAGCAGGTCAGCAGCCCTTTCCAGGCGAGCCGCGCGCTCAGGAACCGGAACGGCGTCCCAGGTTTCCTGGCCGCCTGCGCCGATTTCCAGCGCGCGGCGGACGTCGGCCTGCGTGGCGTCTATGACGGTGCCGATGCGCGCAGTTCGATCAGCGGGCTCGAAGGTCGCGCGGGACACGCCCGGCACCGCTTTTCCTGAAATGATGGCTGCGGCCTCGAAGCTCGCGCTCTCTGTATTCAGCGCACGCTCAAAGCTCGCGACCGCGAGCGGATTGCCGAAATCGATGCCGCGTGCCGCGAGGCGTTCGGGACCATAAATCTCGCGTGGGCGCGGGATTGCCCGCGGCTCCGTCTTCAACGCCTCGACGCGCGCGATCGGATCCTCCGTGAGCTTCTCGATCGGGATGGTCTCGTCCGCGAGGCGATTGACGAAAGAGGAGTTGGCGCCGTTCTCGATCAGCCGCCGGACGAGATAGGCGAGCAGGTCGCGATGCGTGCCCACGGGAGCATAGATGCGGCATGGAATGCCCCAGCCCTCCGGGCCGCTCACGCGCTCATAGAGCTGGGCGCCCATGCCGTGCAGCCGCTGGAACTCGAAATCGCTACGGCCATCGGCGAAGGCGCGGATCGCCGCCACCGTATAGGCGTTGTGCGTCGCGAACTGGCCGAAGATTGGATCTCCTGCGGCGAGGATGCGCCTGGCTGCGGCGAGGTAGGAGGCGTCGGTCGCGGCCTTGCGGGTAAAGACGGGATAGCGCTCCAGCCCCGCCTCCTGTGCCCGTTTCACCTCGCTGTCCCAATAGGCGCCTTTAACCAACCGGACCATCAGCCGGCGACCGTAACTCTTTGCACGCTCGGCGATCAGGTCGATCAGCGGCAGCGCGCGGGTCTGGTAGGCCTGCACCGCCAGGCCGAGCCCCTCCCAACCGGCGAGCGATGGGGCGTTCAGCAGCGATTCAAGCAGCTCGATCGAGAGCTCCAGCCGGTCGGCTTCTTCCGCGTCGATCGTGAGCCCTATGTCTGCCGAGGCCGCCTGCTCGGCCAAGGATAAAAGGCGCGGCTGCAGCTCAATCAGCGTGCGGCGGCGCTGTCGGGGCTCGTAACGCGGATGGAGCGCCGACAATTTGATCGAAATCCCCGGCCCGGCGATCGGGCCGCGCCCATTTGACGCGCCGCCGATGGCCCGAATTGCGGCCTGATACGCATCGAAATAGCGATCGGCATCGGCGGCGGTGCGGGCTGCTTCGCCCAGCATGTCATAAGAATGACGGGCGCCGGCCTTCTCGGCCGTCGCCGCGCGTTTCAGCGCTTTCTGGATGGTCTCGCCCATCACGAACTGGTGGCCCAGCAGGCGCATCGCACCCAAGAGCGCGTCGCGCAGGATCGGCTCGCCAAGCCGTACCGCCAGCTTGGCCCAGACGGCCTGACCGTCGGTGAGGCGGAGCGCCTTGCCGGTGATGGCGAGCGCCCAGGTCGAGGCGTTGACGAAGGGCGACGGCGAGTGGCCGAGGTGGTGACCCCAGTCGGCGGGCCCGATCTTGTCCCGGATCAACTTGTCGCGGGTCTCATCGTCAGGGATGCGGAGCAACGCCTCGGCAAGGCACATCAGCACGATGCCTTCCTCGCTGCGCAGGTCATATTCCCGCATCAGTGCTTCGATGGCGCTCTCCTTGTCGCGGGCCTGCCGGATTGCACCTATAAGCTCCGTGGCGTCGCGCGCGATCCGCCGGCAAAGGGCAGGCGGCACAGCGGCTTGCGCGACGATTCTGTCGATCGCCTTTGCTTCGGGTTCGTCCAAGCACCGGCGAACCAGGTCATGGGCAGGGGAAAGGGCGGCTGATGACTCGAGATCGAACACGGCCATCGAGGTGTATTATTTCGCGACGCGAGGTGTCGGGATACGTCTGGCTTGGCCTTTCAGGGGGGGTTTGCTATGGGACTGCCCCCAAACCCCGCGAAACGGGTCGAATCTTGCGTTCATCGGTGTTCTTTCGAGCCGTGGCGGTCGCCGCTCAACTGCTTGTCGCGATAATTTCCGCGCCGCGGGCCAGCGCGCATGCGGTCATTATCGATTCGTCGCCGGCCGTGAACGAGACCGTCGCGCCCGGGCCGGTTGACATCAAGCTGCACTATAACAGCCGGATCGATCACCAGCGATCTCGCGTTACGCTGATCGGTCCGGATGGGGTCGGGCGGCAGGTCGATATAGCGTCCGACAGCCCACCGGACGTCGTCACGGGCCATGTGAAGGACCTCGCTCCAGGGCAGTACCGGCTTAGATGGCAAGTCCTGGCCGTCGACGGTCACCTCACCCGCGGGGATATTCTGTTCAGTGTCAAAGCCCCCTAACCCATATCGCGGCGGCGGTATTGCGGCCCGACTCGGCGACGCGACGGCTGAGCTGGTCGATTGGTGCCGTCGCAATGCCTGGCTCGTGGTGGCTCTGTCCCTGCTGACAAGCATCTTGTTCGGCTGGGTCGCCTACACGCAACTCAGCATCGATACCGACACGGACCGGCTCCTCTCCTCGGATCTGCCCTGGCGGCAGCGGGAGATCGCGTTCGACAAAGAATTTCCGCAAAACTCCGATCTTCTTGCGATCGTCGTCGATGCCTCGACGCCCGAGCAGGCCGAAAGCGCCACGGCGGCGTTGGCTGCGAAATTGGCGCAGGCTCCCAAGCTCTTCACGAGCGTGACGCGTCCGGACGGAGGACCATACTTCGACCGCAACGGCCTGCTGCTGCTGCCGGTCTCCGACGTCCAGGATCTTTCCGATTCGATCATCCAGGCTCAGGCCTTCCTCGGCAATCTGGCTCAGGACCCAAGCCTACGCGGCCTGGCCGACACGCTGACCCTGGCGCTCGAGGGCGTGAAGCAGGGCCAGACCGACCTCAAGACCCTCGCCCCGGCGCTCGAAGGGGTTGCCGGATCGGTCGAGGGCAATCTCGACCTTCGGGCGCAGTTCCGACCGCTCTCCTGGCAGGAGCTGCTCACGGGACGCGAGCCGTCTTCAACGGATCTGCGACGCTTCATTCAGGCCAAGCCGGTGCTCGACTATTCCTCGCTCACGCCGGGCTCCGCGGCCACCGATTTCGTGCGCAAGACCGCGGTTGAGCTCGGGCTTACTCCAGCGAACGGGGTTCAGATTCACATCACCGGTGATGTCGCGCTCAATGACGAGCAGTTCGCGACGGTGAGCCAGGGAATCTGGGTGTCGATGACGGTATCGGTCGTGCTCGTGTCGCTGCTGCTGTTCGGCGCGCTCAAATCGGTCCGCATGGCGACGGCGATCATGCTGACGCTGATCGTCGGTTTGTTGGGGACGGCAGCGTTCGCAACCGCCACGGTCGGCAAGCTCAACCTGATCTCGGTCGCCTTCGCTGTGCTCTTCGTCGGCATCGCCGTCGATTTCGGAATCCAGTTCTCCGTGCGATACCGGGTGCAGCGCAATCGCATCGACGATTTCGGGGAGGCTCTCAGGGGAACCGGCAGGCTGGTCGGACCAGCTCTGGTGTTGGCGGCGCTCGCGGCCGCTTCGGGATTCTTTTCCTTCCTGCCGACTGCCTATCGAGGCGTATCCGAGCTCGGCATCATCGCCGGCGTCGGCATGATCATCGCCGTCTTCTTCAACCTGACGCTTCTGCCGGCATTGCTGACATTGCTCAAGCTCGGGCCGGTTCGCGAGAGCGTGGGGTTCAAGTCGCTCGCTCCGCTCGACGCGTTCCTTCTGCGACGCCGGCGGTTCGTGCTCGGCCTGACGAGCTTGTTGGTCCTGGCGGCACTGGCCGTCGTGCCGCGGCTCAGATTTGATTTCAATCCGCTCGACCTCATGGATCCGCACACCGAAGCCGTGTCGACGATGATGCAGCTGATGAAGGATCCGAACACGACGCCGAACACGATCGACATTCTGACGCCGAGCCTGTCGGCAGCCGACGAGACCGCCGCGAAGGTATCCAAGCTGCCCGAGGTTTCGCGCGTCGTGACTCTGTCGAGCTATATTCCCGAAGATCAGGCGCAGAAGCTCGCGATCCTGCACGATACGGCACAGCTGATCGGGCCGACGCTCGACCCGCCCCAGATCAAACCTGCACCGGACGCGGCCGCGAATCGCGCCGCCCTCCAGAAATGCGCGGCGGCTCTGCGGTCGGTTGCGCCCAAGGGCTCTGCCGGAGCGCCCGCGCTTCGCTTGGCGGCGGATTTCGAGAAGGCAATCGCCGCGCCCGACCCGGCCGTCGAGCGCATCCAGACGGCCCTTCTCAGCGGGCTGAAAGACGAGCTTCGCCAGCTCCGCCTGGTTCTGTCTGCCGGCCCGGTCACGATGGCCGACCTGCCGCCCGACCTCGTAAGGGCTTGGGTGGCGCCCGACGGCAAGGCCCGTGTTTCCGTCTTCCCTGCGGGCGACGCCAACAACAACGCCGTATTGAAGCGATTCGTGGCGGCCGTCCGCAAAATCGCGCCCGATGCGGTCGGCACGCCGGTGTCGATTCAGGAATCGAGTGCTACGATTGTTCATGCCTTCACCGAGGCTGGCATCCTCGCCGTGATCGGCATCACGGTGCTGCTCGCGATCACATTGCTTCGCGCGCACGATGTGCTGATGGCGCTGCTGCCGTTGTTGTTGGCGGGGCTGTTCACGCTCGCGACGACGGTCTTGATCGGAATGCCGATCAACTTCGCCAACATCATCGCCCTGCCCTTGCTGCTCGGCATCGGCGTCGCATTCGACATCTATTTCGTCATGAACTGGCGCGCCGGGCGGCCCAACCCGCTCCAATCCGGGACCGCGCGCGCGGTCATCTTCAGCACTGCCACCACGGCATCGGCGTTCGGAAGCCTGATGCTGTCAAAACATCCCGGCACGGCTGAAATGGGACAGCTTCTGTCGATCGAGCTTTTCTACACGCTGGCGTGCGTTCTCCTGGTCATGCCGTCCTTGCTTGGGGCTCCGCAGCAGCGGGCCGCAGAGCCGACGCGAGCGCAGAAAAGCGCGTTAGGCTGATCCCGTTTTCCGCCAGAGCGGCCTTCACGGCTGGGCTCATGAGCGCGGCAAGCTCTTCACGATAGCGATACCCCGGCGCGGCATGGGGCATCTCGTCGGCATCGACCGTCGCGGGATGCGCGTAGAGCTCGCTGACCCCGGCGGGCAGATGCGGGATCAGCGCGAGAAGGCGTGCTTCGGTGAGCGCGCCGGTCCACGCCAATCCGAACATGTAATCGTTGATGATGAGGTCCGCCGCTCGCGCACGGCGCCGGAGTATCGCTAACACCGGCCACAAGAACGAGCGTGGGACCGCCTGTCCGGACTCCGCGCGCTTGATGATTCGGCGCGGCTCAGCCGGTATGCGCAGCGCCGTCAGGCCATAACGGCGGCCGATCCGCGCGACCACGCCGGCTATGGTCGGATGCAGATGCAGATGCTTGTGCGCGTTCGCGTGATCGAGCACCAGCCCGGTGCGGACGAAGGCCGCGAATTGCGCATCGATCTCCGCTTTCACCTGCCGCCGTATGTCCGGCTTGAAGAACCAGTTCACGCCGCAGCGAAACAGATCGTTGCGGAAGCGGCCGTCGCGATCGACGAGATCGGGAATGCGCTTGCGCGGCAGGACCGGGCGGCCGTCGGCCAGCGTAATATGGAGGCCGACAGCAAGTCCTTTGAGCCGGCGCGCGCGCTCGACGGCATCGGCCATGGCGTCCCCGCCCATCATCAAGCTGGCGCTCGTGAGAATGCCCTGCGTGAAGGCCAGCTCGATCGCTTCGTTCACGCGTACATCGACGCCGAAATCGTCCGCAGTGACGATTAGATGTCGGGTCGCGCTCACCATTCCGTTGAAGGGGCGATCGATGTCAGGAGGCGAGGCCTCGCCGCTCACGAAGGAATTGGAAGAACTCAACTCCTTCGCGCAGCCGGCGCTTCATCATCTCCGGGCTGCGGACCATCTCGCCGACAATCGACGCGATCTTGGGAACCCGAAAATAGAAGCGCTTATAGAAGGTCTCGACCGAATCGAAGATCTCGGTGTGCGACAGGTGCGGATAATGGAGCGGCGCCATCTGAACGCCATGCTCGTCGACCAGCTCGGCATGATCGGCATCGAGCCAGTTATTCTCGACCGCCTGCTTGTGCAGGAAGGTGCCGGGATAGGGCGCCGCCAGCGAGACCTGCAGCGTGTGCGGGTTGATTTCGGTGGCGAAGCGGATCGTCTCCTCGATCGTCTCCTTGGTCTCCCCGGGCAGGCCGAGGATGAAGGTGCCGTGGATCGTGATGCCGAGCTCATGGCAGTCCTTGGTAAACTTCTTCGCGACCTCGATCCGCATACCCTTCTTGATGTTGTGCAGGATCTGCTGGTTGCCGGATTCGTAACCGACCAGCAGCAATCTGAGGCCGTTGTCACGCAGCACTTTCAGCGTCTCGCGCGGAACGTTGGCCTTGGCGTTGCACGACCAAGTGACGCCCATCTTGCCGAGCTCGCGCGCGATCGCCTCGGCGCGCGGAAGATCGTCGGTGAAGGTGTCGTCGTCGAAGAAGAATTCCTTCACCTGCGGGAAATAGGACTTCGCGAGGCGAATCTCGTCGGCCACATGGCCGACGCTGCGGGTCCGATAGCGGTGACCGCCAACCGTCTGCGGCCATAGGCAGAAGGTACAGCGCGATTTGCAACCGCGTCCCGTGTAGAGCGAGACATAGGGATGCTTCAGATAGCCGATGAAATACTTCTCGATCTCGAGGTCGCGCTTGTAGACCTCGGTCACGAAGGGCAGCTGATCCATATTCTCTATGATCGCGCGGTCGCGATTATGGACGATCACCCCTTGGCTGTTGCGGTAGCTGATCCCGTCGATCGAATCGAATGCCTTGCCCTCGGCAACGTCTTGGATCGTGAAATCGAACTCATTGCGCGCAACGAAGTCGAGCGGCGCGCCGGCCTTGAGGCTCCCGTCGGCATCGACCGCCACCTTGGCGCCGACGAAGCCGATCGTCAGATTCGGATTCACGTCCTTGAGCGCTTGGGCCACCTTGACGTCCGACGCAAAGGAGGGCGTCGACGTGTGCATGACGACGAGGTCGTAATCCCGGGCCAGCGGCAGCACCTCTTCGAGATGGATGCGGGCCGGCGGCGCGTCGATCAGCTTCGATCCGGGCACGAGCGCGGCAGGCTGGGCGAGCCAGGTCGGGAACCAGAAGGACTTGATCTCGCGCTTCGCCTGATAGCGCGAGCCGGCGCCCCCGTCGAATCCGTCAAAGGATGGCGGTTGCAGGAACAGCGTCTTCATCGTCATAGGCGAGTTTCTCCTTCGGCCACCAGCGAGCCGGCGCGGTCGAGCGTGAAGGCGCGCCGGCGCCAGGACACGGATCGGCCGCAATAGGCAAGTACAAGAACGACCAACGATAATATATCCCGGGGCAGGTAGAGCCACCAGCGCAGCCGGGGTGCTTCGAGCGCGGCCAGCACCGTTGCGATCAGCACGAATCGGCAGGCGACGGCGGTTACCGCGAGGGCGGCCAAGATCGTCCAATGGACTCCGGCGGTCAAGCCGACTGCGAGCGCCGACAGTGCAAGCGGGACCGGATGGGTGATGACCGAACCCGCATACCCGATGGGTTCGGTCGCGCGAATAGTCCTGGCCCAGCGAAGCTCATGGCGGAACAGGGACAGGAAGCTTGGCTCGTCCGCCGTGGTTTTCAGCACGTTACGCGCGACCCGGACCCGCTGGCCGGTCTGGCGTACGAGCGCCCCCAGCTCGTAATCGTCCGCCAGCTGGTCCTTGACGGCGGCAAAGCCGCCGACCGCGGCCAACGTGCTCCGCCTCAGCGCGATCGTGGCGCCGTAGCAGCCGACCTGGCCGCCGAGCAGCTTCGAGACCAGCGCCGAGGGCAGGAACCAGAAATTGAGCGCTGCGGCGCCGAGCTCTGACCACACGCCCGGGAGTGGATCGCCGATATAGAGGCAGGTGGCGAGACCCGTATCGGGCCGCTCCAGCGTGCCGAGAATATGGTCAAGATAGTCGGGCGCGACGCTCATATCGCTGTCCGACAGCACCAGCACATCGTGCCGAGCGGCAGCCATCATATTGATAAGATTGCTGACTTTCAGGTTTGTCCCATAGATGGCCTGGTCGATCACCAGCTCGATATCGGCCTCGGGATAGTCCGATTGCAGCCTTCGCACCGTCTCGATCGCCGCATCCTTCGAGTCGCGGACGCCGAACACGATCTGAACGGTCGGATGGTCGAGCCGGCAAAAGCTTGCGAGATTGTCGTAAAGCTTCGTTTCGTGGCCGCAAAGCGGTTTCAGCAGAGTTACCGCAGGCCGAGCGGTCGGCCGCCAGTCCCGCTTGCTCCGCCAGCGCCATACGGCGAAGGTCGCGAGAAGCTGGTAGACGCTGCCCGCGGCCGCCAATACAGCCAAAAACCATGTCAAAATTGCAACAGGAGACGTCGATTCCATTCGTTCAAACTACCGAAGCGTTCCGCCAAATCTGTTCATCTCGAACAAAGGCGCTATGTAAACGTTGATTGTAGCCGGGCGCCGGGCAAAGCTCACGACCCTGGCGCCTGCGATTCGCGAGGAGCGACTTTCCAATATGGCCGCTTTCATCCCTTCTACTGTCTTCCGCCTGATCTTGGCCGCGACGGTCACCGTTCCTTTATGGCTGGCCGGCTGCGCAACCCCGCCGACCGACCCCGCCCAGCGCGCCGAATTCGAGCGCACGAATGATCCTCTGGAACCTATGAACCGGGCGATCTTCAAGTTCAATGACGCAGCCTACGAGAATGTTCTTTTCCCGGTCGCCCGCGGCTACAACCACCTTCCCGAACCGGCGCGGAACGGCGTGCATAACGTGATCGGCAATTTGGGCGAGCCGGTCGTCTTCATGAACAAGTCGCTGCAGGGTGACGTTTCATCGGCCGGGACGACGGTGGCGCGCTTTCTTCTGAATACGATCTTCGGCTTCGGCGGCCTGATCGATGTCGCCTCGCACAACGGCATCAACGAGCCTAAGGCCGGGGATTTCGGCGCCACGCTCTATACCTACGGGGTCGGCGAGGGCCCCTATTTGGTTCTTCCCTTGTTCGGACCGAGCAATCCGCGCGATACGGTCGGCATGGTCGCCGACGGCGAGGCCGATCCTTGGGGCAGGGTCTGGCTCTACACGACCTATCCCGAAGGGATCGGTGTGTCGGCCGGCAAGGGGATCGACCTGCTCGCCGGTCGGGTGGACGATTACGAGCAAGCCAAGAAGACCTCGCTCGACTTCTACGCCTTCCTCAGAAGCTCATTCCGACAGAATCGCCGTTTCGAGCTTTCGGGCGGCAAATACCAGGGCGATGAGGGGCTTTACGACGTTCCCGGCGGGTCGTCCGACCACCCGTAAGTCAGTCGAACAGGCTAGAGACGGAGCGCTCCTCCGTAATGCGCCGGATCGCCTCGGCGATCAGCGGCGCCACCGACAGTTGACGAATTTTGGGTGAGCTCGCGACCGCCTCAGTCGCCTGGATCGTGTCGGTCGTGACCAGCTGATCGAGCGGCGCGGCTGCAATTCGCGCCACCGCACCGCCGGAAAGAACGCCGTGGGTGCAATAAGCGCTGACCGCGCTGGCGCCCGCCTCGATCAGAGCGGCAGCCGCATTGCATAGCGTACCGGCGGAGTCGACGATGTCGTCGACCAGGATGCATGCCCGCCCGTCGACTTCGCCGATGATGTTCATGACTTCCGATACACCCGCCCGCTCGCGCCGCTTGTCGATGATGGCGAGGTCGGCATCGAGCCGCTTGGCGAGCGCTCGGGCGCGGACCACGCCGCCGACATCGGGCGATACGATGATGGGCGATTTGTACTTGCCGTCATGGGCCAGAATGTCGGTCACCAACACCGGGGCGGCGTACAGATTGTCGGTCGGGATGTCGAAGAAGCCCTGGATCTGTCCAGCATGCAAATCCATCGTCAGCACGCGGTCGGCGCCCGCCACCGTGATCAGATTGGCCACCAGCTTGGCCGAGATCGGTGTCCGCGATCCCGTCTTGCGGTCCTGACGCGCATAGCCGTAATAGGGCAGCACGGCCGTGATCCGCCGCGCCGATGCGCGACGGAGCGCGTCGATCGTGACCAGCAGCTCCATCAGATTGTCGTTGGCCGGAAAGGAGGTCGACTGCAGCAGGAAGACGTCCTCGCCGCGGACATTCTCGAGGATCTCTACGAAGACCTCCATGTCGGCAAAGCGCTGGATATGCGCGCGGGTCAGCGGGAGGTCGAGCTCCTTTGCGATCGCCTCGGCGAGCGGCTTATTGGAGTTGCCGGAAAGAAGCTTCATGGGACGGGTCTGCCTAGCCAATTCTGTCGCCGGGACCATAAGGCCGCGGCGTCTCGGAGGCTAGTCGGGAAAATGAAAGTCTTGGCTAAAGTCTACGGCTAGCGGGAATCACCACGAAGGCCACGAAGCGGGCAGGGCAAGCGGATTATTGGGCTCGCGATCGAAGTCCACCAACAATGCTTGCCGAACCTTCGTCGCTTTGTGGTGATTTCAGTTAAACGACGTCGCGAGGGAGGAGCGCGATGGCCGAAAGCTGCCGTCCATAATCCGGTTCGCCTTTGAGCCGCGAGCGCCGATAGCTGAAGAACCGATCGGGCTCCGCGCAGGTGTCGGCCGCGATGCGGTCGAGCCGCGTGACGCCCGCGGCTGCTATGCGCGCAGCGACATAGGCTTGCAGGTCGAAATGCGGACGTCCGCCGGGCGGGATCGTGAAGAATCGCTCCGCATGGGGATCATCGGCGAGGAAATCATCGCGGAACTCGGGTCCGACCTCATAAGAGGCCGGGCCGATGCAAGGCCCGACCGCCGCCATTATGCGTGATGGCTCGGCGCCGCATTTCATCATCGCGCCGATCAGAGCTTCTGCAACGCCGGCCTTCGCGCCCTTCCATCCCGCGTGCGCGGCACCGACGATTCCCGCCTTGGGGTCGGCGGCAAGGATCGGCGCGCAATCCGCCGTCAGGATGCCGAGCGCGATTCCAGGGCGCGTCGTCACGAGCGCGTCTGCACGCGGCGCTTCGGTGGAGAGCCATGGCTGGTCGACCTGCACCACCGTCACGCCATGGACCTGGTATGCGGTGACCAGCGATTCGGGTGCGACTCCGAGGGACGCCGCGCAAAATGCCCGATTCCGCGCGACGTCATCGCGCGAATCGTCGGAGCCGTAGCCACAATTGAGCGAAGCGTGGAGTCCAGAACTGATTCCGCCTTTGCGGGTGAAAAACCCGTGCCGGACTCGCTCGGCATGAAGAATCACCGATGATTCGATGATCTGATCTGTGTCGATTCCGACGATTTGGCCGCGCTCCTCTGTGTTTCCTTCGTGCCCCACGATCATCGCTCGAAATAACCAATACTGCACACGGAACTACCCTCGGAAAGTGCCGTTATAGGGGAGGTTCGAACCCCTCGGACTTAGCTTGATCTTGGAGCAGACACATGAGTCCCAGCACATCCGGAGGACATCGCGGCGCGGTCCGCCGTCCGGAGACCGACCGCCGGCTGAAGCACAATCGCCAGATGGGTGGCCCGAAGCTTTCCGCTCGAACCGATGTGGTGCATGGCGGCCAGGGGCGCGTCAAGAATCCATCAACCGACCGCCGCCTGAAACACAATCGGTGACCTTCAATCCTCGGCGGGAAAGCCCGCCGGGGATATTCCCGGCGGCGCGATGGCGAGAGCCTTGAACAAGGCCCCCATCGCGCCCCGCCCAACCAGCCTTTCCACGGCGTCCTCTATCGTTGCGGCCTCGGTCGGGGTGGCGCTTCGGCTTAGCGCCCGAGCACGCATTTCGATGCCGAGATCGATGAGGAAGTCGCGCTGAGTGACCGGTCCGAACGCGCGGGCTCCAGCCTCAATCGCGGCTCGGCTCAGGGCGGCGAAATCGACATGCGCCGAAAGATCCGCCGCTCCGGGCTCTTCGAGCGCGTTCACGCGCGTGTGCCGCCGTACGGCCTGGAGCGTGTCGCCGACCTCGGGAGCGATGCGCCCGTAATCGATGATCAACGCGGCGCCGCCGAAACCGCTCACCCGTCGCGCGATCTCGCTCGCCACGCCGATTGCGGCGGGCGACAGCTCGTAGACCGCCCCTTCGGCGACGCCTGGGATCTGCATCGGCACCAGCGCGCCCAAGGGGCTCCGATCGGGTGACGGAACGAAGCCGAAGCCTTCCTCCGAACTCCAGCCGACACGCCGCTCGCGCCATTGGCCGCCGACGAAGACGAGTTGCCGGATCGGCAGCGCGTCGAAGAACTCGTTGGCGACCAGCAGAAGCGGGCCGTCGGGAACCGTTTCGAGGCTTTCGTGCCAGGTCGGCCCTTGGGGGGCTAGACCTTCGGCCTGGAGCTTTCGAAGGGCGGGATTGATCTCGACCAGGTGTAGCTCGATGGCCGCGAGCCAAGCCGGTGCGAGCTTCCCGACCCGCAGCGCATCTTGCATCAGGGTGCCTCGGCCCGGGCCGAGCTCGACCAGCCGCACCGGGCTCGGCTGTCCGAGCTTGTGCCAGGAATCGATCAGCCACGCGCCGATCAGCTCTCCGAAAAGCTGACTGACTTCGGGCGCGGTGATGAAATCGCCCTGCCGCCCTAGAGGATCGGCTCGACGGTAGTAGCCATGCTGGGGATCGGCCAGCGCGGCGGCCATGAATTCCGCGACCGTGATCGGGCCGGTCGAGGCGATCCGCTTGGCGAGGCGTTCCGCCAGCGTCGTCAATGTGCCGAGGCCGCCACGCGCGGCCGACTCAGGGCGTACCAGGCGACCCCGATGCCGGCGAGCAGCATGGGGAAGGATAGAATCTGCCCCATGCTGATTCGGCCGATGATGAAGCCCAGATAGGAATCGGGCTCGCGGAACAGCTCGCAAGTCGAACGGGCGATCGCATAACCGATCAGGAACAGCCCGCACAGAAGGCCGGTGCGCGTCCTGATCCAGGGCCGTTGGGCGAGGACGGCCATGATGATGAAGAGGAGCAGGCCTTCCGACGCCGCCTCGTAGAGCTGGCTCGGATGCCGAGGCTCCGGTCCGGCGCCGGGGAATATCATCGCCCAAGGAACATCAGTCACCCGCCCCCACAGCTCGCCATTCACGAAATTCGCCAGGCGGCCGAAGAAGAGGCCGATCGGGGTCGCGCAGGCGACCAGATCGGCGAGTTTGAAAAGCGGAATGCCGCTATGACGCGTGAACAGGATCATGGCGGTAATCACGCCCAGGAGCCCGCCATGGAAGGACATGCCGCCCTCCCAGATTTTGAAGATACTGATCGGGTCCGCGAAATAGTCGCTGGGCTTGTAGAACAACACGATACCGAGGCGGCCGCCGATCAGGACGCCGGCCATGGCCCAGAAGAGAAAATCATCGAGATCCTTGGCGTTCGGACGACTGCCGGGCTGGTTGAATCTAGGTTGAGCTGCAAGCCATACGGTGTAGCGCCAGCCGAGGAGCAGGCCGACGATATAGGCCAGGCCGTACCAGCGGATCGCGAGCGGGCCGATCTTTACCGCGACCGGGTCGATCGAAGGATACGGAATGGCCATTGATGCGGCTCAGCGATAGGGATCGGACGCGGCGAGGAAGCGCTTCACATAATCGGCCACGCCATCCTCGAGCGCCGTGAAAGGCCGGTCGAAGCCGGCGGCGCGCAACCGGTCGGTGCGGGCCTCTGTGAAATATTGATAGCGGTCGCGAAGTCCTTCGGGCATGTCGATGAACTCGATTTCAGGCTTACGGCCGAGCGTGGCGAAGATGGCGTTGGTAATGTCGAGAAAGCTGCGGGCCTTTCCGGTGCCGACATTGAACAGACCATTCACGTCCGGCTGATCGAGGAGCCAGAGCATGACAGCGACCGCATCGTCGACATGGATGAAGTCGCGGGTCTGGCCGCCGTCTGGGTAATCCGGCCGATAGGATCTGAAGAGCTTGGGGGCGCCATTCGCCAGGATCTGGCGGTGGAATTGCGGCACCACGCTCATTTGCCCGCCCTTGTGACCTTCGTTGGGCCCAAAGACGTTGAAAAATTTAAGACCGGCCCATTGCCGCGGCGTCCGCTCTCCGGCCTCGAGACAGCGCGCCACCCGCAGGTCGAACAGGTGCTTCGACCAGGCGTAAGGGTTGAGCGGCAAAAGCCTCGACAACGCCGGCATCGAGACATCGTCGTCGAAGCCTTGACCGCCGTCGCCATAGGTGGCCGCCGACGATGCGTAGACGAACCGGAGCTCGAACCGGACGGCAAGGTCCCAGAGCGCGGCGCTCAACCGCCAATTGTTGGCGAGAATGAGATCGACGTCGCGCTCGGTCGTGGTCGAGATCGCGCCCAGATGAAAGATCGCCCGGATGTCGTGACGTCTGAGCGCGACCAGCTCGGCCAGCCCCTCGGGCGGCATGATGTCGATACGGCTTCGCTTGGCGAGATTGCGCCACTTGTCGTCGGCGCCGAAGCGGTCGACCACCACGACGTCTCGTTCGCCGCGTTTTTCGAGAGCGGCGACCAGGTTCGAGCCGATGAAACCGGCGCCGCCGGTGACAATGATCATCCTCGGGACCGATTCGGACGGGGGCATTCGGTGCGCATGTCGCTCGCTTATACGAGCGGCTCGCGCGGCCCGGCAAGGCACCCCGCGGGCGCGTTAGGGGAACGCCGGACGCCTTCCGGTCATTGTCATCATGGGGAAGTGTAGCCTTGCGGTCTTCTTGCGATGCGAGAGGGGGGCGTGCTACCCAAACTATGGCGCCGAGTCGCTCTTGGCGCGATGCGGCCCAGCCGGGATGAATCAAAGGCCCCGATGGTCGGTGACAGGCGGTTATTCGATGACATGGCGCGCGTCGCGAGTGGCGCGGCGGTCGCTTTGGGCGGAATCCGCTCCCGCATGGAGGGGGAGCTGCGCGATCAGGTCGAGCGATTGCTGCAGCGAATGAATCTGGTCACCCGCGAGGAGCATGAGGTGGTCGCGGCGCTCGCGGCCAAAGCCCGCACCGAGCAGGAGGCGCTGGCGCGGCGCGTTGCGGCGCTCGAAGCCAAGCTGGCGGCGACCCGGCCCTCCGGCGCGACACGACGCCGCTCGGGGGCCGAGCAGCCTTTGGCCAGGCCCAAAACCGTGCGATCTCGCGCGCCGGGCGGCAAGCATTGATGCGCGCTGGGCGGCCGAGCGCTTCCGGCCTCGCCGCGGCAGCGGCTCTACGGAGATCAGCATGACGACACCTTCGCTCGAGACTCCGGCCACTTCCGCCAATCCTCTCGACCTGATCGAGGAGCTCGTCATCGCCAACGACTGGCCCTTCCAGCGAGCAGCGGATGACGAGATTCTGGTTGAGATCGGCGGCCGATGGACCGACTACCGGCTGTTCTTCGTCTGGCAGGAAGAGGCGAGCGCACTGCAATTCTGCTGCCGGCTGGACGCCAAGGTCCCGCCCAAGGCGCGCAGCGCCATCAACGACCTTCTGGCCCGGATCAACGAGCGACTCTGGATCGGCCATTTCGACGTCTCGGCAGAGGAAGAGGCGATTATGTTCCGCCACGCGCTGCTGCTGCGCGGCGTCGCGGGAGTCAGCCCCGAACAGGTCGAGGACATCGTCGAGCTGGCGCTGGTCGAGTGCGAGCGATTCTATCCGGCCTTCCAGCTGGTGATCTGGGGCGGCAAGACGGCCGACGAGGCCATGACCGCCGCCATTCTCGACCCCATCGGCGAGGCGTGATTGCCCGTTAACCACACTCTGTTCGTCCTCCTCGGGCGTCGCGAGGCGGCGACCCGGGGACCCATCTCCCAGCCGCCGCGCTGTTGGAAAGATGGATTCCCGCGTTCGCGGGAATGACAGGTCAGAATATCTGAATTGTCCAAGTCCATGCGGGTTCTTCTTATCGGCTGCGGCCGGATGGGAGGCGCCTTGGCGGCCGGTTGGCTCAAATCGGGCCTGGTCGATGCACCGGTCGCGGTCGATCCGGCACCGCGGGATGTGCCTGCCGGGGTGTCCGTCTTCGCCGATCTCGCCGAAATTCCGGATCCCTTGCCCGACACGATCCTCCTGGCGGTCAAGCCGCAGATGTTGGACGCGGTGCTGCCGGGCTTGCGCCCGCGGTTGCCCGCTGCGGCGTTCGTCATCTCGATCGCGGCCGGCAAGACCCTATCCTACCTGAAGGATCGGCTCGGAACGGGCGTCGGGATTGTGCGCGCGATGCCCAATACGCCGGCCGCCATCGGCCAGGGCTTCACCGTCTGCTGCGCGGGACCGAATGTCGCCGCCGGTCAACGAAGCCGAACCGAAGTGCTGATGAAGGCGGTGGGGCAGGTCGCCTGGGTCGAGGACGAGGCATTGATGCATGCCGTGACGGCCGTCTCGGGCTCCGGGCCCGCCTATGTATTTCTGCTCATCGAGACGCTGGCCGAGGCCGGGGTTGCCGCCGGTCTCCCGCGCGACTTGGCCGAGAAGCTGGCTCGCGCCACCGTCGCAGGTTCCGGGGCGCTCGCCGCCGAATCGCCGGACGCGCCGGCCAAGCTACGCGCCGATGTGACGAGCCGGGGGGGCACCACGGCTGCCGCGTTGGCCATCCTCATGGGAACGCCCGGTCTAGAGGACCTCATGAAACGGGCGGTGGCGGCCGCCATCGAGCGCTCGCGGGAACTCGCGAAGGACTAGCGGCCGCGCCTATAATCTTCATCATGGCCCCCATGAGCGTTCGGCGGTTGATCTCGGCTCCGCCCCGATCGGGATGAATTCGACTTTTTTCGTGGTTTCCGAAGGAAGCTTCCCGCTCCGCGACATGCCGAACTCTTGACACTCGCAGGGTCCGAATGGCCTTTACCGGCCAATTCCGGCATTCGAGACAGAAGAAAGGGCCTTTCGCCGCCATGATCACGCATACCGTCCGGGTCCATCCCGAGGCCGACCGCCTGCCGAAGGCCGAGCAGCTTGCTTGGAAGATCGCCGCCGTGGCGGCGGATCCGGTACCGGTCGATGCGGAAGTGACCGACATGATCATCAATCGCATCATCGACAATGCGTCGGTGGCGATGGCGGCCATCAACCGGCACCCGGTGGCGAGCGCGCGGGCGCAGGCGCTGGCCCATCCGCGTGCCGGCGGCGCCACGGTCTTCGGACTCGGTCCCGACACGCGCGTGCATGCCGAGTGGGCGGCTTGGGCCAACGGGACTGCGGTGCGCGAGCTCGATTATCACGACACTTTCCTCGCTGCCGAATATTCCCACCCCGGCGATAACATCCCGCCGATCCTGGCGGTTGCCCAACAACTCGGTCGGGACGGCAAGGATCTGATCCGCGGCCTCGCCACGGGCTACGAGATCCAAGTCAATCTCGTGAAGGCGATCTGCCTGCACAAGCACAAGATCGACCACGTCGCTCATCTCGGCCCCTCGGCGGCGGCCGGCATCGGCACGCTGCTCCATCTCGACACCGACACGATCTATCAGGCGGTGCAGCAGGCGCTTCACGTGACGACCGCGACCCGCCAATCGCGCAAAGGCGAGATTTCGAGCTGGAAGGCCTATGCGCCATCCCATGCCGGCAAGCTTGCGGTCGAAGCCGTCGATCGCGCGATGCGCGGCGAGGGTGCTCCGTCGCCGATTTATGAAGGCGAGGATTCTGTGATCGCCTGGATGCTCGACGGACCCAAGGCCGAATATCACGTGCCGCTGCCGGGCGCGGGAGAAGCCAAGCGCGCGATCCTCGACACCTACACCAAGGAGCATTCGGCCGAGTATCAGAGCCAGGCGCTGATCGACCTCGCCTTCGACATGGGCAAGGCGTTGAAGGCCAAGGGCAAGGATTGGGACGATGTGGCCGAGATCACGATCCATACCAGCCACCACACGCACTACGTGATCGGCACCGGCTCGAACGATCCGCAGAAATTCGACCCGACCGCGTCGCGCGAAACGCTCGACCACTCGATCATGTACATCGTCGCCGTGGCGCTGCAGGACGGCGAATGGCACCATGTCCGCTCCTACGCGCCGGAGCGCGCGAGGCGCGAGGATACGGTCCGTCTGTGGAAGAAGATCAAGACCGTCGAGGATCCGAAATGGACCGAGCGGTACCACTCGTCGGACCCGAGGGTGAAGGCGTTCGGCGGCAAGGTCGAGATCAGGTTCAAGGACGGCTCGACGATGGTCGATGAAAAGGCGGTCGCCAATGCGCACACGCTGGGTGCTACGCCGTGGAAGCGGCCCGCCTATATCCGCAAGTTCGAGATCCTGACCGAGGGCGTGATCGATGCGGCCGAGCAGCGCCGTTTCCTTGACCTCGTGCAGCGCCTGCCCAATCTGAGCGCGGCCGAACTCGCCGGACTGACGGTGGCGCTGCCGCAGGGCAAGCTGATCTCGGCGGTGGCGGACAAGAAGGGGATCTTCTGATGCTGTTCCAGAAAGCTCGTCCCGAGGAGAAGCGCGCCAGGTTCCGCGCCGACCTCAAATCCGGCCGGCTGCTCAAATTTCCCGGCGCTTTCTTCCCGCTGCTCGCGATGCATTTGGAAAAGGCGGGATTCGACGGCGTCTATGTCTCGGGCGGAGCGCTGTCGGCGGGGCTCGGCCTGCCGGACATCGGCCTGACCACGCTGACCGAGGTCGCGACGACCGGCAATCAGATCGCGCGCGTGACGTCCTTGCCGACCTTCATCGACGCCGATACCGGCTTCGGCGAGCCGATGAGCGCCGCGCGCACGATCCAGCTTCTTGAGGATGCCGGTATTGCCGGCTGTCATATCGAAGACCAGATCGCCCCCAAACGCTGCGGGCATCTGGATAATAAGTCGGTCGTCGCGACGCAGGATATGGCGAAACGGATCAAGGCCGCGGTCGAAGCGCGCCGCGATCCCAATTTCGTCATCATGGCGCGCTCCGACGCCCGCGCGTCGGAAGGGCTCGACAAGACGATCGATCGGATCAAGGCCTATGTCGATGCCGGCGCCGACGCGATCTTCCCGGAGGCGATGAAGGACGAGAAGGAATTCGAGGCGGTCCGCAAGGCGATTCCCAACACGCCGATGCTCGCCAACATCACCGAATTCGGCAAATCGCGCCTCTTGACCATCAAGGAGCTCGAAGCGCTCGGTTTCAACATGGTGATTTGGCCGGTCAGCTCGCTTCGACTCGCCATGGGCGCGGCGGTCGAAGCTTTCGACAAGCTCTTGAAGGAAGGCAGCCTCGAAAGCTCGCTCCCCCGCATGCAGACTCGGGCTGATCTCTACGAGCTGCTGCAGTACGAGCGCTATAACGAGTTCGATCAGAGTCTTTTCAATTTCAAGGTGTAACGGCTAAGCGATCAAACAGGAAAGGTCATGGCCGGGCTTGACCTGGCTTGACCCGGCCATCGCAGCCCAATCGCCTCGCTTTTTAGCAAACGTAAACAAAACCGTCCCATCCTCGGGTGACCCAATTGCCAGAAGGGCGAATGGACCCGAAGGATGCAAGAACCGCTCTGTCTCAATCTCGGCTGCGGACGAAACCCGAAGCCGGGTTGGATCAATGTCGACAAAAGCGCTCAAGCGGCGGCTGATCTGATCGTTGACCTCGAATCCCATTTCTGGCCGTGGGCCGACGGCTCGGTCGACGCGATTCTGATGCAGCATGTGCTCGAGCATCTGGGCGAGCGCACCGAGACATTTTTCGCCATCGTCCAAGAGCTCTATCGGATCTCGAGGCCAGGCGCGGAGATTACGATCGTGGTGCCGCATCCCAGATCCGACGATTTCATGAACGACCCGACTCATGTGCGGCCGATCACGCCGGCGGTACTCCGCCTGTTCGACCAGCAGGCCAACCGCGAATGCGAGGCAGCGGGGCACTCCAACTCGCCGCTCGGTCTTTATCTCGGCGTCGATTTCCGCATCAAGTCGGTGACCTTCGTGCCCGAGGAGCCCTGGCTCGGCCTTTACCAGAAGGGCGACATCACCATCGATCAGTTGGCCGAGGCGGAGCGCTTGCACTGCAACGTGATCAAGGAGATCACAATCGTCTGGGAAGCGGTGAAGCCCGGCAGGGAACATTAAGGGCCGCGCTCCGGTTGGCGTAGGTCGTTAGCCTTCACCCGTCCGGAGCGCGTAAAATGGCGATCAATATCCTTTTGCTGCAGCCGCTGATCGCCCTGATCGCCGGCATTCTGATCCTGCTGATGCCGCGCCTACTCAACATCGTGGTGGCGCTATACCTGATCATCGTCGGTCTCACTGGCCTGTTTCCGCACATGGTGCGGTGAACGGGCAGTATCTGCCGCTGCGACCGAGGCAATTATATCGGCGAATAAAGCATTATATAAATGTGCTTTTAGGTCCGCGTTATTGTCGAGAAATTTTACAAGCATGATTTCTCGTAAGGTGGAATCGGCTATTTCATTGGATTGGAACAATTCTTGCATTGGTTGAAAACGAAATCGCGCGATCGTTTTTAAGGCGAATCGTGTCGCAACGCAGACGGAGGTCGACCATGCTTCGTCAAGGTTTCGTCATCGGCGCCGTTGGCATGTTCCTTCTCGCCGCGGTCAACGCCCGGGCCGACTACACAATTCGAGATGTTACCGATCCGACCGGCAACAATTTCATTAATTTGCTGGGCATCAACAATGCCGCCACCATCGGTGGGTTCGACAACAATGCTCCGGCGCAGGGATTTACGCTGACATTGCCGGCCAGTTTCACGAGCCAGAATTTTCCCGGCTCGACGTCGAGCATGGTGACCGCGATCAATAATGCGGGCGATACCGCCGGCATCTATACGGATGCAGCCGGCAATACCCATGGCTATACGTTCATAGGCGGAACATTCACAACGGTCGACAACCCGGCAAGCACGGTTTTCAACCAGGCGCTCGGCATTGATGATGCCGACAGGACCGTCGGCTACTACGCGCCGACCCAGGCGGGAACGACCGGCCAGATCGCCTACTCCCAGGCCGGCGGCGTCTTCACGAATATCAATGCGCTGCTTCCGTCGAACGCCAACAGCCAGGCGGTCGGCATCAACAACGCCGGCGATGTTGTCGGCTTCTATCAGCCGACCAGCCTGACTTCGGTCGGCTTCCTCGATGTCGGCGGCGTGATCAGCACGATCGATCCATTCGGCTCGACCTTCGCCCAAGCGCTCGGCATCAACAATGAAGGCGAGATCGTCGGCTTCTATGTCGATGGCGGCGGCTTCCAGCATGGATTCATCGACAATGGCGGCAGCTTCACCTCCTTCGATCCCCTCGGCTCGTCGTCGACGACGATCAATGGCATCAACGACCTCGGACAGTTCGTTGGCTTCTTCACCAATGCGAACGATGCGGTTGTCGGGTTCGTTGCCACGCCGGCGCCCGAGCCGGCGACGATTGCGCTTTTGACGACCGGATTGCTCGGGCTTCGGCTGACACGTCGCCGCCGATGAGATAGGGGCTCGCGCCGGCCCTCGGGGGAATGACCAAACGGGAATACCGTGAAGAGGTCTGAAGAGGTCTGCTGGAAACTGTAGCTGGAAACTGGCGATCCTTGCCGAACGGCGCTAGCTTTGCGCCAACGGCTCTCCGCTCGGATGGAGAGAAACCGCAAGCAAGGAGAGCCCGATGAGCGACACGCTGATTCTCGAAACCACTCAAGGCACCGTCACCATAGCAATGCGCCCCGATTTGGCGCCCGGCCATGTGGCGCGGATCACGGAGCTGGTGAAGGACGGCTTCTATGACGGGATCGTCTTCCACCGTGTGATCGACGGCTTCATGGCTCAGACGGGCGACCCGACCGGCACCGGTATGGGCGGTTCGGGCAAGAAGCTGCCGGCCGAGTTCAACGACGCGCCTCACAAGCGGGGCACGGTCTCGATGGCCCGGGCCAACCAACCGGATTCCGCCGACAGCCAGTTCTTCATCTGCCTAGCCGATTGCCGCTTCCTCGACCGGCAATACACGATCTGGGGCGAGGTGACCCAAGGCATGGAGAATGTCGACAAGATCAAGAAGGGCGAGCCGGTCAAGGATCCGGACAAGATCGTGACCGCCCGCATGCAGGAGGGCACGAGCTAGGAATTCATCGTCGATCATTCCCGCCTTCGCCTCCGCGGGCACGCGCGCCCTCGTCAGCATTTGCGCCGATGGCGGGCAGGGGTCCATCGCCCTCCTGGAGGCCGGCCGACGCTTGCGCCGGCTTGGCGTCGCTGCCATCCTCGCACGCCTTGCTTAGTTCCGACCCACAATCCTCTCATTCGATGGTGAGCCTTTGAGCAAGACGATCCTCGTTACCGGCGGTGCCGGTTATGTCGGCAGCCATGCGGTCCTGGAGCTGGTGACGCGCGGCTATCGCGTTGTGGTCATCGACAATCTGGCCAAAGGCCATCCGGAGGCGCTGCCGCCAGGCGTCGAATTCCATCATGTCGACCTCAAGGACTATGCGAAGCTGCCGCCTATTTTCGCCGCGCATCAATTCGAGGCAGTCCTGCATTTCGCCGCCAATTCGCTGGTCGGCGAATCCATGCGCGACCCTTGGCTCTATATCGGCGACAATGTGATGAACGCCGCCAATCTCGTGCGGGCGGCGGGTGAGGCGAAGGTCCGGAAGTTCGTGCTCTCCTCGACCTCGAACCTGTTCGGCGTCGCCGATGCGCCGATCTCCGAGGAGTGCCCGATTCTGCCGGCCAGTCCCTATGGAGAATCCAAATACATGGTCGAGCGGCTCTTGAAATGGGCCGAGGAGATCTATGGCATCCGCTCGGCGTGCCTGAGGTATTTCAACGCTGCGGGCGCTGATCCGAAGGGGCGGATCGGCGAGGATCATGAGCCCGAGACGCATCTCATTCCGCTGGTGCTCGACGTGGCGCTCGGCCGGCGAAAGAGCCTCGAGATTTTCGGCGACGACTATTCGACGCCCGACGGGACCTGCATCCGCGACTACATCCATGTGAACGATCTGGCAGATGCCCATATTCGCGTGCTGGACGCGCTCGAGACCCGCTCCTGCGCCTATAACCTCGGCAACGGTCGCGGCCATTCGGTGAAGGAGGTGGTGGAGACCGCTCGTCGCGTGACCGGACTGCCGATCACGGCGCATGTCGGCCCGCGCCGCGCGGGCGATCCCGCTTTCCTCGTCTCCGATTCGAGCCGCATTCGCAGCGAGCTTGGCTGGAATCCGCAATATTCCGACCTTGCCGTGATGATCGACACGGCCTGGAAATGGCGGAAGGCGCATCCGAAGGGATATCGTAATACGAACTGATCGGATATCTACTTGATCCGATTGCTCAAATCACCTATACTCGGTGTGATAGTAAATAAATAAAGCAATAGTCGAGTTCGCGTACGAAATTAATCATAGCCAAGATTTGCACCGAATGCAGATTCGGCTCGAATCTTCGGCCCATAAGGGATGCGTTGCTGTGGCCGGCGAACAGGGACAGAGCGAGGGGTTCGACGCAAATCCGCTACCGGTCGTGCCGGTCCTGTTCGCGTGCGACCTTACCTATCTCCAGCATGCTTGCGCCTGCATTGCCTCGCTTCTCCACAACAGTCCGAATTATCGTTTCGACGTGACGATCGTCGGCACCGAGGATTTCTCCGAGGTGTCGAAGAAGGTTTACGCCTCGTTCGCAAAAAACCCTCGAATTCGGCTCAAATTCCACAATTTCCAACTGCCGTCGGACATATTCTTCCCACTTCACTTCCACTATACTTCGGAAACCTATATTCGTTTTTGGATTGGTGAGATCCTCGCCAGCCACAGTCGCGCGCTTTACTTGGACCCTGACGTCGTTACGACCGGCGATATCGCGCCGCTTTGGGAGACCGATCTCGGCGGACGCACGATCGCCGCGGTTCCAATTCCAGCCTCGACCCGGCCCGAGCAGCACGGGATGCCGCCCGGCAGCCTCTTCTTCAATGCCGGCGTCATTCTTTTCGACCTCGATGCCTGGCGCGCGAAGGATTATGGCCGCGTCTGCCTCAACTATCTGTCGGAGCATCCGGAGAAGGCGCTCGACAGCGATCAGGACATCTTGAATCTGTGCCTGATGAACGACTGGGTTGCCTTGCCCTATGTCTGGAACGTCATCAGCGCGTTCTACTTTCCGAGCTGGCACGATACGAAGCTACCACCGGCGGAGCTGGCTGCGATTCAGCGCCAGGCGCGGATCATCCATTACAATGGCGGCGCCAAGCCCTGGAGCGTCGACAGCCGCCATCCTCGTAAGGACGAGTACTGGAAGTATTTGCGCATGACGGCGTGGCGCAGCGCGCGCCCCTCCGACTTCACGGTCATGCGCGCGGTGAAGCGGGCCGCCGCCGACGTCTTGCCGATGACGCTCAAGAGCCGGATCAAGACCTTGATGCGGGTTTAGGGGCTTTGCCTATTCTGCGGCGAGCCGCGCCATCCAATAGTCGGCGGATAAAACGATGAAATCGTCCCGAAAGCGTATCCTGGTAACCGGCGGCGCCGGCTTCCTCGGCTCCCATCTCTGCGAGAGGCTGATCGCCGAGGGCAACGAAGTGCTCTGCGTCGATAATTATTTTACCGGCCGGAAAGAGAACCTTGCGCATCTCTTCGAGAATCGCAGCTTCGAGGCGATGCGCCACGACATTTGTTTCCCGCTCTTCGTCGAAGTCGATGCGATCTACAACCTCGCCTGTCCGGCATCGCCCATCCATTACCAATTCGACCCGGTGCAGACGACCAAGGCCAGTGTGGTCGGCACCATCAATATGCTGGGACTGGCCAAGCGCGTGAAGGCGCCGGTGCTCCAGGCCTCGACCAGCGAGGTCTATGGCGATCCCGACATCCATCCGCAGCGCGAGACCTATCGCGGCAACGTCAATCCGATCGGCCCGCGCGCTTGCTATGACGAAGGCAAGCGCTGCGCGGAAACGCTGTTCTTCGATTATCGCCGGCAGCACCGCCTCAGCATCAAGATCGTGCGGATCTTCAATACTTACGGTCCCCGGATGCACCCGAACGACGGGCGCGTGGTCTCGAATTTCATCTGCCAGGCGCTATCGGGCCGCGACATCACGATCTATGGAAACGGTCAGCAGACGCGCGCATTCTGCTATGTCGACGATCTCGTCGAGGCGTTTCCGCGGATGATGGCCACGCCCGACGAGGTCACCGGGCCGATCAATATCGGCAATCCGCGGGAGGTGAAGATTCGCGATCTCGCCGAAATGATCATCGACCTCACGGGCTCGCGCTCGAAGCTCAAATTCGTCGATCTGCCGGTCGACGATCCGATCCAGCGCTGCCCGGACATCTCGCTTGCCAAGAACGTGCTCGGCTGGGAGCCCAAGACGCCGCTCGAAGAGGGGCTCAAGCGCACGATCGCCTATTTCGAGGGAGAGCTGTCCAGAGGCGAGGCCCTCGGCACTTGAGGGCAGCATCGGTTCTCGATTACCGGGCGCTCGCCCGCCGCCGCCTGCCCAAATTTCTCTTCGAGTATATCGACGGCGGCTCCTATGCCGAGACCACGCTCGCCCGTAACGTCGCCGATCTGAGATCGGTGGCGCTGCGCCAGCGCGTGCTGCGCGACGTTTCCGCGATCGACCTTTCGACCGAGCTTTTCGGCCGCAGCCAAGCCATGCCGGTGGCATTGGCGCCGATCGGTCTCGCCGGGCTTTGCGCGCGGCGGGGCGAGGTGCAGGCGGCGCGGGCTGCCGAGGCAGCCGGAATCCCTTTCTGCCTCTCGACCGTCTCCGCCTGCCCGCTCGCCGAGGTGAAGGCGGGGGTGCGCGAGAATTTCTGGTTTCAGCTTTACATGATCCGTGATCGCGGCTTCATGGGCGACCTGCTCGCCGGGGCTTCGGACGCAGGTTGCCCGGTTCTCGTTTTCACCGTCGACATGCCGTTGCCGGGCTCCCGCTACCGTGACGTGCGCAGTGGCCTCGCCGGCGCTCCGGGCGTTGCCGGGGCGCTCCGCCGCGCACTGCAAGCCGCCGCTCGCCCCGGCTGGGCCGTGGATGTCGGGCTCCTTGGCCGCCCGCATGTGCTGGGCAATGTCGCGCCGGTGCTGGCCGGGCGGACCGGGCTCGAAGATTTCTTCGCCTGGATGCGCGGCAATTTCGATCCGTCCGTCACCTGGAAAGATCTCGAGTGGGTACGGGCGCGCTGGCGAGGGCCGATCGTGATCAAGGGCATCCTTGATCCGGAGGATGCCCGGCTCGCCGCAGCGGCCGGGGCCGATGGCGTCGTAGTCTCGAATCACGGCGGGCGCCAGCTCGACGGCGTTCCTTCGACGGCAAAAGCGTTGCCCGCGATCGCCGATGCCGTCGGCGACCGGCTGACAGTGCTCGCAGACGGCGGCATCCGCTCGGGCCTCGATGTCATTGCAATGCTGGCGCTCGGCGCCAAGGGCGTGCTGCTCGGCCGCGCCTGGGCCTATGCGCTCGCCGGCGGCGGCCAGGCCGGCGTCGCGCATATGCTGCGCCTCGTCGAAGCAGAGATGCGCGTTGCGATGGCGCTGACCGGTGTTACGTCGATCGCCGCGATCGATCGCCGGATTCTCGCGAGCGCTTAAGCTTTCGGGCGATACTCGATCGTTAGAGCGTTTTTAGATATTCGATCAGCGGGCGCCGACCGAGCGCCTCGAGTGCGTCGGCCGTTTGGTTGAGCGTCTCTCGAGTCCGTCCGATGATGGCGATGTCGCAACCTTGGGCCGCGAGAGATAACGCAATCTGCCGGCCCAGATCACTTCCGCCGCCGGTCACCACCGCTATTTCTCCGGCCAGCGATTTCATCATCTGTGTCTCCTGCCCGCTGTCGTCATCCGTCGAAGCGCGGTTCCTCGATTCCCTGGACGCCCAGGCCCTTGATGGCGAAGACCGCGCCATCGAGGCTTCTGTCCTCCGGGAAGCCCGGAACGCCCATCGAGGTCACGAAGAGGGTATCGAGCGCGGGGCCGCCGAACATCACGCTGGTCAGCTTGAGGACCGGAAGTTCGATCCGCCGATCGATCGTGCCGTCCGGCGCAAATCGGCGAATCTCCCCGACGCCGGTGCCCGCCGCGTTCATCGCGTTCCACAGAAAGCCCTCTCGATCGACGGTGGCTCCATCAGGAATTTCGTTGATGTCGCTCTGTGCGGCGAAGGCGCGTTTGTTCAGAGGCGTGCCGCTCTCCTCGTCCCAGTCATAAACCCACATGCGGTTGGCCCAGGAATCGGTGAAATAAAAGAGGCGTCCATCCGGACTCCAGCACGGGCCGTTCGAAACCCCGATCCCGCGTTCGATCGTGGTGAGCGAAAGGTCGGTGTCGAGCCGATACAGTGCGCCGGCAGGGCTCGACGGCGGAGGTTCCGGGTCGAACACAGCCATATCGAGCGAGCCGGCGATGAAACGTCCGCGGCGATCGACCTTGCCGTCATTCAGTCGCGTGCGCGGCAGCTCTGGCTCCGGGTCGCAGATCGGGTGCGCCGCTCCGGTCTCGAAATCGAACAGATGAAAGCCGCTGTCCAGCGCCAGCACCGCGCCACCGCCGCGGCGGAGCGCCATCGAGCCGATCACCGAGGGAACTTGCCAGCGCTGCAAATCCGAGCCGTCGGGCGCGCACCGCCAGATTTCCTTCTCCAAGCCGTCCACCCAATAGAGCCGCTGCTCGTTCACGTCCCAGATCGGCCCTTCGCCGAGGCTGTGCTTGCGCGTCACGATCACTTCGATCTCGATCACAGGAGTCTCCTATGGGGCGGCGATTATTTCGGACTTTGCGGCATTCCCGGATCCGATGGGAGGCCATCGTTTCGGCGTTCTGGTCTAATATATCTGTCGTAAAGGGAGTGCGTGACTCACGCGGCCCTTGAAGGAGGCGCCGATGCTTGGGACCCTGGTCGCGCTGCTTGCGGCCGTCGTGATCGCAGTTCCCCTGTCGCGCAGACTGGGGCTGGGCAGCATCCTTGGATATCTGGTCGCCGGCGTCGCCATCGGCCCCTCGGGCCTGCGCCTGGTCACCGATGTCGGGCAGATAGCCGACGTGTCGGACCTCGGCGTTATCATGCTCCTGTTTCTGATCGGGCTGGAACTGCGGCCTCATCGGCTTTGGATCCTCCGCGATTCGATCTTCGGCTTGGGCGCGACCCAGGTCGTGATCTCCACGGCTGTGTTCGCCATCCTCGCTCATCTCGTCGGCATGTCTTGGTCAGGGGCCGCGACGCTCGGCGCCGGCCTGGCACTCTCCTCGACCGCGATCGTGTTGCCGATGTTGCGGGAGCGGGGCCTTCTCGCCTCGACCTCGGGTCGGGATGCGTTCGCGGTGCTGCTTTTCCAAGACATGGCCTTCGTACCCCTGGTGGCTCTTCTCCCGCTGCTCGCCGACGGGCACATCCCGACGCACGTTCCGTGGCAGGTCGTCGTCAAAGGCGTGCTCGCGATCGCCGTCATCCTGATCGGCGGCAATTTCCTCGTCCGGCCTCTCTTCCGGCTGGTGGGCGGCGCCAAGATCCAGGAAGCGTTTACCGCCGTCGCGCTTCTCCTCGTCGTCGGAACGGCGGCGCTGGCCAGCTGGGCAGGTCTGTCAACCTCCCTCGGCGCCTTCATGGCCGGCGTGATCCTTTCGGATTCCGAATTCCGCCATGAGCTGCGAGCGGATGTCGAGCCGTTCGAGGGGCTGCTGCTCGGCTTTTTCTTTATCTCGGTCGGCATGTCGGCGGATCTCGCCCTATTGTATGAGCAGCCGCTGACGGTCGCCTTCTGGCTGGCGGCGCTCTTCGTCGTGAAGGTCATCGTCGCCTTCGTGATCGGGCTCGTGCGGCGGAGCAGCGCGGAATCGGCTCTCCGCTTCAGCCTGGCGCTGCCGGAGGCGAGCGAATTCAGTTTCGTGCTGTTCGGCGTCGCGGTTGCCAGCGGGGTGCTCGAACAGGAACAGGCCAATCTCGCGACTCTTGTCGCGGCCTTGTCGATGGTCGTGACGCCGGCTCTGTTCGCTGCCTCCGAAACGTTCGCGATGCCGCGCTTCGGCTCGCGGCAAGAGCGCCAGCCCGACCCGATCGACGAGCCGCCGGCGCCGGTCATCATCTGCGGTTTCGGTCGGGTGGGACAGGTGGTGGGACGCGTGCTGCGCATGCAGCGGATCCGTTTCACAGCCTTGGAAAAGGATCCCGGTCAGGTGGACGTCGTGCGCCGCTTCGGGACCAAGGTCTATTTCGGCAATCCCGCGCGTGAGGAGGTGCTGCGCGCGGCGGGCGCCGAGACGGCGCAAATTCTCGTCGTCGCCCTGGACGATATGGAAGAGGCGGTCGCGGTCGTCGAAACGGCCAAGCGCCACTTCGACCATCTCGCGATTTATGCCCGTGCGCGCAACCGCCGGCATGCCCACCGGCTGATGGAGTTCGAGATCGCCGGTATCGTCCGAGAGACCTTCTTCTCCAGCCTGCGCCTGACCGAGCTCGTTCTCGAAGGGCTCGACGTTCCCGCCGACCGTGCCCAGCGTGCTCTGGAGCTGTTCCGCGAGCACGACGAACGAACCCTGGCCGCGACGCAGCCCATCTCCGGCGACGAGGAGCGGCTCATACAAAGCACCCAACAAGCCGCCCAGGAGCTGCGCGATCTCTTCGAGGCCGACCAGAGCGCGGGCCCGGATCAGGAGGCGCCTGTCTCGCGTGCAACGGCCGCTGTTTCCTAGCGTCCGCTGCCCTCTGGACGCCTTCGCGCAAACCATCGATAGTCCGCCTATAACGAAACGGAGGAGTTTCATGAGTCAGCCTACACCGTCGCTCGAGGGGAAAGTCGCGCTCGTTACCGGCGCCAGCCGCGGGATCGGGCGCGCGATCGCGCAGCGCCTTGCCTCGGCCGGCGCGACGGTGGTCGTGACTGCGCGATCCTTCGACAAGCCTGCCGCGAGCGTGAGGTTCAGCGCCGAGCGTGTGGTGCCGGGCACGCTGGCCGAGACGGTGGCGCTGATCGAGCAGGCTGGCGGAAGGGCGATCCCGATCGGGGCCGATCTCGAGAAGCCGGCCGAGCGGGATAGCTTGGTGCCGCGCGCGGTCGAAGCCGCGGGTGGGCTCGACATCCTGGTCAACAATGCGGGCTTCGCGGATTACGGCCGGGCCGAAAACCTTGCGCACGAAATTTTCGACCGGACAGTTGCGCATTATTTTCGCGTGCCCTTCATCCTCTGCCAGGCCGCGATCCCGCATATGAAGGCTAAGAAGGCGGGCTGGATCGTCAATGTCGGCTCGGTGACGGCGCTGCCGCCGACCAAACCTTACCAGGACTACCAGAAGGCCGGCGGCGAGCTGATCTATGCGGCCTGCAAGGCGGCGCTGAATCGCTTTTCGCAGGGGCTGGCGGCGGAGCTCTATGACGACAATATCGCGGTCAATGTCATCGGACCGTCGACGGCGATCCGCAAGCCCGGCGCGTCGGAGCTTATTCCCGAGCAGTTCCCGACCGAGGATGTCGAGTATCTGGCCGAGGCGGCCCTGCATCTCGCTTACCTCCCGGCCGCCGAGCGCACAGGGCTCGTCACCTACAGTATGCACTTCCCCTACCATCTGGGCATCCAGGTGAAGACTCTGGACGGTAAGGGCGACATGCCCCGCCGCGCCCCGCCCGAATGGTCCCACCCACGGATCAGCGCGTCCGGGGAGTGAGCGCTAGGACTTCCGCTTTCGTTCCGCCACGAAAGACTCGACGGCGGCGCGGTGGTCCACTGCCGCGGTCGCGACCGCGTAATGCGAGGAGATGAGATCGAGATTGGTCCTGAGATCGTTGCGCATCCCTTGATAGATCGCGCGCTTGATAGCGCGCGTCGCGAAGGAGGGGCCGGCAGCCATGCGCTTCACGATCTTGGCAGTCTCCTCGGTGAGGCTGGCGTCGGGGAAGACCCTGTTGACGATGCCGAGCCTGAGCGCCTCTTGCGCATCTATGAACTCGGCGGTCAGGAACAGCTCCAGCGCCTTGGATGCGCCGACCAGCCTTGGCAGGAAATGCGCGCCGCCGGCGCCCGGCACGAGGCCGACCTTGAGATAGGTCTCGGCGAAGCGGGCGCTCTCGGCCGCGTAGCGGATGTCGCACATCAGGGCCAGATCCATGCCCGCGCCGGTTGCGACGCCGTTCACGATCGCGATGACCGGCTTGTCTAGATCCTCGAGCGCCAGCGGGATGCGCTGCACGCGGTGGAAGATCTCGGCCTTGCGCTGCTCCGGGGATTGCCCCAGCCGGTCAGCCATCTCGACGATGTCGCCGCCGCTGCAGAAGGCGGGACCCGCGCCGGTGACGGTTACCACCTTCACGGCGTCATCGGTACGACAATGACGCAGCGCCGCGGCCCAGGCGTCGATCATCTCGAAAGTGAAGGCATTCATCCGCTCCGGCCGGTCGAGCAGGATCCGCCCGATGCCGTCAGCGACGGAGAATTTGAGGTTGGGGCAGTTGATCAGCTCGCTCACTTTGGGTTCCTTCAAGTCTGTCCAGGCGGGTAGAGCAGCTATATCCTTCCTGCCATGCTGTCGGAAGCCGAGCGCGCGTTTCTGGAAAGCTGCCGGGTCGGCCATCTGGCGACGGCGGACAAGGTAGGCGCCCCCCATCTGGTGCCGGTCTGCTTCGCGCTTCGCAATACGAGTCTCTATATCGCCATCGACGAGAAGCCGAAGAGGACCGATATCGCCTTGAAGCGGCTTCGAAATATCATCGAGAATCCACAGGTCGCCTTCACAGCCGATCGGTATGACGAGGATTGGCATCGGCTGGGTTGGGTCATGTTGCGCGGCCGGGCCGAGATTTTAGAGCGCGGGCCCGAGCATGCCGAGGCCCAGGCAGCGCTGAAGGCGCGGTACCCCCAACTCGGGCCGATGCGGATCGCGCATCTGCCGGTCATCGCGCTCCGTATCGCGCTTGTGACGAGCTGGGGTAATCTCTCCATCGAGGAAGAAAGGTGAGGCCATGAAGGTTGGCGTTTTCTATTTTCCGACCGATTACGGGATCCGGGCCGACGAGCTGGCGGCGGCGCTGGAGGCGCGCGGGTTCGAATCGCTGTTCGTCTGCGAGCACACCCACATCCCGACCAGCCGGCGCTCGCCGTTCCCGAGCGGTGGCCCGCTGCAGGAGCGTTACAAGCATACCGACGATCCCTTCGTGGCGCTTTCCTTCGCCGCGGCGGCGACCAAGAAGCTGCTGCTCGGCACCGGCATCTGCCTGGTCGTCGAGCGGGACCCGATCGTCACCGCCAAATCCGTATCGAGCCTCGACCGGCTGTCGGGCGGCAGGTTCATGTTCGGTATCGGCGGCGGCTGGAACGCGGAGGAGATGGAGAATCACGGAACCGAGTTCCGGACCCGCTTCAGGCTGCTGCGCGAGCGCATTCTGGCGATGAAGGCGCTGTGGACCGAGGAGGAGCCCGCATTCCACGGCGAGATGGTGAACTTCGATCCGGTCTGGTTCTATCCCAAGCCCGCGCAGAAGCCGCATCCGCCGATCTTGCTCGGCGGCGAGACCGACAAGACGCTGCAGCGTGTCGTCGATTATTGCGACGGTTGGTTCCCGCGCGCGAACCCGGCCTTCGATCCCAAAGAGAACGTCGCGCGCCTACGCCGTGTCGCCGACGAGGCGGGGCGCGATTTCTCGACCTTGTCGATTACGGCCTTCCGCGCGCCCGCCGATGCGGCGCGGCTCGAAGCCTATCATGAAGCCGGAATCCAGCGTGTGTTGCTGGAAATCCCAGACCTGAGCCGCGACGAAATCCTACGGGAGCTCGAGAAGCTCACCCCGCTAGCGGCGTTCAATTCGTGAAGGCTGTCCGCTTCGTTTCCGGTAAGGTCGAGGTGCATGATCTGCCGGCGCCGACCGGGCCTGGCATCAGGGTCAGTATCACCTCGGCCGGCATCTGTGGATCGGATCTCGCGATGCTCGACAGCGGCTTTGCCGTGACCGGCGTTCCGGGCCACGAGATGGCGGGTGTGCTGGCTGACGGCACGCCCGTCGCAATTGAGCCGGTCGAGCCCTGCGGCCAATGCGAATTCTGCCGCTCGGGTGAATATCAGGTCTGCCGCGCCGGCGTGGAGCGCATTTACGGCGTCGGCCGCGACGGCGGCATGGCGGAGGAGATCCTGGTGCCCGAGCGCTGCCTCGTGCGGCTGCCCGATCGGCTCGATGTTGCCACGGCGAGTCTCGTCGAGCCGCTGGCGGTCGCGATTCACGGCATGCGCCGCGCCGGCGTGGTCCCCACGGATCGCGTGGTGGTGATCGGCGGCGGCACGATCGGCCTTTGCGCCGTCGCCGCCGCGGCTGCTATCGGATGCGAGGTTGCACTGTCGGCGCGCCATGACCATCAGAAGACCGCCGGCGAGCATCTCGGCGCCGGCGAGCCCAAGGGTGAGTACGATGTCGCAATCGAGAGCGCCGGCAGCGTCTCGGGGTCCGCCGACGCGTGCGCGTGGCTCCGGCCGAACGGCAAGCTGCTGCTGCTCTCCGCTTCCTGGGAGGAGGTCCGACTGCCGGGCCTCGAAATTGCGGCCAAGGAGCCGATCATCGTAGGCTCGACCATGTATGGCCGTGCTGGGGTCGTGCGCGACATCGACAATGCGGCGGCGCTGCTCGGCGCCACTCCTGTGATCGGACGCAGCATCATCACCCATCGTTTCCCGCTCGAAGCAGCCGCCGAGGCCTTCGAGGTCGCGCGGGACCGGAAATCCGGGGTGATCAAGGTCGTGTTGGAGCCGTGATGGACCTCGCCGCGCACAGCTTCATGGATCCCGATATTCAGGAGGACCCCTACCGCTACTACGCGGCGCTGCTGGAGCAGGCGCCGGTCTATTTCATGCCGCAGATCAACGCCTACGTCGTCTCCAAGTACAAAGACATTCAGCACGTCGTCGCCCATCCGGAGATCTGGTCCATCGACATGCGGGCTCTCCCCGAGGCGCAGCTCATCAAGCATGAGAAGGCGCGCGCGATCTTGGAGGCGGAGGGATTTCCACGCGACACCAAGCTCACCACGGACCCGCCGCGTCACACCGGCTATCGAGCGGCGGTGCGAACCGCCTTTTCGCCCCAGCGGGTGAAGGCGCAGACGGGATTCGTCCAAGCCGCGGTCGACGAGCTGATCGCGGCCATGCCCGAAGGCGGCTGTGAGTTCATGAAGGAGGTCGCGTGGTCTTTGCCCATCAGGGTGATCACGCGCCTCCTGGGTCTCCCCTTCGAGGACGCCGACCGCATCAAGCATTGGTCGGACGTCTGGGTCGAGCCACTGACCTACGGCCTCAGCGAGGAGCGCGAGATCGTAGTGGCCCAGGAAGAGGTCGCGCTGCAGAAATATCTGATCGCCCATATGGAGCGGAAGCGCGCGGAGCCGGCCGAGGACATACTGACCGACCTTGCCAATGCAAAGATGCCCGATGGCAGCGACATGCGCCTCGCCGACAAAGTCGGCCTCGCCGAGCATCTCATCGTCGGCGGTCACGAAACCGCGACCAGCGCGCTCGGCGCGGGCATGGCGATTCTTGCGCAACGTCGAGACATTCTGACAGAGCTTCGCCGGCGGCCGGACCTCGTCGAGAATTTCGTCGAGGAGGTGCTGCGCCTCGAATCTCCGAGCCAAGGTTTCTTCCGCGTCGCGGCGCAAGATGCCGAGTTGCGCGGTGTGCGCATCCCGAAAGGCGCAATGGTGCATCTTCGCTTCGCGGCCGCCAATCGCGACCCGGAGCAGTTCGCCGATCCGGGGAAGCTCGACCTTAGCCGCGAAAACGCGAAGACGCATCTGGCCTTCAGCCAGGGGGTCCATCACTGTCTGGGATCACCGTATGCGCGGCTCGAGCTCAACGCGGCGTTCCACTCGATCCTGGAGCGGCTGGAGGACATTCGGCTTGCGCCCGGCGCGGCGCTCGCGCATCTCCCGGGGCTGTCGCTCCGCACATTGAACGCGCTTCCCATCACCTACAGCCGCCGGACACATTGACAGGAGATCGATATGCAGATCGCAGCGCCCAGGGGGACGCTTACCGTCGACGCGATCCAGGCAATGCTCAACGCAGCCATTGCCCGCGCGAAGGAGCTCAGCGTCCGCGTGCACATCACGATCCTGGATTCCTCGGCCAATCTTGCCGGCTTCATCTCATTCGACGGCGCGCCGCGCATCGCCGCCATCACAGCCAACCGCAAGGCCTTCACGGCCGTCAATACCGGGATGCCCACGCACCAATGGGAGGGTTTCGTGAACCGGATGCCGCCGTCGGAGGTGAAGATCATCGATTCCATCCCCGACTATATCGCGGCCATGGGCGGCTATCCGGTGCTGAAGGACGGCATGGTGCTTGGTGGAATCGGTGTGTCGGGCGCGACGCAGGAGATCGATGGCGACATCGCGCTCGCGGCGCTGAAAGCGATCGGCGGCTGAGTGTCGCTGAGGCTCGGTTTAACTTTGACATTCTCATGTCGCTTTCGCGGAAATGACGGCATTCAATCTTGTGGAGTGGCGCTCTGAATGAGCACTGTACCCGAATTTCCGACCATCCCCGCGCTGCACGCCGCATATGCGGCCGGGCTCGATCCCGCGCATGTCATCGCTGACGTCTATCGCCGACTGGCGACAGCGAACGATCCGGGTATCTTCATCGCCCTCGTACCGGAAACCGATGCTTTAGCTGCGCTATCGGCGCTCGGTCCATTCGATCCGGTGATGAAGCCGCTCTGGGGCGTGCCTTTCGCTGTGAAGGACAATATCGATGTCGCCGGTCTTGCGACCACGGCGGCCTGTCCCGCTTACGCCTACGCACCCGGCGAGAGCGCACCCGCCGTGCGGCGCCTGCTCGATATGGGCGCGATCCTGATCGGCAAGACCAATCTCGACCAGTTCGCAACCGGTCTCGTCGGCGTGCGCACGCCCTATCCGGTGCCGCGCAATCCAATCGATTCGACTATCGTGCCGGGCGGCTCCAGCTCCGGCTCCGCGGTCGCGGTCGCGCGCGGAATCGTCGGCTTTTCGCTCGGCACCGACACGGCAGGATCGGGCCGCGTGCCGGCGGCGCTCAACAATATCGTGGGACTTAAGCCGTCGCTGGGCTCCGTCTCCGGGCGCGGCATGGTGCCGGCCTGCAGGACGCTCGACACGATTTCGGTCTTCGCCGGCTCCGTCGCCGATGCCGATGCCGTCTTCCGGATTATGGCCGGCTATGACGCGCCGGACCCCTGGTCGAAGCCGCTCGCCATCGCGCCGCAACCGGCGAGCTTGCCACCCGGACTCCGCGTGGGCGTGCCGGATCCGGCCAGCCGGCATTTCGCGGGCGACAAGGATTCCGAAAGAGCATTCGATGCGACGCTCGCCGATGTTCGCGCGCTGAAGGGATCGGCACTGAAGCCGGTCGACATGTCGGCGATGTTCGCTGTCGCGCAGCTTCTCTACAGCGGTCCATGGGTCGCCGAGCGGTATGAAGCAATCCGCATGCTGATCGAGAGCAGGCCCGAGGCGCTGCACCCGACGACCCTTCGCATCATCTCAGGCGCGAAAAATTTCAGCGCGGCCGATGCTTTCGGCGGGCTCTACAAACTGGCCGAGCTGCGGCGCGCTGCGCAAGCTGTGTGGAACACGATCGATGTGCTGGTCGTGCCGACTTATCCGCGTCCGCGCACAGTCGCTGATCTCGAAGCGGATCCGATCGGTCCGAATAGCGAGCTCGGCACGTACACGAATTTCGTCAATCTGCTCGATTTGTGCGCGCTTGCCGTTCCCGGACGGCCGCGGAGCGACGGCTTTCCGTCGGGCGTGACGCTGATCGCTCCTTCCGGCCGCGACGGCGTGCTCGCCGCGATCGGCGCGCGTCTGCACGCAGCGGCCGGCGTGAAGATCGGCATCAGCGGCATGACCGTTCCGGCTCCGGCCGATGGCGAGCCGCGTGCCGTTTCAAGCGAGATCGAGCTGGTGGTCGTGGGTGCGCATCTCTCGGGCATGCCGCTCAATCATGAGCTCACGAGCCGGGGTGCGCGGTTTCTCCGTGCCGTCCCGACCGCGCCGGACTATCGGCTCTACGCGCTACCCGGCGGGCCGCCCCCTCGGCCGGGACTGATGCGCGTCGCGGCCGGCGAGGGAGTTCGGATCGCGACAGAGGTTTGGGCCTTGTCGCCGGAAGCTTTCGGCAGCTTCGTGGCGGGAATCCCGGCGCCGCTCGGGATCGGCACGACCAGCCTCTCGGACGTCACCACGCCCAAGGGCTTCATCGTCGAGGCCGAAGGGATCAAAGGCGCGAAGGATGTTTCCGAGTTCGGCGGCTGGCGCGCTTATTTGGCCAGCCTGGCCGGCTGAGCCTCGTTCCAGCAGGCGCGCAGGATCGGCGCCAGCCGGTCCGCCCAGATTTTCTGGCCGGCGGCATCGGCGATCAGATCTTGGCGGATTTCGATCTCGACATGCGGCAGGCCGCGCCGCTCGCCATGCACCGGGATCGTGTAGTCGCTGGCGTCGCTCAGCGCGTAGGGTTCGTTGTCGCCGACAACCAGTCCCTCGCCCCGCAACAGGGCCAGCATCGGCTTCGCCATTCGGCCGTCGCGATTATAGAGCACGCCCGCCTGCCAGGATCGGGCAGCGCCCTTGAAGATAGGCGTGAAGCTGTGCACCGCGATGACAGCGGTCGGTATTTGCGCCTTCTGTCGCTGGTCGAGCTCCCGGGCGATGCGATCATGATAGGGTCGGAAGATTTCCTCGATCCGCGCGGCCTTGTCGGCTTTCGACACGCTCAGGTTTCCCGGAATTTCAGTATATTCGCTGATCCGCGCGATCGAGCTTTCCGCCTCGGGCGGGCGGTTGCAGTCGATGACGAGCCGTGAATAGGTCTGCAGGATCGCGATGGCGTCGAGCCGCTCCGCCAGGAGCGTTGTCACGCCGGCTGCGCCGATGTCCCAAGCGATATGTCGCTCCAGGTCGGCCGACCTTAGCCCAAGCGCTCCCAACCGCTTCGGGATGCGATTACCCGCATGGTCACAGGTGAGTACGAAGGGCGCCACGCCATGCTCATGGAGCACTTGATGAGCAGCGGGCTCGTCGTCGGCCAGAAGTTTGGTGAGATTCACGTATTCAGATCCCCCTCCCGCGATGGGGACGGGGATCTGAAGGGATGTCCAAACGCCTGTCAATCGCGTGAAATTTACACTTTATGTCAGGGAACGGTGCCGAGAATCCATCGTTCGTCCGTGTCGTTCGTCCGTGTCGCTAGCTTGTAAAGATGTCCGGTTTTTGTAGCTCATGATCTGTCCGCTTCGTTTTTGCTTCTTTCTCCGGGGGGCATGCCCCCCGGAGAAAGAATTGCCGGCGTGGAGGCGTGTCACGCGGCTTGCCCGATTGTCT
>DATGMP010000070.1:0-65081 GCA_035293565.1 Alphaproteobacteria bacterium | reverse complement strand
CTGACAAGTCGCTCCGCCGAGACGTGAGTCCGGCCTGCGCGGTGCAGCCATTCGACGATGGCCGTCTCCCTGGGCTCCACCGTCGACAGCGTCACGTGGCCGCCTTCGCCGGGAAGCGCCATCCATTTCCTGCGCCCCTCGGGCGTTGGGACCAGGCTGGACACGCCGAGCCCCGTTCCGGGACCGATGATCCCGATCGGCGTGTCTGGGGCGGGCGTTCCCGGACCGATTTGACGCCGATCATCGGGGCCAAGCCGCGGGATCGCCAGCGCAGCCGCCACAAAATCATTCACGATCTCGAGGCGATCGAAGCCGAGCTCGCGCGTGAGCTCCCTGATGGAAAAGGACCAGGGGTGATTGGTGAAGGCGAGATAATCGCCGGTGACGGGCCCCGCCACGGCAAGCGCCCCCTCGCGTAGCGGCTTGTCCGGTGCCGCCGTGGTCAGGTAGGCCCTGATCGCCGCATCGAGAGTCGGATAGGCGGCGACGCTCAAGACCTCGATCGATTGCGGCGCACCGTTTTCGAGCAGCCCGAAACGGGCGTTGGTCGCGCCAATATCTCCGACCAGCTGCACTGCCATCTTGACGACTCCCGGCCCGGCATCAGCGCTCAGGCTTAGCCCGCCAGGTACGGCCAGTCGAGAGATGCGCCGGTGGCGGCTTTCCGGCCCGCGCCGGCGATGGCAAGGCCCTGGGCGCCCAATCCCGCGACGAGCTCCGCGATCGCATGGGCGACGGGCTCGAACCCCGCGGTTGCCCGCAGGCGCCTCTCGTCCATGTAAAGCGCCCGGTTGATCTCGAGCTGGAGCGCATGGACGCCGTTCTCCGGGTGACCATAGTGGCGCGTAATGAATGCGCCTGAGAACGGATCGTTCCGCCGGCCTCGCCAGCCGCGACGCGCGAGCACACCGTCGGCCCGGGCCATGATCGACGGCGCGCAACTGCGGCCGCCGGCGTCTCCCAGCACGAAATCCAGCGAGCCGACGGGAAAGCCATGTTCGGCCTCGGTCGAGGAGGGCATCGAGTGGCAATCGAGCAGAATGCAGATGCCGAACCGCCGCACGGTGCCGCGAATCAGCCTCTCGAGCTGCGCGTGGAAGGGCAGGTAATAGCGCTCGATCCGGTCGAGCGCCTCGGCGAAATCGAGCGGCTTGCCGTAGATCTCGGTTCCGTCCGCGGCCTGCCGATGGAGCGTGCCGTGGCCGGATTTCACCCAGGCGCTCCGCGCGTTGACGTAATCGGGCAGCTTGGTCGCGAACATCGTGGGGTCGAGCTCGAAGGGCTCGCGGTTGGCGTCCAGCAGCACGCGCGGGAAGGTCGCCGCCAGAAGCGGCGCGCCGAAACCGGGCGCGGCGCCGGCGAGCCGATCGACCGCCCAGTCCTCGGAATGGCGCAGGTGCGCGCGATCAGCCGCGGCCTGCGCCAGAAAGGAGGCCGGATAACGATCGCCGCTATGGGCCGAGACCACGATGACGGGCAGCGTCTGTCGTTTCGGCAGCTTGAGTGCGAAAGGCGGATGGACCCGCGACGGGAAATCGGCTCTTTTCATCGAATCGCAAGCTTCCGAGACGATGGTGCGACTCCCCGACCGGGGCGGAGTAGCTTGCGCGGGCCAGAAAGGGCGTGATCTTGGCGCGAATTTTGTTGGCTGAGGACGATGAGACCCTGCGCCTCTTCCTCGATCGTGCGCTGTCGCGCGCCGGGCACACGGTGGATAGCGTCGGCGACGGGCTTTCGGCGGTCGCGGCGCTGAAGCGCTGGCGCTATGACCTTCTGCTGACGGATATCGTCATGCCGGGCAAGGACGGAGTCCAGGTCGCGCAGGAGGCGGCCGCGGGCGATCCCTCGCTGCGGATCATGTTCATCACCGGCTTCGCCGCGCTGGCGCTCGAAAGCCGCAGCCGGTTCGCCGACCAGCCGAACATCGTCGTCAAGCCTTTCCATCTGAAGGATGTTGTAGGGCAGGTCGATCGGCTTCTGAAGGCGCAGACCGGCACGGCCTAAGAGCTTCCGGACTTGCAGCCGAGCCCGATTGCAACCGATCCTGGGTGATGTTAAACAGCCGGCCTTCCGGCACAGGGCCTGGACCTGGGGCCGGACGGGGGCGCGTAGCTCAGCGGGAGAGCACTTCCTTGACATGGAAGGGGTCGTAGGTTCAATCCCTGCCGCGCCCACCATCATCCTCCGCACTTCCTGATTTCCTCGCAGCTCGTGTGATCTTTGGCGACTCGTGCTCACGAGTCGCCACGGACGGATTGTTCTCCGTCCCGGTAAAGGCGGCGTTAGGGGCGACGGCGTTCGCCGCCTGGGTTTGCCGCGCCTTCCAGAATAGCAATCGAAAGGTGTCGGGATCCTTTACAACTACAAACTGCGCAATTGGTTAATTCAGGCCGTATCAATAGGTTGCGGCTCTGGCACGACTCTTGCACCAAATAAGTGTTGTACGGATTCCGCTTATCGAAGCGGCCGGTCGAAGGGATCAGGCTCGGATGACGAGATTTGCTGGCAAATGGTCGGGCGGCTTGGCGGCGGCAGCGCTCGCCGCCCTGTTTGGCGCCCCGGGCGCGCTGGCCGGCGCCGTGACGCTGGGAACTGCCGGTGATTATGCGATTTTGATCGGCAATAACGACAGCGTCACCCTCTCGTCGGTGCAGCTGAGCGCCGGCGCGACCGTCGCTGTTGGCACTTATAACGGGAAGAGCAATCCGTCGAGCTTTTCGGTTACGGGAACCTCGCTCAGCCTCGTCGAAGGCGGTTACGGGAACGGCTGCACCTCCTCGAACACAGCCAAATGCAAAAGTTACACTAATGTCTCGGGATTTAGCTCCACGACCTTGGATCCGAGCTTGTTTGCTACCGGGGGCAGCGGCGAGCCGCTTCAGGACGCGCTGAATGCGGCGAGTTACGCCGCTGGTGAGACGGCGATCCACAGTTACAGCAGCGTGACGAGCAACCTCACGCTGAACGCGCTGAGCGCTGCAAGCGATAACGTGTTCGACATCGGGACGCTCGATCTCCAAAGCGGGGCCTGCCTGACATTGAATGATGGAGCATTCACAGGTGCGAAGTTCGTCATCAACGTGACCGGCAGTTTCACGATCGGGTCGACGGGCTGCATCAAGTTGGCCGGACACACCAAATCGTCGGATGTCATCTTCAACGTCGAGAGCGGTGTCTCGACCGTTTCCATCACAGGCAATACCAATGTGTTCTCCGGCACGTTGCTGGCGCCGAGCAGCAACGTCTCCATTTCGGACACCACCATCGCCGGCCAGATCATCGCCGGGATCAGCAATGTCGGCAAATCCTACACGATGGATTGCAGCCCAACGGTCAACTTCAACGCCTTCGTGCCGACGCGCGCGCCCGAGCCCGCAAGCTTGGCGCTGTTTGGCGTCGGCCTTGCCGCGCTCGGCGCGCTCCGTCGGCGGCGCTCCGCGCAAACATAGCGCACCCCGGAGGCTTTATCGTATCCGCTTCGCGATTTTGATGTCTTTCCCCTGCGTGAGGAGCAGCGATTGGGCATAGCCCGCGCTGTCGGTCTGGAAGGTTACTTCGGCGTCGAGGTCGCGTAGGAAGAATTTATCGTCGCTTTCGGCGAACAGCTCCGCCCGGGACTGCCCGTATGGCTGGATGAAGAGGCGGCCCTTATCCCGTGTGATGTTGATCAGGAAATTATTATTGACCGCGAACATTCCGACGAACTGATCGAATCGGGCAGGATCGACCTGAACCGCGCGGCGCAAGGTCCTGAGCGGCGATTGCGGGTCCAGGAGATGGATCGCCAGATCGTCGATCGGGTTGACTGAATTCGACAGAAGCACGACGCCGAGATGCTTGGCCGGCGCGAAGCCGACGAACGACCGATAGCCGTTCGCCTCGCTGTTAAGCCAGACGATGTCGGCGCCATCCACAGTGGCGATGTACCAGCCGATGCCGGCTGATCGCGACTCTACATCCGTCGCAAGCCGCACCTTCAGCATATCGGTCGCCGAGGGCGCGAGCTTCGCGTTCGGGTCGCCCATCGCGGCGGCCACCAGCTCCATCAGATCCTTGGCGCTCGACTTCAAGGAATTGGCACCGAGCAGCGCCGGGAGCGGCTTCGGGCGGATCGGCTGCAGATGTGCGTCATGGCCAATCGTCACCTTGTCCTTTGCCGTCCCCGCCGGGTCGAAGCCGGTCGACGCAAGGTGCATCGGCTCCAGGATTCGAGACGAAAGCAGCGAGGCGAAATCCTTCTGCTCGCGGGCCGCGAGCGCGAGGGCGAGCACCTCATAGCCGAGATCGGAATATTCGTATTCCGCACCGACTTCGCGGGGCAGCTCGTATCCGGCCAGGAATTTTTCGAGCTGTTCCGGCGACACGCTCTTGTTCGGATTGTTCGGATCCGTGATCAGCACGTTGCTCGGCTCCGGCGGCAGGCCCGAGCGGTGGGTCGCCAGATCGAGGAGCGTGATCGGCCGCCCACGCGCCGGCAGCTTCATGTCGCCCGCGAGGTATTTCTGTGCGGGGTCCCGAAGACCGACCTCGCCCTTGCGGACCATGTCCGACAGCAGGAGGGCCGTGAACAGCTTCGACACGCCGCCAATGTCGAAGATCGTGTCGCCGTCGACCGGGACGTCGTCGCCCACGTCATAGGTTCCGCGCATGAAAATCTTGCGGCTTTGCGGGGTCACGATGCCGACGACAAGCCCGACCGTGTCCTGATAGGTCGCGACCCGATCGTCGACCATGCGCTGTATTTCCGTGTCCGACGGGACCGGCGAATCAGCCGCCGTCGCGTCGGCCGCGAGCGCCGGGACGGCTAGGGTAAGCGTCGGACCGAGGGCGAGGGCGTAGAGGAGCTTCTTCATGTCGCGCCTGAACCTGTGCAATCGGGCTGCGTCGCGGGTCTACACGAGTTTCCTTAACGGATTGATCGCGACCGGTCTTGCCAGGGGCGTGGGAATGCGCCCATCTTGGGGCTGCTGGGGTGCCTGGCTGCGGCTGGGCTGAGATCAGACCCATTGAACCTGATGTGGGTAATGCCACCGCAGGGAGAGATGAGCGCATGAAACCCGTTGGTTCAGCTTCCGGACCGGCCGTCGCCATCATCGGCGCCGGCGTGATCGGCCTTTCAATTGGCTGGCGGCTCGCCGAGGCCGGCGTTCCGGTGTCGCTGTTCGAGCGCGGCACGGCGGGGCGGGGTGCCAGCTGGGCCGCCGCCGGCATGCTCGCCGCAGGGTCGGAAGTGGAGCCGGGAGAGCAGGCCTTGTTTCCGCTCCTCCGGCGATCACAGGGGTTGTGGCCGGCGTTCGCGGCCGAGCTGACGGAGGCCAGCGGAATTGACGTCGCGCTCAAAACCGAGGGCACGCTCACCGTCGCCTTGACCCGAGACGATCTCGGGCGTCTGCGGCAGACCGAGCGACTTCACCGCGGCCTTGGGATCGAATCTCGTTGGCTGGACCGGGCGGCGGCGTTGGAGCTCGAGCCGCATCTCAATCCCAGGCTCGCCGGCGCGCTGCTGGTCCCGGGAGATCATCAGGTCGACAATCGGCTGGTCGTCGCGGCGCTGAAGCAGGCGCTCGTCGGATCCGGCGGGATCCTGCACGAAAATTTGGGCGATGTCTCCGTGCGCGTCGCCAACGGCAGAGCCGTCGGCGTCGAGGCTGACGGCCGGACCCATGCGGCGCCCATCGTCATCATCGCGGCCGGCGCCTGGTCGCGGTCGGTTCCCGGCCTGCCACCCGCGGCCCTGCCGCCAGTGCGGCCGGTGAAGGGCCAGATGCTGGCGCTGGGAATGGATCCGGCGGCGCCCCTGGTTCGGCATGTCGTCTGGGCTCCCAAATCCTATATCGTTCCCAGGCGCGATGGGCGCTTGATCATCGGCGCGACGGTGGAGGAGAAGGGTTTCGACGATCGGCTGACAGCCGGCGGCATGCTGGCGCTGCTCGAAGCCGCCTGGCGTGCGGTCCCCGGAATCGAGGAGCTGCCGATCCTGGAAAGCTGGGTCGGATTCCGGCCGGGCTCACGCGACGACGCGCCGATCCTCGGTCGCACGGCGGTCGACGGGCTGCTGCTCGCGACAGGCCACCATCGCAACGGCATCCTGCTCGCGCCGCTCACGGCTCAACTGATCACCGACTTGGTATTGACGGGCGCGGCCGATTCGGTGACGGAGGCTTTCTCCCTCGCGCGATTCGTCGGCGCTTCGAAAGGAACTGCGCAATGGAAATCCGCCTGAACGGCGCGCCTCATAGCCTCGACGGCAGCATGCTCTCGGATCTCCTTGCCGCGCAACGGATCGACGCTACGCGGCGCGGCGTGGCCGTCGCTGTGAATTCGGCCGTGGTGCCCCGCAAGCACTGGCCCACCCTCGCCCTTCGCCCAGGCGATGAGGTCGAGATCGTCAGGCCGCATTCCGGTGGCTGAGACGGAAAGGGCGCCGGTGCTCTCGATCGCCGGCGAGAATTTCGCCTCGGCGCTGATGGTCGGCACCGCCGGCTATCCCAACCGGCAAGTGATGCTCGACGCCATCGCCGCCAGCGGCGCCGAGATCGTAACCGTCTCGATCCGCCGTCTCGACCTCGCGGCCTCGAGCGAAAGCCTCGTCGATCTGCTGGTCGGGCGGTATCGGCTGTTGCCCAATACCGCCGGCTGCGCGACGGCGCGGGACGCCGTGCTGACCGCCGAGCTCGCGCGCGAGGCGCTCGAGACCGATTGGGTGAAGCTCGAGGTCGTAGGCGACCGCGAGACGCTCTACCCGGATGTCGAGCAGTTGCTGAAGGCGACTTCGGAGCTGGTCGGCAAGGGTTTTTCGGTGCTCGCCTATTCCAACGACGACCCCGTGACCTGCGAGAAGCTGGCCGATCTCGGCTGCGCTGCCGTCATGCCTCTGGGCGCGCCGATCGGCTCGGGCCTCGGCATCCTGAACCCTTACAATATCGAGACGATCTGCCGCCGTCTGGCGGGAACGCCGGTTATCCTCGATGCTGGCATCGGCACGGCATCGGATGCGGCTCAAGCCATGGAGCTCGGCTGCTCCGGCATTCTGCTCAACACCGCCATCGCCAAGTCGGACGATCCGGTCGCGATGGCCGCAGCCATGCGCCTGGCGATCGAGGCTGGCAGCCTGGCCCGGGCGGCCGGACGCATACCCCGGCGCCGCCACGCCGAAGCCTCCAGCCCGGAGCTGGGCCTGATCGGCTCGTGAGACTCCCCGAGCCACCCATCCTCGTCGTCACAGACCGCGCGCAATGCCCCGAGCCGATCGAGGGACGGGCGTTGGCGTTGTTCCAGGGCGGCTGCCGCTGGCTGTCTCTGCGGGAAAAGGATCTCGAGGCTCCGGCCAGGCGCGCGCTGCTGGAAAAGCTTGTCGCGATCGGCCGGGATTTCGGCGCGACAATCGGTGTCCATGACGATTGCGAAGCCGCTCGATCGTGCGGCGCTGCCCTTCACCTTTCTGCCGGAGGCGACCCACGACAAGCCCGGCGTGCGCTGGGCTCGTCGGTTCTGATCGGCCAGTCCTGCCACAGCGCGGCGGATCTCGCGGCCGCCGCCGAGGGGGGCGCCAACTACGCGACCTTGGGACCGGTCGCGACGACGGCGAGCAAGCCCGGCTACCGGCCGGCGTTGCCGCCGAGAGAATTGGGCGCGCTGGCCGCACGCGCCGGGCTTCCGGTCTTGGCGCTGGGCGGCGTAACGACGGAAAACGCCGCTCGGCTCGTGGGATGGGGATTTGCCGGCGTTGCCGTGATGGGCGAAGCCATGCGAACGCCCGTTGCGCAAACCTGGTTCGGCGGCCTCGCCGAGGCGATCCGAAAGACATGTCAGGACGAGGGTTGAATGCGGACCATCCTGCTCTTGATCGGCTCCAACATCTTCATGACCGTTGCCTGGTATGGGCACCTGAAGTTTCGCGAAGTGGCGCTCTGGAAGGTAATCCTCGCCAGCTGGGGAATCGCCTTTTTCGAATATTGCCTACAGGTGCCCGCGAACCGTATCGGCTATGGCGAGTTCACAGCGCCGCAGCTCAAGATCATCCAGGAGGTGATCACGCTCGGAGTCTTCGCGGCCTTTTCGGTGCTCTATCTCGACCAGACCCTACGCTGGAACTATGCCGCTGCGGTGGCCTGCCTGGTCGGCGCGGTATTCTTTATTTTTCGGAGTTAGCGCCGAGCCAGCGCTCGCTCTTCGGAGCGGACGTGCCGACCGGGTTCGCGCCGCCCGGCACATAGGGCACGAAGGCGCCCAGCAGGCAATGCTCTCCAGTTCTCAGCACTCGAATCTGCTCGACATTGCCGCAGATCTCCGGAATGCCCGATTCCCAAGCGAAGCCGTCCTGGGACGTCATCGTGCGGCACGGCACCGGCAGGTTGCTCTGCCAGATCTTCCCGTTGGTCTCGAAGAACAGGATCTGGTGGTCGTTCAGAACCCGGGTGTGATCAATGCGATTCACCCAGAGGCAGACGTTCTTCGGGTGGTCGGCCCGCGCCGGGCCGGAAATAGCGAGCGCCGCAATCGCGGCCGCGCCGCCGACGCCCGCCGCCAGGCGCCGCAGGATCAAACCGGATCGGTACGTTCTGCTCATGTCGCACATCCTTCCCCAAACGCAGGGCTTTCAACCAATCCATGAGGCGCGACAGGGTTTGGGCCGGCTCGCCCTCGATCAATATGGTTTTGACCCTGCCTTTATTCCCCGCAACAATATTTAAGGCCGATTTGGGCATCCGCCAGTCCCGGGCCGGCGCCGCGATAACCGCCGCATTCGCATGGCCTTCCGTTGGAGGCGCAGTGACCGAGATCTCGATCGCCGGACCTTCCGAAGTTTCAACGATGCCCCGAACCCGGTCCTGCGCCGCTCCGGGCTTGACCCGGATCCGCGCGGCGATGCCGTTTCCCTTCCGTCCGGGCGCGAACGGCCCGGCTGGAGCCAAGGGGATAGGCGCTTCGCGGGGCATGATCGAGCTCGAGCCGGCTCCTTGAGGCAGGGCCACTTGCGCAGGAAATTGAAGCCATTAGTATGCTAACGGTCTCCGGAACGGCGGTCAAAATCAGCCTCGCCCATTGCGGGCGGGCCACCCCGTTCCGCGAATTGGCTCCAAGGGATATGCTTCAACGCCCTTGCGGCCATTTCCGCCGGCCATACGGCCGCTCATTTCGGATCTGTCGCTGAATACGCATGAAGCTGAACCGCAAATCGCTCGTCGCCGTGGCCGGCGTACTTGTTGTCGGATTGATCGCCTGGTTGATCCTGGGATCGGGGCATGACGAGGGGGACAATGGCGGGGGCAGCCCGGTGCCGGTGGTCGCCGGGTTGGTTTCGTCAGGCGACGTGCCTCTCTATTTCAGCGGCATCGGTACCGTTCAGGCCTACAATACGGTGACCGTGCACGCGCGGGTCGATGGCGAGCTGGTCAACGTCGCCTTCAAGGAAGGCCAGGACGTCAAGAAGGGCGACCTCCTCGTCCAGATTGACCCGAAGCCGTTCCAGGCGGCGTTGGACAACGCGCTGGGCAATCTTGCGCGCGATCAAGCGACGCTCGCCAACGCCAAGCGCGATCTTGCCCGCTATCAGCAAACGGCGGCCAAGGGCTATTCGTCGCGCCAGCAGCTCGACACTCAGGAGAGCACGGTCGCCTCGCTTACCGCCTCGGTCCAAGCCGATGCGGCGACCGTCGAGAATGCGCGGGTGCAGCTCGGCTACACCGATATCACGGCGCCCCTCGATGGGCGCACCGGCATCCGACTGGTTGACCAGGGCAACATTGTGCATGCGGCGGACCCCGGCGGTTTGGTCGTCATCACCCAGCTCGACCCGATCGCCGTCATCTTCACGCTGCCCCAGGACAAGCTGCCCGCCGTCAACGCGGCGCTGGCGCAGGGGCCGCTCGCCGTGATCGTCGACAGCCGCGACAACGAGACGGAGCTCGGGCGCGGGACGCTCGAGCTGGTCGACAATCAGATCGATCCCGCGACCGGCACGATCCGCCTCAAGGCCCGCTTCCCCAATCCCGCACACAAATTATGGCCGGGCGAATTCGTCAATGCGCGGCTCCAGGTCGGCAACGTGCCTAGCGGCCTGACGGTCCCGACCGAGGTCGTCCAGCGCGGTGCCCAGGGGCCCTATGCCTATGTCATCAAGCCCGACAACACGATCGAGGTGCGGCAGGTGGAAGTCGGACCCGAGGATCGGGGTCGAATACTCATCACGAAGGGGTTGCAGGCCGGCGACAGGGTGGTGGTGGACGGCCAGCTGCGCCTGCAGCCGGGCGCTCTTGTCCAGATCGTCGATCGTAACGGCAATCCTGTCCAGACAGGGGCGCTCGGAGCGCCCCAGGCGGCCGGCGGACAGGGCGCCCCGGACGGGCGCGGCGCGACGATCCGATGAATTTTTCCAAGACCTTCATCGATCGGCCGATTGCCACCTCGCTGGTGATGGCGGCCCTGATGCTGGCGGGCATTCTCGCCTTCACTCAGCTTCCGGTCGCCGCGATCCCGCGCGTCGATTTTCCGACGATCGCGGTCAGCGCGAACCTGCCCGGCGCCGATCCTGAGACGATGGCGTCCTCGGTGGCGACTCCGCTCGAACGCCAGTTCGCGCAAATTCCCGATTTGACCGAGATGACGTCGCAGAGCACGCTGGGCAGCACCAGCGTGACGCTGCAGTTCGACCTCTCACGCAACATCGACGCCGCCGCGCAGGACGTGCAGGCGGCGATATCGGCCGCAGGCGGACAGCTCCCGAAGAATCTCCCCAACCCGCCCACCTGGCGCAAGACCAATCCGGCGGACACGCCGATCATGATCATCGGCCTCTATTCCGACGTGTTCCCGATCGACCAGATCGACGATTACGCCGACAACATGCTGGCCCAGCAAATATCGCAGCTTCCAGGCGTCGGCCAGGTCGTCATCTTCGGCGAGCAGAAGCCGGCGGTGCGAGTCCGGCTCGACCCGGCGGCGCTCGCGAACGAAGGGATCTCGCTCGAGGATGTGCGCTCGGTGTTGAGCCAGACCAGCATCGATAATCCCAAGGGCAGCTTCGACGGCAAATACCAATCCTCAACGATCCAAGCGAACGACCAGATCCTCAAGGCCGAGGGCTACAAGCACATTGTCGTCGCTTATCGCAATGGCGCGCCGGTCCACATTTCCGACATAGGAACTGCGGTCGACAGCGTCGAGAACACCAGGATCGCGGCATGGGCCGGCCTTCATCCCGGCATCGTGATCGGCGTATTCCGGCAACCGGGAGCGAACATCATCGCGACCGTGGATCTGGTGAAGGCCGAACTGCCGCGCATCAAGGCGCCGATCCCGCCGGCGATCCATGTCGCGGTCATGCAGGATCGGACGCGGACCATCCGGGCTTCCCTCGCCGACGTCGAGCATACGCTGATAATCGCTGTGGCGCTGGTGATCCTGGTGATTTTCCTTTTCCTGCGAAAAATGTGGGCCACGGTGATACCGGGCATAGCCGTGCCGCTGTCGCTCGTCGGCACGTTCGGCGCGATGTATCTCCTGGGCTACAGCCTCGACAATTTGTCGCTTATGGCGCTGACCATCGCGGTCGGCTTCGTCGTCGACGACGCGATCGTTATGATCGAGAACATCGTCCGCTTCATCGAGCAGGGAGACAGCCCCTACCAGGCGGCGGTAAAGGGTGCGGGCCAGATAGGCTTCACCATCCTTTCGATAACGTTTTCGCTGCTCGCGGTCTTCATTCCGTTGCTGCTGATGGGCGGCATCGTCGGGCGGCTGTTCCACGAATTCGCGGTGACGGTGAGCGTCGCTGTGCTCATCTCGGCGTTCGTGTCGCTGACGCTTACGCCGACCATGTGCGCGCGTTTCCTCACCCAGCACGAGGAGAAGGAGACGCGATTCTACCGGGTTCTCGAACGCGGATTCGACTGGCTGGTGCACAACTATTCCCGTCTGCTGAGGATCGTGCTCAGGCACCAGCGGCTGACCTTGATCTCGCTGGTCGCGACGATCGCGCTCACGGGCTTCATGTTCGCGATTATTCAGAAAGGCTTCTTTCCGCAGCAGGACAATGGCCTTCTCTTCGCCGAAACTGACGCCTCGCAGGACATCTCATTCACCGAGATGCTGCGCAAGCAGAAGGAGGCCGCGCAAATCATTGCCGCCGACCCCGCGATGGAAAGCGTGCCCTGGTCGATTGGAGCGGGCAACGGCAACACGAGCAATACGGGCCGTATGTTCATGAGCCTCAAGCCGTTCGACGAGCGGACGGTGACGTCGGACGAGGTCATTCAGCGTCTGCGGCCCAAATTGGCGAAGATCGAAGGCCTCCAGGTGCATCTGCAGTCGCGTCAGGACATCAATGTCGGCGGCCGGCTGACGCGGACGCAGTACCAGTACACGCTTCAGGACGCCAACATCGACGAGCTCAACCACTGGTCGACCGTCATGCTCGACAAGCTGCAGCATATGCCCCAGCTGCAGGATGTCGCGACCGATCAGCAGAATGAAGGCCTCAGCACCGTCGTGACGATCGACCGAGAGACGGCCTCGCGCATGGGCGTTCTGCCGCAGCAGGTCGACGACACTCTCTACGACGCTTTCGGCCAACGCCAAGTGGCGACCATCTTCACTCAGCTCAACCAGTATCATGTCGTCGAGGAGGTCGACCCGGCCTATCAGCTCAACCCCGATTCGCTGAGCAAGATCTACGTGAAATCCTCGACCGGCGCGCAGGTGCCGTTGAGCGCTTTCACCAAGATCTCGCAGGGAACGACCACACTTTCGGTCAATCATCAGGGCCAGTTCCCGGCGATCACCCTGTCGTTCAACCTGTCGCCGGGCGTGGCGCTCGGCGATGCCATCAACCAGATCCAGCGCGCGCAGGCCGAGGTCCATCTGCCGTCGACGGTCACTGCGACATTCCAGGGAACCGCGCAGGCCTTCCAAGCATCGCTTGCGACGATGCCCTATCTGATCGCGGCCGCGCTCGTCGCGGTCTACATCGTGTTGGGCGTCCTCTATGAGAGCTACATCCACCCGTTGACGATCCTCTCGACCTTGCCTTCCGCCGGGGTCGGCGCGTTGCTCTTTCTCGCCCTCTTTGGCTATCCGCTCGACATGATGGGGTTGATCGGGATCATCCTCCTGATCGGCATCGTGAAGAAGAACGCGATCATGATGATCGACTTCGCGCTCGAGGCGGAACGACACGAGAACATGTCTCCGGAAGCGTCGATCTATCACGCCGCGCTGCTGCGCTTCCGGCCAATTTTGATGACCACGATGTCGGCGCTTTTCAGCGGCATACCGCTGATGCTTTCCCACGGCGCCGGATCGGAGTTCCGTCGGCCGCTGGGCGTCGCGATCGTGGGCGGCCTGATCGTCAGTCAGGCGCTCACCCTGTTCACGACGCCGGTCGTCTATCTCTATCTCGATCGGTTCGGCGCCTGGCTGCGGGGTTCCCGCAGGGCTGGAAAGGCCGGTGAAGCTCTCGGCGACGCGACGGGTCTGCCCGAACCCCTGTCCGGGGCCGCCGAATAGCGTCCGCAACCCATTAGGGCGGATGATTAATCCCATCTAAACCCTTACGGCTCATTGATAGCCCAAAGGCGTATCTCAGCGCAGGGCTCTCCATGGTCGGCATTGTCGGCATCGTCGTCATTCTGGTCGCCGTCTTCGGCACTTATGTGATCGAAGGCGGCAAGCTGGCCGTCGTCCTCGAGGCGCTGCCCTTCGAGCTGATGACCATCTTCGGGGCGAGCGCCGGCGCCTATGTCATCTCGAACAGCATGCTCGTGGTCAAGGCGACCTTGAAGGAGATCAAGCTCGTCTTCGGCGGCTCACGCTGGACCAAGGATGATTTCCGCGACCTCCTCTGCCTGCTCTTCGAGATCATCCGCATGATCAAGCAGAAAGGCGTGCTGGCGCTCGAATCGCATATCGAGAAGCCGAATGAGAGCGACATCTTTCAGAAATATCCGAAGATCCTGCACGACCATTTCGCCATGGGATTCCTCGCCGACACGCTCCGCATGGTGTCGATGAATTTGGACGATCCGCACCAGATCGAGGACGCGATGGAGAAGCAGCTGAAGAAGCACCATCACGAGACCCTTGCCCCCGCGACCGCGCTTCAGACGATGGCCGACGGCTTGCCTGCGATCGGCATCGTCGCGGCGGTGCTGGGCGTCATCAAGACGATGGCCTCGATCGACCAGCCGCCGGCCGTGCTCGGCCGCATGATCGGCAGCGCGCTCGTCGGCACGTTCCTCGGCGTGTTCCTCTCCTACTGTCTGATCGGGCCCTTCGCGTCGCGCATCAAGCAGGCGCACAACCAGGACGTCCAATTCTACGCGATCATCCGCGACACTTACGTCGCCTATCTGAAAGGCAACCCGGCGCAGGTTTGCGTGGAGATCGCGCGCGGCAACGTGCCGACCCATTTCCAGCCGAGCTTCATCGAGCTCGAAGAGGCGATCCAGGCGGCCGCCAGCGGCGAGAAGCCGGTCGCCAAGGCCGCTTAGGGACCGTCTCCCATGTCCGCACTGGAGGACGGCAAGCCCACGATCATCATCAAGAAGATCGAGGATGATGGCCATGACGGCCATCATGGCGGCGCATGGAAGGTCGCCTACGCCGATTTCGTGACGGCCATGATGGCGTTCTTTCTGCTGCTCTGGCTGCTGGGCGCCACTACCGAGACGCAGCGCAAGGGCATCGCGGACTATTTCGATGCCTCGCTCACCGTCTCTCAGAACAACAGCGGCGCCAACGGCGTGCTCGGCGGCAAGACGATCGCCGAGCCCGGTTCGCAGACGAGCGCCAGCGCGCCTTTCGATCCCACACAGAACAGCATTCCGGCGCAGCCCGAGCCCAAAGACGATGAGGATCAATTCTCGCGCTCGCCCGATACCGCCGATCCGACCCAGGCCGATGTCGACGCCGAGATACGCAAGCAGGACGAAAAGCGCTTCGCCGAGACCGAGGAGGCGCTGAAACAGGCGATCACCAAAGATCCGAGCCTCGCTGATCTCGCGAACAACATCGTCATCGACCGGACGCCGGAGGGGCTCAGGGTCCAGCTTCTGGACCAGGCCAATTATTCGATGTTCGATTCCGGCAGCGCCTCCATGGGCCCCAAGACCCGTCAGCTGGTCGGGCTGGTGGCGCGCGCCGTGGCCAATCTGCCGAATAAGCTGTCGGTCAGGGGCCACACAGACGCGCGCCCCTTCACCAATGGGATCGGCGATAATTGGCGTCTGTCGAGCGACCGCGCGCTTTCCACGCGGGCGGCGCTGATCGAAGGGGGCCTCGACGGCGCCAGGATCGCGAATGTAGTCGGCTTGGCCGATACGCAGCCCTTCGTCAAAAGCGATCCGCTGGATCCGCGCAATCGCCGCCTATCCATCCTGCTGCTCTACGGGTCGGCGCCCCCTGCGCAACCAAAGGCGCCGTAAGAGCCGGATACGAAAAAGGCCCGCTCTCGAGCAGAGCGGGCCCTTATGTGAGATGGTCGATAGAGACCTATTTCGCCAGCTTGAAGCTGAACCGGTAATAGGCCTTTGTCGGAACCGGCTTGCCGTCGACGATCTCCGGCTTGAACTTCCACTTCGGGAACACCTTCTGGGCGGCGGAGGCGAAACCGTAGCCTTCCGGCACTTCGGCGGTGATCTTGGGATCGCCGACCGAGCCATCGGTTTCGACGGTGAATTCGAAATCGACATAGCCTTCGATCTGCCGATCTTCCGCGCGCTCCGGATAGGAGGGCGGGACGATGCTGATCGGTCTGCGCGATATCTTCTCGACCGGTTTGTTCTGAGTCACCGTCTGGGCCGGCTGGCGCTTCAGCTCGGGCTGGGCGGGGATCGGAAGGTCGGGAACCGTCGTCGGCACGTTGGCGACGCGCGGTGCCAGAGCCGGAATGAAGAGCGGCTGCTGCGTCTTCACCTCGGGCGGCGGCGGCGGAGGAGGAGGCGGTGGCGGCGGCGGCACCATATTGACCTCGACCTCGTTATCCTTCTGCTTCTCGGGCGGATGGAAAGCGAGCGCGAAGGCGAGATAGACCACCAGCGCGATGTGGAGGCCGAACGAAAGGGCTATTCCTGGGCGCATGGGCTTACTTGTTCACCGATTCGAGGCCGACGAGGCTGATCTTGTAAAAGCCGACGTCCCGCAAAGTGTTCATCAGCTCCAGAACCTTCTTATACGGCACGCTGGCATCGGCCCGGAGCATCAGCTTGGTGTTGTCACGCTTCGCTTCGGGGATGTCGGCCTGAAGCCGGTCGCCGACACCTTGGATCGAACGCACGCGGTTGTCGCCGATGAAGACGTTCCCGTTGGCCTGCAGGCTGATATAGACCGGCGAGTTGGCCTTGGTGTCCGCGTTCGCGTTCGATTTCGGCATGTCGACCTTCACGTTCACGGCCGCCAAGGGCGCCGCCACCATGAAGACGATCAGGAGAACGAGCATCACATCGACGAACGGCGTGACGTTGATCTCGCTGTTTTCGGCGAAGGATGAACCTTTCTTTCCCGGAGGCCCCTCGCCTCCCAATTTGACTGCCATTGCCCTGCCTTCCGATCAGCTGGTGGCTTCGCCGACCAGCCCGATTTTCTTGATGCCCGCGTCGCGGAGCTTGTTCATCAGCTGCATGACCCCGTCATACGGGACCTCGAAGTCGGCTCGGATATAGGTCTCCTTGTCGGCCCGCGCCGTGGCGTCGGGCAGGAAGGCCATGATCTGGGCCGGGACTTCGTTGATCGACGCCACCGTGTTCGCCGTCGCGCCCTCGCCAATGCCGAGCGACACCACCACCGACCCGTTGTCCGCCAGACTGATGAACAACGGTTTGTTGTTCGGGTCCGGCGGCGGCGGCTTCAGATTCTGCGGCGGCAGATTGACGTTCTGGTGGACCATCGGCGGCGGCGCCGCGACCATGAAGATAATGAGCAGAACCAGCATGATGTCGATGAACGGCGTGACGTTCATGTCCGCGTTCTGCTCATACTTCTTGGCGCCCGGCGCGCCGCCAAGCTTGACCGCCATGGATCAGGCCTTGCGATCGAGGTGACGCGACAGCACCGTCGAGAACTCCCCGACGAAATGGTTCATCCGGCCGTTGAATGCCGCGATGCGCCGCGCGAACACGTTATAGAAAATGACCGCCGGGATGGCCGCGAAGAGACCAATGGCGGTGGCCATCAGCGCTTCGGCGATACCCGGCGCCACGACCGCGAGGTTGGTCGTCTGCGTGTTCGCGATGCCGATGAAGCTGTTCATGATGCCCCAGACGGTGCCGAACAGGCCGACGAACGGCGAGATCGACCCGGCGGTGGCAAGGAAGCCCATGCCCGAGCCCAGCTTCTCGCTCTCGCGGGTTTCGATCAGCTCCATTGCCGTGGCCACGCGCTCCTCGATGTGCTCGCGCACGGCGTCGGTCGGCACCGTGCCGGGCTCGAGCGAGACGCGGAGCTCGTTCATGCCGGCGACGAAGATGTTGACCAACGGGTTGTTCTTCTCGTTCGCGACCTTCTGATAGACCTCGTCGAGCGAGGAGGCCGACCGGAAGACGGCGAGGAAGTCCGAGGCGCGGCGATTGAGGCTCGAGAAAGAGAAGCTCTTGTCGAGCAGGATGGCGAAGTTGCCGATCGAGGCGAGCAGCAGGCCGATCATCACCACCTTCACGACGACGGTCGCGCCCTGGAACATCGTCACCGGGCTCATGTCGTTGCGCAGCTGCGGCGGCTCGTTCGTCGGCGGAGGCGCAGCGCCGGCAGCGGCGTTGTCATTGGCGGCCGGCGGCGTCGCGCCGGGAGCGGCGGGGGCGCCGGGAGCCGCCGCCGATTGATCGGGAGCGCCGGGTGTGCCGGGCGCAGCCGCGCCGGGGGCGGCAGGAGCGGCACCGGGCGCTGCGGCCGGAGCGGCGCCGGGAGCGGCGGCGGTCGGCGCGGGCGTGCCTACTGCCGTCGCGGGCGGTGTTGCCGGAGCGGGCGCAGCAGGCGCTGCGGCGGTCGGGGCGGGAGCGGCCGGCTTGGCGGCCTGTGCCAATGCCGATCCGGCAAAGGCGACCGGCGCAAGAAGCGCCAGGGCAAAGACCGTACGGCGCGCCGCCGTCGAGGTCATATTGAAGATGCGCTGCATGGTTCCACTTTCGCTGTTGGTTCGTAACACGTCTCTAGTCGACCGCTCTCGTCTCGAAACTCTTGTTGCCGGGCTTCGGCAGACGTGGCTGCCTATGCTGTTGTACGGCGCTTGTCCAGCCCCGCAATGACAAAATCGTTGACCGATCGCGCATCACATTCGGATACATCGGCGGAAGGTCGATCCCCTGCCCGATTAGGCCCTGGTGACTGCGCGAAATATGGTGACCAGACGCCGCTTTCGGCGCTCGTCCGGCTACGGTCGAACCGGCCGGAACTGGGCAGCCAAAATCGGCTATGCCGACAGACCGCTCGGCGTTCCTCTCTTCGGAGCCGGCATCCGCCTGAGCGAAGCACCGCAATCTCTGCGCACGCATGGACCGCGACCGTCGATCAAAATGACTGCTGTACCCCAAGAGTGACCCACCGATTGCTCCCGTCCCTGTTTTCGAGGCCCTTGAACAGGCGCTTCTTTAGACTAAGGGCGGTACGCTAATCGCTCGGCGCGGACGGATCAAGTCTTCGACACACCATCGCATTGCCCAAGCCGTATCCAAGGGTCCGCACGGCCCAAGGACGCGATGCAACGCATTCACGCGGCAGTATGTCGCGGTAGTCTGCGACGAACACAGAACCGCCTGGTGAGCTGGCAATTGATGGGCTTCCGCAGGACGCTACCGATCGACCGAGTACTCATACCGGCGATCTCCGCCCATCTCCCCTGCAAGGAGTCTTCGTGATGCGCGTCCTTCCGGTTCTCGCCGCTATCCTCGTCATCGGAGCGGCCGCACTTCCTCGCACAGCGACCGCAGTGGAGGATTCCGCTCTCGCCAAAGCCGTCGCGGCGCCGGAGCGAAGCCCGCAATTCAAGGCACGCGACCCCGCGCGGCATCCGGTCAAAGAACTCGAATTCTTCGGCATCAAGCCCGCAATGACCGTCGTCGAAATCTGGCCGGGTGGAGGCTATTGGACCGAGATCCTCGCGCCCTACCTTCACGACAAGGGAACTTACATCGTGGCATCGCCGCCGCCTGCGCCGGGCGGCGAGATGGGCAATGCAGCCAAGGCGTTTCAGGCGAAGCTCGACAGCGACAAAACGGTCTATGGCAATGTGAAGACCGTCGCCTTCGGCAAGGGCAGCTACGACATCGCCCCGCCGGGATCGGTCGATCTGATCGTGACCTTCCGTAATCTCCACAATTGGATGGCGATGGGCTTTGCCGACGAGGCGATGGCCGCCTTCTTCAAGGCGCTGAAGCCGGGCGGCGTTCTCGGGATCGAGGATCACCGCGCCGCAACCGACCAGCCGCAGGACCCGACGGCGAAGTCAGGCTATGTCCGCGAGGATTACACGATCGCGCTGGCGGAAAAGGCCGGGTTCAAGCTTGTCGGCAAGTCGGAGATCAACGCCAATCCGAAAGATCCGAAAGACGGGATCGTCTGGCGCCTGCCGCCGACCTTCATGTTCAAGGACAAGGATCACGACAAATACGCCGCGATCGGCGAAGCCGATAATTTCGTCCTGAAGTTCGAGAAGCCGAAGCAGTAGGCGCTCGAAGGAGCGGGCTGTCAGCCCCGCTCCACGCACATCGCGATTCCCATGCCGCCGCCGATGCAGAGCGTGGCAAGCCCCTTCTTGGCGTCGCGCTTCTTCATTTCGTAGAGAAGCGTCACCAGCACGCGGGCGCCTGATGCGCCGATCGGGTGACCGAGGGCGATCGCGCCGCCATTGACGTTGACCCTCTCGGCTGGAAGGCCGAGCGTCTTGGCGACCGCGCAGGATTGCGCGGCGAAAGCCTCATTGGCCTCGATCAGGTCGAGATCGCCGACATTCCAGCCGGCTTTGGCGAGCGCGGCCTGAGAGGCGGGGATCGGCCCGATGCCCATGATCGCGGGATCGACGCCGACCGTCGCCCAGGAAGCGATCCTCGCCAGCGGCGTAATTCCCCGGCGCGCCGCCTCGTCTGCGGTCATCAGAACCAGGGCCGCGGCGCCGTCATTGATCCCCGACGCGTTGCCGGCGGTCACCGTCCCGTCCTTCGTGAAGGCAGGCCGGAGCTTCTGCATCGCTTCCAGATTGGCGCCGAAGCGCGGATATTCGTCGGTGTCGACCACCTTGTCGCCCGCTTTGCCGCCGGGGACCGTCACCGGAACGATCTCATCCTTGAAGCGGCCGGATTTGATCGCCTGCTCGGCCTTCTGCTGACTCGCGACCGCGAATTCATCCTGCTCCGCGCGCGTCACCTGATATTGTTCTGCGACGTTCTCGGCCGTCACGCCCATGTGATAGCCGTTGAAGATGTCCCAGAGCCCGTCCCTGATCATCGTATCGACGAACTCGGCCGGCCCCATGCGCACGCCGGCCCTGAGATAGGCCGCATGGGGCGCGCGGGTCATGCTCTCCTGACCTCCGGCCACGACGATCTTGCTGTCGCCCGCCTTGATCGCCTGCGAGCCGAGCGCCACCGCCCGCAGGCCCGACCCGCAGACCTGGTTGATGGTCATGGCGGTGGCCTCCTTGGGGATACCCGCCCCGATCGAGGTTTGGCGCGCCGGGTTCTGACCCTCGCCGGCGGTCAGAATCTGACCAAGCACGACCTCCGACACCTCCTGCGGCGAGACGCCGGCGCGCTCGAGCGCGGCCTGGACGGCGGCGCGGCCCAGCTCGTGCGCGGTGAGCGCCGCAAATGCGCCGTTGAATGATCCGATCGGTGTGCGCGCGGCCGAAGCGATGACGATGTCGCTCATGACGGGAACCTCCAGCGCTCAGTGGATTGTGCGCTGCGAAAGTTAGGTCCGCCGGCGGGTCCGTGGCAAGCGCCGGCTGCGCGAGGAGCCACGCCGCCGCCCTCCACCTGTGCGTGCGATCCAATCGGCCAGCGGGCGCCAGAGCGCCGCTTCGGCGCGCCGGCCGACCACCATGCCGATGTGCCCCAGCGGCGGATCCAGGCGCTCCGCGTGGGGAATCTTGTCCAGGATCGCCGCCGCCGAGGCGGGAGGCACGATGCGATCGGCGCCCGGTATCGCGACAAGGGCGGGCATCGTCAGGCTGGTGGGATCGATTGCCGCCGCGCCCGGCTTCCAGGTGCCGCGCTCTGGGGTGTTTGCGCCGTACCATCCCAACAGCGCATCGTCGGCGACCGGGAGCGTCACCGGCACGCCGTCATTGAGCCAATCTTCGAGCGCTACGAAGGCCCGCGCCTCCGCCGAATCGGGGTCAAGTGTCGCGAAACGCTGGAACTTGCGCAACGCTACGACCGGATCGGGCATCGCGAAGAAGCCTTGAACCAGATCCACCGGCAGCTGGCCGAGCAGCGCCGCGGCCGGACGGATCGACCGGTAGAGCGCCGCCATCGCTTCCGACCGTTGAGCAGCCTCGGCATGGAAGTCCCACGGCGTCGCGAGCAGGCCCAGCCCGCTCACCAAATCCGGTCGACTGACCGCTGCCGCGATCGTGAGCAGACCGCCCATGCAATAGCCCACCAGCACGACCGGCCTGCCGGAACGCCGGACCGTCTCCTGCAGCGCCGGCTCCAGGCGGCGCATCACATAGTCGCCGATGTCGAAATTCTGCTCCGCGATGCCGGGCGGCCCCCATTCGATCCGGTAGGGATGCGTCCCATGGCGCGCGAGCCACGACAGCATGCCGTGTCCCGGCTGAAGGTCGAGCACCCAGCCACGATTGATCAGCGACGGCACGAAGAGCGCGGGAATGCCCTCGCCGCGATGATCGAGCAGATTGGTCGCGCCGTCGCTCCAAATGACGTCGACGTGCTCTTGACCGCGCCGGTAAGGATGGGCGCGATAGGCCCTCACCCCCTCGGCGAAGCGCGAGGCGGCTTCCAGAATCGCTGCGTCAAGCGCGGCGGACAGGGCCCCCGGATCGGACCTTCTTATTTCGGCTGCGAGGCTTTCGGGGAACTCGGGCCATAGCCGACTGCTTCGGTCGCTCGAGCGCGGCGAGCCGCCGCTCGAGGACGCCAATCCGGCTTTCGAGCTCGTCAAGGCGGCCATTCCCAGCGCTAGGTGCAGTGCGAAGGGGCGAGGGCTGAGACCGCGGATCGGATGGTCCGGCGGAACGGTCAAAATTGGCTCCGGCGAAGGGCGCCCAGAGCTTCGTCAGCGTGCTGGCGGTTTCGGGCGCAGCCAAGCAGGAGGCCCAATGTTCGACCCATAGCTCGAGATAAGCGGCGGCTGTTTTCGCCAGATGCTCCTGCTCGTCCTTCGTCTTGCCCAAGGTCCGACCGCTCTCTTTCCGCGCCGCAGAAGAACGCGCCTTGCAATTGTTTCCCCGCGTCGCATACTTCACTTGGGCGGAAATGCCCAAACGGCTTCATGAGGAGAACACCCTTGGCCGAAACCGCTGCTACGCCTTCGGCGTCGGATACCCCTCCCGTCACCATCAAGAAATACGCCAACAGGCGATTGTACAACACGGCGACGAGCAGCTACGTCACACTCGATCACCTCTGTCAGATGGTCAAGGACGGCGTCGATTTCGTCGTCTACGACGCCAAGACCGGCGAGGACATCACCCGCCAGGTGCTGACTCAGATCATCGTCGAGGAGGAAGGCAAGGGGCAGAACCTGCTGCCGATCAGCTTCATGCGCAAGCTGATCAGCTTCTACGGCGACAATATGCAAGCATTCGTGCCGGGCTATCTCGATTACAGCATGCAGACCTTCTCGCGTAATCAAGAGCGCATGCGCGAATATATCAGCAAGACGATGGGCGGCATGTTCCCGTTCGATGCGCTCAGCCATATGGGCCAGCAGAACTGGGCGATGATGATGAAGATGTTCTCGCCGTTCTCCGCTCCAGGGCAGGAACCGTCCGCGTCGGAGGCGCCGGCGGCCTCTCCGTCCCCGGCTGGCCGCGAGCTGGACGATCTCAGGCGTCGTCTCGACGAGCTCGAGCGGGAGATCGGCGGCATCGGGAAGAAATAGTCAGCGCTGCTTCGAGCGCGTCTTCGGCGGTTCGAACTCCGCCGGGTTCGTGTCGTCGAGCCAGACCCGCCCGAGCTGCGGCCGGCCGTAATAATAGCCCTGCAGGAAGCCCACGCCGATTTCGCCCAGGAGCTCCGCCTCGGCCGCGGTTTCGACGAACTCGGCAACGGTCTTCAGCCCGAATCCGTTCGCCAGGTCGTTGAGGGTGCGCACGAAGAGCTGGTTTTCCCGGCTCGCCGAGAGATTGCGCACGAAGGAGCCGTCGATCTTCACGATGTCGACATTGAGCTGCCGCAGATGGCGAAACGAGGTGTAGCCGGCGCCGAAATCGTCGATCGCGACCCGGCATCCGAGCTTTCTAAGCGCCCTGACGAACCGCTCGGATTCGTCCACATCCGCCATTGCGACCGTTTCCGTGATCTCGATGATCAGGCGCTTGGCGATTTCGGATTGCGGCTCGAGCAGCGCGTGCAAATGCCCGAGCCAGAGCGGGTCCGCGACCGTCAATCCGGAAATATTGACCGAGAGCGTGACATCCGGATTCTCCACGAGCTCGGCCACGGCCTGCTCGATGACGTGGCGATCGATGATGCGGGCCAAGCCCAGCTGCTCGACGGCCGGAATGAAATCCGCGGCGACGACGGGGACGCCCTTGTCGTCGAGAACCCGGAGCAACGCCTCGTAATAGGCGACCTTGCCCGTCGAAGTCTCGACAATCGGCTGATAGGCCAACGGCGCCTGATCGTTTCGCAGTGCGCGCAGCACCCGCTCGCCGACCTCGACCACCGCCCGCTGCGCGCGTTGGTGCGTTGCCCGCCATTTATATTCGACAAAGCAATCGTGTCCTCGCGCCTTGGCGCGCGCCAGCGCGGTTTCCGCCTTGAGCATCAGCTCCTGGCCGGAAGCGGCTCGCCTGGACAGGGCGATGCCGCCGATCGAGACGGTGATGGGCAGCACGCCGCGCGTCGTTTCGACAGGCTGCCCCCGAAGCGCGGTGATCAGCTTTTCGGCGACACGCGGCAGGTCCGCGGCCGGGCAGTCGGTCAGGAGCACGCCGAACTCGTCATGATTGATCCGCGCAATCAGGTCGCTGTCGCGCAAATGCGATCTCAAGCGCTTGGCCATGCCGAGGACGACGGCGTCGACGGCTTCGGGGCCGAATCCCTCCTGGATCAGATCGAGCTTGGTGATGGCGATCGCCACATAGCAGGCGCCCAGCCGTCGGCGGCCGGCATTCATAAGCTGCTCGTTGACATGCTCGAGCATGCGGGCGCGGCTTAGATGGCCGGTCAGGGCGTCGAAATTCGCGCGCTGCTCGAGGCGCTGCTCACGGGCCTTGTGCCGATCGATCGCCCGCAGCACGCCCAGGAGCCGGATCGGGCGCCCCGATTCCGACAACTCCGCGCGTCCGCGGTCATTCACCCAGCGGTGGCTGCCGTCGACGCGAAGCAGGCGGAATTCGAAATCGTAAGGGATTTGGGTGGAGTAATGATCGGCCAGGACGCCGCTCCTGCGGGCGGCGTCCTGCGGCTCTATCTGCCCCGCCAGCGCCGTCCCGGTCGGCGGCACCTCGCCGGCGAACAACGCGTCGACCGCGCCCCACCATGCGATGCGATCGGTCGCAAGATCCCACTCATATCCGACGTCGCCCGCCGCCAATAATGACGCCGGGATACGCCCCGCTCTATCAGAGGTTGTAGCTTGCCGGAATGCTTGTTCGCTGATGAACATGTCCTGCCGGGGTTCCGCCGGATGTGCTCATCAAACACTAGTTCAGACTTCCTACCGAACGCTTAAGAGACAAAATTTAATAATCTAGAACGACCATTCGTACAATTTTTACGATATTGTCGCGGTCGGCCAAGGCGGCCGCGCGCGTGCCGTCCGGCGCCTCGAGCATGAACTCCCCGAAGCGCGTGCCGCGCTTGAAATAAACGAATGCCGCCACGCGATCACCCTCCGTCCCGCTGCATGTCGCGATGCCCGTCTCGATCACGCCTGAGGCGGTTTCGCGGGGCGGGTCCAGTTCGGGCGCGAAATGGCCATGGCATCGGGACACGAGCCGATCCAGTCGCGTCAGGACGAGATCGAGGAACGTGGCGTCGCCGGCGATTGCAATCTCCCTGGCACCTCCCGAGACGGGGCCTTGGCTCCAGGCGTACTCTCGATCCTCGTCCCGGCTCGAGCCCGCGGGTCTCGCGACCTGGATCGCGCCGCTTTGCGCCTGATCCAACACGCGTTCGACCAGAGAATCCGCCGATCGCGCTTTGCTCTCGACCGCATTTGCGAAGCAGCGTTCTAGATCGCCGATTGCACGATCAATGCCGTTCGGTGCAAATAGAATGATCTCTCGCGGCAGCATAATCGAGAGCCTCCGGCCGCGGGCCAGAGCGGAGGCGGTTCCGGTATGGCTCTCCAGCGGTATCGCAAGGCTGTTCGCGTCTGACGCGCGCCCCGTCGATGCGATCGCGGCGCCGCCCTCCATGGCGATCCGGACATCATATCGGGCTCCGGCGGCAAAGCTCGGCGCCCGCGTCTGAAGGACGATGACCGATCGGCCGCCTCGATCGCGCTCGATGGTAAGCACGAGGCCGTCCTCGAATGCGGCCTCGACCGCGCAATAATCGAGGCGACGGGAACCGGCCTCCGCGACTGAGAGGATTTGCCAGTCGCCCATCTGCGCATGGGCCGGAGGACCATCGGCCGAGGCCTCGGCCGCCGCGAGCGGCAAAAGGCAGAACAACGCCCGCAGCCGACGGGCGGAGCTCAAAAAAGCCAGGGGGCCGCCATCTTCAACGCGCTGATCAGCTCATAGACGCCGAAAGCGGCGAGGAGCGCCGCGGCGCCGAGATTCAGCCTGTGCAGCGTGCGGGGGGCGAACAGGTGCCGTATGGAGGCGATGATCGTCGACAGCAGAAGCCACCAAGCTGCCGATCCGGCGAACACGCCCAGGACGAGATCGAGCGCCAGATCGGTGTTGGTGAGCCCATTGCCTACCCCAAGCCCCGCGAAGATGGCGATGAAGCCGAGGACCGTGAGCGGATTCGTCGCCGTCAGCACGACGCTGCTGGCGAGCGTCCGCAAGATGCCGCCGGTCGAAGCGCTGACCTGCGGCTCGTTTGCGGGATGGCTCAAGGCGGTCCGCGCCGCGAGCGCCAGCAGAAAGATGCCGCCGATCAGGCTCAGCCCGAGGCGGTAGTCCAGCAGGATCGATTCGATGGCCGCGATGCCGAACACCGCGATCGCGGAATAGAATAGGTCGGCCAGCGCTGCGCCGAAGCCCGTGGCGAAGCCGAAGGCAAAGCCTCGAACCAGAGTCCGCCGCATGCACAGCAGCGCCATCGGTCCCACGGGGATCGCCACCGCCAGGCCAATGGCGATACCGCGCAAGATCGCACCGATCGTGTCCAAATCCTCTCCCTGCCCCCGTGGCCGGCTCGCCCAGGCCGGGGTGTGATTCCGACGGCTCGTCGCGGGTTAGCCAAACCCGATGAGCCGGTCAATTGTCGAAATGCCGTGCGGTGGGCGCGGTCCTAATGGACGCTTTCGGCCGAGACCCAGCGCTCGACCAGCTCGCGCGCCCCAAGCTCGGGGTGCGGGTGGTGATGCTGGAAGACCCTGAGCGCCACGGCGAGCGCGCTGTCATAGGGCGCGCCCGATCGGGTCATGCCGGCGAAGGCGCGCTCTACCGCCGCGCGGCACCGGCAATCCGGGCCGCCCAACGACGCGCGGCCGTCGCGCTCAAACTTTCCGCTTGCGCCCATAGAGCTCCAGCGTGTGATCGACGAGGTCGAAGCCCAGCTCGGCCGCGATTTCGCGCTTCAGCGCTTCCAACCGGTCGTTCTGGAATTCGATGACGTCGCCGGTTTCGATGTCGATCAGATGGTGATGGTGGCGCAGATTGGTTTCGAAGCGCGAGAAGCTCGCTTTGAAATCATGCTTCTGAACCAGATTCAGCTGATCCAGGAGGCTCAGCGTACGATAAACGGTCGCGATCGAAACCGAAGGGTCGACTGCCTTGGCCCGGGCATAGACGGTGTCCACCGACGGATGGTCGGCCGCTTCGGTGAGCACCCGCAGGATGACGCGCCTCTGCTCGGTCATCTTCAGGCCGGCCGTGATGCATTTGCGTTCGAGGTCGTTCATCAGCGATGTTCCGCGCGAATATCGAACCCGGGACTCTTCGGACCGGAAGAATCTAATGCCTGCCGTCGGGCTGCGCCAGTGCCCGCGTCAGCGCGTGCCGAAAATCCGGTCGCCGGCGTCGCCGAGCCCCGGCACGATGTAGCCCCGGTCGTTGAGATGGCTGTCGAGCGCGGCGACATAGACCGGCACGGTCGGGTGCCGATCGCGGAAGGCGCGCACGCCCTCGGGCGCGGCGACCAGGGCCATCACGCGGATCCGGGCGGGATCCGCGCCGCGCGCCAGCAGCAGGTCGACCGCGTGGATCGCCGAGCCGCCGGTCGCCAGCATCGGGTCGACCAGGAATACGTGCCGCTCCTCGATCGCGCTCGGCAGCTTCACATAATATTCGACCGGCTCCAGCGTGTTCTCGTCGCGATAGATGCCGATATGACCCATCCGGGCCGATGGGATCAGCTCAAGGAGGCCGTCCGCCATGCCCAGGCCGGCGCGAAGGATCGGCACGATCACCAGCTTCTTGCCGGCCAGCACCGGCGCGTCGCAGGAGGCGACCGGCGTTTCGACCGGGACCAGGGCAAGCGGCAGGTCGCGTGTGATCTCGTAGCCCATCAGGCTCGCGATCTCGCGCAGCAGCATGCGGAAGCCGAGCGTCGTCTGTCGCGCGTCGCGCATCAGCGTCAGCTTGTGCTGGATCAATGGATGATCGAGCACATAGAGCGGCCCGAACTCTGGAATCTGGCGCATGCGCACCCGCTTGGGGGAAACGACACGAGAGTTTAGCGCGGCGCCAGCGCTTTCGCCATGGAAGGCAGATTGAGCAGCTCGCCCGATCGCGGCGCGACCGGTCCGACGGCCCGGTAGATCGTAACCTGATGTTCGCCTGCGTCGGCGTCGCCGCCGACGGGAATGCGAGCCGCAACCTCGAAGTCCGGACCGGAGAGCACCGACTGGAAGCGCTGCATCACCCCGAGATCGTCCCAGAATCCGTCCTCCGCCACGACGTACGCGACGCCCTGGGCTTGAATCTTCCGGCGGATCTGATCGGTTGTGAGGCCGATCTCGCGCAGCCCTCGCTGCCGCATGACCGGTACGTCCAAGAGCAGCTTGTCGGCGCGCCAGACCCCTAGATCCCGGCGCTCGCCGTGGGCGCGCAGGTTGAAGATGAAGCTGCCGTCATGGGCGCCGGAGAACATGACGAGCGCGTCGGGCGGCGCATGCGCGGCGATGAAGTCGGCCGCCTCGCGATAGCCGGTGATCCGTTTCGCCGGGAACAGGATCAGGGTGCCGGCGAGCATTCCGACGCCGAGGAACAGGGCGGCCGCCGGCCCGATGCGGCCCAGCAGCCGCTCGATACCCCAGGCGCCGACCATCAGCAGCGGGAACATGAAGGTTATCCCGTGCCGCGGCTCCTTCAGCGAGATCAGACCGAATACGACATAGCCGACGGCGAGCCACAGGAGCGGCACCCATATCTCGGCGCCCGCGGCCCGGCGCCAGCGCGGGATCAGGATGGCCACCAGGAGGGCGGCGACCGAGATCGCGGCCGGCACCCAGCCCAGCTCCTCCGGTAGCGCCCTTACGTAGAACAGCCAGGAGGACAGGGAGGTGGGCGGATAGAGGCTGGCGGCCGCACCGCTGCCCTCGATTGAGGTGAGGTTGGTGGCGCCGAAAAAGGCCTCCATGATCCCGACCGGGACCAGCCCGATCACGAAGAGCAGGCCCGCAATCCAGAAATGGCGGTTGCGAAACAGAGCGGTTCCGCAGGCGCGGAGCAGGATGATCCCGATTACCGCCAGAATGTAGGCCGCGTTGATCTTGGTGTAGATCGCGGCCAGCACCAGCAGCGCCGCGAGATAGAGGAGGCCGGGGCGTCGGGTCTCGGCAAAGGAGACCGTGGCCCAGAGCGCCCAAATGATGAAGGCGAGCGCCGGCACGTCCAGCATGACCGCCCGGCCCCAGAGTGCGATCTGGGGCGCCGCGATCAGGGCGAGCGCGGCGCCGAGGGCGGCCGGCGCCGACATGAATTTGCGCGCCAGCGCGAAGCCCCCCAGGGCCGCCATGAGCACAAAAGCCGATTCCAGCCCCTGCGCCACGGCATGCGAGACGCCGAACACGGCGTAGCCCGCCCCCTCCAGCAGATAGAAGAGCGGCGGATAGAAGAAGACGGTCAGCGCCGGATACTGGTTGTAATAAGCGAAGGCCCAGCCCTTCGGGTCGGCCAGCGGGTGGGCGCGGACAAGATCCAGGATGAAGGCGCCGTTGAGCGCGTTGCGCGACGACTCGCTCCACCAGAAGTCGCCGGTCCTTGGGGCCGTGAAATAGAGCAGCAAGGCCGCCATCAGGCAGGCCGCGGCGGCGATCGCGGTCCAGGCGCGCCCCGATGCCGGGCGCGCTTCGGCAATCGGCCCCGGCGAGGGCATTTCAGCTTCAACCATGGGTCATCCGTCGATAGGGCCTAACATGGACTCAATTTCATAGAATCAATTTCTCGTTCATTAGCGAACCGGTATATGGCATCGGTTGGCCCAGCCTCGATGTTGATCCAGGGGCCTTTGGAAGAAACGGACGGGCATGGACACGACGCAGGCACCAATCGCTAGCCTCGACAGCCAGGCGATCGAGCTCAGTATCGTCGTGCCGACTTATAACGAATCCGAAAATGTTCCGCTCCTCGTCGAAAAGCTCGATGCGGTTCTGGCGGGCGTGCGCTGGGAGGCGATCTTCGTCGACGATGATTCGCGCGACGGCACCGCCCGCGTCGTGCGCGCCATTGCAGCTGAACGCCCCAACATCCGGGTCGTTCAGCGAATCGGCCGCCGCGGACTGTCCTCGGCCTGCGTGGAAGGGGCTCTGGCGAGCTCCGCGCCTTATATCGCGGTCATGGATGCGGACCTGCAGCATGACGAGCGCCTGCTGCCTAGGATGCTCGACGTGCTCCGGGGTGGCGACACGGAGATCGTGGTCGGCAGCCGTTTCGTGCCCGGCGGCAGCGTCGGCGAGTTCGCCGCCAGCCGTGTCCAGATCAGCAAGGCGGGAGCCCGGCTCGCCCGGCTGGTCGTCAAGCAGGATTTGAGCGACCCGATGAGCGGCTTCTTCATGCTCCGCCGCGACGTGTTCGAACGGGTGGTCCGGCGGCTTTCGGCCAAAGGATTCAAGATCCTGCTCGACATCTTCGCCTCGGCGCCCCAGCCGCTGAAGGCGGTCGAGCTGCCCTTCACCTTCGGCGCTCGGATCAAGGGCGAGAGCAAGCTCGATACGATGGTGGCATGGGAGTACCTCATGCTGCTCCTGGACAAGATGTTCGGGAGCTATGTGCCGGTCCGCTTCCTGATGTTCCTGGGGGTCGGCACCGTGGGCCTGGGCGTCAACTTCGTGACGCTGTGGTTCACCTATAGGTATCTGCTCCTGTCCTTCCCGGTATCGCTGTCGATCGCGATCTCGATCGCCATCGCCTTCAATTATTGGCTCAACAACCTCATCACCTATCGAGACCAGCGCCTGACAGGGATCCGCTTCGTCTACGGCTTCGTCAGCTTCGCGGTGATTTGCAGCGTGGGCGCGCTCTCCAACGCCGCCATCGCCGCGTATCTGTTCGAGCGGGAAGACAGCTCCTGGTGGCTGGCCGGAATCATCGGCGGTCTGATCGGCGCGGTTTGGAACTATGCGATGAGCTCGATCTTCACGTGGCGCGTCAAGCCCGCCAAGGTCGCGGCCGGACAATAGCTCGCTGCCCCGCGACAGCTTATACTCGCCGCCAAGGAGCAATGAGGGGGGCGGCGGCGGAATGGGCGATCGGCGAGCACTCGAAGAAAATCTGATTCAAAGGGTCAATGTCGGCGACCTGCTGACGCGTAACGCCTGCCGCTTCCCGCGTCGCCCCGCCGTCGTCGACGGCGCGCGCCGCTTCACGTATCGCGATCTCAACGCCTGGACCAATCGCGTCGCCCACGGTCTCGCCCGACGTGGTTACCGTCGCGGCGACGCGCTGGCGCTGGTGTCCGAGAATTGCGCCGAGTTTCTGGTGACTTATTTCGCCTGCGCGAAGCTGGGCGTCGTCTGCGTTCCGATCAATCTGATGTGGCGTCAGCGCGAGGTCGCCTATGTGCTGGAGCATGCCCAGGCGAAAGGCGTTGTCGTCGGGGCGAAGCTGATCGAGCCGCTGCGGCCCTCGCTCGAGAGTCTGGCCTCCCCGCCCGAGCTCTTCGTGATCGAAGGCGAGGGCGCGTCGAGTTTCGAGGCGCTGGCGGAAGACATGCCGTCGAACGAGCCGGAAGTGATCGTCAACGATCGCGATCCCGTCTCCTATCTCTATACCAGCGGCACGACATCGGCGCCCAAGGGCGTCGTCGGCAATCACCTGGCGATCTACATTCAGACGCTGAACGTCGCGCTCGAATCCGGATTTCGCGAATCCGACAAGGCGATTTGCATATTGCCGATGTTCCACACGGCGCAGCTCAACGCCGGCTGCACGCCGATCATGGCGGTCGGCGGTGCGCTTTACACGCTCCGGCGCTTCGATGCGGCGGCGCTTCTCGACCTCATCGAGGCCGAGCGGATCACCGTCGCCTTCTGCCTGCCGACGATGTACCGCGCGCTGATCGCGGAGCAGACCGCGCGGCCGCGTGATCTGTCCAGCCTCCGACTCGGCGTCTACGGCATGGCGCCCATCGCGCGGAACGAGCTCGAGCGCGCGATGGAGGTTCTGGGCTGCGAATTCTCGCTCTATTTCGGGCAGACCGAGATGAGCCCGGTCACGACCTATTTCCGTCCCGAGCACCAGCTGAGCCACGCCGGGGCTGTCGGAACGCCGCTCGCCAATGTCCAGGTCGCGATCATGGATGCGGACGGAAATATGCTTCCGCAGGGCGCATCGGGCGAGATCGTCTATCGCGGCCCGCACGCGCTGACCGGCTATCTGCGCAATCCCGAGGCGACGGAGGCCGTCTTCCGCCATGGCTGGTTCCACTCGGGCGATGCCGGCCGGATCGACGAAGATGGAATCCTATGGTTCGAGGACCGCTTCAAGGACGTGATCAAGAGCGGCGGCGAGAATGTGGCGTCGCTCGAAGTCGAGACCGCGATCTATGCGGTCATCCCGGGCGCTGCCGAGGCTGCGGTCGTAGGCTTGCCGCACGAAAAATGGGGCGAGGCGATCACCGCCGTCATCGTGCCGAAGCCCGGACATGCGATCGTCGAGGAGGAGACCTTGGCGCGGCTCCGCGCCCAGCTCAGCCCGTTCAAATGCCCGAAAGCCGTGATCACCGTCGACGCCCTCCCCAAGACCGCAACAGGCAAAATCCAGAAGGTCGAAGTCCGCAAGCGATTCGCGGACTATTATTCGGGGCGGGAGTAGGGAAGCCTCGGGTTGACGACAGCGCGGCGGCTCGCCGGATATCAAACCACTCTGAACCGTCATGGCCGGGCTTGACCCGGCCATGACGAGAACAAACAGGACGGGCGCAAACGACGACAGAAAACGTCCGGAATTTTATTGCAATATCGAAAACGAAGCCGCCCGAGGGGCGCTTCTACGGCCTTTTGGACACACAAGACAGAAAAGTTCGACTCGAATAGGCCTGGGCGCGGAATCGCGATTGACAGGGCCCTGCCTTCTCACATAATCGCCCGTAAATAATTCAATCTATTAAGCGATTGAACCGCAAGCGGTTAGTTCCGACAGGGCCGAAATCACTTACCGGCCGAATCGGTCGGGCAATGTAACAGGGGAGGGTCATCGAATGCGCGCACGCTTGATTTCCGCATTGTGTGGCACGGCGAGCTTGCTGGTGCTCGCGTCCATGCATCCGGCCGCGGCCCAGCAAGCCGCGCAAGCCCAGCCGACGGCCGGCAGCAGCAATCTCGAGGAAATCGTGGTCACCGCGCGAAAGCGCGAGGAGCGCGTGCAGACCGTTCCGATGGCGATTACCGCCTTCAGCAGCGCGGATATCGAGAAACAGCACATCACCCAGGTTCGCGACCTGGAGAAGGCGGTGCCGAATTTCTCGTCGAGCTACAGCTCGTCGGACCCGAACGCCTTCTATTCGGGCCAAGTGCGCATCCGCGGCCTGGCGGGCGCGTTCCTCTATTTCGCCGACGTGCCGGTGACGGATGCCGATTACAGCAACACGACTGGTCTCACCAAAGGCCTGTCGAAGAGCTTCTATTTCGATCTCGCCGACCTCGAAGTCGTCGAGGGCGCCCAGGGCACGCTGTTCGGCCGGCCCTCGATCGGCGGCTTCATCTCGATCCAGCCGCAGCACCCTACGAGCGATTTCGAGGGGTACATCAAGACGACGTTCGGCAATTACGGCGACAAGGAGAACGAGTTCGCCGTCAACATTCCGATCATCGAAGACAAGCTGCTGGTGCGCGTCGCCGGCCAAATGCAGCAGCGCGACGGCTACACGCATGATCTTCAGAACGGGCAGGATCTCGACAACATCAATTACTACGCGTGGCGCATCGGCGTGACCTTCCGGCCGACCGACGATTTCGAGAACTACCTGCTCTATGACGGCTATTGGCAGGATTCGGACGGCGCGACCGACGTCATGCAGGTCATCGTACCGGGCTTCACCTTCGCGCAAATTCCGCTGCCGATCCTCGGGAACGTGCCGTTGACGCTCGGCAATGGGCCTGCGTTGTCCGGCCTTACGAACCCGGCGACCGCGGCCGCGACGTTCGGACAGCTATTCGCGATCAAGGCGGCCGGCGGCCAGCCCTCGCTGTCTTTCTTTCCGAATCTCAAATCCCTATTCGCTCAACAGCAGGCGCTGGGCGTGCGCACCATCCTGGGCCGGAGCTCGAGCGGCATCGGCAAGGATTATTTCTACGGCTTCACCGACGTCGCGACCTGGGACGTCACCGACGATTTGACGATCAAGAACATCGCCGCGGCGCGCGTCACCAAACAGCTCGGCGTCGACGATTTCACGAATTCCACGCTGCCGATTCTGACGATCGGCTGGCCGTCGACCGATGGCGTCACGCCCGGCAATAATCATGGCTGGACCGACAACTCCGTCCAGTATACCGACGAGCTTCAGGTCCACGGCAAGGCGTTGAAGGACAAGCTCGACTGGCAGGTCGGCGGCTTCCTGCTGTTCGACCACCCGATCGGCTACAACACCGAAATCTCAACGGCGCTCGGCGCACCGACCTACGACCATTTCTATGAGCGCGACAGAAGCCAGGCGGTGTTCGCGCATGGCGTCTATGACCTGTCGGACTTCACGCAGGCTCTGCCGGATTACCTGCAGAATCTGCGATTCACGATGGGGTACCGGTACACCTGGGACTTCGATTCGCTGAACGAGGTCTCGACCAAGCCGGTCGATTTCGTGCAACGAAACGCCGCCGGCATCGCCACGAACTGCAATCTGATCAGCCCGCACGACAATAATTGCAATTATCACGTCAACTCGAACTTCAACTCCTATGGCTGGAACCTTGGGCTCGACGATCAGGTCACGCCCAACCTTCTCGTCTTCATTCGCGCCGGCAACGCCTACCGGCCGGGCGGTATCAATCTTGCGGTCCCCGCGCCCTTCAACAAGTTCAACCCGGAGCACGCAACCGACGTCGAGGTAGGCACGAAGGCCGATTACGAGTTCATGGACGTCAAGTCCCGAACGAACATTTCGGCGTTCCATACATCGTATAAGGCGATCCAGGTTTCCCAGGTCGTCACTATCCCCAGCGCCGTGCCCGGACAGCCGCCCTCCGCGCAGCAAATCCAGGCCAACGCCGCCAGCGCGGAATTGGCGGGCGGCTCGCTGGAGCAAACCATCAGCACGCCCTTCGGTCTCGATGTCCACGGGTATGCGTCGTACATCTATACGAAATACAGCCAGTATCCGAACGTGTTCGGGCAGGTGGGCGCGCCCGGATTCCAGTACGTGCCGAAATGGCAGTTCGCGATCACGCCGACCTATCACCTGCCGATCAATCCGGATTACGGCGATGCGTCCATCCAGCTGACCTGGTTCTGGTACGGCCACCAGGCGGTCACGCCGCTGGAGAACGAAATCATCGGCAATATGCCGCATTATCAGGATTTCGATCTGCTGATCGACTGGAACAACATCCTGAGCTACCCGGTCGATTTCGAGTTCTTCGTGACGAACCTGACCGACAACACCCATGTCGTCGGCGAGATTCCGCTCACGACGTCGCTGGGCTTCACCTCGGCCGCCTACAACCCGCCGCGGATGTTCGGCTTCTCGCTGAAGTATCGCTTCGGGCCCGGGACCGAGCATGAGGCTGCGCCGGCCGAGCCTCCGTCCTCGGCTCCGCCGCCGGCCCCGCCTGCCGCTCAGCAGGCGCCGAGGAGTTACCTCGTGTTCTTCGACTTCGACAAATCGGCACTGACCATGGAAGGCCGCAACATCGTCGACCAGGCGGCCGCGAATGCCGGGCCCGCGCATGTGACGCAGATCACGGTCACCGGCCACACCGACACGGTGGGATCGGACGCGTACAATATGCGTCTGTCGCGCCGCCGGGCCGAATCGGTTGCATCGGAGCTCGAGGCCAAGGGCATCCGGTCGGACGAGATCACGCTGGTCGCCAAGGGCAAGCGCGATCCGCTGGTGCCGACCGGCGACGGCGTGCGCGAGCCGCAGAACCGGCGGGTCGAGATCGTCTATGGCGGCGGCCCGAGCTCGTAAGGCGGCCCAAGACCGCTCCTTCGAACGGCGCTCCCTCGGGAGCGCCGTTTCCTTTCGCGCTTGGGCGCAAACGCGATTGACAGAACGGCGCGTTCCCTCATAATTCATTCTAATGCCGTAAAAATTTCGCGCTGTGAAATAATCGCGCGGTCGGCATTGACGAGTGGCAATAGATGTTCGCTCGAGGGGAGTCCCGGGCCAAAAGGCGCCGGATGAATCAAATAGGGAGGGTACATGCGCACCAGGTTCCTGGCAGCATTGTGCGGCACCGCGAGCTTGCTTGCGATCGCGGCTGATCGTCCAGCTTTCGCACAGAATCAAGCTCAAGCTCAGCCGACCGCCGGCGGAAGCAGCGGACTCGAGGAAATCGTCGTCACGGCCCGCCGCCGCGAAGAGCGCGTGCAGACGGTGCCCCTGGCGGTCACGGCCTTCAGCCAGGCGCAGCTTGAAAAGCAGCAAATTCACGACATTCACGATCTCGCCCAACATGTGCCGTCTGTCGCGGTCAGCCTGAGCCAGTCGGACCAGAACGCGCTCTATTCCGGGCAGCTGAGGCTGCGAGGTCTGCCCGGCGCGACCATTTACGTCGCGGACGTGCCGATCGGCAACGCCGACTATCAGAACGGCACCGGCCTGCAGCACGGCCTTTCGGAAGGCTTTGCTTATGACCTCGATGACCTCGAGGTGATCACGGGTCCGCAAGGCACGTTGTTCGGCAAGAATTCGGTCGGCGGTCTGATCAATTACAAACCGAAGCGGCCGACCAACGATTTCGAAGGGTACATCCAGACGACGTTCGGCAACTACAGCGACAAGGAGAACGAGTTCGCCATCAACATTCCGATCGTCGAGGATAAGCTGCTGGTTCGCGTCGCCGGCCAGATGCAGCAGCGCGACGGCTATACGTACGAAGAGACGCAGCAGAAATGGCTGGATAACAAAAATTACTATGCGTGGCGCATCGGCGTTCTCATGCGGCCGACTGACGATATCGAAAATTACCTGATGTATGACGGTTACTGGCAGGACTCGAACGGCTCCGCCGATATCGTCGCGTTCTTGGATACCGGCCATACTTTTTCGACGATCCCATTGCCGATCCTCGGGAACGTGCCGCTTACGCTCGGTAACGGTCCCAACATCAGCGGATTGCTGAACCCTGCCACCGCAACGGCGACATTCATCCAGTTGCTCGGCATGCGGCACCCATCTTTGGCTCTCTATTCTGGGCTGCAGCAGGCGTTTGCCGCACAGCAGGCATTAGGCATCCGCGCTGTCCTGGGCGACAATTTCCAAAAGATCGGCAAAGATTATTTCTACGGCTTCACCGACGAGTTCAGTTGGGACATCACCGACAATCTGACGTTCAAGAACATCGCCGGAGCGCGCATTTTCAAACAGCTGGCAACGGACGATTACACGCCTCTCGGCGCAGCGTTTCCAATCCTGAATATCGGCGTGCCCGGAAACAACGTGAACTGGGGTGAAAACAACGCCCAGTATACCGAGGAATTCCGGTTCGAGGGCAGGACGCTGAACGACAAGCTGTCGTGGGTCGCGGGCGCCTATCTCGAATATGATCATCCAATCGGCGATTCGGAACTTGGCTCCGCTGCCCTCGGAAATTCGATCGCCGGTGCGGTCAGTTACTATCATTTCCATATCGTCGACCGCAGCAGGGCCGCCTTTGTGCATGGCGACTACAGTCTGGACGATTATGTGCCGGGCCTGAAATTCACCGCAGGCTACCGCTACACGTGGGACGAGGAATCGGTCGCGGCGCGAGGCACGTCGGGCGGCGATGGTCCGCCCAACCCCTGCACCGGTACATTCCTAACCGACCAGAACTGTTATCAGTCTGCGCCCTTCGCGCATTTCAGCTCCTATGGCTGGAATCTCGGCATCGAGGACCAGGTAACGCCGGACATTCTGGTCTATGTGCGATCGGGTAACGCTTATCGCCCGGGTGGCTCGAATTTGAACGTGACGGCCAACCTGGCTCTCTTCCAGCCGGAGCACGACACGGACGTCGAAATCGGCGTGAAGGCGGATTGGGAACTCTTCGGAATCCACGGCCGCACGAACGCAGACATCTATCATACGGACTATAAGAACATTCAGGTCCAGAACCTGGTCACGCTGATCGATGCCGCGGGCAAGACGCACACGAACACCGTCAACGCCAATGCGGCAACTGCGACGATCGAAGGCGGCGAGTTCCAAGGTGTTTTCGAATTGACCAAAGACATCGAACTCCAGGCGCATGCCTCATACACCTTGCCGCAGTACTCCAATTATCCAGTAATCTTTAACCCTGCCGGATCGGAAACGCCGTGGCTGTATGTGCCGAAGTGGCAGTACGGCATCACAGGCACTTACCATCTGCCGATCGACGAATCCTGGGGCGATATTGCAGTATCGATGACTTACTCGTGGTATGGCCATCAGTACGACTCGGTGTCACTCGGCGAGATTTATACGATCGAACCCAGCTACGACATCCTGGATGCACGCGTCGACTGGACCAATATCATGGGATATCCGGTCGATGTCAGCTTCTGGATGAGGAACGCGCTCGACAACGCCTATGTGCAGGGCGCGGTCCCGATCTATTCGCAGCTCGGCTTTACATCGCTCAGCTACAGCGCGCCGAGGTTCTGGGGCTTCACGCTGAAATATCGCTTCGGTCCCGGGACGGAGCATGAAGAAGCAACCGCGGCCGAGCCGCCGTCTTCTGCTCCGCCGCCGCCACCACCGCCGGCGGCGCCGAAGAGTTACCTCGTGTTCTTCGACTTCGACAAATCGGCGCTGACCTCGGAAGGCCGCAACATCGTCGACCAGGCGGCCGCGAATGCCGGTCCGGCGCATGTGACGCAGATCACGGTCACCGGCCATACCGATACGGTGGGATCGGACGCCTACAATATGCGCCTCTCCCGGCGTCGTGCGGAATCGGTTGCATCGGAGCTCGAGGCCAAGGGCATCCGGTCGGACGAGATCACGCTGGTCGCCAAGGGCAAGCGCGATCCGCTGGTGCCGACGGGAGACGGGGTGCGCGAGCCGCAGAACCGGCGAGTCGAAATCGTCTATGGCGGGGGTCCGACCTCGTAAAGCGGCTCAAGACCGCTCACTGCAACGGCGCTCCTTCCGGGAGCGCCGTTTCTTTATGCGCTACGGGTCATGCCCAACTGACCCCTCGCATCGGACCGTGGCCGGAAAGCAACAGACATTTTGTATCCGATCGTGAAATAGGCGGGACAGATTGACACGACCCTCTGTTCCACCATAAGGCTTGCTGCCTCACGATTCGCCCGGCATTCCCCGGACGACATTAGATCAACCTCAGAAATTCGTCGGCAAATCCAATGGGTTCGCCGAATGGGAGGGTTTTCATGCTCGCGCGTCTTGTCCCGGCGCTTCTCTCTACCGCCAGTGTACTCGTTCTCGTAGCCGCCCAACCGGCGGTCGCTCAGGCTCCGGCGCAGGCCACGGCCGCCGAGGGCGGGAGCAATCTCGAGGAAATCGTCGTCACGGCGCGCCGCAAGGAAGAGCGCGTGCAGACCGTCCCGGTCGCGATCACGGCCTTCAGCCAGGCTGATCTGGAGCGGCAGCACATCACGGAGGTTCGCGACCTCTCCCGAAATGTGCCCTCGCTGTCGATCAGCACCCAGTCTTCGGACGCCAACGCGCTCTATTCGGGTCAATTCCGCCTGCGCGGGCTGCCCGGCACGGTGATCTATTTCAATGAAGTTCCGCTCGGCGACACCGACTACAACCCGACGACCGGTCTGACCCACGGGCTGGGACAGGGCTATTACTACGACCTCGACCACGTCGAGGTCGATAAGGGCCCGCAAGGCACGCTCTTCGGCAGGAACTCGATCGGCGGTCTCATCTCGATCATGCCGAAGCAGCCGACGAACGATTTCGAAGGCTATGGCAAGATCACCTTCGGCAATTACAACCTGCATGAATTCGAGGGCGCGATTAACGTCCCGGTCGTCCAGGACAAGCTGCTCGTGCGCGTGGCGGGGCAGGTGCAGCAGCGCGACGGCTATACGATCGATCAGTCGAACGGCAAGGATCTGGACAACGTCGATTACTATTCCTGGCGTATCGGCGTGACGTTCCGGCCGACCGATGATTTCGAGAATTACCTGGTCTATGACGGCTACTACCAGCACACCAATGGCGGCGGGGAGATCCTCAAATACATCAACCCCGGATTCACCTTTGCCCAGATTCCGTTGCCGATCCTCGGCAACGTGCCGTTGACGCTCGGCAATGGTCCAGGTCTTGCCGCTCTCGAAAATCCGGCGACGTCGGTTCCAACCTTTCTTTCGCTGCTGGGCACCAAAGCCGCCGGCGGCCAGCCTTCCTTGTCCTTCTATCCGACTCTCGCGTCGATCTTCGCGCAGCAGCAGGCGCTCGGTCCGCGTGCGATCGTCGGCCATTCGGTCGCCGAGCTCGGCAAGGATTATTTCTATGGCTTTACCGACGTTGCACGCTGGGACGCGACCGACGATCTGACGATCAAGAACATTGCCGCCGCGCGCGTCGTGAAGCAGCTCGCGACGGACGAGTTCACCGGCACAGGCCTGCCGATCCTCAATATCGGCGATCCGACCAACAACACCAGCTGGGGCGAGAACTCGGTCCAGTATACGGAAGAGCTCCAGATCCTTGGAAAGGCGCTGGATGAGAAGCTGAGCTGGGTCGTGGGCGGCTTCCTGCTCTATGATCATCCGTTGGGCGACACGCTGCTGCCGTCGGCCGCCGTCGGCAACGTCTCCTATTATCACTTCCACGATTCGACCCGCAGCGAAGCGGTCTTCGCCCACGGCATCTACGACCTCTCCGACCTCGTCGAAGGTCTGAAGTTCAATGCCGGCTACCGCTACACCTGGGATTATGTGTCGGTTCAGGAGCACGGCACCAACGGTGCCGATGCGATCACGCGCAACGCAGCCGGCATCGCGCAAAACTGCGCACCGCCGCAGGGATTCGACAATAATTGCGCCGTCGGTTCCGATACGCATTTCAGCTCTTATGGCTGGAACCTCGGCCTCGAAGAGCAGCTCACGCCCGACACGATGCTCTATGTCCGATCGGGGAACGCCTATCGCCCGGGCGGGACGAACCCGCAGGTGCTGCCGCAATTCCAGAATCTGAAGCCCGAGCACGTCACCGACGTCGAGATCGGCGCCAAGTCGGATTGGGAGTTCATGGGCATCCATGGACGGACCAACGGCGACCTCTTCCACACCGACTACAAGGCGATCCAGGTCGCCCAGCTGGTGCAGGTCGTCGACAGCCAGGGCAATGCGCACGCCGCATCCGAGACCCAGAACGCCGCGAGCGCCACGCTGGAAGGCGGCGAGCTCGAAGCCACCTTCGTTCCCGTCGAAGGCCTCGAGATCGCGCCGCACGCCTCCTACATCTTCTCCCAATACGACAAGTATCCGACGGCCTTCGGCCAGGTGAACAGCAAAGCGCCGCCCTTCTACTATGTGCCGAAATGGCAGTATGCGGTGAGAGGCACCTATCACCTGCCGCTCGATCCGGCGCTGGGCGACATCGCGATCTCGGCGACCTACTCCTGGTATGGCCATCAATATGCAACGTCGCTCGTGGGCGAGCCGCTGACGATTCTGCCTTCCTACGAGAACATCGATATCAACATCGATTGGACGAACATCATGGGAAGCAATTTCGATGCGGGCTTCTTCATGACGAACGCGCAGGACAATCTGCATTTGGTGGGCGTAACGCCGATCTATACGCAGCTCGGCTTCACGTCGGTCACCTACAACGCTCCGCGGATGTTCGGCTTCTCTCTGACTTATAAGTTCGGACCCGGGACGGAGCATGAGGAAGCGGCAGCGGGCGAGCCTGCGTCGTCGGCTCCGCCTGCACCGGCGCCGGTACAGCAGGCGGCCAAGAGCTATCAGGTGTTCTTCGACTTCAACAAATCGGCGCTGACGCCGGAAGGCCGGACCATCGTCGATCAGGCTGCGACCAATGCAGGGCCGGCGCATGTGACCCGGATCACGGTCACCGGCCATACCGACACGGTGGGATCGGACGCGTACAATATGCGTCTTTCGCGCCGCCGGGCGGAATCGGTCGCGGCGGAGCTCGAAGCCAAGGGCATCTCGTCCGAGGAGATCACGCTGGTGGCCAAGGGCAAGCGCGATCCTCTGGTGCCGACGGCCGATGGGGTGCGCGAGCCGCAGAACCGTCGGGTCGAGATCGTCTATGGCGGCGGCCCGACCTCGTAAAAACGCGCGCATCCTTCACTGCAGCGGCGCTCCTTCGGGGGCGCCGTTTTGCATTGAGCGCTACTCAGGGACCGTTGCATTTGGACCACAGGCGGACGCAAGAAATCGCCGAGACAGATTGACAGAACGATCTATTCTATCATATCCGGGGCGCTCAGCTCCCGGGCGCAATCGTCGCTAGAGCCGCGAATCGGCCGGCTTTTTCCGGGCATTCAGTCACTGAATCGACTCGCTACGCGAGTCGTAAGGGAGGGTTAATATGCAATCCAGATTTGTCCTGGCGCTGTGCGGCTCGGCGAGCTTCTTCGCGTTGACCGCGGCTCAACCGGTCATGGCGCAGGCGACGGATCAGCCCGCGGCCGAGGCTCCGTCGGGCCTCGAAGAAATCGTCGTGACGGCGCGCCGCAAGGAAGAGCGGCTCCAGTCCGTTCCTGTCGCCGTCACGGCCTTCAGCCAGGCCGATATTCAGGAAAAGCGCATTCAGGACGTCCACGATCTGGCGAATGTCGTTCCGTCGCTGGCGGTGAGCCAAAGCCAGTCCGACGCGAATGCGCCCTATTCGAGCCAGACCAGGCTTCGCGGCCTCCCGGGCTCAGTGGTCTATTTCGCCGAGGTGCCGCTGGGCGCCGTCGACTACCAGAACGGCACGGGCCTGACGCACGGCCTGTCGCAGGGCTTCTATTACGACCTCGACCACCTCGAGGTCGACAAGGGGCCCCAGGGCACGTTGTTCGGCAAGAACTCGATCGGCGGCCTGATCTCGATCGAACCCAAGAAGCCGCAGAATGATTTCGAGGGCTACGCTCAGGTGACCTTCGGCAATTATGGCGACAAGGAGATCGAGGGCGCCGTCAACGTCCCGATCGTCGAGGACAAGCTGCTCGTCCGCATCGCGGGCCAGACGCAGCAGCGCGACGGCTACACGAAGGATTATTTCACCGGCAAGGACTACGACAACGTCAACTACTATTCATGGCGGGTCGGCGTGACATTCCGGCCAACCGACGATTTCGAAAACTACCTCGTTTACGACGGCTATTGGCAGGACAGCAACGGCTCGTCCTCGATCGTTCGCTACGTCAACCCGAATTTCACGCTCGGAGCGATACCGCTGGGGCCGCTCGGAACGCTTCCGCTCACGCTGGGCCGGGGCCCGGCCTACACCGGATTGTTCAATCCCGCGACCCAGATACCGACGGTGATCGCCGGTCTCGGCGCCGGTGCCTTCTCCTTCTTCCCGAACATATCCTCCGTCGTCGCCCAGCAGCAGCAGCTCGGCGTGCGCACCGAGCTCGGCCATTCGGTTCAAGGCATCGGCAAGGATTATCTCTACGGCTTCACCGATGTCGCGACCTGGGACATCACCGACGATCTGACGCTGAAGAACATCGCCGCCGCGCGTATCTTCAAGCAGCTCGCGACCACCGACGATTTCGGCGCCTATCTTCCGGTGCTCAATATCGGCAACTCCGGCCCGAACGGCGCCCTCGCCAACAATCGGGAATGGGGCGACAACTCGGTCCAGTACACCGAGGAGATCCGGCTCGAGGGCAAGGCGCTCGGCAGCAGGCTCTCGTGGTTGGTCGGCGGCTATCTTGAATATGATCACCCGCTGGGCTCCACGCTGCTCGGCTCAACGGCGGTCGGCAACCCGTCCTACTATCATTTCAACGAGGCGGCCCGCAGTCAGGCGGCTTTCGTCCACGGCATCTATGACTTCTCCGACTGGGTCGACGGCCTGAAGCTCGAAGCCGGGTATCGCTACACCTGGGATTATGTCGATACCGAGGAAGAGGGGACGAACAACATCAACGCCATCACGCGCAACGCGGCCGGCATCGCGCAGAACTGCGCGCCTATCGTCGGCTTCGACAACAACTGCCATATCTCGGCGTCGGGCAACTTCCAGTCGCCCGGCTGGAATGTCAGCCTGGAAGAGCAGCTCACGCCGCAAGTCCTGGTCTATGTGCGCTCCGGCAACGCCTATCGTCCCGGCGGCTTCAACCTCAATGTCCCGGCGGCCGACGAGAAGTTCCAGCCCGAGCACGTGACCGACGTCGAAATCGGCACCAAGGCGGATTGGGATTTCATGGGCGTGCACGGTCGGACGAATTTCGACCTGTTCCATACCGACTATAAGGACATTCAGGTTCAGGAGCTGGTGTCGGTCGTCGACGCGCAGGGCAACACGCACGTCAACTCGCTGTATCAGAACGCCGCCACGGCGACGCTGGAGGGCATGGAGTTCGAAGGCTCGTTCGTACCCTACAAGGGTGTCGAGATCGCGCCGCACTTCTCCTACCTGTTCGCGCAATACAACAACTACCCGCAGGGTTTCGGCGTGACGGCGGAACATCCGCCCTTCCAGTACACGCCGAAATGGCAGTGGGGCGTGACCGGCACCTATCACCTGCCGATCGACGAGTCCTACGGCGACGTCGCTCTGTCGGCGACCTATTCCTGGTACGGACACCAGTATCTCAGCATCCAGTCGGGCGAGATCTATCCGATCATGCCCTCCTATGATCAGCTCGATGTCAGAGTCGACTGGAACAACATCTTCGAGTCGACCTTCGACGGCGCGTTCTGGATGACGAACGCGCTCGACACGACGCATGTCGTCGGCGGCTTCCCGATCTATGGGCAGCTCGGCTTCACGTCGCTCGTCTACAACGCGCCCCGTATGTTCGGCTTCACGATGCGTTATCGCTTCGGCGGCTCGCAGCATGAGGAGGGGGCCGCGCCGGCCGAGCCTGCGTCTTCGGCTCCGCCTGCACCGGCGCCGGTACAGCAGGCGGCGAAGAGCTATCAGGTGTTCTTCGACTTCAACAAGTCGGCGCTGACCATGGAAGGCCGCAACATCGTCGACCAGGCAGCGGCCAATGCTGGGCCCGCGCATGTGACGCAGATCACGGTCACCGGCCATACCGACACGGTGGGATCGGACGCCTACAATATGCGCCTCTCCCGGCGTCGGGCGGAAGCGGTTGCATCGGAGCTCGAGGCCAAGGGCATCTCGTCCGACGAGATCTCGCTAGTGGCCAAGGGCAAGCGCGATCCTCTGGTGCCGACGGCCGATGGGGTTCGCGAGCCGCAGAACCGTCGGGTCGAGATCGTCTATGGCGGCGGCCCGACCTCGTAAAAGCGCGCGCATCCTTCACTGCAGCGGCGCTCCTTCGGGCGCGCCGTTTTGCTGTATGCGTAAACAATGGCGAGCACAATTACTGCTTGCGCCAATGAAATGCGCCACAGAAGGGGCGTTTACGCTCGTTCTTTGAAAGTCTTGCCCAATAATCCCGATCCCGTATCATGCGTTTTATGGCGGTCGGGGGCACCCAACGATCGTTGGGATTGGACAGGGGGGAGTTGCGGACAGGTCGCAAGATTGCGACCCGAACGCGGCCGCGCGGCCGCAGCGCGCTGCAGGAAGAGCAAAGCCTCGCAAGCCGACAGAAAATCTTGGACGCGGCGGAGCGAGCCTTTATCGAGAATTCGTATCCCGCGACCACGGTCGACGATATATTGCGCCGCGCCGATATCGGCCGGGCCACCTTCTATCGCCATTTCAGCAGCGTGTTCGATGTCGCCAAAGGGCTGATCGAGCAGTTCAAGCCGACGTTTCTCGACCTTTACGAGGAGCTCGGCCGAACCAGCGCACCGACGATTTCCGAAATCGAGAATTGGATCCGACACCATCTCCGCATGTATCGCGAGACCAGCCCTTTCATGGTGCTGCTGCTGGAAGTTTCGGGCGCGGAGCCGGAATTCTTCCCGATACTGAAGTGCCTCGCGCACGAATATATCGGCCGGCTGGCGATCGGAATTCCGGCTTTTCGCCTGGCGGCCTCAGGCCAGCCCGAGGGTCGGCGCGCCGAAACCGCGGCGCTGCTGCTGATCGAGAATCTGAGCAGCTTTTGCTACCTGCTCGTGCTCCGGGGATGGGACATAGACGAAGAACTCGCGATCGGTATCATAGCGCGCGATTTCGCCCGCTTCATTGAGGAGTATGGCGGGCAAGGCATGTGAGGGGGCCGAAATGAGAAACCGCGTCGTCCTCGGCATTCTCATGGGGGTGGCGCTTTTCGCTGCGTTTCCCCTTGCTGCTGATCCCATCGACCAGCTTCTCGCGACGCCGCCCGGTCAGCTTCACGCCGCCATCCAGAAGCTGCCGCCCGAAGTCCAGGACCGCATTCGCCAGGAGCTCCAGACCAAGAGCCTGGACGAGCTGATGGCCATGTCGCCCGGCGAGCTCGAAGCCGCGATCCAGGGCCTGTCGCCCTCGACCAAAGCCCAGCTCAAGGCCGAATGGGCTTCGCTGTCGCCGGAGCAGAAGGCGAAGCTCAAATCGCTCGACCTCAAGGCGCTGTGGCAGGAAGCGATTGCGCGCTTCGCGGCGATGGGGCCCGCGGAAAAGGCCATCGTGAAGAAATGGCTGGGCGTTGCTGCAGGGGCGGGTCAGGCGACGCCCTGATCGGCGTCGCGACCCGGACGGTCGTTCGTGATCAGCAGTTTGTCGACACGCCTGCCGTCCATATCGACGACCTCGAAGACGTAGCCGCCATATCGGATCTCGTCGCCCGTCTTGGGCACGCGGCCCAGCCGCTCCAGCACGAAGCCGCCCATGGTGGTCGCGTTCTCCTCGCCCGGGAGCGCTTGGAGGCCGAGCTTCAGCTTTACGTCCTCTATCGCCGCCAGACCGTCGATCAGGAAGCTTCCGTCCGGCCGCTCGACGATCTCGGCCTCGTCGCGTGCCGCCTCGGGCATGTCGCCGACCACCGCCTCGAATATGTCGGTAAGGGTGACGATCCCTTCGATGCTGCCATATTCATCGACGACGAGGGCGATCCGGACTCCCGCCTTGCGCATGATCTCCAGCCCCTGCAGGACCGTGACCGACTCGTAGATCGCAGGGATCGGCGTCGAGAGTTCGGCCAGCAAGATCGGTCCGCCCTCGAACGCGCGGGCCAGCAGATCGCGGATATGGACCACGCCGACCACCTCCTCGATGCTGCCGCGCGCGACCGGCAGGCGCGTGTGGCCGCCATGGGTCGCGATCCGCACGGTCTCGTCGCGATCGGCGTCGAGATCCAGCCAGACGACCTCCGCACGGGGTGTCATGATCGACCGAACCGACCGATCGGCGAAACGCAACACGCGGCTCACCATTTCGCCTTCGGAGGGATGGAAGACGCCGTGCTCCATGCCTTCGGCGATCAGCGTGCGGACCTCTTCCTCGCTCACCCTGTCTTCCTTGGTGCGCTTGATGCGCAGCAGCCAGAGCACCGCGCGGCTGGTCGCATCGAGCAGAACGACGATCGGAAGCGCGACCTTCGAGATGAGCGAGAGCGGCCGCGCGACGCGGACCGCGATCGCATCGGATCGGCTGAGCGCGATGTGCTTGGGGACGAGCTCGCCGATGATGAGAGTGCCGAAGGTCGTCAGCGCGATGCCGATGGCGAAGGCGACGCCGCCCGCCACCACCGGCGACAGGGCGAAAGCGCGTTCCAGGTATATGGTGAGCGGCGCCGACACCGCGGTCGTGGAGAGCGCGCCCATCAGCACGCCGACCAAAGTCACGCCGGTTTGCACGGTCGAGAGAAACCGGCCGGGGTTTTGCGCCAGCCGGAGCGCGGTCTCGGCCCCCCTGCTTCCGGCCTCGGCGCGCGCCTCGAGCCTCACCCGGCGGGCGGCGACGATAGCCATTTCGGCCATCGCGAAGAAGCCGTTCGCGACGAACAATAGGAGGATGATCAGGAGATCGACCAGCATGGGCTCGCGGAAAGGCTACAAGATCCCGGATAATCGAACAATCTGCAGCCCGGCGCTCGGATTTGCGCGGCGCTTCGGTTCTGCTGATATTCTGACGCAAGCCGGATCGAAGGACATCAGAGGACTACGATGATCGTCTGCATGATCAAAATTCTGAAGCCGGAACAGGTCGCGGCGCTACGTGAGGTGCTCGACACGGCGGTATTCGCCGATGGCGCCGCCACGGCCGGCTGGAACGCCAAGCTGGTCAAGCACAATTTGCAGCTCACCCCCGGTATGGCGGGCTATGACCGGCTCGTCGATATCGTCCGCCCGGCTGTGCTGCGCGATCCGGTATTCCAGATGGCCGTCCGCCCTCGCAAGCTCCGGCCGTTTCTGTTCAATCGGCACGATGCCGGGATGAGCTATGGCGCGCATGTCGACGACCCTGTCATGGGGCCGGGCGATCGCCCGCTGGATCAGATCCGCACCGATGTGTCCTTTACGCTTTTCCTCTCCGACCCCGCGACATACGAAGGCGGGGAGCTTGTGATCGGCGGCGGCGGCGGAGAGCGGGCCTATAAGCTGGAACCGGGAATGCTCGTCGCCTACCCGTCCGATTCACTCCATCGAGTCACGCCGGTAACGAGCGGAGTCCGGTTGGCCTGCGTCGGCTGGGTGCAGAGCGATGTACGCGATCCGGCGCGGCGCGCGATCCTTTACGATCTCGACCTCGCCCGTCGCGACATCTTCGCCCGCGAGGGCAAAAACGAGGCGTTCGACCTTATCACCAAGGCCCACGCCAATTTGACGAGGATGTGGGTCGAGCTCTAGCCGATGACCTAAGCCGACCGTGTGAGCCGGAGCGGCCCACATGCGGCCCGGCTCGTGGTGACCTAAAGCTTCGCGTGGGTGCCGTCGCAGAACGGAGCCTTGGCCGACGATTTGCAGCCGCAGAAATAGAGCGTCTTGGAATCCTCGGCCTTGAATTGGGCCGGCGCGAAGCCGCTGCCTTTGTGCGAGCCGTCACAGAAGGGCTGCGTCTTGCTCTGCCCGCAGGCGCACCACCAGTAGGTCTTGCCGGCCTCGACGGCGATCGGATAGGGCGCTTTCTGCGCAACAACGGGTTGGGTCATTTGAACGTATCCCTCTTCGGATGATTCGATTTCCGAGCGGACGATAGACATCTCCGAGCCGGTCGTCTCGACCTTTCTTGCCCGTCGCTCGGGCATCGGCCTATGAAGACCGATGCCCGAGCTTCCCGAAGTCGAGACGATCGCGCGCGGCCTGTCCGCCACGCTCACCGGACAGCGGATCGCCGCCGTCCGTCAGACCCGCGCCGATCTCCGCGTTCCCTTTCCGCCCAAGCTCGTGGAACGCCTCACAGGGCGGCGCGTGGCGCATATCGGCCGTCGGGCGAAGTACCTCCTGGTCGCTCTGGACGACGGCAACATTCTGGTGATCCATCTCGGCATGTCGGGCCGCTTCATGATTCGACACCGCGCGGCGCTGCCGTTGCAGCGTCACGACCATCTGGTGCTCTCGACGGCGGATGGCACCGACTACGTGCTCAACGACGCCCGCCGTTTCGGCTTGGTGGCGCTGGTCGCCGAAGACGAGCTGCGGACCCATCCGATGTTCCGCGAGCTCGGGCCAGAGCCGCTCGGCAACGAATTCGACGGTCCGACTCTGGCACGCGCGCTCGCCGGCAAACGCACGCCGATCAAATCGGCCTTGCTCGATCAGCGCGTCGTCGCCGGTGTCGGCAATATCTATGCATGCGAAGCGCTCTTTCGCTCCGGCATCAGTCCGCTGCGTATGGCGACCAATGTGCAGGGGCCTCGCGCCGAGCGTCTCGTGCAGGCGATTCGCGACGTGCTCAAGGACGCGATCGCGGCCGGCGGCTCGACGCTCAAGGACTTCGTCCACCATGACGGAGAGCTCGGATATTTCCAGCACCATTTCGCCGTCTACGATCGCGAGGGCAAAGGCTGCGCCGGTTGCGATTGCGACATCGCCAAGACCGGCGGCGTGCGTCGGATGGTCCAGGCGGGACGGTCGACCTTCTATTGCCCGCGCCGCCAGCGCTGATGTACGACCCACAGGCCGCACTCCAACGGAGCCGTCCGACATGAGCTATGAGAACATCCTCGTCGAAACCCACGGGGCCGTCGGCCTCATTCGTTTGAACCGGCCGAAGGCGTTGAACGCGCTCTGCGACGCGCTGATGACCGAGCTCGGCCAGGCGCTCGAGGTGTTCGAGGAGGATGACGCGATCGGCGCGATCGTGCTCACCGGCAGTGAGAAAGCATTTGCGGCCGGCGCCGATATCAAGGAGATGGCAGGACTCTCCTATATCGATGTCTATCTCGACGACTTCATCACGAAGCGCTGGCAGAAGGTGACGTTTTGTAAGAAGCCGGTCGTCGCCGCTGTCGCCGGCTTCGCGCTCGGCGGCGGCTGCGAGCTGGCGATGATGTGCGACTTCATCCTGGCTGCCGACAACGCCAAGTTCGGCCAGCCAGAGATCACCATCGGCACCATCCCGGGCTCTGGCGGCACTCAGCGCCTCACACGCGTCGTCGGCAAATCGAAGGCGATGGAGATGTGTTTGACCGGCCGCATGATGGATGTCGCCGAGGCCGAGAGGACCGGGCTCGTCAGCCGGATCGTCCCGGCGGCCGACCTCGTCGGCGAAGCGATCAAGACGGCCGCCAAGATCGCGGCGCTCTCGCGGCCGGCGGTGATGATGGCCAAGGAATCGGTCAATCGGGCCTATGAGACCACGCTCGCCGAGGGTGTTCTGTTCGAGCGTCGCGCCTTTCAGGCCACGTTTGCGCTCGAGGACCGCAAGGAGGGCATGACGGCCTTCATCGAGAAGCGCCCGCCCGCTTTCAGGAACCGTTAAACCCAGCCCAAGCGGATGCTTGACTGCGGCACCCTGGGGCGGCTATTGTCCCGCCCTTCCGCGACCCGGCAGCATACGGACGCGAAGGAAAATCGAGACAAGGTAATGGCGCACCATCAATCCGCAAAAAAGCGTATCCGCACAAACGCGCGGCGCGCTGAAGTCAATCACAGCCGTATCAGCCGCATCCGCACCTTCCTGAAGCGGGTCGAGACCGCGATCGAATCCGGCAACAAGGAATCCGCCCAGTCGGAGTTCAAGCTGGCTCAGCCGGAGATGCAGCGGGGCGCCACCCGCGGCGTGCTCCACGCCAACACGGTTGCCCGCAAGCTGTCCCGGCTCTCGGCACGCATAAAGTCGATGGCTTGACATCAAGGCTGGCGCGCGTGTCTTCGCGCGCCGCCACCAGGATGATTTTTGCCTGCGGCAAGACAGGGCCGCACTAAGGCGCCCAGTTGGCGCCTTTTTTATTTGGTCAATATTTTAAGCGGCAAAGATTTTCTCGCGCTCTCCCTTCAATCTTCTTGCCGTCTTTTTGAGAGGTGGATAGAGTGCCTCCCACCGCAGCTCGCGACCCCCTCGGCTCCATGTGATTACCTCTCCGAGAGCCGCCTGCTCGGGTAGCGCTTCACCAATTGAAACGGCCCATGCAGATGCAGTGACAACGGAGTTTGGCGGGATGTCGCAGCATATCTACTGGCAACAAGAAACTGGGAAGGGTGCGGTCGCGATGTCGGGGGGGATCGAGCAGGAATGGCGCCGCGTTCTGACCACGCTCCGCGCCGAAGTCGGCGAGGCCGCCTTTCGCAGCTGGCTCCAGCCCTTGACGATTGCAGGATGCGAAGGCGGACAGGTATCGCTGGCGGCGCCGGCCAGGTTCATCCGCGACTGGATTGCCAAGCATTATCTCGACCGGATCACCGCCCTCTGGACGGGCGAGAACCCGGACATCTCCGATGTCGATCTGGTCATCGCGCCCGGCGTGGAAGTGCTTGCTCGGGCGGGCAACGGACGGCAGCTCGAGCCGCAGGCCCCTGCTGAGGCCGCTCCGCCTCCGCCGCCGGCGCGCAGGGCCGCTGCCGAGGCGTCTGCCGCGGAGCCCGCGCCTTTGCCAGCCGAGACCGAGCTCTCGGCCCTCGATCCCCGTTTCACCTTCGAGAATTTCGTCGTCGGGAAGCCCAACGAGTTCGCCCATGCCGCGGCGCGGCGGATCGCGGAAAGCGAAAGCGTGCCTTTCAACCCGCTCTTCCTCTATGGCGGGGTTGGTCTCGGCAAGACGCATCTGATGCATGCGATCGCCTGGCAGATCCGCAAGCGCAAGGCCAAGCGGAAGGTGCTTTACCTGTCGGCTGAGCAGTTCATGTACCAGTTCATCCGGGCGTTGCGGTACAAGGACACGATGGCCTTCAAGGAGCAGTTCCGCTCCGTCGACGTGCTGATGATCGACGACATCCAGTTCATCTGCGGCAACAAGGACACGACCCAGGAGGAATTCTTTCACACCTTCAATGCGCTGGTCGACCAGAACCGCTTGGTGGTGATTTCCGCCGACAAGAGTCCCTCCGATCTCGAAGGCATGGAGGAGAGGCTGCGCTCGCGCTTGGGCTGGGGCCTCGTCGCCGACATCCATCCCACGACCTACGAGCTGAGGCTCGGCATCCTGCAGGCGAAGTGCGACACGCTGCGCACCGTGAAGGTCCCGCTCAAGGTGATGGAGTTTCTGGCCCATAAGATCACGTCGAATGTGCGCGAGCTCGAGGGCGCCTTGAACCGCATCATCGCACATGCCGAGCTGGTCGGCCGACCCGTCACGATCGAAACTTCGCAGGAGCTGCTGCGCGATCTGCTGCGCGCGGCCGACCGGCGGGTCACGATCGATGAGATCCAACGCAAGGTGGCGGAGCATTTCAATATGCGCGTCGCCGACATGTACTCCGAGCGTCGCGCGCGCGCGGTCGCTCGCCCGCGCCAGATCGCGATGTTCCTGGCCAAGCAGTTGACGCAGCGCAGCTTGCCCGAGATCGGCCGCAAATTTGGCGGCAGGGACCACACGACCGTCATGCACGCCGTTAAGAAGGTGGAGGAGCTGATCGCGACCGATCGCAGCTTCGCCGATGACGTAGAACTGCTGCGCCGGACGCTGGCGGGGTAGGGCATCGCGACGAAGCAATCCATGATCCCGTTGCGTGCTTCCCTCCGCTCGCGGTGACGGCTGCGGGGACCCTTCCAGTCCAATCCATCGCGCTCTAGCTGACGCGGCTCAAGCAGTCGGCGAAGGCCTCGCGGTCCACGTTCCCGCCCGATAAGACAACTGCGATCGTCCGGCCCTTCGCATCCATCCGGCCGCCGAGCAGCGCCGCCAGCGCCACGGCGCCGCCGGGCTCGACGACCAGCTTCAATTCGCGGAAGGCGAACGCCATCGCTGTCCGCACTTCGTCGTCCCCGGCGACCAACCCTTCGCCCAGCAGTCGCCGGTTGATCGCGAATGTGATGCGGCCAGGGCTCGGCGCCAGCAACGCGTCGCAGATGGACTCACTGCCCGAGGCGTTGGAGAGAATCTCGCCCGCCGCCAGCGACCGCGCGTGATCGTCGAAGCCGGCGGGCTCGGCCGTATGCACTTTCGTCCGCGGGCTTGTCGTTTCGAGTGCCAGCGCGATTCCGGCGGCCAGACCGCCGCCGCTCGTCGGGACGATAACGGCGTCGAGATCCGCGCCGATCGCGCGGGACTGATCGGCCAGTTCCAAGCCGACGGTTCCCTGACCTGCGATGATGCCCGGATCGTCGAACGACGGAACGACCACCGCCTGTTGCTCTGCGGCGATTCTGGCCGCAATCGCCTCGCGACTTTCCGTCCGGCGATCGTAGAGAACGATCTCGGCCCCAAGGCTCCGCGTATTGTCGATCTTGAGACGCGGCGCGTCGCTGGGCATCACGATGACGGCTCGCATCCCAAGAAGGCGCGCCGCCAGAGCCACGCCTTGCGCGTGGTTGCCGGACGAGAAGGCGACGACGTGCGTCCTGCCCGCGTCCTTTAGCTCCGAGAGGCGCTTATAGGCGCCGCGTATCTTGAACGATCCCGTCCGCTGCAGATTCTCCGCCTTGAGCAGGATGCGTCCGCCCGTGCGCTCATCGAGCGCGTCGGACCGGATGACGGGCGTGCGGTGGGCGACGCCTGCGAGGCACTCGGCGGCGCGCTCGATGTCGGCGAAGGTCGGCGGGAGGAGTTGGGCGTTCACGCGGCCTTGAACACGTGCGCGCGGAGAATGCTGATGGCGCAGGGCTCGCCGACATTGAGCCCGAGCTCGGCCAAGCGCTCGCGATCGATCAGCACCTCGATGCGTTGGCCGTCATAGGCGAGATCGACGCGGGCGTCGGGTCCGAGCGCAACGATGGAATCGATCGTCGCGCGGCCGATATCGGCGCGGCCGTTCAGCCTTGCGAGTCCGATCTCGTGCGGCCGCACATACGCGATCGCATCGCCTGCATAGCCTTCGAGCTCCGCCGGAACGAGCATGTCACCGAAGCGCGCAAAACCGCGCTCCACGCGGCAGGGCAGCCGGTTGGCGAAGCCGAGGAATTCCGACACGAAAGGCGTGGCCGGCCGATCATAGGCTTCGGCCGGGGATGCGACCTGCTCGATGCGGCCGGAATTCATGATCGCGATGCGGTCGGCCAGCTCCAGCGCCTCCTCCTGGTCGTGAGTCACGAAAACGCTCGTGACGTTGATTTCATGATGGAGCTTGCGCATCCAGCGTCTGAGCTCCTTGCGCACACGCGCGTCGAGCGCGCCGAAGGGCTCGTCGAGCAGCAGCACCTTGGGTTCGATCGCGAGCGCCCTGGCGAGCGCCACGCGCTGACGTTGGCCGCCGGAAAGCTGGGCCGGATAGCGATCGGCCAGCCGGTCGAGTTGCACGAGGCTTAGCAGGTCATCGACCCGGCGGGCGATCTCGCGCTCCGATGGCCGCTCCTTGCGCGGCCGGACGCGCAGCCCGAACGCCACGTTCTCGAACACGGTCATGTGCCGGAACAACGAATAGTGCTGGAAAACGAAGCCGACGCGCCGGTCGCGGAGCGGTTGCTTGGTCAAATTCTCGCCGCGGATCAGTACCTCGCCGCCGTCCGGCCGCTCGAGGCCGGCGATGATGCGCAGCAGCGTCGTCTTGCCGGATCCCGACGGGCCCAGCAGCGCCGTCAGCTCGCCGTCGCCGACATTCAGACTGACGCCGTTCAGCGCATGATAGGCGCCGAAGGATTTGGAGACGTTGCTCACCTCGATCGTCACGGGCGAAGCCTCCCTAGCGCCGCGTCAGGGCGAGCTGGTCGGCATAGCGCCATTCCAGCATCGATTTCGCAACCAGCGTCACGATCGCCAGCCCGGCCAAAAGCGACGCCACCGCGAAAGCGGCCACCATGTTGTATTCATTATAGAGGATATCCACTTGCAGGGGCAGCGTATTGGTGAGGCCCCGGATATGTCCGGAAACGACTGATACGGCGCCGTATTCTCCCATTGCCCGCGCGTTGCAGAGCAGCACGCCGTAAAGCAGGCCCCATTTGATGTTGGGCAGCGTGATGCTCCAGAAGGTCCGCCAGCCGCTCGCGCCCAGCATGCGCGCGGCCTCCTCTTCCTCCGCGCCCTGTTCCTGCATCAGCGGGATGAGCTCGCGGGCCACGAAGGGGAGCGTCACGAACATCGTGGCCAGCACCAGACCTGGCACGGCGAAGATAATCTTCATGTCGTGCGCGCGCAGCCAGGGGCCGAACCAACCCTGCAGCCCGAACAGCAGAACGAAAACCATGCCCGAGATCACGGGCGAAACCGAAAACGGCACGTCGATCAACGTCATCAGGATCGTCTTGCCGCGGAAGTCGAACTTGGCGAGGCACCATGCGGCCGCTACGCCGAATATGGTGTTGAGCGGCACCGAGATGGCGGCGACGGTGAGCGTCATACGAATGGCTGCAACCGTGTCGGGCTCGGCGAGGGCGCCGAAATAGCTGTCCCAGCCCTTGCGCAGCGCTTCGACGACGATGGTCAGCACCGGCAGCGCGACGAACAGCACCAGGAAAGCCATCCCGAATAGAAAGATCGCCCACCGCGCCCAGCGTGGATCGATGAGAGCCGGACGATCGGGGCGCGGCTCAGCCACGGTGCGCTCCCAGCCGCCGCTGCAGCAGATTGATGATGATCAGCAGAAGGAACGCAGCGAGTAGCGATGCGACCGCAATCACCGCCGCACCACGATAATCATATTCCTCGAGCTTGATCACGATCAGCAACGGCACGATCTCCGTCTCTCCCGGCCGGTTGCCGGCGATGAAGATGACCGACCCGTACTCGCCGATGGCCCTGGCGAAGGCGAGCGCGAAGCCTGTCAGCAAGGCTGGCGACAGCGAAGGCAAAGTGACCTTGCGGAAAGTCTGCCAACGATCGGCGCCCAACGTCGCGGCGGCCTCCTCGAGCTCGGGCTCCAAATCCTGCAGCACCGGCTGGACCGTCCGCACCACGAAGGGCAAGCCGACGAAGATGAGCGCAATCGCGATTCCCGGCGGCGCGAAGGCGATATCGATTCCGAAGGGCGCGAAGAGCGACCCGATCCATCCGTTGCGCGCGGTGAGCGCGGTGAGAGCCACGCCCGCCACCGCTGTCGGCAGAGCGAAGGGAAGATCGACCATGGCATCGACGATCCCCCGACCCCAAAAGCGGTACCGCACCAGAAGCCAGGCGATCAGCAGGCCGAAGGCCGAGTTGATCAGCGCGGCGATCGCGGAGGCGCCGAAGGTCATGCGGAACGCGGCGAGCGTGCGCGGGCTGATCAGGATCTTCCAGATCGAAGCGGGATCAAGCTCCGCCGCCTTCAGGAACAAGGCGGCGAGGGGAATCAAAACGATCAGCCCCAGATAGAAGATCGTGAATCCGAGCGACAGCCCGAACCCGGGCAGCACGTTCCAACGACGGACCGAGCGCGGCTCGGCGACGGCAGTCATCGCCATTCGGCAACCTGTCGCAAAGATTTCGGCATGCTGACCGTCACACGCTCCAATCCGGTTCGGCCGCCTTGGCGTCGATGCGCGGATCATGGAAGCGGGTCTCGACGAATCCGATCAGCCGATCGACAGCCTCGGTGATATCGAGCTGGCCGGTGTCGATGACGAGGTCCGGAGCGTCGGGCTCTTCGTAAGGTGCGTCGACGCCGGTGTAACCCTTGATTTCGCCGTGCCGCGCGCGGGCATAGAAGCCTTTCGGGTCGCGCGCTTCGCACAGCGCGATATCCGCCTTCACGTAAATTTCCGCGAAACCCGCGCCGACGATCGCTCTTGCCCGTGCGCGGTCGGTCGCCATGGGCGAGATCAGCGCGGCTATGGCGATGTGACCGGATTCGGCGAGAAGCCGCGCGGCCTCGGCGACTCTGCGAACATTTTCGGCGCGATCGAGCGGATCGAAGCCCAGATCCTGCGAAAGGCCGCGACGCATCGAATCGCCGTCGAGCACGAAGGCGTTCATTCCGCCCTCGAACAGCGCGCGCTCGAGCGCAAGCGCAAGCGTCGACTTGCCCGATCCCGGCAAGCCCGTGAGCCAGAGCACGCCGCCGCGATGGCGATTGCGGCGCTCGCGCTCGTCGCGTGAAACGCCGTGCTCCGCCGGCACCAGCTTGTGCGGCGGCGCGACTTCGGCGAAATCGAGCACCACTGCTCCGCCGAGCGCCTCGCCGCCATCGGTCAGCACCGCGCGACCGGTGCGCGGCAGGGCGGCATGACGATCGACCGGAATCGGGTCGGGTGCTTCCAGGATCACTTCGCCGATCTCGTTCGTTCCGATCCGGTCGGCGCTGTGCCGCTCGAGCGTTCCGAGATCGATCACGCCTTCGATGGCGCGCAAGACGACCGGATATTCGCCGGAGGCGAAGCGGGCGGTCAGCGGCCGGGCGATCTCGAGCGTCTCGGCGCCTAGCCAGAACATCCGGACCTTGAGCCTGCCGGCCAGCCTGATCGGCTCGTTGGCGGGCGCTGCGATGTTGCCGCGTTCGACGAAGATCCGCTCGTCGAGCGTGATGCCGACCGCGTCGCCGGCCGCGGCAGCCACGCGGCGCAGCGGCTGGTTCCAATCCTCGATGGAGGCCACCTTCGCCGTCGCTCCGCCGGGCGCGAAGGCGAGCGTGTCGCCGACTCGAAGGACGCCGCTCTCGACACGGCCCGCCAAAATGCGGCGCTCGTCGAATTTATAGACGTCCTGGACCGAGAAGCGGAGGGGCAGAAGGTCGGGCGCGATCGCTTCCGTCTCGAACCGATCGAGCGCTTCGAGAAGCGTCGGCCCATGGTACCAGGTGAGATTCGGAGATCGCTCCGCCACCATCTCACCATTGCGGGCGGCGATCGGGATGATCGCGGTCGCGGCCAGATCGATCTGACGGAGATAGTCCCTGATCTGCTGCGCGATCGCGCCGAATTGGTCTGAATCGTAGCCGGCCTTATCCATCTTATTGACGGTCACGATAAGCCGCCGAACGCCCAGAAGGGCGAGGAGGTGAAGGTGACGGCGGAACGGATCGAGCGCCCCTTGCGAGGCATCGACGACGGCGACCGCGAGATCGGCCGACGCGGCGCCCGTGACCATGTTGCGCAGGAATTCCTGATGCCCCGGAGCATCGATGATGACGAAGCTTCGCCGCTCGGTGCGAAACACCGCGCCGCCCATATCGATCGTGATGCCGCGATCGCGCTCGGCCTGAAGCGCGTCGGTGACGAAGGACCAGCCGGATTCGAAGCCGCGCTTCCGGCTGAGCTCGGCGAGCTTGGCCGCGCTTTCGTCCGGCAGGGCGCCGGCATCGTTCAGCAACCGTCCGATCAGCGTGGATTTACCGTGGTCCGCTTGGCCTACGACCACGATGCGGAGCGGCTCGGGGAGGTCTTCGGCGCTCATTACATATAGCCGGCGCTGCGCAGCCGTTCGAACGCGTCTTCGGACTCGTGATCCATCGTACGGCCGGCTCGCTCGGGAGCGCGCGTCGTTTCCAGCTCGGCGATGATCTCGTCGATGGACGCCGCGTTGCTCGTCATCGGGAGGGTGATGTTCTGCTCGCCCAGGGACCGGTAGCGCTGCCCGTCGCGCGCCAGATAGGCGGGGACGACCGGAATGCCTTCCGATTTGGTGTAGCGCCAGATATCGAGCTCGGTCCAATCGAGCAGCGGGTGGATCCGCACATGGCCGCCCTGGACCGGCCGAACCTTGTAATGGTCCCAAAACTCGGCCGGCTGGTGATGGATGTCCCAATCGCCGCGATCGGAGCGCGGGCTGAAGACCCGTTCCTTGGCCCGGGTCGATTGCTCATCGCGGCGGATGCCGACGATCGCCCCATTCAGCCTTTCACGGCGGACCAGATTCATCAGCGCGGCGCTCTTCCGCGCCGCCTCGCGAGCGGCCGGCGGCAGGCTCGGATCCACCGCCTCGATCGGCGGGCAAGCCTCAACGCGAAGATCGAGCCCCCATTCGGTCTTGTACCGATCGCGGAAGGCATAGACTTCCGGCAGCTCCATGCCCGTGTCGAGCTGGACCACCGGGAACGGCACGCGGCCGTAGAAGGCCTTGCGGGCAAGCCAGATCAGGACGTTGCTGTCCTTGCCGACCGACCACAGCATGGCCAGCCGGTCCACGCGCGCAAAGGCCTCGCGCAGGATGTAGATGCTCTGGCTCTCCAGGTCCCTCAGATGCTTGGCGGCGCGTGACGGGCGCTTGGCCGCCCGGCGCGGCAAATGGATGCCGCACTCTGTCTTGGCGAGCCCCGCCCAGCGGCCCGAACGGGCATCGCCCGCGGGCATCGCCCGTTCCGTGCAGGGCATACAGCCGATCGACAGGAAGCCGTCCGCCACCATGGGATGCGAGGGCAGATTGCGGCGCTTGAACTCGTCCGCGATCCGCCGCGCCGTCCAGTTGGCCAGCGGGTTGATCTTGATCTTGCCCTCGCCCTCGCCCGCTTCGATGACCGGCAGATCCGAGCGCACCTTGCTCTGGAAACGCTTGCGGCCGGTGATCCAGCCGGCAAAGCCGGCGAGCGCTCGATCGAGCGGCTCGACCTTGCGCAGCGCGCAGCAGGAATCGGGATCGTCGCGCCATAGCGCGCCGTCGGGGTCGCGCTCAGCCTCGACATCCGCGTCGGGCCGGAAGGTCTGCACGTTCGTCAGGCCCAGATGCTCGATCAGCTTGTCGCGGTAGCGAAGCGTCTCGGGGAAGAGCTTTCCGGTATCGAGAAACACGACCGGCACGGCCGGATCGATTTCCGCGGCCATGGCCAGGAGCAGGCCCGATTCCGCGCCGAAGGAGGATACCAGCGCGATCTGGCCCGGCAGCTCATCGATCAGCAGCGCGCGCAGCAGCTCCAGCCCGTCCAGATGACCGTAGCGGGCCATCAGATCGGCGGCCCGGATCTCCGCATTGTCGACGAGGATTTCCGACGCGATATCCATATCAGCCTCGCGCCGCTTCGATCGACGCCTCGCCGACGCGGGCAGCGCCGACGGTGGCCGGATCAAACCATTGGTGGATGTTCGCCGGGTCGGCGATGCGCCCGATTACGACCAGCGCAGGCGCTTCCATCCGCTCCCGCCGCGCGGCAAGAACGCATTCGCCGAGGCTGGTGAGGAGCGTTTGCTGCGCCGAGGTACTCGCGCTCGAGACGATCGCGACCGGCGTACGGTGATCGCGGCCGTGGGAGAGCAAAATCTCGGCGATTTCATCGAGGAGCCCCAGGCCCATATAGACGACCAGCGCCTGATCGCCCGCGGCCAGGTGGGACCAATCGACCTCGCGCGGCAGCCCGCCTTCCGCGCCATGGCCGGTCACGAACGTAATGGCCTCGTTGACGCCGCGCCGCGTGGCGATGATCCCCGCATAGGCAAGGCCGCCGACACCTGCCGTGATGCCCGGCACGACGCGGAACGGAATGCCTGCCTCGACCAGGGCCGCGATTTCCTCGCCGCCACGGCCGAAGATGAAGGGATCGCCGCCCTTAAGGCGGACGACGCGATGGCCGGCGCGGGCATGCCGCAGCATCAGCTCCACGGTTTGCCCCACCGTCGCGGCAACACGCCCTTTGCGGCGCCCCACGAAGATCGCGCGCCCATGTGCGCCCATGGCGGCGAGGACGTCGGTGTTGACCAGCGCGTCGTAAAGCACGATGTCGGCCTCCGACAGCGCTTGCGCCGCCAGGAGCGTCAGCAGCCCCGGATCGCCCGGTCCTGCCCCGACCAACCACACCGATCCCGGCGCGATGTTTGGTAGAGTGAAACTCATGTTTGGCCTAAAACAACACTCAGTGATCGTGCTTTTGATGCATTGCACATTGACATAGGATATGATTGCAAGGCAACTGTTCAACCGCTCTGTGAAATACAGGTGGAAGCCTGAGTTTTCCTTGCGGAAGGGCTACCGCGCGCCGACACTGGGCGGTTCGGCTCGGCGGGCCTTGATTTTGCGGGATTTTACTGCGGTCCGCGACCGTTCGTCGCCCCAAATCCGCTCAATGTCCCGGCGCGGGTTGCTGAATGATCATGGGTGCCATGATCATTATAATCACGAGACAGGCGCGACTTCGCATAGGGACCGGGATGACAACACCGCTGAGCCTAGACCTTGCCCTCTTGTCGGCTGGCCTCGTCGGCGCGGGCGCTCCGCTGGTCAAGCGTCTCCGGTTTCTGGATGACGAACGCGTTCCCGGCCTTGCCGTCTATGCGCCCCACCCCGACGCCGAGACCGCCGGACTGGCGGGAACCCGGCTGATCGCGCGCTTGCCGGACGAGGCGGAGGTCGCGGCGTTGCGCGTGCTGTTCGTCGCCGGTCTACCCACGGCCGAGGCGGCACGCCTGGCGGCCGTCGCCCGGGATCATCGGGTCCTTGTGAACGTCGAGGATTTGCCGCCGCTCTGCGATTTCCACCTGCCGGCGATCGTCCGCCGCGGCGACCTTGCGGTCTCGGTCTCGACGGGCGGCCGTAGCCCGACACTGGCCAGGCGTTTGCGCACGTATCTCGAAACTCTCTTTCCCGCGACCTGGGCCGAGCGCACCGAGCGTATTGCCGGGCTGCGCGACAGCCTCCGAGCGCGGGGAGCCTCGGCCGCGGAAGTCATCGAGGCCATCGGCGCCCTGATTGATCGGGAAGGCTGGCTTCCGCCCGAAGCGTAGCTAGTGCGCCAGCAACACCGGTATCTTTACGTTGGCGACGATGCGCCGGGTGGTGCCGCCGAAGACGGCTTCGCGGGTCCGGCTATGGTGATAGCCGCCCACGACCAGCAGAGTGGCGCCAATGCGCTCCGCCTCGTCGAGCAGAGCGTCGCTGACCCCTTTCGGGCCCGGCTTGAGCGTGGCCGCGGTTGCCGCGATTCCGTTCCAGGCCAGATAGGAGACCAGCGCGTCGAGGCCGGTGCCGTTGCGGTCGCCGACCGTGCAGATCTCGACGCGTCGCATGCGCGACAGGATCGGGAGGGCGGCGAGGATCGCATGGGACTCCTCCCGGCCGCCGCCCCAGCCGATCAGCGCGGCGTCGAACAGCGGCGCCGGCGTCTCACGGGGAACGAGCATGACGGGACGGCCGGCATCGAAGAGGACCGCCTCCAGCATCGCGTCGCCTTCGACCGGGCCTTCTTCGCCCAGCCCGCGCATTATGACGAGATCGGTGAAACGGGCGATGTCGCCGAGGGTCGCGCCCGGCGTGCCGATCTCCTCATGCCAGGAGGTCGTAACCCCGCTCGTCCGAGAAGGCGCGTCGACCAAGGGAATTTGCCGTTTCTCCCGCCATGCGCCGAACATGGCCGCGGCATCCCGCGAAAGCTCGGCCGCATGCTGCTCGGCCGTGGCGACGGCGTCCTCCACGAGGATCGGATAGGACCATTCCGCAACGTAGCGGACGATGTCGGCCGGATCGGGGCGGATGCAAACCGCATTGATATGGGAGCTGAAAGGCTCTCCCAGCATGAAAGCCGTCTCCAGCGTCGCCTCGTCGGCCGGATGACCGGAGACCGGGACCGTCAAAAGCCGCATTGTCATGGAGCCCCTCGCGTCGATTCGTCTACGACCCTGAAGCCACCGTCCCGCCTCGGGCCTTGATCCAGCGCAAGGCGCCGGCTTCCTCATTAATGCAGCTTATCCCAGGGTTAAGGGCCGCGCACCCCTCTGATCGCGGCCGGGCGACGGTCCGCCGCGACGATCCGCCCGCCTCTGTGCGCGATCCCGGCAACCGCATATGATGGGCGCGGGATTGATCCGATCGATGTCGATGTGGCACAGGTCGGCTCGCCGTCCCGGCGATCGCACCCGCGGCATCGATGTTCGGGTGGTGTCGATCGGTCAGAGCGGCACTATTGGGAGGAGTTGATGGAAGGGTCTTTCGAGGATCGCGAGCGCCAATTCGAAGCGAAATTCGCTTACGACCAGGAGATCAAATTCAAGGTCGCCGCCAATCGCGACAGGCTGTTCGCCAACTGGGTCGCCGACCAGCTCGGCGAAGGGGCGCCGCCGGAATATGCCGAGACCCTCAGGGAGTTCGCCTTCGGGCGCAAGCCCGAGGAAATGATCGAGCGGGTGCTGCAGGACCTCCACGACCATGGGCTCGCGACGTCCGACATCAAGATCCGTCGTGCCCTGCAGATGTGCGGCGATCAGGCCCGCGAAGAGATATTGAAGGGGCTCGCAAAGAGCTGAACCGCTAGACGGTCACCCGGTCGTCGGATAGCTGCGCCTCCTGGCGGGAAGCCGCGCCGGGCGCGTAGGAGGAGGCGCGTGGCGCCTTCTTGTTGACCAAAGCTTCCAGCTTGGCCTCCAGGATCGCCGGCTCGATCGGCTTGGAGACGTAATCGTCCATCCCAGCCTCGATATATTGCTCCCGCGCGCCGCTCATCGCGTGCGCGGTGAGCGCGATGATGTGCACGTCGCGAGCCGGCGCCGACATGGCGCGGATCTGTCTCGTGGCCTGGACGCCGTCGAGATCGGGCATCTGGACGTCCATCAGGATCACGTCGTAGCCACTTTGGCGCATCGCCGCGATCGCCTCGTGCCCATTCTCGGCGATGTCGATCTCATGGCCGAAGCGCTTGAGCAGCGCCGTCATGTATCTCTGATTGATCGCATTGTCCTCGGCGACAAGGATCCGCAATGAGGTGCGGTTGGTTGCGTTCGACGGTGTGGCGGCGACCGGAGCGCTCGGATCGGCGCTCGGCGCTCCGTCGAGGAGCTTAGCCAGGCAGCGCGACAGGTCTCGCTGCCGGATGGGCTTGTCGAGGATCGCGTCCAGCATCTGCGCCGTGTCGGGCGTCCGGCCGTGCGATCCCGCCGAGGAAACGAGCACCAGCTTGGTATGGGCGATCTCCGGTGTTCCGCGAATCCTCTGGGCGACGGCGCGGCCGGCCAGACCCGCCATCATCTGGTCGAGAAACACGATGTCGAAGGGCTTGCCCTGGTGCCAGCCCCGCTCGACCATCGCCAGCGCATCGAACGGATCGTTGCAGCAGGACACATCCAGGCCGAATGTCCGCAGCTGCCGGGAGATGATTTCCAGATTGGCCTCGATGTCGTCCACCGCGAGCGCGCGCAGGCCCTCGAAACGTACGAGGTCGATGGGTTTGGCGGCTTTGGCCACTCGCTCCAGCGGTAGCTCGAACCAGAATTTGGAGCCGGCGCCCGGCTCGCTCTCTACGCCGATCCGACCCTTCATGAGCTCGACCAGCTGCTTGCAAATGGCGAGGCCCAGTCCCGTTCCCCCATAGCGGCGCGTGATCGAGCTGTCGGCTTGGCTGAATTTCTCGAACAGGCGCGCGCAAACCTCCTCCGGCATTCCGATGCCGCTGTCGCGGACCTGGAAACGGATCAGCATCGTCCCGTTTGTTTCCTGCTGGGAAACCTGCACGGTGACGCCGCCCTTCTCGGTGAATTTGATCGCGTTGGTCACGAGATTGAGCAGTATCTGTCGGATCCGGTTGGGATCGCCGCGGAAAGTCGCGTTCACCGCCGGGTCGACCATGAGGTCGAGATCGATCGCCTTGTCGCCGGCGCGCGAAGCCAGCAGCGAAACCGCGCCCTCGACGGTGTCGACGAGCTCGAAATCGATCGTTTCGAGCTCGACCTTGCCGGCCTCCAGCTTCGATATGTCCAGGACATCGTTGATGACGGTGAGAAGGGCTTCGCCGGATTCCTGGACCATCTCGGCATAGCGCCGCTGCTCGTCGGTCATCGGGGTTTCCAGCAGCAAACCGTTCATCCCGAGGATCCCGTTCATCGGCGTGCGGATCTCGT
>DATGMP010000069.1:0-3433 GCA_035293565.1 Alphaproteobacteria bacterium | reverse complement strand
ACCGCCAATCCGGCGCCGCTCTATGACTGGTCGGGAGCGGATTGGAAGACCAAGGGCGCGCGCCCGGGCGACAACCTCTACACCACCTCGGTGATCGCGCTCGATCCCGATACCGGCAAGCTCAAATTCTATCACCAGGAGTTGCCGCATGACGCCTGGGACTTCGATAGCGCGGTGGGCGAGTTCGTACAGATCGATAAGGACGGCAAGAAGCTCTACGTTCATCCGAACAAGAGCGGCTACGTCTTCGTCTATGACCGTAACGATGGGAAGATCGAGAACGTCTACAACCTCCCCAAGGCCAGCAACTTCGTGAAAGGCATCGATCCGAAGACGGGCGAGCTTCAAGGCCGGCGCGACTTTGCGGAGGGCAAGCAGAGCGATCTGTGCCCGGCGATCGCCGGCGGCGTCAGCTTCAACTCCGGCACCTACAGTCCGCAGACCGGGCTCTACTACAAGATCGTCAACGAGTGGTGCATGGATCTTGAAGTGGTGAAGACCCAGCCGGTCACCGAGCCGGCCGCGCAACTCAATATCGGCGCCACCTTCAAGTTCAGGGACCCACCAGGCGACAAGATGCACGGCCATCTCGACGCCCTCGACCCCGTGACCGGCAAGGTCGCGTGGTCGGTGAAGTATCCCGAGCCGCCGCTCGCCAGCCTGCTTTCGACGGCAGGCGGGCTCGTCTTCCTTCCCGACACGCGCGGTTGGCTGCATGCGCTCGATGCCAAGACGGGCAAGGAGTTGTGGAAGGCCAATGACGGCAATCTCCACAATGGCGGTATCATCAGCTACGAGGCCAATGGCAAGCAATATATCGCCGTCGTCACAGGGTTCCCGAGCATGGTCAGCGAGGGCTATCCCGAGTGGTTTGGTCCTCCCTACACATATATGGAGCAGAACACCGGCGCGTTGATCGTCTACACGCTGGAATGAATCTGGTTCACCGGCAATGGGAAACCGCGGCAATCCCGCGGTTTCCCTGCGCCGTGCCAAGTGGCGCGTGCCGGGCGGTTTCGGCATGCGTGCATGGCAATGCGGAGGCCCGGGATTTCAAGGCGGGCTCGATGCGGCGCGTATGCGGTCGCCTCGAAGCGGATCGAAATGGACTATCCGCATCCGCGGACAACGATGACGGCCGGCGAGCAACATCGAAATGACGAAGCGAAGGATCAAGGTCGCGGTCGCGCCTCTCGTGCTTGCGCTGTTGTGCAGCTACGCGACAGTGCTGCCGCGGACAGTCGCGGCCGAAGCGGCCTCGCCGACGAGCCCCGGCGGCAACACTGAGCTGATCACGCGTGGTAAGAGGCTGTTCATCAGCTACGGCTGCGGCTGGTGCCATGAGGATGCCGGGCGCAAGGCGGGAAAGGGGCCGCAGCTGATGAACACGCAGCGCGACGACAATTTCATCCTCACGCGCATTGCTACTGGTTCGCCGGGGAAGATGCCGGCCTTCGGCGCCGGCCTGTCGGCGGACGACTACGAGGCGCTTCTGACCTATATCCGCAGCCTTAAGCCGGAGACCAATCCGTGACGATACGCAACTCGCTATGGGCCTTCATCGTCGATGTGCTTGTGGCGCTGGCGTGCGTCGCTACGGGCGCCTCCCTTGCGGTCGCGCGGCCGCTCGACTCGATCAAGGCGCGGGGCAAGTTGCTGGTTTGCGCCAACCCGAACGCGCTTCCGTTCTCAAGCAAGAGCGGTGAGCGGAGAGGCTTCGAACTCGAACTCGGTGAAGCGCTCGCAAAGGAACTCGGCGTGGCAATGGAAGTGGGGTGGGTAATCTTCCCCAACCATGTCGCTCGCGTCGATTGCGACGTCTTATTCGACTCGATCGTCGATCAGGAGACTGCCGAGGACGCGCATCTGCGGCTTTCCAGGCCGTATACGGTCAGCGGAGTGGCGATTGCCGTCCGGTCCGGAATCGCAGGCATCAAGGGATTCGGCGATCTGAAAAACGGTCAGCGCGTGGGCTCGATTGTCAGTTCTCTCGCGACGGTGAGGCTCGGCCAGAAAGGGCTGTCCACCATTCCGTTCACCTTCGAGGACGAGATGCTCGATGCCCTCGGAAAAGGCGAGCTGGACATTGCGCTCGCGACGCCTGCAACCATCGGATATTACAACTTCACCCACAAGGAGGCCCCGGTCGCCCTCGTGCGCGACGACAAGACCATGCCGGAGTTGCGTTGGGAGGTTGCGGTCGGGATGCGCAAGGCTGATGATGCTCTCGTGGCGGCCGTCAATGCGGCGCTCGATCACATGCTGTCGCAAGGCGTCGTCAACCGCATTTACGCAAGCTACGGCATCGAACAGGTGCTGCCCACCAGACAATAGCAAACGGCCACGACGCGATGGCGTGCGCACGGCCGCAATCGCTGCGAGCGTGGCAGTGGAAGCCTCATGCGGCATGGTTTCGACATCGCGGCGCCACGACGCGGTGTCGGCGCACCCCTCGTGTCCACTCCTTTGCCTGCTACTCCTGAGCCTCTCCCGGTCCCTTGGCGAGCGCCTGCTCGACTGCCTTGGTGAGCTGAGCCGGACGAAACGGCTTGGCCAGGGCGGCATCCGCACCGAACGCTTTCGCGATATCGAGGAACATCAAATTGTGCGAGGCGCCGCCGCCGGACACGGCGATGATTTTGGTCTCCGGCGCGATTTGACGAATCTCGCGTATCGTCTCGATGCCTTCCTTTTGCGGCATCAGGATGTCGGTGATGACGACGTCGGGGTGGCGCTCCCTGACGAGGGTCAAACCGTCCTGCCCGTTCTGCGCCTCGAGGAGAGTATGCGCGCCGGTGAGCGTGCGCACCATCAGCCGCCGCATGGCCTCGTCGTCATCGATGACCAGGATCACTGCCATGCTGCTCTCCTTTCCTCTCGTCGAGGATCTCACGAAGGGTACGAGCGAGATCCTCTTTGCGATAAGGCTTGCTGAGAAGCCTTATATCTCCAGATGTTCCGCTTTCGCCGTTGATCTTGGTGCCGGGAAAGCCGGAGGTAAGAAGAACCTTGATGCGCGGCCAACGCGCAAGCACCAAGCGCGCGAGTTTGATGCCATCCATGGCGCCCGGCATCACGACGTCGGTGAGAAGCAAGTCTATCTCCGGCCCGGTCGCGAGAATATCGAGAGCCTTGTCGGCGGCCTCGGCCTCTTGAACGATATATCCGAGCTCCGCGAGCTGCCGGACGACGACACGGCGCAGCGCCAAATTGTCCTCGACCACAAGGACCATTTCGCCCTCGCTGCGTGCGGTCGCGAGGCCGGCGGCCCGCTCTTCGCGCTCGTGATCGAGCCCGGCGCGCGGCAGATAGAGGCGGAAGGTCGTGCCGACACCGATTTCACTGTAGACGTTCACGTGGCCGCCGGATTGCTTCATGTAGCCGAAGACCATGCTGAGGCCGAGCCCGCTGCCTTCGCCGCGCTCCTTCGTCG
>DATGMP010000068.1:0-4614 GCA_035293565.1 Alphaproteobacteria bacterium | reverse complement strand
TCGCCGGCGGGAACATGATAGCCTTCGCTGTACAGCTTGAAGAAATGGATCAGGGATTCCATGTCGCGCTTCATCTGCGCGCGCGGCGGCGGTGAGATCTTGCGATCGTCGACCTTGATCGGACCATCGGGCATCTTCTCGATGCATTGCCGCATGATGCGCGCGGATTGGCGCATTTCCTCCATGCGGACGAGATATCGTGCATAGCAGTCACCGGTCTTGCCGACCGGAATGTCGAAGTCGACCTGATCATAAACCTCGTAGGGTTGCGCTTTGCGGAGGTCCCATGCCACGCCCGAAGCGCGCAGCATCGGCCCGGTAAACCCCCAGGCGAGAGCATTCTCGCGGTTTACGATCCCTATATCGACGGTACGTTCCTTGAAGATGCGATTCTCGGTCAGAAGTTCATGCAGGTCGTCCACGACCTTGGGCACGTGCTCCGTGTAGGCATACATATCGTCCGCCAGACCCGGCGGAAGGTCCTCATGCACGCCGCCCGGTCGGAAATAATTGGCATGCATCCGGGCACCCGACACGCGTTCGTAGAATTCCATCAACCGCTCGCGCTCCTCGAAGCCCCACAGCGTCGGCGTGGTGGCGCCAAGATCGAGCGCGAAGGTTGTGACATTCAGCATGTGATTGAGGATGCGGGTCACCTCCGAAAACAACACGCGGATCCATTGGGCACGCGGCGGTGGCGTGATGTTGAGGAGAGTCTCGACGGCGAGTGCGAACGGGTGCTCCTCGCACATCGGGGAGACGTAATCCAGCCGATCGAAATAGGGCAGCGCCTGCAAATATGTCTTGTACTCGATGAGCTTCTCCGTTCCGCGATGAAGCATGCCGATATGGGGATCGGCGCGCTCGACGATTTCACCATCGAGTTCCATGACCAGGCGCAGCACGCCATGCGCGGAGGGGTGCTGCGGCCCGAAATTCATGTGATAGGGCTGGATCCGCATGTGGATCGAATCGTCTACGTCGATCCCGGCGCCGACCGCGGAAGCGCCATTACGCGTCTCGTTTCGGAAATCGGGATGCATTGCGCATACTCCACAAGGAATATGGATTAGGGCTCTTCGGCTTTTTCGAGTCGAGCCAGAGAGACATTCACCGTGCCGCCGTCGGTGCGGCCGCTCTGAACCAGCGCTCGTCCATAATCGTCATTCTCGAGGCGGAGCGGGTGTCGGCGAGCGCGAGGCGGGGCGCGTTTGTCATCGGTAATCCAAGCAGCGCCATAGAAATGCGCGCACCCATGGTCTCCTCCTATGGGTTTCCTTGAATCGCAACCAACGGATTGCAAAGCTGTTCCGGGTAGTGGAGCCGGAAGTGCTGTAATTTGCCGGCGAGGAAGGCCATGTTCAGGGATCGGTATCATGCCGGCCATCGACTTGCCGGCGCTTTACGGCACCTTCGCGGCACCGATTCGGTCGTGCTGGCGCTTCCCCGCGGCGGCGTGCCAGTCGGTTTCGAAGTGGCGAAGGCGTTATCCGTCCCGCTCGATCTCCTTCTCGTGCGCAAGATAGGCGTGCCTGCGCATGAAGAGCTCGCGCTTGGCGCGGTCGTCGACGGCACGAATCCTCAGCTCGTTCTCAACGAGGAGGTGATGGCGGCAGCGCGCCCGCCCGCCGGCTATATCGAGACGGCGCTGAGGAAGGCCCTCGCTGAGATCGAGCGCCGCCGAAGACTGTACCTCGCTGATGCCGAGCCTGTCGAAATCGCGGGGCGGGCAGCGGTGGTCATCGATGATGGTATCGCCACTGGCGCCACGATGAAGGCGGCCCTACGCGGCGTCAGGCGGAACCAGCCCTATCGCCTCGTCCTAGCCGTTCCGGTCGCGCCCGGAGCAAGCGTTGATGAGCTCCGGTCCGAATGCGACGAGGCCGTCGTGCTGGAAACACCGGAGCCGTTTTACGCGGTCGGCTCGCACTATGCCGATTTCAACCAGACCACGGATGAGGAGGTCGTCGCGCTCCTCGCAAAGGCGAGAGCGTGGAGGCGATCGACCTAGCTTCTATCGCGGTGCTCGTCATCGAGATTGCCAAAACACGGCGGCTTTTCCGCAGAGGCCGTCCGGCTCACATATATTCGACTCAAATATATTTTGAGGTCGTGAACGGTTGCGAGTCTTTTACGGATCAACGACTGGCGCGCGCGTCGGCGGCATATTATGACAGGCGGATGGAATCGCGTTCCTTGAACGATCGGACGAGGGCGAGGGCGCTGGTCGCCCTGATTGAGCGCCTGGGGCGCATCGCGCACCTCCGCGGGTTTCACGCGAACCTAAACCCGGCTCAATGGGCTGCGCTCAGGTTCTTGGCGCGCGCCAATCCCAGCGCCCGCACGACCACGGGCTTCGCCCGCGCCAATGGGACGACCCAAGGGACTGCGACTCAGACGATCAGCGCGCTGGTCCGAAAAGGATTGGTGGCGCGCTCGCCGGATAGCGACGATCGACGTGTCATGCGGCTCGATCTGACCGACAGGGGCCTGGCCCTGCTGCAGGAAGATCCCCTGGATGAGTTCGTTCTCGCGGTCGATGCGATTCCGCCCGAGCGGTCCCGGGCATTGGCGGTGGAATTGGCAGAGCTCAATCGGCGCCTGCCGGCCAGAGCGGAGTCGCGAAAGGCAAAGCGGGCATAGTCGAGGGATTACCCGGCGAGCAATGTCCTGATCGCCTGAGCCAGCTCGGTTGGCCGACAGGGCATGTAGAGAATCGCGTCGGCTCCGACGGCCTGTCCCGCCTGCAAGCCGACATCCGAGGAGATGTCGGCCGTACCCGCCGAGATCGCCAGGATTTTCGCCTGTGACGTTCCTCGCGTACGAAGTTCATGGATGAGCGCCACGCCATCCATCTCCGGCATATTGATATCGGTAACGATCAGGTCGAATGCGCCCTTGTCGATCAGCGAGAGCGCGTCGCGGCCATTCTCGGCTTCCGCGACGGTATGGCCGTCCGCTTCGAGAATGGCGCGCATCCAAAGGCGCTTCGTGTCGAAATCGTCTACGATCAGCAGCTGTGCCACGAGACTCCTCGAATGCGGCGGTCCGCCCCGCTCGGCCTTACGGCCGCGACCTTAGTGGGAATCCCGGCGTCCCGTAAAGCAGCGGCTCCGCACTCGCTCAATATTTGTATCGCGCGCGGGCCACGATGGTGAGCGGGTCGTCCGGGTAGACGGCGACGGCCGGCCCGTCCTGCGCCGCTGTCGAGAACCAGTGGATGTTCGTCAGATTTCGGCCCTCCAGGCTGAAAGACCAATGATTGTCCGGCAGCGCGTAGTTGATCGATGCGTCGACCAGCGTGTGGCTGGTCGTGGCGGCGAGATCGACTCCCGCGACGCTGTTCTCGTACTTGTCGCTGTAATTGAGCGAAAGACTGAAGCGAAGCTTGCCGGGGATCGGCAGGGCGGGCGAATAAACGGCGCCGACGAGCGCCCGCAGCGGCGCAAGGCCGACAAGCTTGTTGGCGCTGCAGTCGACGTAGCCGCCGGCGGTGTTCTGGCAGAGAAATCCGGGACCGTAGCTGCCGTGCTGAATCGTGAAGAGCCCGTAGAGCTGCAGTTCCGGGGTGATTTGCCAGGTGGGGTCGATCTCGATGCCGCTGATTTCGGCTGTCGGCGCGGTCGTGAGCCAGTATGTCGAAGCGTTGTACAGCAACACCGGAATTTGAAGGTTCGCGTAGTCGTGAATATAGGCTGCGAGATTCACATGGATCTTGTTATCGAGGAACACCGCCTTCAGCCCGACCTCGTATTCGCTGGCCGATTCCGGTAGGAAGCGAACGGGCGCTACGACGAGCTGGCCATCGGCATTGTAGTTGGGGGGTAGGCGATTGTTCCAGCCGCCGCTCTTGAAGCCCTTCGTGTAGCTGAAATAGGCGAGCAGGTCGGGCGTGATCTGAAAATCAATACCGGCCTTGGGCGTGAAGCCGTACCAGGTGTCGGCGTCCGACTGTGGCGCGAGCGCGCCGGGTGGAATCGCTTTGGGTTTGCCGAAGAGCGTCGCCTTCTTGTTGCCGGCGTAGAAGTCGCTCGAGAAGCTCTTGTCCTCGACGGAATAGCGGGTGCCGGCGATGATATCGAGACCGTCGATTACCTTCCAGGTGAGCTGGCCATAACCCGCATAGGCATTATCGAGCTCGCGCGAGAAGCTGGGCGAGCCGCCGGTCGGCGTCGTCTGCTTCGTGTCCTTGCGCAAATAGAACGCGCCGACTGTTCCGTCGAGCGGTCCCCAAGCGCCGGTCGCGCTCAGGTCTTCGGTCAGACGATTCTGATGGACGAAGGCCTCGGTGCCGAGCGTGTTCGCCGGGGTCGCGTCGTAAGTGACGTAGGTGGTCGACCCGATGTCGCGATAGGCGGTGATCGATTTGATCGCGACATCGCCCGGCCGCCAGTTCTGCACGATCGAGAGACCCTCCTCGTCGACGCGATTGAAATCGGGCGTCACGGCCTCGGTCGTGAAGATGTCGCGTCCGGGCTTGGCGGCCGGATCCTGGCCAGGGGCGAACGGAGAGAGCGCGGAGGGGTATTTCGGTGTGGAGCGGTCGCGGTATGCATCGACCGAAAGCGTTACGTCGTATGTGTCGATCGGCGTGAACAGCAGCTTCGCCCGGCC
>DATGMP010000067.1:0-7379 GCA_035293565.1 Alphaproteobacteria bacterium | reverse complement strand
ACGGTGCGATGATCGAGCCTCCGCAGCGACGCATGCTGCTCTCGCGCATGGAAATCGCTCAAACCGAGACACAGCGCCATCTCGGCATCATCGAGCGGCAGATCGCAGCTCGGGCCGAACGGCTGACGATCACCGATCGGGCGAAACGCCGGCAACATGGCCGGGGCGCATCGACCTGGACAAGCACCGATGAGCGGCTGTTTCAGGAGCATGTCTTGGAGCTCACACTGGCCCGTCGCGCCGAGATCGACGCTCTCACGGGCAAGCTCGATCGGCAGGAAAGAGCGATCGCCGAGTTTCGGTCGCGGCACAGCGTTTCCACCGCGTGGCGGTGAGAAGCAGGGAGCGGCACCGAGCGAAGTGCAAGCTGCGTGCGAGGAATGCGTGGCGCGCGATGGAGGAAATGTCAGTCTGACACGACCTCTCACGGTTTCCGCGGCGGTCAGACCCTTGGCCGCCACTCCCTCGGTTTGTGCTGCGGTCTGAACCGGCCGCGGTCCGCTTCAAGGGCAAGTCGCAAGCGATCGGCGGCCGCCGTCTCGTCATGGGGGGCCGCGTCCTTCGCAGGCCAAAAGGCCCGCTCGTCCGCAACCCGCCCATGCTCGCCTTGGCAGCCACCGCCCCCTGAAGCGGCCCGCTGAAGCCGGTTCTGGTCGACCGCACCCGAGGGAGCGACGGCCAAGGGCCCAATCGCTCCCGAAGGCGAAACCGAGAAAGGATCTCATCATGACCAAGACTGCCCGTTCCCCTCGCACCTCCGCTCGCGTCATCCCGCTTCGCCGCAGCACGACCCTCGAAATGGTCCGCCTCGCCTGCCCCGACTTCGCCCAGACGCTGCGCATCTCCGAGAGCTTCGGCCTTGCGATCCTCGACAGCGACGGCATTCGTAGCCTGCACGAGCGACTCGTCGTCGAGACCGCCGACGCCCTCAAGGACGGGCTCAGCGACCGCGCGATGGAAATCCACCTGCAGCGCATCGTCGGCTCCTATGTCGGTTCGGCCCACGGCGCCGGCCAGTTCTACTCCCGCGCCGTGACCGAGGCGCGCGAGGCCACCGCTAAGCTCGCCAACGACATGCGCGACGAAGACCTCGACGGTCCGGTCGGATTCGACAGCCAGGCACAGCGCAAGCGCGAGTTCGCAGCCGACATGGGCCTGCAGGCCCACGCGCTCCGCATGGCGGCCGAAGGCGCCGTCGCCGCCTACGAGCAGGTCATCGGCGAGGCCTGGAAGCCTTTCGAGCGGCAGGCCGAACACGCCGGTGAAACCGTCTCCAAGAAGGCCGCCGCAGCCCAGATGACGGCTTTCGACTAGCCATCAGGGCGGGGCTTCGGCCCCGCCTTCTCACATCGAAACGTCCAGGGCCGGTCTTGCGACCGGCCCTTTTTTCGTGTCGCCGGCGAAATCTAGAAATGAGCTACGCATCGCGCCTGTCGCGGCCCCTCACGGTCCGAGGTCCTGCGGCGGATACGGCGCACGTGCAACGGCTTCGCCGTCCTCCGCTGTGCTGCGGCCCTGTCGGGTGCGCGTGCGCCTGGCGCCGCCGCGACGGCCCCCGTGAGGGGCCGCGACAGGCGCGGCCTCCGAAACGGAGGTCCTGAAAATGAGCAGGAAAGAAACAAACCCGCGCGCCGACATCTACGCGCGCATCACTGATCGAATCGTCGCCGACCTCGAACGCGGTGTCCGTCCCTGGGTGAGACCTTGGAGCGCGTCGAACGTTGCCGGCCGCATCACGCGTCCTTTGCGCCATAACGGCCAGCCCTATTCCGGCATCAATGTCGTGTTGCTCTGGTCCGAGGCTGTCGCGCGCGGCTTCCGCTCCCCGATCTGGATGACATTCAAGCAAGCCATCGAGCTCGGCGCGCATGTTCGCAAGGGCGAAAGTGGAAGCCTCGTCGTCTATGCCAGCCGGTTCACGAAAACGCAGACCGACGCGCATGGCGACGAAATCGAACGGGACATCCCGTTCCTTAAAGCTTACACCGTCTTTTGCGTCGATCAGATCGACGGTCTGCCGGAGCACTTCTACGCGCCCATTGAGCAGCCGAAGCACGACGCCATCGAGCGCATCGCGCATGCCGATTCGTTCTTCGCGCAAACCGGCGCCGTCGTCCGGCACGGCGGCGACAAGGCCTATTACGCCCCCGCCCTCGATGTCGTGCAGATGCCTCCGTTCGAGAGCTTCCGCGACGCGGCAAGCTATTACGCCACACTTGGCCACGAATGTGTGCATTGGGCTGGCGCGCCCCAGCGGCTGAACAGGGATCTCAGCCGATATCATAAAGATCGTAGCGAAAGAGCGCGCGAGGAATTAATCGCCGATCTCGGCGCATGCTTCCTCAGCGCCGATCTCGGCATCGTGCCGGAGCTTGAACCCCGCCCGGATCACGCGAGCTACCTCGCGTCCTGGCTCGACGTTCTTGCGAACGACAAGCGGTTCATCTTCTCCGCCGCGGCACATGCGCAGCGCGCCGCTGCCTATCTCCACGACTTGCAGCCGAAGGCCGCCGATATCGGGGAGGCGGCATAATGCAACAGAACGCCTTCTCTCAGGGGGATGGGCTTTCGCCATCCCCGATCCGATTGCGCATCCTGAGCCTCGGCGCCGGCGTTCAATCGACAACGCTGGCGCTGCTCGCGGCCCATGGCGTCATCGGGCCGATGCCCGACTGCGCCATCTTCGCCGACACCGCATGGGAGCCTCAGGCGGTGTACGATCATCTTACCTGGCTGATGTCGCCAAATGTGCTGCCCTTCCCCGTGCATGTCGTCTCGGCCGGCAGTCTTCGCGACAATCTTGTCCAGGCGGCCGCCGGCGAACGCTGGGCGTCGATCCCGGCCTATACGCGTGCAGTCGATCATCGTGGCTGCGCATCGATCGGCATGATCCGCCGGCAATGCACTGGCGACTACAAGATTGACCCGATCCGTAAAAAAGTTCGGGAGCTTGTCGGCCTCACGCGGCGACGGTCGCCGCCGGACCCCGTCGTCGAGCAATGGATCGGCATCTCGATGGACGAGACGATCCGGATGAAGCCCTCCTTAGAGAGGTGGCGCGTCAACCGCTGGCCTCTCATCGAGCTTGGTATGACCAGGCGCGATTGCCTGGATTGGCTGCGGCGACACGACTATCCGACGCCACCGAAAAGTGCCTGCATCGGATGCCCCTATCATTCCGATGCAGTGTGGCGCGCCATGCGCGATGAAGATCCGGACGCATGGGCGGATGCGGTCAATGTCGACCGGCTCATCCGCTCCGGTATGCGCGGCGTGCGAGGCGAGGTATTTCTGCATCGGTCGGCCGTACCGCTGAGCGAAGTAGACCTCTCCACAGACACCGATCGCGGTCAACTCGATCTCTTCGCAAATGAATGCGAAGGCATGTGTGGCTTGTAGCGGCGCGAGGTCGCTGTCGTTCGCATAACCATCGCACTTCACAGAGCCGCGTCTCACGAGGGCCCCGCTTCAAGCGGGCCGCGCTTCTGTCGCCTCTCGTTGGGTTCGGAACCGAGGTTCTGGAAACGGCGCATGATCTCCGACCTCGATCCGGCGTCTATCGGCCCTGGTCGGTGGCGCGTTTCGCTTATCTTCGGGGTGCGCATGTCCACGATTGCTTGCTCAACCACGCAACAGTGCCGAACGGCAGCGCGAAGAACGTGGTGCGGAGCCCCGCGGGGTTTCGGACGGTCTCAGGCCATTTGCACAGGTGCGGCACTGGCTTATCCGATCCGCTGAACCGCCGTTTCACGAGGTACGCGAGGTCTCGGTCGTATCCCTGATTCGGTCTCAAGCTCGCTCCTTTCGTCCTCGATTGGGCATGTCTGACCGAAGACCGACGGCGCTGCGCGCCATCTCGATCTTATCCCCGCAACAGCCGTCGCGACTTTCTTCCCCTGGCGCTGCGCGCCATTCCTCGCGGAACAACAAAGTCGCGCCTTGGCTGCCCTCCACGATGTTGCGGCCCCTACGGGGTGCAGGTCGATCGCCTCCGGTCTGTCGCCAGCCATCGAGGTCGCGATAGGCGCGGCCCGAATAACTGAAAGGATACGATAATGGCGACCATCGGCACCTTCACTTCGAACGGCAACGGCTTCACCGGCTCGATCCGCACACTGACGCTGAACGTCAAGGCCAAGCTGACCCGCGTCGAGAATCCCTCCGATAAGGGCCCGCACTTCCGCATCTTCGCCGGCACCGTCGAGCTGGGTGCGGCGTGGCAGAAGACCGCTCGGGACACGGAGCGCGACTACCTCTCGGTCAAGCTGGACGATCCGAGCTTCCCGGCTCCAATCTACGCCACCCTGATCGAAGTCGAGGGCCAGGAGGGCCTCCAGCTCATCTGGTCACGCCCGAACCGGGACTGAGAGCTCCGGAAAGGAAGGCCCCGCCGAGAGGCGGGGCCTTTTCGCGTCTCAAGATGAGCTTGGTGAGGCTGACTTGCCCAGCGCATTCAAGCGGTCCGGCATGTCCAACAGCTTTCGCGCCGCGGCGGCGATCGCTTCGGCGATCGTCGGATAAGTCTCCGCCGAGCTCATCGAGACGCCATCCGGAAATGTGACGGTCGCCTGATAGCCATTGCCTTTCGGCGTAGCGGAAAGCTGGATCGCTGACATAGCGCGGCTCGCCTCATATCTTTCGATCGTTCGAACACGCGGCGACTAAAACCAGCCACGGCGCTTGAACCAGATGAGGGGCAGAATGGCGCTAAGCACGATGGCAAGCCAGGACAAAGGGTATCCCCATGTCCAGCTCAACTCCGGCATGTTCTTAAAGTTCATCCCCCAAATACCCGCCAATAGCGTCGGCGGCACGCCGACAACCGAAACGATAGTCAGGACTTTGAACAAATCGTTCTGGTCGATCGAAATATATCCAAGCACGGCATCCAACAGGAATTGCACCTTGTCGGACAGGTGGGTTTCGTAGTCGCTCAGGCTCGTCACGTCTTTGGAGATTGCCTCGAACCGGCCGTGAAAGGTCTGCGGTATCAAGTCCTGACCGGACTCGCCGACGAAGGTCGCCAGTCGGCCGACACCCAAAAGGGCGTCGCGGGCCTGGGCCAGATGGTCACCGCTCACGCCGATATCGGTGAGGATCTGACGGAGCCGCGCCGTCGATCGCGACGGATGCGTGGGGCTGGATTGATTGCCGCGAAATACCGATTTGGAGACCTTGTCAATCATCGAGCCGAGATGCTCCAGCACATCGGCGCCGCGATCGATCATTGCCTCGAGAAGAGCTGCAAAGATTCCGATACTGGAATCGAGCGTGTCATCGGCGCGGACCTGTTCTGCGACGCTGTCGAATGACGCAAGCTCCGTGTATCTCACCGTTACCAAAAGACGCTGGGTCAGCACAAAGCCGACGGGGGAAAGGTCTGTGTTTTCCACCTCACCTTTGGAAACCGCTGGCGTGCTCAGGTACAAAACGCCATGCTCGCTAATCAGTCGACTGGAGGCCTCGATTTCGCTCAAAGCTTCCTTCGAGGGCACGCGTATTCTTGTGAGGCGTTCAACCAAAAGACGCTCGTCCTCTTTCGGATCGAGCAGGTCAAGCCAGATAATCGTGTCCGGAAGAGTTGCTTGGTCCCTAAACTCGTCTTTCGTTTCACGATATGTTGTCAGCACGATTGGCACTCCCCAATTTGACAGGTTGCTTTATACACGCGGTCAAATCGCAGCGGCCGCCCGGATCGCGGAACCTAAGCCCGTTCCGCAGGTGTTGCGCCGAAAATCCTGGATATGAGGACCGCAATGGACAAAATCCCGCCCCGGCGGCCGGAAGATGAGCCCGACTATCTGAGAGTGCTCCTGGCGAAGGCGGGTATTGATGCCCAGGCCAACACGCTCGCGACCAATCTGCAGGAACTCGTGATCGGCGAACTTCATCACCGGGTGAAGAACACGCTCGCGATTGTTTCAGCGATCACATCGCAGAGCATCAAATCGGCGCGGACCTTGGAAGAGGCGGGAAAGACGATCGGTGATCGGTTGCAGGCGCTTGGGGTCGCCCAGGACCTTCTTGTGCGTGAGCGATGGACGGGCGCGGGATGTCGGACATTGGTTGAAAGCGCCGTAAAGGCTTTCCAATCCAAAGGGCTCGATCAATTCACAATCTCCGGCGAGAACATCGCGGTGTCCGCTGGCCCGGCTGTTTCGCTTTCCATGGTGATTCACGAGCTCTGCACCAATGCCGTTAAATATGGCGCGCTGTCGGTGCCGGATGGTCGTATCTCGATCGTGTGGACGATCGCAGACGGCCGGTTCAAGCTGCGTTGGAAAGAAAGCGGAGGGCCGCGTGTCGAACCGCCCTCCCGAAAGAGCTTCGGGTCTCGGTTGATCGAACAGGCGCTCCCCGGTCAATTGTCAGGTAAAGCTCGGCTCAGATTTGAGCCAGATGGCTTGAATTGCGAGGTCAACATTCCCTTGGCGATCATGCAGGAACGATAACTCCGACGCCTGTCGCCCACCTCGATCGACTGTATTCAAAGGTCGGCGTGCCGGTATTAAGCTTGGACGCGAATCCGCTGGCGCACTCTTTCATAGAGTTGGACGTCTGCCTTTTGCAGAAGCTCGACAACGATTGCGAATTGCTGCCGATCGACATGGGTCGCCCAGCCGCTTTCGCAGCGCACGACGAGATAGTAGCTGTCGCCGTATTCTTCGACACCGCGTTTGAACGTGACCGTTGCACGCTGAACGGTGCCTTTCTCGCGCAATTGGGGTCCGGGGACGAGATTGCAATTGTATCGCGGTGCAAGTTCAGGGAACGGACCGTCGTCCTGTTCGCGCTTGCGATAATGATCGAAGATCAAGTCAGGCTGGCATCCGCGAACCAGCCGAAAGCTCATGCCGACGCCTGCATAATCATTTCGGGTGTGACGCACCGGTGGATCGAATGCCAGCGTCACGCGAATGCAGCGCTCACCGTTTCCCCCAGCCTGAAACGCTTCCGGGATCGGAATCCGATAGACGGCAAAATGATCGAGGGCGATCTCATCCTCGGCGTAAAGCGTGACGCGCGCGTTGTCCGAGAATGCGGCGCGTTCGAGATCCACCAGACCATGACCGACAATCGCCCGCGTCGCGTCTGCACCAAGCAGCTGAAGCCGCTCGCTGGCGGGCGGCGGGATTTCCGCAGATCCCACAATCAGCGCCCGCACGAGATTGGCTGAGGCCTGCGGGAAGCGCGTCATGATCTGCGCGGCGCTGAAGGCAACGCGCGGCGCGGCATAGGACGTGCCTGATCCCGCCGTGAAGAGCTGATCGAGATAGCTGTGATGCAGCGTCAGAACACCGGCGCTGCCGACGTCCTCCCCTCCCCGCAGCCGCGCGACGACGGCATCGAAAATCAGCGTGCCGCCAATCTCAACGACG
>DATGMP010000066.1:0-2659 GCA_035293565.1 Alphaproteobacteria bacterium | reverse complement strand
CCAGCAAATCCTCAAACCGCATCCGTCTGATCCCATCGTGAACGCGTGTCCGGTCCATTCCCGCCCTCTCTTTGGAGAAGGTCTAAAACCGGACACATCACGAGCTACAAAATCCGGACACGTCACCAGCTAGCCACAGTTCCGAACGCGCTGCCTTGCGCCCCGGACCCCGGGCCGATAGCTTCGCGCTTCCGCGACCCGGGATTTTCGGATGATCTCGCTGCTCAATCTGATCGACATCATCTTGTCGATCATCCAATGGATCGTGATCGCCTCTGTGGTGGCGAGCTGGCTGGTGGCCTTCGGGGTGGTGAACACTCGCAACCAGGTGGTCTATACGATCGTCGACTCGCTGAACCGGCTGACCGAGCCGCTGCTCCGTCCGATCCGCCGGGTGATCCCGCTCTTCGGCGGCCTCGACATCTCGCCCCTCGTCCTGTTGCTGGCGATCTGGTTCATCCAGAGCCTGCTTCACGAATATGCCTACCGGGCTGTGATGGGAGGATTGGGATGACCGCCCAAATCATCGACGGCAAGGCCATCGCGGCCGAGCTTCGCAAGCGGATCGCGCTCGAGGTGCGCAGGCTGCAGGCCGAAACCGGCGTGACGCCGGGGCTGGCGGTGGTGTTGGTGGGCGAGGATCCCGCCAGCCAGATCTATGTGCGAAACAAGATACGGGATACGCGTGAAGCCGGAATGGCGAGTCTGGAGCACCGGCTTCCGGCGGACACGGCGCAGGAGGATCTGCTGGCCCTGGTCCGCACGCTCAATGCCGATCCTGCCGTCCACGGCATATTGGTGCAGCTTCCGCTTCCGCCCCATCTGGATTCGGCGCCGGTGATCGCGGCCATCCATCCGGACAAGGATGTCGACGGGCTGACGACGGAGAATGCCGGACGCCTAGTCTCGGGGCAGCCCGGCCTGGTTTCATGCACGCCGCTCGGCTGCGTCATTCTCCTGACCCGCACTCTGGGGTCCCTCGCCGGCAAGCGAGCGCTTGTCATGGGCCGCTCGATTCTTGTCGGCAAGCCCGTGGCGCAGCTTCTGCTCGCGGAGAATTGCACGGTCACCATGGCGCACTCCCGCACGCGCGACCTCGCGGGGGAGGCGCGGCGCGCCGACATTCTGGTTGCCGCGATCGGCAAGCCCGAAATGGTTCGCGGCGACTGGATTCAGTCCGGCGCAACGGTGATCGATGTCGGCATCAATCGGCTGCCGGCGCCCGAGGGCGGCAAGTCGCGCGTGGTCGGGGACGTGGCCTTCGCCGAGGCGGTCGAGGTCGCGGGCGCGATCACGCCCGTTCCCGGCGGCGTCGGGCCGATGACAATCGCCTGCCTGCTGGCCAACACGGTGACGGCCGCATCTCGCGCGCTCGGCCTTCCCGTTCCGGACTGGCGCGCGCAGCCCTGATCCGTTCCTCCGGTGAGCCATGCTGCCCCAGGAGATCATCCGGCATAAGCGCGATGGCCTTGCTCTCTCGGAGGCCGAGATCGCCGCCTTTGTAAAGGGCATCGCCGATGGCGCGATCGGCGAAGGCCAAATGGCGGCTTTCGCCATGGCGGTGCTTCTGAAAGGCATGAATGCTGCCGAGCGCGCCATGCTCACACGCGCGATGGCACGGTCCGGCACGGTGCTCGACTGGTCGGGCGCGAGCCTGAATGGCCCCGTGCTCGACAAGCATTCGACCGGCGGCGTGGGCGATAAGGTGAGCCTCATCTTGGCGCCGATCGCGGCGGCGTGCGGCGGCTTTGTGCCGATGCTCTCGGGGCGCGGCCTGGGGCATACGGGCGGCACGCTGGACAAGCTCTCGGCGATTCCGGGCTACGCCACGCAGCCCGATATCCCGACCTTGCGCCGCGTCGTCGCCGAGGTGGGCTGCGCTGTCGTCGGCGCGACCGCCGATCTCGCGCCGGCGGATCGCAGTCTCTATGCCGTGCGGGATGTCACCGCCACCGTCGAATCGATTGATCTCATCACCGCGTCGATTCTCGCCAAGAAGCTGGCGGCCGGTCTCGACGCGCTGGTGATGGACGTGAAGTTCGGCTCGGGTGCCTTTCTGCCCGCGCGCGCCGACGCCGAGGCGTTGGCCCGCAGCCTCGTCGAGGTCGGGCAACAGAACGGCCTCGAGATCACCGCGCTGCTCACCGATATGAACTCCGTGCTCGGGCGAAGCGCGGGCAATGCGCTCGAGGTCGCGGAAGCCGTGTCGGTTCTGAAGAATGGCGGGGGCGATCCGCGGCTGACGGAGGTCACGATCGCGTTGTCCGCGGAGCTGCTGACCCTGGGCGGTCTCGCCGCCGACGTCGCGACCGGACGAGACATGGCTCAGAAGGCGCTTTCCAGCGGCCATGCGGCCGAGCGCTTCGGGCGTATGGTGGCGGCGCTGGGCGGACCCGACGATCTGCTGGATGCGCCCGAGCGGCACTTGCCGGCGGCCCCGTTCATCCTGCCGGTCGAGGCGCGTGACGCCGGGCGGGTGGCGTCGATCGATGTGCGCAAGGTCGGGCTGGCGATCGTGTCGCTCGGCGGCGGGCGGGTCCGGACGGAAGACCCGATCGATGTCGCTGTCGGACTGTCCGAGGTTGCCGGCTTGGGCGAGGCCGTCGAGCCGGGCGGCCGTCCCTTGGCGCTCATCCATGCCCACGACCAGGACAGCGCC
>DATGMP010000065.1:0-16816 GCA_035293565.1 Alphaproteobacteria bacterium | reverse complement strand
GGTACGAAATCCTGGACCGAGGGCGGAAACAGCCACACCTGGTCCACATTCCAGGGTCGAAAGGTCTTGCTCATGCCGCATAGCGAATCACGACCACGCCCCGCCGTCGAGCAAAACCCGATTACTCAGACAGGCTCCTAGCGGCGCTCAGGCGCTGCGTGCGACCGCCCGCGCTCTGAGTAGTTTCCGAACCTCTTGCTCTCTCTCGCCGCTCCCAATATAGGGTAGATGGCATCTCAGGGAGCGTGTCATGACAGCATGGGAAAACGCAGCATCCAAGTGGTCCACCGCAAAACCTGCAGCGATCGCTCTGGTGATCGGCTTGGTCGCGGGACCATTGATCTCCAACGCTATGGGCTGGCAGGTAACGAGCGGCACGGCGCGTGCGGAGGTCCACGCCGGTCTGGTCGAGCAGCAGGCGGTGTTCTGCGAGGCGCGCGCGCGGGCTGACGTGCCCACGGCCGCCAAGCTCGACTGGGAGGCACGATACGCATTGGCAGGGAAGTGGGCGGTGATGCCTGGAAGCGCCCCCGCAGACTCAGATGTTACGAGTGCTTGCGCCAGGAAGCTCGCAGCGTGATGCCCCGCTCACTCCGCTCGAGGAGCACATCGTCGCCTGTGTTGACCGACGCTTCCGAGACCCCGCTGACGCTTGTTCAGGAATTCAAGGCAAGGGCTGCCGAAGCGGGCGCGCGATGGGCGCGAGCCTGCAGAATGACGGAGCGCAAGGCAGCGCCACAATGCACCGATGGTAGGACGCACGAGCACCCGAAGTAGGGAAAGATGGATACAGCGCCTCTCATCTTTCGGCGCGATGCCTCGGAGAAGGGGCATTGGCCGATTTCCGAGCGGGCAAGATGGCTGCCGGCGTTAGCCATTGCGATCGGCATCATTTATGGCACAGAGGTAAGCCGTACCGAGCTCCCATCGGGGGAACCGCCGCCTGACGAGTAGCGAAACGCGCGGACGCCGGTTAGCCGGCGTCCGCAGCATTGAGCGCGCTGTCAATGGCCCTGACGAGATCCGCTTCACGAAACGGCTTGCGGACGACCACGGCGCTCGGACGGAGGGCTTGAACCTTTCCAAGGTCCCCACTGACGAAGAGATGCGCGACCGGTCCCGCGCGGAGGATTTCCTCGACAGCAGAAATACCGTCACCTCGCGCCAAAGCGGCATCGACGATGATCAGGTCCGGCCTGTGCCGGGCGGCTGCCGCTACCGCGTGGGCCTCGGTGGCTGCCGTGGCGCAGACACTATGGCCCATTCCTGCGAGCAGTTCTGAAAGGAGGCCGGCGATCAAGGCGTCGTCCTCGACGACGAGGATCCGAAGCGCTTTCATCGGTCTATATGCGCACGCCCACAGCTCGGCCGCAATTGCTATTCTTGGGATTCTTGCAGCTCGCAGCTCTTACAGCGAGGCCGGCGCTCGGACCGTCGCGTGGAAACTATCCACTCAAAGAAATGCTCGCAAAACCCGGAACAGCGTATTTCTTTCATTGTATTTTAGGGTGCGCCGGCCCATGTAACGAAAGAGCATTGGCGCTTCTGACGTCACAGTGCCGAATCCTGAAAATTCGGTCCGAGGAGACCAGCCGTGAAGGTGCGTCCTTGCAGGGCTGCGCCGTGTCGCGCGTGAGGCCAGGAGCCGCAGTGAAGCATGGGCGTGATCGAGCTACGCGCCGCGAAGAAGAAAGCCGCTTAACACGGGAGTAGAGACATGGCTGCCAAGGAAGTTAGATTTAACCGCGACGCGCGCGAGCGCATGCTGTACGGCGTCGAGATTCTCGCGAACGCGGTGAAGGTCACGCTCGGCCCCAAGGGGCGCAACGTCGTCCTCGCCAAATCCTACGGCGCTCCCCGCATCACCAAGGATGGCGTCACCGTCGCTAAAGAGATCGAGCTCGCCGACCGGTTCGAGAATATGGGTGCGCAGATGGTTCGCGAGGTCGCCTCCCGGACCAGCGATCTCGCCGGCGACGGCACGACGACAGCGACGGTGCTGGCCCACGCGATCGTGCGCGAGGGCTCGAAGGCGGTTGCCGCCGGCATGAATCCGATGGATCTGAAGCGCGGCATCGACATGGCGGTGGAGGCGGTGGTCGCGGATATCAGGAGGGTCTCGAAAAAGGTCTCGACCAACGCAGAGATCGCTCAGGTCGGCACGATCTCGGCTAATGACGATCGCGAGATCGGCGAGATGATCGCGAAGGCGATGCAGAAGGTGGGCAACGAAGGCGTGATCACGGTCGAGGAGGCGAAGTCCTTGGAGACCGAGCTCGACATCGTCGAAGGCATGCAGTTCGACCGCGGCTATATCTCGGCCTACTTCATCACCAATGCCGAGAAGATGATCGCCGAGCTCGACGATCCTTACATCCTCCTGCACGAAAAGAAGCTTCCGGGCGTGCAGGCAATTCTCCCGCTGCTCGAGGCCGTGGTGCAGAGCGGCAAGCCGTTGCTCGTCGTCGCCGAGGACATCGACGGCGAGGGGCTGGCAACGCTCGTCGTGAACAAGCTCCGCGGCGGCCTCAAGGTGGCGGCGGTGAAAGCGCCGGGCTTCGGCGACCGCCGCAAGGCGATGCTCGAGGACATCGCGATCCTCACGGGCGGCCAGGTCGTCAGCGACGACCTCGGCATCAAGTTCGAGAGCATCACGCTCGATATGCTGGGCAGGGCAAAGAAAGTGCGCATCGAGAAGGAGAACACCACAGTCATCGACGGCGCGGGCCAGAAGAAGGCCATCCAGGGCCGGATCGCACAGATCAAGGCACAGATCGAGGAAACCACCTCCGATTACGATCGCGAGAAACTGCAGGAGCGGCTCGCGAAGCTGGCGGGCGGCGTCGCGATCATCCGCGTCGGCGGCGCAACCGAGGTCGAGGTCAGCGAGCGCAAGGATCGCGTCGACGACGCGATGCATGCAACCCGCGCAGCCGTCGAGGAAGGCATCGTCGCCGGCGGCGGGGTCACGCTGCTTTATGCAAGCAAGGCGCTCGGCCGGCTGAAACCCGACAACGACGACCAGAAGGTCGGCATCGACATCGTGCGCCGCGCGCTGCAGGCCCCGGCGAGGCAGATTTTCGCAAACGCGGGGGCAGACGCATCGGTCGTCGTCGGCAAGCTCTTGGACAAGGGAGATGCCCGTCATGGCTTCGACGCGCAGACCGGCAATTATGTCGACATGGTGAAGGCCGGGATCATCGACCCGACCAAGGTCGTGCGCCTGGCGCTGCAGGGCGCAGCCTCCATCGCCGGGCTGCTCATCACCACCGAGGCGATGGTCGCCGAGAGGCCGGAGAAGGGTGCGCCGTCGCCGCCGGGCGGCATGGAGGGCGCGGACTTCTAGAGTCCGAGCTCGGCGATGGAGGATCGCCGATTGGCGGCGCGGCGATTCTTGCTTCGCCGGCCGGCAATGAGCCAGCTGATCAAGCCGCGAAGAGGAGCGGTCAAGCCATGACAAACGAACCGGTAGAGCTCGACGAGCACCGCGGCATGAATGCCCAGAAGGACACCGAGATTCGCCGACGGCTCCAGGAGGTCCGCCTCGATCAGGCTGCCTTGCGGGAGCGCCAAGCCGAACTCGAGAAGTTCCTGATCGCCGCTCCGTCCCAAACCTGGGCCGAGGCAGCGGCCAAGGCGCGATATCTCATTGAGCTCTTTGCCGGCACCGCGGAGGCCCAGGATGCACGGCGCCAAAGGCTCATAGCAATTGTTCTCGACGACATGACCAGATTATCCAATGACTGAAATCGGCAGGCTGCCGACGCCGTTGCCATGGGTGCACGTCGAATCGAGCCGGGCCAACCCTAGCGCAATTCATCACACGAGGAGGGCTAATGTCCCCACCTTTGTCGAGTTGGAAATACGAGTCAGGCTTCTTGACGATCTTTCACGCAGGAAAGAGCTACGAGCTCGGGTATTTCAAATCGCATGAAGACGCTCGCCAGGCGGCCTTGGCTTTTCGCCAGGTGCGGCGGTCGACAATGAGCCGGCCGAAGCGCGTTCGCGGCCTGCGCGGATCGCGAACGCCGAATCTTCTCCAAGGAGGTCCACATGTCGGCCCAAGTTGAGTGCCAATCGATGTTTGCCGTGAGTGGTGGGATATTTGGAGTAGGTAGCCTCGCGACGCGGCTAAACGCACTCGTAGCCAGCGGTCAAATCGGCGAGTGGCATATTGGCCACTGGAAGGACTGGCGGCACACGGCGATTCGGATCAATTTCGCCAATGTCGCGGATGCCGCGCTCGCCGAGGCGACCTGCGCTGAGCCCTGACCAATCAAGCTGAGCCTGTCCAGATATGCGCTATCACCGCGAGAAAATGCGTAAGACATCCTGCTAACACGCAGGAGTGCCAAATTGGCGCCGTCCAGCGGCTGTTGTTCCGTGCGTACACAATCGCTCCCGCAGTATAGGCGATCCCACCGACGATCAGCAGTGCGAGGGATACCGGGCCGATCACTCTGATCGACTCGCTGAGCGAGACGACGACGAACCAACCGATCCCGACATAAAGGCCGACGAAGATGCGGTCGTAGGCGCCTAGCAGGAGCAGCTTCAACATAAGGCCCAGCGACGCGAGCGCCCATACCCAGACGAGAAGGCTCAATCCAAACGGTCCGCGCAAATCATCACTGGCAAAAGGTGTGTAGGTTCCGGCAATCAGTAGAAAAATGGCAGCATGATCGAGATAGCGTAGGATCCTGCGCCACCGCGCCCGCGCCACCGTTTGGTAGAGGAAGGAGCAGAGCGCGCATGCGACAAGGGTCGTGCCATAGACAACAACAGCGATCGCTTGTCGTCGGTCGGCACTCCCGATCGCGCTGCGCAGGAGCAGCGCCATCGCCGCGACGCTGAAGATAAGCGTCGCGGCAAGAACGGAATCATCGACGCGGACCGGTATTTCGGCAGTCATCGAGAATCTCCGCGGTATCACGTATTGGCCCCCTGCGACAATTCAAGGCTCGTGACGGGCAAGCGTTGAGCTATCGCCCCTATCCAGGCGCCGGGCCGGACGCATCGACCATTGAGTGGACGCTCACCGTGGTTCAACATCGTCGTGGTGGCCTACGGCTCATCGATCCGTCAAAGCGGCCGTCAATATGACTCCACCGACAATCAGGGTCATCCACATCAATTCATTGGCGTCCAGAGCCAACCAAGAATGCCATGGCGTTTCCAACCACTACCCCGAGCCGTGAATCGTTCGGCCGCGCGCATCATCGGTGGCGCCCGAAGCGAATGCCGCCGTCTTGTCCTCCGCTCTGGCGTCCGCCGCCAGCAGCGCCGCCAAATCAAGCGGACCCAGATCGACGACCCGCCCGCGATCGGTGCCGCCCCGACGGGGCGGAAGCTGCATCAATGTTGCACTACGCCGAGAAGGAGATGTGCGGAAGCAGCTCCTGGTCGGTCTCCACCGTGTAGGTACCTAGTGGCTGCTCGTCCGCCATTCCGATTGATCGGTCTCAGCAGATTGATAACTGCGACGTCGCCTGGCCGATGCAACGCTCTGCGGGGCACGGCGTTGGCCAAACGGGCCCTACGGTCCCGCATTGGAACTTACGCACGATCGCGAGCCACGCGGCCATTTCTCTTTTCCTGAGGATTACCAAATGTTCATGGGTCCCGCCGCGGTGGCGCGAGCGATGCAGGTCGGTCTCGATTTCGCCGAGGTCAGCACCAAGGCCGGCGAGACAGCCTCGGCCTCTAGCACGGTGATCGGCGAGCGGGTCGCGCTTATGGTTGCCGCGGCGTGGAATCCGTTGGCCGCTGATTGCGCCGAATTCGCACGCATGCTTCCCGAGAAGGCGGCGGCGATTTCCCAGGCGGGCGCCGGCTTGCTCGGCGGGTGGTGGACGCTCCACCGCGATGTCGGCGACTACATGCTCTACCTCGCTCGCGTGATGACAACTTGCGAGCTCCCCTGGCCCGGCGACGTGGCGGAACTGATGGAGCGGACGTTGGTCCACGGCACGCGTGTGGCTGCGAGCCCGATAGACGCGGCTGGCGCGGTCCTTGCGCCCTTCCACGAGAGCGCAGTCTCGAACGCACGGCGGCTTTCCCGCGGAAGCGCCGCCCCTCGTGACTCTTCGCTCACCCAAAACGAGACGCGAGGACAGTTCCCGCGTCATGTGTCACCGCCGACGCTTTCGGGACGGTCATTGTTCTGAGCCGGCTGTGGGTGGGCAGGTGTACCAACCTGATGGTGTTGCGAACAACCTAATGGATGCAAACGGCGTGCGGCGAATGTTTGGTTGAACTTTGGATGGCGCAGTGAATCCGAATGTTGAATCGCCATACCCTTACAGCAGGAAATCACAAGCAGACCATTATTAGGACTCTATGCCACCCGTAGCGTCGCCGACGAGGTGTGCACGCGCCTCCAAGGCGAGGGCGTCGCTCAAACCGATATCAGCATCGGCGCCGGTGACACAGCACATCGGGAGAGAGCAGAGACGCCGCAACACTCTGAGGCTTCTGGGATTGGCTGTCCGGCAGCGCCGGGCCGGATGACGAACGCGATCAGTATTCCACGCACCTGCTGAACGGCTCGATCGCGGTCACCGCGCGCGCGCTCCGACGCCGAGCGCGAAAAGCCATCGAGGTGTGGAGCAGCCCTCGCGCGATACAATGGCGGCAGCGCGATCGGATCGAGCCGCTATCGAGACCGCCAAGTCCGGCCGGGGAAAGAGGTCCATCGATCATGGATGACAGCGGACGGCTGGGCATTGTGTCTCAGCTCTCCCCCGGTCGTCTTCCGGCCGGACCAGCAAAGAGCACCACAAATTTGAAAAGGATCAGTCCATGACCGCCACCAGTTATAGCCCACAATATGTCGAAACCCGACCGCCGCAGGAGGTCATAGTGCCCGGAACCGCGCGGCGCGTTTCGTGGGGCGCCGTGTTCGCCGGCGTTATCATCGTGCTCGCGATCCAGCTTCTCCTGAGCATGCTGGGATTGGGCATCGGCTTGAGCACGGTCAATCCAGCATCGGGCAACACGCCCGACGCCCACGCGCTTGGGATCGGCGCCGCCGCATGGTGGGGGATCACCTATCTAATCGCGCTCTTCGCAGGTGGCTATGTCGCGGCCCGGCTCGCGCCCTCTCGTGCGCCGTTTGATGGCATGCTTCATGGCCTGCTGACCTGGGCATTCGCGTTGCTGGTGACCTTCTATCTGCTGAGCACGGCCGTCGGCAGCGTGATCGGCGGCGCGTTCAGCGCCGTCAGCGGCACGCTCTCGGCGGCGGGACAGACGGTCAAGGACGCGGCGCCACAGGTGGCTCAAGCCGTCGGCGTGACACCCGACATCATCCAGCAGAAGGCGAAGGACCTGTTGAATGCCCAGCCCACCGACACCGATCCGAAAAGCCTCAACACCGAGCAGGCGCAGCAGGAGATTGCGGCGAACCTGCCGAAGCTCGTGTCCGGTGGCGATCAGGCCAAACAGTCCCGTGACCGCATTACGGCGGTGATGGCGGCTCAGCTCAATATCACGCCCGAGGAGGCGAACCGGCGGCTCGACAAGTTGCAGGGGCAGGTGGCTCGGACCGCAAACCAAGTGACCGACAAGGCGACGCAGGTGGCGGACAAAACGGCCTCCGGGCTGTCCAAGGCGTCACTCATCGCCTTTGTGGCGCTGCTGCTCGGCGCGGGCGCGGCAGGATTCGGTGGCTCCCTCGGTACGCGCCGCCGTGACGAGCTGGTCCGGACCTAACGATCGGGCTTGCCCTAGGGGACGAGGCCTTCTGCCGCGTCCCCAACTCTTCATCACAAGGAGCTGTTATGTACAACGCGATGTCCAAAAAGAATCCGGTCATGAGCCTGTGGATGAGCGCGGCTAATTCCGCGGGGGCCTCCGCGCGAAGCCTATGGATGGCCGAAACGCATCGTCAGCAGATTGCGATGATGGACGAAATGACGAAGCAGATGATCCGCTTCTGGACCGGCGCTTGGATTCACGCATCCGCAAAATCCAAGGGTGACAAGCTAAGGCATGGCCGCTGAGGTCGCGCCTCGAGCCGCCACCATCGTGCGCGACCTCGTACTCCTCACTACGCTCTCCGTGAGGGTTCGTCGCCGAGCTGCAGGTCGTCTCGAAGCGCCGGCCAGCGGTTCGGCAGGGCTCGTCAGGCGTAGGCGCGATAGAGCGCGTATGCCACGATCATGGCACCCAGTATAACCGGAACAACAATTGGCGGAACAAACCACGAGCCCATGGTACTCACCCCTTCTACTGACAGGCGGGAGCCCTGGTCTCTCTCAGCCGCCGACGCCCATGACGTTGTCGACGGTGACGCTTATATGGTCGTCGACCGCAGAACTTGCAACGTGCCGATCGCAATCCGAGTGGGGATGGCACATGCGCAAACATCCTCGTGATAAAGTTTCTCATCCCGCGTTAGCTCGCTATCCATTCGCCGCTCCAGCCCGTTCCCCGGGCGCCGGCGAACACAGAGCTGGCGGAGGTGCAAGAGAACGAGATCATGCCGAGGGTTGGCGGTGTTTCGGCGAACTCGGGGGTCCGGGTCCGCAGGCGGCATTTGCTGCCACATCGAGCCGACATCACCGCACTGTTGCTCGCGGTGGTCGTCGATATGGCTATTCCTGCTCCATGCACTATGGCCGCCGCTGTGCCCCAGGGCGTGTGGCTCATCGACTCGAAAGTAGCCGTGCAGATCTTTGATTGCAGCAATCTGTTATGTGGCCGGATCCTATGGCTGGAGACGCCGAACGACCCTGGGGGTCAGCCGGACCGTGACAAGAACAACCCTGATCCGGCGCTGCGACAGCGTCGGCTGTGCGGCATGACCATCTTCTGGGGGCTGCATTCTGCTGGTCCTGGCCGCTGGGAAGGCGGCCAGTTCTACAATCCGGACGATGGAAAAACATACAGTATCGCGGCGGAGCTCTCTTCCGCCGACACGATCATCGCGCACATTTATTCGGGGATCCGCCTCTTCGGCGAGACTAAAACGCTACATCGGGTGCCACACGGCACATCGAACGGATGGTGCTGAGCGCGCGGCGCTCAACGGCGGCACGGGTTGCGAGAGCCATGCGTCGCCATGGACATCGCGAGCCGCTATCGCTGCACCGATGAGATGGCATTGGGAGCAGGCTTGGCACCGTGATGATCGTAGAGGTTCGACACGGCAAGGAGCAGCGCGGCGGCGAGCGCAACCCAAAGGAGCCACTTCGCGCTCACCGGACTCGTCTTCCCGTTCCTGCCAGTCTCGCGCCCAGCAGGCGGCATCGCTGCGGTGCCGCGGCTCGGCAAGCGATCAACCAGGCGGGTCGCGATTGCCGGCGTGTCCGATACCTTCCACTCTCCTTCGGGAAGCATCACAATAGCGGCAGCCAGTATCCGAGCAGCGGCGTCCTTGGGCAACTCTGACAGTCGAGCGGCCTCCCCCCAAGGGTCTATACCGAGCCGTGTCAACGCCGACAGCACTGTGAGCGTGGCACCGTTTTCTTCCTCGCCCACGGCCGCAAAGAGAAATTCATTGAATTCGGAATGGATGAGAGAAAACTGCGGACGTAAGGCCATTTTGCGCCTATGGGGTGAGCCGCTTCTGGTGGCGCCGCGCTGCCGATGCCGCCAGCTCCGCGGGATCTATGTCGATGATCGGAGCCAGCTCGGTGCTATCACCTCTTTCGGGCAGGCGAATAAAGATTGAGAGCCGCCGGTAAGCCGGAAACGAGGTCTGGAGCAGCTCCTCGTCGGTTTCGACGACACAGCACCCGGCGGGCTGCACATCGTCCGCCCCACTAAGCTTGAGGGTCATGGTTTCCTCGATCTTTCAGGGCGGGTCCTCACTGCGCCGGGACTGAGAGAAGCGACAGAGCGTGGCGCGTTGGTTACGAAGATTCTGCCCGCTGCTCGACGCGGTGCTTGGTTGCTTCATTGCCGTGGTGGATAGCCTGTTGCATGCGGCCGTGGGCGATAAGCGCTTGATGCGCCGCATGCGCATAGTCTTTCTCGGCGTAGTGTGCGCGACGATCGAAGGTGAGCGGATGAAGATCAAATGATCTTGCGTGCACCGCGACGATGCAGCGGCTGTGCTTTCCCACGCCGAGCTATAGCTGGAGTGCGTTGGGGTGAATAATAAGATGCTTTGGTGAATTGTTTTCTGGCCGTTCGGGTAGACGGTAGCGATCCAACCGACGGGCACAATTCGTTCGCAGCTTTTGTCCTTTGACTCGCTTCTGTGCCGGTTGCTGGGTGCACATGCGCTCCCCGCCGCTGTCTTCATAGAGGCCAGACGAGGAGAATGAGCGGGGTGCCGATTGCGACGACGAGGCACGAAAGGGGCAGCCCGAGGCGCCAATAATCACCGAAGCGGTATCCACCGGGCCCCATGACCAGCATGTTGTTTTGATGGCCGATGGGCGTCAGGAAATCGCACGACGCCCCGAGCGCGACCGCCATGAGGAAGGGATCGGGCATGAAGTCCAAATGGCGGGCGACGACCGCCGCGATAGGACCCATCACAATGACGGCGGCGGCATGGTGAAGGAACGGCGTGACGAGCATCGAGGTCAAGAGCACCAAGGCGACGGCAAGCCCTCCGGGCAAGTGCGCTGCCACAGTCGCCAGCCCGTCTCCCACAAGGCCTGCCGCGCCGGTGGCGTGCAAAGACTCACCGACCGGGATAAGCGCGCCAAGCATCACGACGATCGGCCAGTCGACGGCATCGTAGGCTTCCTTGGGTGTCAAGAGCCTGAAGACGATGACGAGCACGGCGGCGAGGAAAAACGCCACTTCAACGGCCAACAGCTTGAGCGCCACCAGCGCCATGGCCACGACAAGGATCGCTAGTGGCAAGAGGCGTGGCCGCTTATGCCCCATCGTTAGATAGCGTTCTGCGAGCGGCAGGCACCCGAGCTGGGCCACGGCTTCCAGCAACCTCTCGGTACGCCCTTGCAGGACCACCGCGTCTCCGACCTGAAATCTCGTCCGGCTAAGCCGCGTTGTGATCCGCTGCGCACCACGGCTAACCGACAGCAGCGTGACTTCGAAGCGGCGCCTTAGATGCAGGTCAAAGGATGTCTGTCCTACCATCGGCGAGTCGGCCATGACGACCGCTTCCGTGGTCTCCAGCTCGTCCTCTTTGGCCGAGAGCAAAGACGCGCCGGCCGCGCCGATGAGCTCGAGCCGGCCCTGGTCGAGGAAAGGCTTCAGAACGGCCGGATCCGCCTGGAGAACGAGCACGTCCTTCTCGAAGAGCGTCCATTCGCCGCTCGGGATGTAGCGTCGGTTGCCTTCGCGGATGATCGCTGTAATCGCAACGGCGCCTTCCGCGAGCTCCTCGGCTTCTTGGACGGTCTTGCCGACAAATGGGGAGCCGCCGGGAATCACCGCTTCGCTCAAATAATCTTCGATTTCAAATCTCTTCTGCGCTGTGGGCTGAGCTTTTCTACCCTTTGGAATCAGCCGCCACCCGACGGCAAGAAACACGACCGCAACAGCCGAGAGAGGCAACCCAACGGGCGCGAAGTCGAAGAACGCAAACGGGCGGCCTTCGAGCTCCTGGCGTACGATGGAGATCAGCATGTTGGGCGACGTCCCGATTTGGGTGATGGTGCCGCCGATCAGCGAACCGAAGGCGAGCGGCATCAGATAGGCCGATGGCGACCGCTCACCGCGCTCCGCGGCCTGAACCGCGATCGGCATGAAGATGCCGAGCGTGCCAACGTTCTTCATGAAGGCGGAAAGCCCTGCAACGCACGCGGTCAGTGCTCCGATCTCCGCCGACGCAGAATGCAGGCGGCGCAGCAAGCGTCTTGTGGCGAGCTCGACGACGCCAGAGATCGCGATCGCGCGGCTCAGAACTAGCACCGACGCTATAATAATGATAACTGGACTGGCGAATCCGAGAAAAGCCTTCTCGGTGGGCACCACGCCGGTGAGCAGGGCCGCCGCGAGCGCGAGCAGCGCAACGAGGTCGTAGCGCAGACCACCCCAAACAAAGAGGCCGAGCATCGCGGCGACAATCAAGAAGGCTTCGCCTTGATGCAGCGTCACTGGCATGGCTAGCTCAGCCAAGCCGTGCGGCAAAACGTTGGAGCCGCGTCCGACCGCACACCAGAGCACAAGCCGCCGTACATTCGCGTCAGCGTGTCGTTACCACACGTGCAAGGAGGGTTGTCCCTAAGCTCACCACTGCAACATTCCGCGACTATCGACCGGTCTCGGGCACGGCACCGAGGTACCGCTTATAGTCAGACGTTTCTTCGTCCGATGATCCTATCGGATAAATCAGTTCGACAGTAGTGCTGACATCCGAATCCCCAACGGCGATGGCAGCGGCCGCGAAGGATGGAGCTGAAAGAAACCCTCGTGCGTCGCGGCTGAAACCGTACCCTTCACTTGGCACGCCGAAGCCGTTCGAGTCGAGCCTACCATTATCATTTTCATCGTGAATCACGATTGCCGCATATTGCCCGGGCGGCAGCTGCGTGAAGACCGTGCTCTGTGTCCCGGCTTTTGCCCGGATTGATACGCCAACAAGACGCCCGCTATCGGGCATGAGGCCGCTCTTTGACGCCCGGGAAATCGCTCCGAGGAATCCGGCGGAATTTTCATAAAGTCCGATCAGAAGCTCGCCGTCATTTGAGTGCACGCCATAGATTGTGAGGCGGAGCTCGGCTGCTTGGGTCGGTGAGGCCAACAGGAACGCGAGAAGAACTCCGATGGAGAATTTTTGGATCATTGGCGCTTAACCTTTGGTTCACGCGCGTGCTGGCGCCTTTGCGCGGCCTACGACCGCCGAGAGCCTCTGGCCACGCACTGTCATGTCGTTGCGCATAACCGCTGCCGAGGCCGCCGAGGTTGTCAACGGCGACCTAGTGGCTTTCGGCGGCGTCAACCTGTTCCTGGGTCTCCTTTATCATCCGGTCAATCAACTTGATCGTGTCAGGGTCGTTCATGACGGCCCGCGAACGCCGGTAGCGGGCGATCTTCTTCCGAAGATCAGTAGGTTTCTGCTCCATCGGTTCCTCGCGTAAGGAGATTGAGGTGAAGATGCGGAGGGGCCTCGCGGTTCGAGAGGGGGCGGTCGATATCGGCGATTCCCCGCGGCCTGTCGAGCATGGCCGTAGCAAAGTTCGCGCAGCCGCGCGGTCTTGGTCGCCTCATCGCGCTGACCGTCACGTCGGGCATCCACATCCTGCAGCTAGTTCCTTCTCCATATCTCTCGCCTCTTCGGCGCGTCGGGTCGCTCGTCACGTTGCTCATTCGACGCTTTTTGTCAGTCATGGGCGCGCCAACGCGCTCCGCCGCCTGCCGTTGGCTCCGAATGTTCTTGCTGCAGCAGGCGCGATACGCTTCCGGATGTTTTGCAGCGGACATCGTCGGATGTGAGCCCGAGCCGGTACCTTGCCCGCTCCTTATCTGGTAAACGCATGGTTCCGTTCTTCCGCCCAAAATCGCCGAAAAGTGGATCGGCGGCCTGCTGCCGTATGCAAATGCAGAAAGGCGCATCCGGTTTGCCGTCGCTCCGCCGGCACAATCCGAGTGACACGTCGGCCGCTGACCAACGCCGCCGCCATCGCGCAGCCCATTGCCGCCGACGTCGTGGTGGAGGTACTGATGCAGCATCGCGCCGGTTGTCGAACAGGATTGCAGCTCCGGGCCCTGGCTAACCGCAGGTCGCCCCAACCAGCGCTAATATTGTTATTGTGCGATTGCGCAACCATAAAGCCGTTTTTGTGTGTTTGTAGGATATTGCTAGCCTTGATCCATGATCCAGACGCTGGCAACCGAGAGAGACGCTTTGCCCCTCCAAGAAGGGCTGCGCGCGCTCCCGTCCTGGAAGGAATGGGGCAAGGCGCATGGACGCCGCTCTCATACGACAGGCGAAAGCCTATAGGCTGCGAGCCGAAGAGGTTCGCGCCCGCGCGGACGGTATGCGCCACCAGCTTAACCGCGCTACGTTGCTGCGGATCGCCGATGACTACGATATCATGGCTGAGTCGATCGAGCGGATGCCAAAAAGATGCAGGGATTAGCGTATGATCTGTCTACCGTCGATATGCGCCGCGTCAGGCATTGGCGGCTGAGAGACACCTTTCCCTATCGTCCCAAGGGTTTGCGCGGGCTCCCGCCTGCCGAAGGTAGGAGGTGTGATAAATCGGTTTTTTTGCGTCCTTGTCGTCGTGACGCGGACGTCCGCGAGGTAGTCGCCGCTCACCTCGAAGCCTTCAACTTAGCCTTGCGTTTGTTCGAGCGGATTCGGGTGCTTGACTTGAGCTGCTGCTTCAATTTGAGAGCCAGCCAAGTTTGCCAAGCGCGTTTCCAACCTCTGCCCATCGCCGGTGCAATGCGATCTGCCGGTCCGGGCGCCGGCCCGAGCGCTGTCGTATCCCAAGTCCTTTTCACGATAACGCACGCAGAGCGGCGTAGGCGGCGACAAGTATGAGAAGGGCCATCGGAATGACGACAGGAGGAACGATCCAGGAGCTCATCGTATCCGCCTTTCCAATATTCCGACGATGCAGGAACCCCGGGTCTACTCCCGACTGTCCCGGTACAAGTCTTTCCGCGCAGCTTCCTCCCGCTGGAGCGCCGCTCGTCGCAGTCGGACGAAGCGCGCCCGTGCCGCGGTCGCGCGCGCCTTGAATTCCGCGCCGAGGCGCATGAGAGATGCGTAGTCAAGGTGCGGGACCACAGAAGACCTTGCGTCCCTATAGCTTTGCGCTGCCCGGCGGCGAAAATAGGAGATCGACATCTATTGAATCCTTTCCACAAACAACCAATCGCCAGCCGGCGGTAAGGGAGACGGGGCTGCACCAAGGACGCTACTTTAGCCCAGCTCTGCCGTGCCGCTCGGCATGATATTTGCCGGCTTCGCTGCTGTGATGCATGGCCTGCCGCGTGTGGTCATGGGCGATGAGCGATTGATGCGCCGCATGGGCGTAGTCTCTCTCCTCATAGTGCTTCGACGCTTGCCGATGGTGCCGCGCCGCCGCTTCGTGATGCTCAGCGGCGAGCCTGTGATGTTCCGCGCCGGAGTACCTCTTGCCCATGTATTCTCCATATCTGGTGGCCTACCACTCATCGATCCGCGAAGATAGCGGTCAATATGACCCCACCAATAATCAGGGCGGTCCACGTCAATTCATTGGCGTTCAGAGCCAGCCAAGAATTCCAACGGCTTTTCCAACCACCAGCCGTGGACCGCTCGACCTCACGCATCATCGATGGTTGGGGCTCGGTGGCTGCACCCAACGCCAATGCCGCCGTCTGGTCCTCCGCTCTGGCGTCCGCCGCCAGCAGCGTCCCTAATTCAAGCGGATCCAGATCGACGATCCGCCCGCGCTCGGTACTCCCCGGGCGAGGCGGGAGTCGCATCAATGTGGCGACACGCCGATAGGCCGGGAAGGAGACGTGCGGAAGCAGCTCCTCGTCGGTCTCCACCGTGTAGCTGCCCGGCGGCTGCTCGTCCGCTATTCCCCTCAGCACGAAAGGCCGGGAAAAGCTGATGACGGTGCTTGTTGTACGGATGCTCATCCAATGCCCCTCAGTCCAGGCGTCTTGCGCGTCGCGCAGTGCCGTGGGTTGACATTCTTGTTCTGCGAATCTGCGCGAGCTGCAGTGAACTCGCTCCGTGGGCGCGACGTCCGCTGCTCGTTCCTCCATATGGGCGTCGCTCCGCGCCATTACATCACGACGAGAATGAAATTATTTGCCCGACGGCGTATAGAAAGTCGTGGAGAGGGTGGGTGCGGAGGAGAATGGCGCGCCGCTCAGCGTCCTTTCCGCGTTGACGCGGCTCGGCATCGATCCCTGGATCGAAGGTGCGAGATTGGCGAGATTGGCGGCGGAAGCAGCCGCCCGCGCGCTCGCAGCGCTCAGGGCGCTGTTTCCGAAGATCCGAAGCGAGTCGGATGTGCGCGAGCTTGCTAATGATATGGCGGGGCCCGCTCCCGTGCGCTCTTCATCGCATTCGCCGTCTGCAGCCGATCGAGAGCCTCGGCCCAGCGGCCGAGCTTCGGCCGCCGCTGAATCTCGCGCTCGTAAGCGAACGTGATCTCCCCCGCCCGCAGAACCTTCCGCACCGTGTTGCGCGAGATGCTCAGCGCCCAGGTGACCTCCTTGATCGATTTGCCTTTGACGAAAATGTTCCCACCGGATCCGGCCGATCGTCTCCACAATTAACATCCGCCACCGTCATCGGCACGCCCGATGGGCGATTGCTTGTGCCATCGCTACCTCTCTCCCTATCAGCCGCAGCGACAGCGCAGCGCCTCGCTCCGCGGCCTCTTGCTGCGCTACGTGCAAGCCTATGTGTTATCATCCTCGCCGCTTTGGTCCGAAGGGAAGCTCCAATGAATGAAAAGGGCGTCATCGACGCTGCCAGCGCATGGGCGACAGCTCTCGAGGCGGTCGCACAGGCGGAGGAAGAACGGCGGCTCGGGCCGGCCGACCAGGTTGAGCATGCGGAGGCGAACCTCGCAGATGCCGAAAGCGAGCTTTACGCGGCCGTGCTGAAATGGCGATCAGCTGCGGGAGCAGCCTAGGCAACGCCGGGGATAAATCTCCTCGCGTGGGCGCCAGGCAAAGGCGTCAAGCCGCGCTCCGTCCTACCAGGAATATGCCCTGGGGTCGCAGAAGCAGCCGGGGCGAGTTCTTCCAAGTTTGAGGGTGCCCGACAAACAGCGGGCCTAATCGGAGATTCGATCGTGTCCCGAGGCGTGGTGTAAGAGCTGCGGCGGTATCGCGTTCTCCGGCAGAGCTGGCCGGTGTCGTCAAGCTGCCGGCACAGCCGACAGCATGACGATGGGATCATCGCTCACGGGAGCGATGGTTTCCAGGC
>DATGMP010000064.1:0-31025 GCA_035293565.1 Alphaproteobacteria bacterium | reverse complement strand
ATAATTGTCCGACGTCGCGAGATGATAGCCATCGTCGGCCGTAGCCGCGACGTCGACCGTGAAGCCCTCTCCTCGCAAACTGCGGGAAAGTATCTCGGCGAGCTTTTGCTCGTCCTCTACAATCAAAATGCGCATATCAGCAGCTTCGTTACCGGCAGTTCCTTTTCGCCGCATCGGCTGGGATTCTCAAGGGCTCCATTTCACACTTCGCATTCGCCAATCCGCGCCGGGCGCTCGCGATCGACGCCGTAGATCGCGAATTTCCGGTTTTTCGCGTGGAGCCCTTGTTTTATCCGAGGAGCCCGGTTCTACCGACCGCAAATGAGCGGATTCTGAGGGTAAAATTAAAATGCGCTTATTGTCGGACGACAAAATGACTCGGCAGCCATTCGCGGCCGCTTCCGGCAGGAGCGGCTTCAAGCGCCGCTGCAGCCGGGGATCGGCGCCGGCGTGAGGGTTGGTTCGACGCGCCTTCAGACCCGGAACCATCGTCCGCTCGACAAGGCATTCAAGCACGATTGAGTCGACCAGGCCGGATTTGGCGAAATAAAGCGCCGGCTCGATCCGGTCGCCGGCAAATCCTGCACCTGCGGCGATCGTTCGTCCTGAGGTCATCTTCGCTATCTTAATTTCGTGCGGCGCTAAAGGGAAATGCGGATTTGCCTATATCCCCTGGTCAGCGGAAGAGCGTGGAGTTCGACTTCCGGATCTTCGTCAATCAACTGCGCCGAAGAGAATCGCTGGACGAAGCGTCCGATCGCGACCTGCGCTTCCATTCGCGCCATGACGATTCCGATGCAGGAATGAATTCCCGCGGCGAAGGAGATCGACCCGCCTTCGTCGCGTTGAATGTCGAGCCGATCGGGATCGCTGTAGCGTGCGGGGTCACGATTGGCGCCGCTGATAAGGCCGGCGACAAGCTCACCGGGCCCGATCGTCACATCGCCCATCACGACGTCGGCGGTCGTGATCCGCGGAATGGTCATTTGCACGGGTGGGTCGTAACGCAGCAATTCCTCGGTCGCCAGCGGCGCGAGATCCGGATCGCGCTGCAACAAGGCGAGCTGGTCGCGATGACGCAGCAATTCATAAATCCCGGAAGCGATGTGATTGCGCGTATTGTGGAATGCGGCCCCGATGAGGGTGGTTACGGTGCCGACCAGCTCCTGCATATCGAGATTGCCTTGCCGGTGCTCGCGCACGAGGCAGCTCACGAGATCCTCGTCCGAGCCATCCTTGTCTGCGATAATATGCTCCGCGTAGCCGCCGAATGCGACCGCCGCCGCATCCGCGTTGCGCTGCATTTCATCGGTGCATTCGGGATGGACCGCTTCGACCAATCCTTCCGCCCATTCGCGGCACTGAATTTGGTCCTCCTCGCCGACGCCCCCGAGCAAGTGGCAAACCACGGCCACCGGAATGTCGTTGGCGAAATCATAGACGAGGTCGCCGCCGCCATTGGCTTCCAGCCGGTCAAGCAGCCGATCGACGAGATCCTCGGCGTAACGGCGCAGCCCCGCCATTACGCGCGGCGTAAAATAGGGGGCCAGCGCACGGCGAATTCTCGTATGATCCGGAGGATCCATGAAAGGCAGCATCCGCTTGAAAAGCTGCAGCGATGGACTGTCCGCAAATCGCGGACCCTGCTCGATCCGCACCGTGTCGAACCCGATGCGCATCGTGGGCGAGCGGTACAGTTGCTCCACCGAAGCCGCATCGCTCGCCAACCAGAAGCCTCGATTGGTTCGGTACACGGGCGCGACGTCGCGCAGGCGGGACGCGACCGGATAAGGATCGCGTACGAACGGCCAGTCGAGGAGCGTCGAAACGAGGGCTTCGGCATCGTCTCCACCGCGGCGAGGCATTGCGAACCTCCGAGAATGTTTATCATTATATTGAACCGAGTTTAGGTAATCCGTATGCCGATTAACAAGCTGTCTCGCGAGGTGCGTGCATGAGCAAAGGCCGGCAACCATCGATCTGCGTTCGCCCGGCATTATTTAGACGCCCCGGCGATATCACCGACGCCGAGGAGATCATTCAGTTTGCGCAACGCGCGGAGGCTCTGACGTTCGATGGCGTATTTGTCGGCGATCGGCTGCTTGCCGAGGCGCCCGCCGACGGCAAGATCGTCTATGGCGGCTCCTTTATCGAAGCCACGACGATAATGGCCGCAATTGCCGCGCGAACCGAAAGAATAAATATTGGAATACTTGTCTATGTCGTCCCTTACAGGACACCGCTGCAAACGGCAAAAGTCTTCGCCTCCCTCGATGTAATCTCTCGCGGGCGCATTATTATGGGCGCCGGCCTTGGATGGAATCGAAAGGAATTTGAATCCCTCGGGCTGGATATGGCCGGCCGAGGCGCTCAGTTTGAAGAGGCTATTCCGCTGATTCGGCGATTGTGGACGGGGGAAGCGGTAAGCTTTGTGGGAAATTGGTCTCGATTGGAAGAGGTCGTCATTTCACCGGCCTGCCCTCGCGCAGCCGGGCCACCCATTTGGATGGCGTCCTTCGCGCCCAGCCATTCTCTCGATTTTAGTGGAGGCTTTTCCGCGGCGATCCGTGGCGCGCTGGACCGCGTGGGCCGATTGGCCGATGGTTGGGCGCCGCTGACCTACTCGGCTTCCGCCAAAAGACGCCTGAGCCCCAGCGACCTGGCCGCCGCTTGGGACATCGTGGGACAGGGAGCGACGCGTGTCGGACGCAGTCCCGACGATATCACGCTCGTCCACTCCGACTGGATCTACATCCTCGATGGTCCGGGCGCGAAAGACCGAGCCTACAATGCGCTCAGCACCTTTTTCACCGGCACCTGGGAGGACGCGAAGCGCACATATCTCATCGGGACGGCAGACGAAGTACTGGAGATGCTGTCTGCCCAGTCGGCGGAGCTGGATCGCCCGGTGGATTCTTATGTGTTGACGCCGTTGAGTCCCGAGATGTCTCAGCTGGAGTTAATCGGTGAGTTTTTGATTCCGGCTTTACGAAGCTGAGATTAGCAAGTAGGAGTACGACCTACGGGGACGTGCTCAAACCACATCTCCGAGCATGACCGTCGATTTTCCGAAGATTGTAGCGATTCATAAGGCCGGCCACCCATGAACAACCAGCCACTTAGGTGCATTCACTCCTAGGCCGGCTGTGCAATGCGGCAACGTGGCCCATGGGGAGCAATCGTGACGAGCACGTCCGCCACACCCAACCGCAATTCGCCCAATCATGCCGAGGCGCGGCACCCGAATTGGGGAGATGTCCCCCAGAGCGGGGAAGACGCTCCGAAGCCGATCTACAAGCGCCCGTTCATGGTGGCGGCCGGGATCGCGGTCCTTATCGCCATTATCACGGCAGCCACCCTGTACCTGCTCTATGAGCGCTCTCATGAGTGGACGGACGACGCCTTTATCGACGGGCACGCGACTCGCGTTGCGCCGCAAGTAAGCGGGCGCGTGCTGAGATTGCTCGTCGATGACAACCAACAGGTCAAGGCCGGCGATCTCCTGATCGAGATCGATCCGCGCGACTACCAGGCCAAACTCGCGCAGACCCGCGCCCAAGCGGCTACCGCGCGCAGTCAACTTGCGCAGGCTCGCGCCCAGCTGGCGGTCCAATCCGCCGACGCCGAACAAGCGGCTGCCAATGTCCGGGTCGCCGAGGCGGATGCGCACAATGCGACGGACGACCTGACACGCTACCGCTCGGCCGATCGAAGGGCGGTCTCTCGGCAACAGATGGACAACGCTCTTGCGGCGGAGCGAACCGATCGCGCCAAGCTCGACGCCAGTCGGCAGGCGGCGGGCGCGGCAATGGCTCAAGTGGAGGCGGCCAAGGCTGAAATCGCGAATGCCGAGGCCGCGGTCGCGCTGGCCGATGCGCAAACTGCGGAGGCCGAGCTTCAATTGTCCTACACCAAGGTAGTGGCTGCCGTCTCCGGGCGCATCACGATGCGTACCGTGGAGGTTGGAAACTACGTCAATCCCGGCGACCAGATGATGGCGATCGTCGACCCGAAGGTTTGGGTGACGGCGAACTACAAGGAAACACAGCTCACGCACATGCAGCCGGGCCAACCGGTCGAGATCGACGTGGATACCTATCCGAGCGTCACCTTTCATGGAAAGGTCGACAGTATTCAGAGAGGCAGCGGCTCCTATTTCAGCGCCCTGCCGGCGGAAAACGCGACCGGCAATTATGTCAAGGTCGTGCAACGCGTACCGGTGAAGATCGTGTTCGACGACGATCGCGCCGCCCAATATTTATTGGCACCAGGCATGTCGGTCGAGCCGACCGTCAAGGTTCGCTAGGATGGCCGAGGTTCGGGCAGCGCTGCCGCGGTCGGCGGCGGGTCCGTACAATCCATGGCTGATCGCGGCGATCATCTCGATCGCCAGCTTCATGGAGATTCTCGACACGACGATCGCCAATGTCGCTTTGCGTCACATCGCGGGCGGCTTGGCGGCGGGTCTCGACGAGAGCACCTGGATTCTGACCAGCTACCTCATTTCGAATGCGGTCATATTGCCCGTCAGCGGTTGGCTCTCGAACATGATCGGCCGCAAGCGCTTCTACATGGGTTGCGTCGCGATCTTTACCGTGAGCTCGCTGATGTGCGCGCTGTCGACGAGCCTGGCGGAGATGATCTTCTTTCGCGTTCTGCAAGGCGCGGGTGGAGGCGGGCTGGCGCCGACGGAGCAATCGATGCTCGCCGACAGCTTCCCTCCCGAAAAACGGGCGCAAGCCTTCGCGCTGTACGCGCTCACCATCGTCGTTGCTCCGACGATCGGTCCCGTGATCGGCGGATATCTCACCGACAATCTTTCATGGCATTGGATCTTCCTGATCAATGTCCCGTTCGGTCTGCTTTCCCTGCTCCTCGTCTGGATCTTCGTTTGCGAACCGGAAGCCCTGAAGGAGGATCGCCGGAAGCTCATGGAAGGTGGCTTGGTCGTGGATTGGCTCGGGTTTCTCCTCGTGGCAATCGGCCTCGGCGCGCTCCAGGTCGTGCTCGATCGCGGCGAGATCGACGATTTCTTCGCGGCCCCGAACATCACCTTTCTTGCAATCCTCTTTGTCGTTTGCATCGGCGCGCTCATTCCTTGGGAATGGCGCCATCCGCAGCCGGCCGTCGATGTCCGACTATTCGCGAACCGCTCATACGCGGCGACAAATCTCGCGATGCTGCTATTCGGCTTCATCTTGATCAGCACAACGCAGCTTCTCCCGCAGCTGACGCAACAGCTCATGGGCTATGACGCGACGACTGCCGGCCTCACCTTGGCGTTGGGCGGGTTCGCGGCAATGTTCGTGGTGCCGATCGCCGGACTCAGCGGTAGGCTCATTCAGCCCAAATATCTCATCATTTTCGGCTTTCTCGGGGAGTCGATCGCCCTCTTCAACCTGACAACGATCGATCTGCAAATGTCGTTCTGGAGCGTGGCCTGGGCACGCGTCCTCCAGGCTGTCTTCCTGCCGTTCCTATTCGTGTCGATCACCGGTGCATCCTATATAGGCGTGCCGCCCGACAAGACGAACGAGGCTTCCGCGACGGTCAATCTGATGCGCAATCTCGGCGGCAGCATGGGCGTTTCGGCGGCGACGACAATGCTCGCGTGGCAGACCCAGTTTCATCATGCACGTCTGGGCGAAAGCGTGTCGTTTCTGAGCCGGCACTTTCAGGATTTCGAACATCAGACCAAACTTCACGGGACGACCGCCCTGCGCAGCATCGCGTCGGCCCTTCAAGGGCAGGCAACAGTCGAGAGCTATCTCGACATCTTTTGGCTCTGGGGGATGGGCGCCGCGCTGGTCTGGCCGATCGCCCTGCTTATCGGTCGCATGCCCAAAGGCGCGACCGCGCGAGGCGTTTAGCAATGCGAAAATGGCTCGGGCTTTGCTTAGCAGCTCTCGTCACCTCCTGCACCGTCGGTCCGGATTTCAAGCCACCGGAACCCGAACAGGCTCCGGCCTGGAGCCAGGGCGCGACCGCGCCGACCGCCGCCGACTCGAAGAGCAGGATCGAGACGCGCCCGTTCGCCGATAGCGGCCGTTGGTGGTCGATTTTCGGCGATCCGGTTCTGAACGACCTCATCAGCAAGGCGATGGCTCAGAATCTCGACGTGCAAACCGCGATTGAGCGGATAACGGAGGCACGAGCGCAACGCGACATCACTGCCGCCGGGGGCCTGCCGCAGCTTTCGTTCGATCCCTCCTATACGCGGACGAAGGTCAGCCAGAAGGGCGTCGCTTCGAGTTTGGGCGGCGGCGGGCGCGGACTTCCCATTCCCGGTGCGCTCCTCAATCCGTTCGATCTTTTCCAGTGGGCCTTCGACGCGACCTGGGAGGTCGATCTTTGGGGCAAGGTCAGACGCGGCGTCGAGGCGGCCGATGCGGATATCCAATCGGCCGAAGAACACCGCAACGACATGTTCGTCTCGCTGGCGGCGAACATCGCCCGTACGTATCTCGACCTGCGCGCGGCGCAGACCGAAACCACGGTTACCGAAGAGAACCTGACCGTCGAACGCGATGTCCTGAACCTGACGCGCAGTCGCGCCGCGAGCGGGCTCGCGACCCAGCTCGACGTCGCCAATGCCGGCGCGCAGGTGGCCTCCACCGAAGCGCAGCTGCCGCCGCTTCGCGCGCGCATTCGGCAGGATGCGAACCAGCTGGCGCTCCTGCTCGCGCGCCCGCCGGGCTCGCTCGACAACGCCGTGAATCAGCCACATGCATTGCCGGCGCTCCCGTCCGCGGTTGCGATTGGGTTGCCCGGCGATCTGCTGCGGCGCCGCCCGGATATCCGCGGCAGCGAGGCTGAACTGCACGCCGCAACGGCGCGTATCGGTGTCGCGGCGTCACAGCTCTTCCCGTCGCTGACGCTTACAGGAGGCTATGGCTTGCAAGGGACTCGGTTCAACGACCTCAAGGATTGGAACGCGCGCTTCTATTCCATTGGGCCATCGCTCTCGGTTCCCATCTTCGAGGGCGGCAGGCTGCGGGCCCAGGTGGAGCTTGCGGACGCTCAGGCGCGGGAGGCTGCGCTTTCCTATCGGAATACGGTCCTTTCCGCATATCAAGATGCCGAGAACGCGCTCGTCGCCTACAATCAGGAGCAAGAACGCGCTGCTTCCCTGCGGAAGTCCCGCGACCTGAACCGCGACGCGCTTGCGCTCGCGCGCTCCCGCTATCAAAGCGGCCTGGTGGACTTCCTCACCGTTCTCGATGCCGAACGCAACCTCTACCAAGCCGAGACAGCCTTCACCGACAGCAATGAGGGCACGTTGGTCGACCTCGTGGCTGTCTACAAAGCGCTTGGCGGCGGCTGGGAGGGACAGTCACCCGCCTCCGCTCGCAAAGACGCCGCAAATTAGCATCGCCAGCAGAAGCGGATCGCTCGGCGTTGTATACTAATCTATTACAGTAAGATTCGATCAATAGGATCCTTGAGAACAAATCATCGAGTTCGGGGTTTATCGGTGGTGTCGCCGCTTGCTTCGGGGTGCGATACCTTCGATGTTTCGCTACGATCACCAGGCCACTCCCTATTGCGGGACGCCGCCCACTCCGGGCGAGCTTTGGCGACATTGGAATTTTGATCCGACCCTGATCGTCGCGCTGCTCGCGGTGTTGGCGCTCTACTTTATCGGAGCGCGTCGTCTCGCGATCGGCTCTCGCAAGCAGGCAGTCTTCGTCATCGGCTGGACGATCGCCGTCTTGGCGTTGATTTCGCCGCTTTGTCCGCTCTCCGTCTCACTGTTTTCCGCGCGCGTGGCGCAGCACATGGTCCTGGCGCTCGTCGCCGCGCCGTTGGTTGCATATGGCAGCCCTGTCGCTGTCTGCGACGCACTTTTCATCCGGCGACCGCGCGAGCATCGAGAGGAGCAGCATCGCCGTTGGAATGCGAGCCTGGCCGCGGGAGTTTTTGCTGCCGCACTTTGGTTCTGGCACGCGCCGGTCCCTTATGACGAGACGTTCTCGAGCAGCCTCGTCTATTGGCTTATGCATGTCAGCGCTTTCGGCGCGGCGCTCTGGCTTTGGACCGATCTCCTCGACCCGTCTCCCGCTCGCGCCCTGCAAATCCTCGGCGCCGGCGCGATTTCCACTCTGCAAATGTCGTTCCTCGGAGCGCTCATCACCTTTGCCCCGCGCGCCTTATATGCGCCGCATCTGACGACGAGCGCTGCTTGGGGTTTGACGCCGCTGCAAGACCAGCAGCTGGGCGGCGCAATCATGTGGATGCCCGGTTGCGTCGTCTTCCTCGTCGTTTCGATGCTCGTTTTGAGAAGGGCGCTCATCCTCGCCGGCTGGTTCGAGGACGAGCCTCGCCCGATTCGCGCACGCAGCCGATGAGCGTCGGGCTCACGGCGCCGGCGCTCTTCGCCGAGGCATTCGCCACGCCGGCTTGGGCCGACGGCAAGCCGCTCTCATACCTTCACGGGTTCGGCGCGAAGGCGGTACCGGTCGTGGCGCTGACCTGGGGTGTGATCTGGATTTCGATCGTGGTGGTGGTGATCATCTCGGCGCTCGTCGTGGTGGGCATATCGCGACGCCGCGCGCCCGATCCAATCGAGCCCGTCAGCGCCATTCCCATAACGCGAAGCGGCAGTGCCATCGGCTGGCTCTATTGGGGTGTCGGCGTCTCCACCCTTGCGCTGTTCGGCACCCTCATCTGGACCGTGGTCGTGCTGGCCGACGTCAACAACCCAGGGGTCAAGCCCGCCGTGACGATCGAAATCGCCGGCCATCAATGGTGGTGGAGCGCGCGCTATCTCAGCGACGATCCATCGCGCGTGCTGACGACAGCAAACGAGATCCATATCCCTGTCGGCCAGCCGATCCGGGTCAAGTTGATCGGTGCCGACGTCATCCATTCCTTCTGGGTTCCGGCTCTCGCCGGAAAGACGGATACCATTCCGGGTCAGACGAACACGACCTGGATCGAGGCCGACCGGCCCGGGCGATATATGGGCCAATGTACCGAATATTGCGGCGAGCAGCACGCGCATATGGCGTTCATCGTCGTCGCCGAACCGAAATCGGATTTCGAGAAGTGGCAGCGTGCCCAGCTGCTGCCGGCCAAAGCGCCCGACACACCGGAAGCCATGCGCGGCGAGAGGAGTTTCGAATTTCATTGCGGCGCTTGCCACACCGTGCGCGGCACCGACGCCGGCGGAACCGTCGCGCCCGATCTCACCCATCTGATGAGCCGCGAGACGCTCGCAGCCGGCGCAGTCCCGAACACTGTCGGGAATCTGGCCGGCTGGGTCGCAAATCCGCAGGCCGTGAAGCCGGGAACGCTCATGCCGACGCTCTATCTGGCTGGCTCGGAGCTTTCCGATATCGGTGCCTATTTGAAGACGCTGAATTGAGGATCCCGACGTGGCGCCACGCGATATCGAAAGAGTTCCGGAGATCGGTGTCGCGTCGGATGTGTATGGCGGCACTCTTGCCCGGACCTGGGAGACCGAGCCCGGGATCGCGGGCTTCTTTTCCACCGTGGACCACAAGCAGATCGGTATTCGATACATCGTAACAGCCTTCGTATTCCTCATCCTGGGCGGCCTCGAAGCGCTGGTCATGCGCATCCAGCTCGCACGTCCAGGCCAGAACCTGCTCACGCCCGAGCAATATGATCAGCTTTTCTCGACGCACGGGATGACCATGATCTTCCTGTATGCGTTGCCCGTTCTGTCGGGGTTCAGCAATTATCTCTGGCCGTTGCTGCTTGGCGCCCGCGACATGGCGCTACCGAGACTGAACGCCTTCTCCTACTGGGTTTACGTCGCAGCCGGGATCTTCATGTATGTCGGCTTCGCGATCGGCGCGGGGCCGAATGATGGCTGGTTCAACTACGTCCCCTATGCGTCGGGCCCATTCAACCCGGGCATGAGCATGGATTTCTATGCGCTGGGGATGATCTTCCTCGGCATTTCGACCACCGTGGGCGCGGCAAATTTCCTGGTGACGCTGTTTCGCACGCGCGCACCCGGCATGTCGATCAACCGCATACCAATCCTGATATGGGGAACATTGACCGCCTCGGCCGCCAATCTATTGGTCGTGCCGGCGGTGAGTCTCGCTTTCTTCCTACTTTGGATGGATCGCCAATTCGGCACGCATTTCTTCGATGTGGCGTCGGGCGGGCAGCCGCTTCTGTGGCAGCATCTCTTCTGGATGTTCGGTCATCCCTGGGTCTATGCGATCGTGCTGCCGGCCATGGGGATGGTTTCGGACGGACTGCCCACCTTCTGCCGGCGTCCGCTGGTCGGCTACACGCCGGTCGCGCTTTCGACCGTTGCAACGATGATCCTGGGCTTTGGAGTCTGGGTCCACCACATGTTCGCGACCGGTCTTCCGAGCTTGGCTCTTTCGTTCTTTAGCGCCGCGTCGATCATCATCGCCGTGCCGAGCGCGGTCGCGGTCTTCGCCTGGACCGCGACGATCTGGACCGGCCGGCCGGTAATCACCACCGCCTTTCTATTCTTCTCCAGCATGATCGTCCTGTTCACGATCGGCGGCGTTTCGGGATTCATGACAGGATCGGTACCGGTCGATTGGCAACTGACCGACACCTACTTCGTGGTCGCGCACCTTCACTATGTGCTGATCGGAATCAATCTGTTTCCGGTCGTGGGCGGCATTTATTACTGGTTCCCGAAGATGACCGGGCGAATGCTGGATGAGCGCATCGGCCGCTGGAACTTCTGGACGATGTTCGTTGGATTCAACATCGCGTTCCTCCCGATGCACCTCGTCGGACTTTGGGGCATGCCGCGCCGTGTTTACACCTATCCTGCCGGCATCGGGTTCGATTGGCTCAACCTGATCGTCAGTATCGGCTCCTTTATTTTCGCGATCGGCGTGCTCCTTCTGCTGGTGAACGTCGTCCGCAGCCTGAAGCACGGCGCGATTGCGGGTGCGAACCCGTGGGATGCGCCAACGCTCGAATGGTCGGTATCATCGCCGCCGCCACCTTACAATTTCGCCGTCATTCCGCGTGTGGTGAGCCGACACCCCTTGTGGGAGGACAGGCTCAAGGAGCGAGAGGTCCGCTCCGCGACCCAAGAAGGCCTTCTGCTCGATCATGGCCGCGAGACCATCGCTACGACACCGCTTGACGCAGTTCCGGATCTAATCCTCAAGATGCCTGAGGATTCCTACATGCCGTTCGCGCTGGGCGTCGCTTTGGCTGCAGGTTTCACCGGCTTGCTGTTGCACTGGTGGTGGCTGGTCGTCATCGCGGGCATCGCCGTGGCGGCATCGATCGTGATTTGGCTCTGGCCCGAGCGTGAGCTCGGGCAGGTCGCCGGAGTGGCGCCGTGACCGACGTTGCGCTCGGTCAAAGGCCGCTGCCAGTCGGCAGCACACGGCGCAACACGGTCGCGTGGTGGGGCGTGCTTTGCCTCATCGGGACGGAGGGGGCGCTCTTCGCCTATCTGCTCTTCAGCTACTACTACACGGCGCTGCAGCTCGGCGATGATTTCGGCCAGCCGCGCCATCCTCAGCTCGAGCTCTCGCTGCCCAACACCATCGTGCTGCTGACGAGCAGCGTGTTCGTCTGGTGGGGCGATCGGTCGATAAAGCGCGGACAGTCTGCGCAGTTCTTTATAGGTTACGGCATCGGGCTGTTGCTCGGCATCGCCTTCCTCGTGATTCAAACCTTCGAATGGCGAAGCCAGACCTTCTCGCTGACCTCCGGAGTCTATGGATCGCTGTTCTTCACTGTCACCGGTTTTCATATGGCTCACGTCATCGTCGGCGTCCTTGCGCTGGCGTCGATCCTGGTCTGGGCCGCGCTCGGTTATTTCGACGAAAACCGCTGCGTCCCCGTCCTGGTCGCCGCCGCCTACTGGCATTTCGTCGACGCAGTCTGGATCGCGGTGTTCTTCACCTTCTACTTGACGCCCTATTTCTGGTGATGCGCATGGCAACGCATGCACACCTTCTCGTTTCGGGCGATCATCCATCACCGCACCGGCATCGGGTCGGATTGGCGGCGCTGTTCTTCGGCATCACGGCCGGACCGATAGCCTGGATCGTGCAGCTGGTCATCAATGATGCGATCGCGAGCCATGCCTGCTTCCCTCACGACCGGCCGCTGATCGCGGCTGCGAGCAACGGTGTTTGGATTACCGCTCTGATCGTCAACCTCGTCGCGGCTCTTTTGGCGATCGGCGGGGCGCTTGTATCGGCGAGGAGTTGGCGCGCCAGCCGCGAAGAGCATCCGGGACCTGCGGAGCATCTTCTGGACGCGGGAGAAGGCAGGACGCGCTTCATGGCCATCTGCGGAGAGATCGCGAGCTGGGGCTTTCTGCTTGCCATCATCTTCAACACGGTGAATTTGCTGACGGTGCCGCAATGCAGTGGATGAAAATGCTCGTCTATGCGGCGGTGAGTCTCATCCTTCTCGCCGGATTGACCGCTTGCGACGATTCAAGCACGGCGAGCGCCGCGCAATTCGGCGGCGATACCGGACACGGCCGAACTTTGATCATGTCTCTGGGTTGCGGCTCCTGTCATTCGATTCCCGGGATTCCCGGCGCCAACGGCCTGGTCGGCCCGCCTCTCGACAACATCGGCGACCGGACGATCCTTGCGGGAGTTCTGCCCAACACGCCGACCAACATGATCACCTGGCTGAAAGCGCCGCAAAGCGTGGTCCCGGGAAATGCGATGCCCAACATGGAGCTGAACGAAGATGGAGCGCGCGATATTGCGGCTTATCTTTATACGTTGCGCTAGCCGGCGCACTGCTGCAGGCCTTGCGCTTTGCATCGCGAGCGTCTTTGGCGATCCGTCGGCGGATGCGCAGGGACCGGCGCAATTGGCGGCTCCGCCGGCATCCGCCGCGCCCAAGGATGACGGCCAATGGTCGATGCCAGCCAAGAACTATGCCGCTACGCGGTACTCGGAGCTCGACCAGATCAACGGATCGAACGTCAAGAATCTGAAAGTCGAATTCACTTTCTCGACCGGCTTCACGAAGGGCGAGGAGGCGGCGCCGCTGATCGTCGACAACACGATGTATATCGTGACCCCCTATCCCAACTATCTCTATGCGCTCGATCTGACCAAGCCCGGCGCGCCTATGAAGTGGGTGTACAAACCCCGACCGCTGCCGGCGAGCCAGGGCGTCGCATGTTGCGACGTCGTCAATCGCGGCGCCGTCTTTTGGGACGGCAAAATCATCTACAACACGCTCGACGGCAACACGGTGGCGGTCGACGCCAAGACCGGCAGGCAAATCTGGAAAACGGCGCTGGCGGACATCAACAAGGGCGAGTCGATCACGATGGCGCCGTTGGTGGTCAAAGGGAAAGTCCTCGTCGGCGATTCCGGCGGAGAGTTCGGCGTCCGCGGCTGGCTCACGGCGCTGGACGCGGCAACGGGGAAGGTCGCCTGGAAGGCCTATAGTACCGGCCCCGACAAGGATGTGCTGATCGGTCCCGACTTCCATCCCTTCTACGACACCGACAAGGGCCAGGATCTCGGCGTGAAGACCTGGCCGCCTGACGCGTGGAAAATCGGCGGCGGAACCGTCTGGGGCTGGATCGCTTACGATCCGGATCTCAACCTGATCTATTACGGCACAGCGAACCCCGGACCCTGGAATCAGGAGCAGCGGCCGGGCGACAACAAATGGACGACCAGCATCTTCGCGCGCGATCCTGATACGGGTGCCGCCAAATGGGCCTATCAGATGAACCCGCACGACGAGCATGACTATGATGGGATCAACGAGATCGTACTGGTCGACATGCCGGTCGACGGCAAGATGAGAAAGGTCCTGCTTCATCCCGATCGCAACGGCTACCTCTATGCGATCGACCGCACGAACGGCCAGGTCATTTCCGCCGGCGTGTACGGACCGGTGAATTCGACGATGGGCGTCGATCTCAAAACCGGCCGTCCCACTCCCAATCCGGAAAAGGAGACGAAGGTCGGCGCGACCGTTCGCGACATATGCCCGACGGCTTCAGGCGCGAAGGATTGGAATCCATCCTCCTTCTCGCCCAAAACCGGATTGCTCTACATCCCGCACGAAAATATGTGCATGGATTGGGAAAGCACGCAGGTCAATTATATCGCCGGCACGCCCTATGTCGGCGCCAAGGTGGTCATGAAAGCAGGCCCCGGCGGCAATCGCGGCGAGTTGACCGCTTGGGATCCCGAAGCCGCGAAGCCGGCTTGGCAGATCAAGGAAGACCTGCCGATCTGGAGCGGAACTCTCGTCACCGCGGGTGACCTCGTCTTCTACGGAACGATGGATGGCTGGTTCAAGGCGGTCGACGCCAAGACGGGCGGTCTCAAATGGAGCTTCAAGACCGATTCCGGAATCATCGGCCAGCCGGTCGCCTATAAGGGTCCCGATGGCCGGGAATATGTCGCCGTTCTGTCGGGGGTCGGCGGCTGGGCCGGCGCGATCGTCTCGGGCAATCTCGATCCCCACGATCCAACGGGCGCGCTCGGTTTCGTCGGCGCGATGACCGATCTCAAACAGAAGACCACACCCGGGGGGACGCTCTATGTCTTCGCGCTTCCGCCAAGCTGAGAGATTTGCGGCGCTTGCGGCACTCGCGAGTATCGCGGCCTATGGCGCCTCACCCGACCAACCGCCGGCCTCGGAATCACCACCCTTATCGGTCGCCGTTACCACGCTCTTTCCGGGCGGAGGATCGCCGCCGCCGCCCGACCCGCATGTGAAGCTGTACGAAGGCAATCCGAAACAGATCGCCGAAGGCAGGCGGCTCTTCGACTGGTACAATTGCAGCGGCTGCCATTTCTACGGAGCCGGCGGTATCGGTCCCTCGCTCATGGATCCGGAATGGCTTTATGGCGATCGGTTGGACCAGATCTTCGCTTCCATCTATCAGGGACGACCCAACGGAATGCCGAGCTGGGCAGGCAAGATACCCGATGAGCAGATCTGGCAAATCGCCGCCTATGTGAAGTCGCTTTCGAGCTCCGCCGCCGAAACGTCGCCGCTGCCGACGAAGCCGCCCGAGGTCGGGGAACCCCTACCTTCGGAGACGTCGACCGTTTCGGGTGTCCCGAAATGAGTCGAGCCATCGCGCGGCTCGCCGTCGTCCTCGTACTCCTGTCATCGCCGGCGGTCGCACGCACGCTCAACGTCTGTGCCGATCCGAACAACTTGCCCTTCTCGAATGATCGCCTGCAAGGTTTCGAGAACAAGATCGTCGCTTTGCTCGCCCGCGATCTCGGCGCCAGCGTCAAATATGTCTGGTGGGCTCAGCGGCGCGGCTTTGCGCGCAATACGCTGAAAGCCGGCAAATGCGATCTGTGGCCCGGCGTGGCGGTCGGCATCGAGACCATGGCGACGACGCGCCCTTATTACCGCTCGACTTATGTGTTCGTCACGCGGCGCGATCACGATTTGGGCATCGCTTCTTTCGATGATCCGCGCCTTCGTCGGTTGAAGATCGGGGTTCAGATGGTGGGAAACGACGCGATGAACACGCCGCCCGCCCATGCGCTGGCGCGGCGGGGAATGACCGACAATATTCGAGGATACATGCTCTATGGCGACTACAGAAATCCGAATCCGCCGTCAGAGATCGTCAATGCCGTCGCCAGGGGCGATGTTGATGTCGGCGTCGTCTGGGGACCGCTCGCGGGATATTTCGCGAAGCGCTCGCGCGTTCCGCTCATGTTGACGCCGGTCGAGCCAGAGAGCGACGGTCCGCAGTGGCCGATGACCTTCGATATTGCGATGGGCGTGAGGCGGAGCGATTCCGATCTCAAGCGCGAGATCGATCGCGCGCTCGTCGAAAATCGCCCCGCGATCGACAGGATTCTCGCGGCCTATGGGGTGCCGGTGCCTAAAATGGACGGCGGCTTCTCGGCAGGCGGCTAGAGATCGCCTCTATTCGGCCGCTGCGGCTCGCCCTACGGATGCGTCGATGTTGACGACGCGGGCCATTGCCGGGGGCAGACCCGACGATTCCGCTTGCTCGAGCAACGCCTTCTTCCGCTCCATCATTTGATCTCGTAATTCTTTCAGGTCGACCTCCGATTTGCGCGCTTGCGCGAACGTACCCTCGCTGGGCTTCTCTTCCTCCCGAATGTGGTGCTTGATCTCTTCGCAAAGCACGGAGATTTTGGCGTCGAAATATCCGTCGCCCGGCTCGGCTTCTTCGAGGTCGTTGACAAGCACCTTGGCGTTGTCATGCTCGATTTGCGCTTCGTCCAGAATGTCGTCGTCGGCCGCTCCGCGAAGTGCGGGATAGAAAATCTCTTCTTCGATCAGCGTGTGAATTTTGAGCTCGTTGCAGATCTGATGCGCCAACGCCTGCTTACGCTCGGGACTGCGCGTATGGCGAAACTGCTCGAACAGATCAAGGACCTTCTTGTGGTCGGCCTTGAGAAGAGCGATCGCATCCGGAAAGCTGTGCTGCGCCATTTCATGTCTCCTCGTATTTAGGTTACTGTCAAAGGGCGCCGGCGGCGGCCTCCGCGATCGTCTGATTCCGAAGAATGGATCTCTCGATTGGGCGTTCTTGGCGAGGTCTTTCGTCTCCCTGTCGAAGGCGCGCGCCGTGAAGGCCTTGTTGATCGCGATGTCGATGCTGCCGATCCAAGCGCCGTCCATCCGGGCGTGAGCGACGAGATTGCCGCCCGAATCGACGATGGCGATATTGCTCAGCGAGCCGATCTCCCGCGCCTTGGCTTCCGCGACGTCAATGAGGCGTTTAGCTTCCGCAAGCGATACGGATTGATGATCTAGAATTCGGCTTCTCCTAAGACGGCAACGACGATGATTTTGGCGGTGATTTTGACGCCGCGCGCATCCGTCGATAGTCATCGGCGGACATCGTCGGCAACGCTTCCAAAAACGCGACCAGATCACCTAGCTCGCGATCGGACTTCGTCTTCTCCCAGGACGGCATTCCGGTCATCTTGACGCCGTGCTTGACGATCCAGAACAGCTGACCCGGCGTCCAATGGCGAGCAGCGTCCAGCAGATAGGGCGGCGTCGGATTCATGCCCTTTGCCCATGAGGCTCTATCGATACCGGGACCGCCATGGCATGCGACGCAATCCGAATCATATTCGCGAAACCCTTCCGCCACACGTTCGGCGTCGGATTGCGGCGCCGGATGCGGAGAGGATCGCAGTTGGACCGAATGGATCATGGTCGTGTGAACGGCCCAGGCGACGAGCGCCGAATGAGGCGTGCTTGCCGCGACGTCATAGGCGCCGATTTGAACGACCGCCAAGCCTACCAGCCCGACGGTCGCCAGGCCGGCGACCCAACCGAGGATGAACCTCTTCATGTCACTTCACTGTCTCACCCGACGATCTGATCGGGCGGAGTTACGAACAGCCCGGTTTCGACCCGCCGCTCGTGGGGCAGTTCGATTGGTCAAGGGCGATGTTTCGAAGCTGCTCAGCGTTCTTCATCCGTGTTGCGAGCGTCTGCGACCTCAATCGCGCATAATCCTTTAACGCCGTGCTGCCGCCGGAGTTTGCCTCCTGCTTCATCAGCGCCAGCTCCGTCTGTGTATCGCTCCAGGAGAGCTCGCCATAGGCGGCGTCGAACGATGTTCCTTTGGCCGCTTTGAGCTGGGCAATCTCGTCACGAGCCTTTTGTCCGGAAGGATGGGTGGATATCCCGACGGTCTTCGTCAGCGCGTCGAGCCGCGCCTGAGCGCCCGTATCCTGATCGATCAGCTGCTGCGCGAAAAGCTTGATCTTCTCGTCATGACTTGTCTTGACGGCGAGGCGCGCGGCGTCCAACTGCGCTCCGTCGATCGCTTGAGTCTGCTCGACGAAGCGATGATCTTGGCCGGTCGCTTCGCCTTTTGCGGATTCACTGCTGAGATCGTTCAAAGGCGCTGCGGGTTTAGCTTCCGAGCCCCCTTCGGGGGCGTTCGTGCGAGTGCCGCCCGTGGGCGAATTGGGCGTATTCGGAAGCCCCCCGCGGGACACCGTGACCGACGAGGTCGAGTTGGACTGACCGACCGCGACGGCCGGTATCAACGCCGAGATCAGCGCTGCAATCTCAAGTCGGTGTCTCATCGCTGGCTCGCCTGGACATTCTAATTGGATAAGCCATTGGCCGCCGCCGATGTTCCTGCTCTCGGCAGGTCTTCGGCCGATGGACGGCGGAGGAGGAGCAATAATGGCTTTTGATTGTTTTACAGGGTGCGCCCGCAATGGACATGGCACAGTAAAAATGCCCGCGAGCGCACCCTCGATAACGGCGCCGGCGATCATGACCGAAACTTTGAGCTGGCAAGACATTACATTGCGATTGGCGCTGACGGTCGTCGCCGGCGCCGCGATGGGGCTGAACCGATGGGAGCACGGCCGACCGGCCGGCCTTCGAACGACGCTTCTGGTCTGCCTCGCCGCTTCTGTGGCCATGATCCAGGCGAATCTTCTGCTCGGCGTACGGGGTAAAACTCCCGACTCGTTTCCGACCATGGACGTTATGCGCCTGCCGCTCGGAATTTTGTCGGGGATGGGATTTATCGGGGGCGGCACGATTCTGCACCGGGGCAATTTGGTCATCGGCGTGACGACAGCAGCCACCCTATGGTTCGTGACGGTTATGGAACTCGCCTTCGGCGGGGGTCAGATCGGGCTTGGTCTCGCGGCCCTCGCCATCGGCTTGATCACGCTCTGGATGTTCAAAATCATCGAGCAACGTCTGCGGGAGGATCGGCGCATACGTCTGGTGTTGACCCTTGATGACACCGGGCCCTCCGATGAAGAGGTTCGTCTTGCCCTTCTCCATGGCGATCTCAAAATATTGTCCTCGAGGACTGCCCATGCGGTTCACGACGGGAGGCGAGCGATGCGGTTCGAACTTCGATGGCGCGCCCGCGAGACGGAATCCGAACCTCCCGCGGTTCTGCGCAGACTCCAATCGATGCCCGGAATCGCCCGCATCGCCTGGACACTCTGAGCCGAGCCTGGGAGGAACGAGCGGAATCTCGTCATGGTTCAGCGAGAGGAGGAGAAGCGATCATCAGGAGAGTCCGGTGGATAGGCGCGAAAGATCGGGACACTCGACCGGTCGCAAGGAGCAAGTCGATAACGCAATTCCGGCAACGACGGACCATGACGTTCGACGAGGACCGGTCCCTTTCGGCGAGGTTGGCGGAAGAGAAGCCCAACTCGTCCGGTTGGAGAACCCGTGGCTGACGGTGGAGATCACCGATTTCGGCGGCGCGCTGGTCTCGCTTCAGGCAATCGATGGCGCGGGACGACGCGGTCACGTTCTTCTGGGCTTCGATGCCGCATCGGCATATGCCGAGACGCCCGGATCCTTTGGAGCCCTCCTCGGCCGCAACGCCAATCGGATCGCCGACGGCAAGATCACAATCGACGGACGGACATTCGTCCTCGCGAAGAATGAGCCGAACGCGACGTTGCATGGCGGCCCGAGGGGATTCGGCAAATGTTTCTGGTCGATCGCGTCGCTCTCGCCGGAACGCCTGCGCCTCGACCTGACGAGCCCCGACGGTGACCAGGGGTTTCCCGGCCAAGTCGAGGTGACGGCCGAGTATCGGCTCATTGGCCCGGCGCTGCATTTGGTCTTCGATGCGACGACGACAAAGCCGACCCCCATTAGCTTGAGTGCGCATCCCTATTTCAATCTGGATGGCCCCGCCGCTGACGACTGCCTGGATCATTGGGTGCAAATTTTTGCCGAGCGCTTTCTTCCGACCGATGAGCATCAAATTCCGACCGGCGAGATTCGGACCGTGGCGGGGACGCCGTTCGATTTTCGAGAACCGCGCCGGATCGGCGAACGGATTCATGACGATGACGCGCAGCTTCGCTATGGCCGCGGCTACGATCACTATTTCATCTTGCCGGAAGGCGGCGGCATTCTGCGGCCGGCTGCCCGCATTCGCGCCGCAGGAAGCGGCCGCGTACTTGAAATCCTGACGACGCAGCGGGGCCTGCAATTCTATACAGGCAACAATATTGACGGCTCGGTCGGCGGGCGCAGCGGCCTGTATCGCCAATCTGCGGGGTTCGCCTTCGAGCCGCAAGGCTTCCCTAATGCGATCAACCAGCCGAATTTCCCGTCGACGATCCTGCGGCCCGGAGAGCTTTATCACGAAGAGATCGCTTATCGCTTCTCAACCGAGGAAGATGCATCATGATCGTTGCGATCACCGGCGCCAGCGCAGGCGTAGGCAGAGCCGTAGCGCGCGAATTCGCGCGGCACGCTTGGGATGTGGCGCTGATCGCGCGCGGTTGCGACCGTCTCAGCGAAACCGCGCGCGAGATTGAGCAATACGGTGTCCGATCTCTTCCGATCAGCGTCGACGTCGCGGATTTCTCAGCGGTTGAGGCGGCGGCTGAACGGATAGAGACGGAGCTCGGGCCCATCGATATCTGGATCAACAACGCGATGGCCACGGTCTTCGCGCCCGTGAGCAACATTAAACCCGACGAATTCCGGCGCGCCACCGAGGTCACCTATTTGGGGCAGGTTCATGGGACGATGGTTGCCCTGACGCGGATGCGGACGCGCGATCGCGGTGTAATCGTGAATATCGGCTCGGCGCTTGCTTATCGCGCCATCCCTCTGCAAGCGGCCTATTGCGGCGCAAAGTTCGCAGTCCGCGGCTTCACCGACGCCCTTCGCTGCGAGCTGCTTCATGACGGGACCGCCGTGGATCTGGTCATGGTGCATCTTCCGGCGGTCAATACGCCGCAGTTCGACTGGGCTTTGAACAAGACCGGCAGGAAAGCCCAACCGGTGCCGCCCATCTTTCAGCCGGAGGTGGCGGCTCGCGCGATCTACTTCGCGGCGACTCACCCGAAGCGCCGGGAACTTTGGGTCGGATTGTCGAGCGTGAAAGCCATTCTGGGCAATGAACTGGCGCCCGGTCTGCTCGACCGACTTCTCGCCAACACAGGATATTCGGGGCAATTGACCGACGAAGAATCGCCCCGTAACGCGCCGGCCAACCTATTCGAACCCGTGCCGGGCGATTTCGGCGCGCACGGCCGGTTCGAACAAAAGGCCCGGAGCTTCTCGGGCCAGCTGACGATGGCTCGCCACCCGATCGCGGCGACCGCGGCCCTGATAGTCGGCGCTCTGGCGCTGGGCGTAACCTTCCTGGGCTCGAGGCGCCGTATCACGCACGATGACGCAGACGGGAGGAGGAACCAAAGAACGCTTCGCCGTGCTTAACGTGTGAGCGGGCCACGCGTTTCCTTGAAAAGCCGCGGCGGCCGGAGCCACGATTTTTGTAGGAGCAGGCGATGGCGCAGACCGTCGGCGATTTCTTTATCGAGCGCCTTCATCGCTGGGGGGTCAGGCGCATTTACGGTTACCCGGGCGACGGCATCAACGGCGTGTTCGGCGCTCTCCAACGCGCCAAGGGCGAGATCGAATTCATCCAATGCCGTCATGAGGAAATGGCGGCGTTCATGGCTTCCGCGCACGCGAAATTCACCGGCGAGCTCGGCGTTTGCATCGCGACGTCCGGTCCCGGCGCCTCACATCTCGTCACGGGTCTTTACGATGCAAGGCTCGATCATATGCCGGTGCTGGCGATCGCGGGACAGCAAGCGCGCACGGCGCTCGGCGGCCACTATCAGCAGGAAGTCGATCTGCCCGTCGCTGTTCAAAGACGTCGCAGGCGCGTTCGTTCAGACTGTCGTGACGCCGGCGCAAGTCCGACATGTGACGGACCGCGCGGTTCGGATCGCGCTCGCCGAACGACGCGTGACCGCGCTGATCTTTCCGAACGACCTTCAGGACGTCGAATACCGAGAGCCGCCGCGGGCGCACGGAACCTTGCATTCCGGCGTCGGCTATGCCGCGCCGAAAACCATACCATACGATCGCGATCTGCAGCGGGCGGCCGATGTACTGAACGATGGCAAGAAAGTCGCGATTCTCGTCGGCGCGGGCGCTCTTCGGGCCACCGACGAGGTGGTCGCGGTAGCGGACAAGCTCGGAGCGGGCGCGGCGAAGGCGTTGCTCGGAAAGGCGGCGCTGCCGGACGATTTGCCCTGGGTCACCGGCTCGATCGGCTTGCTGGGCACGAAGCCCAGCTACGATCTGATGACCGAATGCGACACGTTTCTGATGATCGGCTCGGGGTTCCCCTATTCGGAGTTTCTCCCGAAAGAGGGGCAGGCGCGCGGCGTTCAGATCGATGTCGCTCCCGACATGCTGAGCATTCGCTATCCGATGGAGGTTAATCTGGTGGGTGACAGTACGGAGACGTTGAGAGCGCTTTTGCCGCTGCTGCATCAAAAGTCGAGCAACGACTGGCGAAAGCGCATTGCCGGATGGATGGATGATTGGTGGAAGACTTTGACCGATCGCGCAAGGCAGCCCGCGAAACCGATCAATCCGCAACTCGTCGCATGGGAGCTGTCGCCGCGTCTACCGGAACGCGCCATCATCACGAGCGATTCGGGCTCTTGCGCCAATTGGTATGCGCGTGACCTCAAGATTCGGCGCGGAATGATGTGTTCGCTTTCGGGGGGCTTGGCATCGATGGGTGCCGCCGTTCCCTATGCGATCTCCGCCAAGTTCGCGCATCCCGACCGGCCCGTGATCGCGCTCGTCGGCGATGGCGCGATGCAGATGAACAACATGGCCGAGCTCATTACCGTCGCCAAATACTGGCGACGATGGTCGAGTCCACGCTGGATATGCGGCGTCTTCAATAACGAGGACTTGAATCAGGTTACGTGGGAACAGCGCGTCATGGAGGGCAATCCTAAGTTTGAGGCGTCGCAAGACATTCCCGCCGTGCCCTATCACAAATTCGCCGAGCTCATCGCACTCAAAGGCATCTACGTCGACGATCCGAAGCAGGTCGGCGCAGCATGGGAGGAAGCGCTCGCTGCCGATCGCCCCGTGGTCGTCGAATTCAAGACGGATCCGGAGGTGCCGCCCCTTCCGCCACACATCACCTTGAAGCAGGCGAAGGCGTTCGCGAGCACCCTCCTCGAAGGTGACCCGTCTGAGAGAAGCGTCATTCGCGGCACCGCGCGGGAACTGCTCGCTTCGGTGCTGCCGGGGAGAGATTGATCAATGACAGAGGCGGCGATCGCACGGATCGCGGCGCGCGCCTTCGAAATCCCGACCGACGCGCCCGAGGCTGACGGCACCCTCGCATGGGACAAGACGACGCTGGTGCTTGTAGAAATCGACGCCGATGGCAACAGCGGACTCGGCTACACCTATGCCGATTCGGCGCTGGCACCCTTCATCGACGGCACGCTGGCGCCGATCGTCAGCGGACGATCGGCGTTCGACATTCCCGGAGCGATTGCCGCGCTTTGGCGCGGCGTTCGTAACCTCGGCCGACCGGGGCTCGCGGCGATGGCGATTTCGGCAATCGACCTCGCTCTATGGGATCTCAAGGCGAAGCTCCTGGGCGTTCCGCTGACGCGTCTGCTGGGTTGCGTTCGACAGGAGATCGCCGTCTACGGCAGCGGCGGCTTTACCAGCTACTCCGACGACAAGCTCGAAGATCAACTCGCTGGTTGGGTCGAACGCGAGGGCTGCCGATGGGTCAAGATGAAAATCGGCAGCGATCCGGAACGTGATCCGACCCGCGTGCAGCGTGCGCGGCACGCGATCGGAAATAGAGGTCTGTTCGTCGACGCCAACGGAGCCTTTACCGCCAAACGCGCTTTGGACATAGCGCAAAGGCTGTCGGAGTATGACGTCGCCTGGTTCGAAGAACCGGTTTCGTCGGATGACATCGACGGTCTCGATCTCATGCGCGAGCATGGCCCCGCGGGCATGGAAATCGCCGCCGGCGAATATGGCTACACGCTCGACGATTTCCGCCGGCTGATAACGCGTCCGTCGATCGACGTCCTGCAGGCCGACGTAACGCGCTGCGGCGGAATCTCCGGGCTTCTGCAGGCCGCCGCCCTTGCCGACGCCCACCATATCGATCTGTCCGCGCATTGCGCGCCGGCGGCCCATCTTCATGTGGCCTGCGCGTCGCCTCGACTCCGACATCAGGAATGGTTCCATGATCATGTGCGTATCGAGCGCCTTTTGTTCGACGGGGCGCCGGTACCTCATGGGGGAATGATCGCGCCCGATCTTTCCCGTCCGGGGCTCGGTCTCGCGTTCAAGGAACGCGACGCCGAGTCTTATCGCGTCCGATGATACTCATGGCGAGAGATTCGCGACTCGCCGCTCTTGCCGGATTGGCCGCGATCGGCCTTGTCGCGAGACGGAGCGGTCCACCGATCCTTCGCCCTCGCTCGATGTCGCGACGGCAACGGGCGGCCCGCGGAACCAGCTTGGGATCGGCGCTTTTGGCGTTGGCGGCGCTCAGCGACAGCGGCATCGAGCATTATCGCGGTTCATTCAATAACAAGGCGATGTATGCGCCGCTGATCGTCTCCACGATGACCCTGGCCGCAAGTCTGCGCGACGCTCTCAAGCCTTCGACGGCGAACGGAAAGGCCACGGACGTCGTCGATGGCCTCGCCCTGGCGACGGGCGCAGCTGGAACCGGATTTCATCTTTACAACATCACCAAGCGACCAGGCGGCTTTTCTTGGCTCAATCTCTTCTACGCGGCGCCCCTCGGCGCGCCGGCGGCGCTGTCCCTGGCAGGGCTGCTGCGCCGCATGGGTCGAGCGCTGCGCGGCAGCACCCGGAATTTCTGCGGCGTGCCTCTCGTGAAGGGCGTGGCGTGGCTATTGTCATTCGGACTGATCGGCACGAGCGCCGAGGCAGCGCTGCTGCATTTCCGCGGCGCGTACCACAATCCGGCGATGCTGGCGCCGGTAACTTTGCCGCCCGTCGGAGCGGCTCTATTGGGGCGCGCGGCGCTGCTGCCGGGACAACCGCATCCTGTCACCCGCTGGTCGCTTAGGGCGCTTGCCGCGATGGGGCTCTTGGGGGCGGCTTTCCATGCCTACGGCGTTCAGCGCAACATGGGCGGCTGGCGCAATTGGTCGCAGAATCTGCTGAACGGCCCGCCGTTGCCGGCGCCGCCTTCGTTCACGGCGCTCGCGATTGCCGGCCTCGCCGTTCTCGACCTCATCGAGAGAGGAGAACGATGACCGAACGTTTTCCTGGTTACGACGTGCTGGCGAAACGCCATAGCCCGTCCTGGAATGAAAAGACACGGCGCGTCATCGACACGCGGCTCGCGGCGCCGCGGGAGCCGCGCTTCTTCACCGCGGCGGAGTTTCGAACCCTAGAGGCGATATGCGGACGCATCCTGCCGCAACCCGCGCGCCGCCCGCCGGTGCCGATCGGGGCCATGATCGACGCCAAACTGTTCGAGGGCCGGGGCGACGGCTATCGCGATTCGCGTTTGCCCCCGGCAGGCGAGGCATGGCGTCTCAGTTTGGCCGCATTCGATGCCGAGGCACGTGAGCGATACGGCTGCGATTTTGACGCTATCGATCCGGCCGAGCAGGATTCGCTGCTTCAAGCGGCTCAGAATGGCGAGCTGTCGAACGCCGCATGGCGAGGCATGGACAGCGCGCTTCTTTTCTCCAAGCAGATCCTGCTCGACGTCGTCATGTCCTATTACGGTCATCCCACGGCGTGGAGCGAGATCGGTTTCGGCGGACCCGCCAGCCCACGCGGCTATGTCCGGATGGATTTCGACCGCCGCGATCCATGGGAAGCGGCGGAAGCGAAGCCCGGCCGGGAAGCGCAGACACGCAAGGCCAATGCTCGCATCGGATGATCCGGAGGTCACGCCGCGTGGCAAGAACGGGCGCGCGCCCGACGTTTTCCGCGTCGGCGGCTGGATACCCATGCGTCAGTATGCCGAGAGCGATCCGGTCGATTTCGTCATCGTCGGCACCGGGGCGGGCGGCGGTACGCTGGCCTGCCGGCTCGCCGAAGCGGGCTTCTCGGTCGTGGCGTTGGATGCCGGGCCCTGGTGGCGTCCGCTGGAGGATTTCGCGTCCGACGAAACCCATCAGCAGAAGCTGTATTGGACTGACGAGCGACTCTGCGACGGCGCGAACCCGCTCGTGCTCGGCGCCAACAACAGCGCCCGCTCGGTCGGCGGCAGCACGGTCCATTTCGCCATGGTGTCTCTCCGCTTTCGGCCGGAGTGGTTCAAGTCCCGCACGCTTTTGGGATACGGCGCCGATTGGCCGCTCGATTGGCGCGAGATGTGGCGCTACTACACGGGCGTCGAGCAAGCTCTGAAGATTTCCGGACCTGTCAATTATCCCTGGGGTCCGAGGCGTTCGCGCTATCCTTACCGCCCGCATGAGCTGAACGCCGCCGCTGTCGCGCTGGCGCGCGGCGCCGAGGCTATGGGCATAGCCTGGGCGCCCACGCCCTTGGCTACGGTATCTGCGCCACGCGGGAAATCCCCGCCTTGCGTTTATCGCGGATTTTGCGTCATCGGTTGCTCGACCAACGCCAAGCAGAGCGCATTGATCACCTGGATCCCGCGCGCCGTTTGCGCCGGAGCCGAAATCCGAGACCTGGCCATGGTGGGACGGGTTGCAACGGATCGCGCCACCGGTCTCGTCACCGGCGTCGACTACTTTCGCGAGGGGCGCTGGCGTTTCCAAAAAGCGCGAAACGTCGTGGTCGCCGGTTATGCGATTGAGACGCCCCGTCTACTCCTCAACTCCGCATGCGACCGCTATCCCGACGGGCTCGCCAACAGTTCCGGGCTGGTGGGGAAAAACTTGATGGTGCAGTCTAACCAGGCGGTGTACGGCACCATGGAGCAGGAGGTCCGCTGGTACAAAGGACCTCCTTCGCTCGCGATCTCCGAGCATTGGAATTACGCCGACGCCGGCAAGGATTTCTTTGGCGGTTATTGCTATATGAGCCAAGGACCGTTGCCAGTCGCGTGGTCGCGCGTCCTTGCAGGAGCGCGGCGCCTATGGGGCGAGCCGCTGAAGCGCGAGATGGAAAAGTACAATCACCAGGTTGGCCTCAAGATGGTGGGCGAGGTTCTGCCGAGCGAGGACAACCGGGTGCGGTTGGCGGAAGAGAAGGACAGATTCGGCCTTCCGATCGCGCAGGTGACATTCTCCTACGGCGACAACGACAAACGACTCATCCGCCACGCCATCGATTTCATGTGGCGGAGTCTCGATGCCGCCGGCGTCCGGGGGCTTTGGATCGAGGACGACGACACCTGTCATTTGAACGGCACCGCGCGGATGGGTGCCGATCCACGCATGAGCGTGGTCGACGCCGATTGTCGAACTTGGGACATTCCCAATCTCTGGATCTGCGACGGCTCTGTGTTTCCGACGGTCGGCGGCGTCAATCCGTCACTGACGATCCAGGCCATCGCCTGCCGGACAGCCGATCGTATTCGCGCCCTCGCGGCCTGCGGGGACTTGTAAAGCTGGGCGAACATGGAGCGACGCCATGACCGACCGCGCCTTTTCCTTCATTCCGCTGAATGACCGGCCGGCAAAGCCGCGCTCGCGCGGTCTGACCGAGATTCGTGGCCCTTACTACTCGGTCATGGGCAGGCGCTGTCTCGAGGACATCCTGGAGACCATGCATCCCTATGTCGACGGCGTGAAATTCGCGGGCGACTCCTTTGCGCTCATGCCTCGGGACAAGCATGATCGAGTCCGAAGGGATCACCGAAAGCGTGACCTCCTGGCGGACCGACGTCGTTGCGGAGATTATCGACACCGTCGGGACCGAAAAAACGATGTTCGAGGCGGCAGACCCGCCAGTTTTCGAATGGTATGTGAAGAACTACGGCGCCGACGTGAATCTGTTCGTCGATCATAGCCAGATGGTGCAGCTCGAATGCCTCCGCTCGGGTATCTGGGGAACCAAGAGCAGTTGGGGACGCGTCACAACCTATAGGCCGGTCTGACGCCACGCGCCTCGCACGGACAGTGATCGTTCCCGGTGCTGCCGACATCGCTCTCATGCGACCGGAAGCAATCCAGAAATTCTTCTCCCACGGAAGGGGAGCTTGGCCTAATTCGGAGGTTCTAGAGCGGGAGAAGCTTGAAAAGAGAGGCCGAGGATGCCTTCTTTGTCAGGCACTCCGAAGAGCTTCGAATGCATCAGGTCAATTTTGCGACGATAGGACTTCTGCTGTTCGTCGCCTGCATTGTCGCAATCGTGACGCGGCGAATCGGCTTTCCATATGCGGTCGGCTTGGTGATTGCGGGGATCGGCTTGAGTGTTGCCGGCTATAGGAGCGGGCTCGAACTCACTCCCGGTCTGATATTCACCCTGTTCCTGCCGCCGCTGATCTTTGAGGCTGCGCTCCGCCTCGGATGGAAGCAGTTCCGCCGGGAGGCCCCACTCGTCCTGAATCTGGCTTTTGTCGGCACGGGCCTGTCGGCTGCCGTCGTCGCGGCAGGAATGCATTGGCTGATCGGCTGGGGGTGGCAGGCCGCGCTTTTATTCGGGTCGCTGATCGCCGCCACGGATCCCGTGTCGGTGATCGCGATGATGAAGGAGCAGAAAGCCGAGCAGAGGCTGCGCTTCATTATGGAGGCGGAGAGCCTCGTGAATGACGGAGCGGCAGCCGTCCTCTTTGCTTTGTGCACCGCCGCCATCGACGGCGCGATCGCCACCCCCGGAGAGATTGCGCTGTTGCTGATACTGACCGTCGGCGGCGGCATTCTGTGCGGAGTGGTCATCGCCGGCGCCGTGCTTCTGCTTGCCGGTCGGTCCGACGATCACCTTGTCGAATTGACGCTTACGGTTTTGGCCGCCTACGGATCATTCTCAGCAGCCGAGGAGCTGAAGGTATCCAGCGTTCTGGCGACGCTGGCGGCCGGCATGGTGGTCGGCAATTGGGGGCATCGCGGCAGCATTACCGAACGCGGCGGCGAGGCGGTGATTCGATTCTGGGATTTCGCCGCTTTTCTCGCGAACTCGGTCATCTTTCTTCTCATTGGCGGGCGAGAAGCGAACTTGCCCTTCGCTGCTTATCTGCTGCCAGCGCTTGTCGCCACGGCGCTCGCGCTCGCCGGCAGGGCAGCTGCTATCTATCCCCTGTCGACGCTCTATTCTCGCACGAAATTGGCGGTTACCGGCATCACTCGCCACTTGCTCTTCTGGGGAGGCCTGCGCGGCGCCTTGGCCTTGGCTTTGGCGCTGGCGGCTCCAGCAAATCTCCCGGAACATGACGCGTTGATCGGCGCCGCGTTTGCGGTCGTCGCCTTCTCTATCTTCATCCAAGGCCTGACGGTGCCGCGCCTGCTCCGCCGCTCCGGCATGCTGGCGAACAATGGCTGACCGCGCTCCGCCGGCAGCGTCGGCGACTACCTTGATCTCCCGAAGCGACTCGCCGCCTTCTCGAGCACGGAGCTTCGCCCATTGCCGCCCCATATCCGGAACTCGCCGGTTCCAATCCGGGTTTCGCGCATACGAATGGTTGAGGAAATCACGAGCGCGGGAGGACCATGATGCCCAAGACATCGCCACGCCAACGCAAGACTATCGGCCGCGTGATGCACGAGTTCGCGCATCGCGAGCTCAAAAGCGGACGCGAGGGCAAAGCCGGCAAAGTCAAAAACCGCCGACAGGCCGTCGCCATCGCGCTCAGCGAGGCCGGAGCCTCCCGATACAAGAGCCCCTCCGAAAACCGGCGAGCCGAGGCCCGAAGCGAACGCAAGGAAGCGCGTGGGGAAACCTACCAGCAGGAAGCGGAGGGAAAGAGCCGTGTCGGTGCAAGAGGCCGGCGGGAAAGCTCGCCCGCGATGGGCGGCAAGAACGCGACCCGCGTCACCAAACGCGGCAGGAAAGCGGCGCGAAGCCGAGCCCGTTCAGGGGGCGCAACGCGGAAGGCTCTCTACGAGAGAGCAAAAAAGCGCGGCATTCCCGGACGCTCGAAAATGACGAAGCGTCAGCTCGAGAACGCGTTGCGCTAAGCCGGACCTGAGCCGAACGCCATAAAACCTCTCGTGCACTGTAGCGCTCCGTGCGGCAGTTGGCGCGTTACTCCGACCGGTGGGCGGCTGAGTCCCGCACGTCCTCCTTGAGAGGAATCCTGAGCGACGTCTTCGACGGTTCCATCCTCGTAGCGCCGGCGCCAAAGAAACGGCTCATCTCCGGACGGTGCACGGAGCTAACCCATTGAAATCGCTTGGAGCGGGTGAAGGGAATCGAACCCTCGTCGTAAGCCTGGAAGGCTATCCCTAAGTTGTTGATATTGCTTATTTTATTCCGAGACTCTAATCATGTCAATGTCTTGGAGGTTCGCGCTTGTTCCTCCCGTTTCGTCGAGGTTCTCGTCTAGCGTGCCAAATTGTGCCCAGCCTTTTCCACTCAGCCCTCAGGCACGTTTGCTGCTGATGGATCGGTGTGTTTCATAAGCTGTTTCAATGACTTATATAAGACCATGTGCAGGTCGTGTGCAGTATTTTTGGGCGCAAATTTGTCGTCTCTGATCGTCGGTGGAGGCATTGAGCGCGCGCCACCCCCGACGCGCAATCGCTGCACCGATCCCCAATCCGCCGCCAGTGGCCAAGCCGACTTTACCATCAAACTCCTTGCTCATTGCTCCTCCCCCCACCTCTGCGAATTTCATCGACTGCTCTTTTCACGATCGGTAGCTCAGGGTCACTCAATCCGGTGATCGTTCGATTTGCGCCATATCCCCGTCGGAAAGGCCGAAATGGTGACCAATCTCATGGATCAGTACATGGCGGACGATGTCGCTGATCGAGCCACCTCGGGTGCGCCAATGCTCGATGATCGGCCGGCGATAGAGGAAGATGATGTCGACGTTCTGAACGACCGTGTGCGTCATCTTTCTTCCGATATGGACGCCTCGATAGAGACCCAGAAGGTTGATCGGGTTTCGGATCTTCACTGCCCTGAGGGTCGCATCGTCAGACAGTTCGTCGACCCGCAGACCTACACCCTCGATATGCCGTCTGAAACTCGGCAGGGATTTGGGCCAGCGCGGCCTCGGCGATTGCGGCTAGACCATCATGTCCGTGTGAGGCGCTAGCCAGTTGAGGTGGCCCGCCCCGAAGTGTCGACTAAGGCGTGTAGCAACGCTGCGGGGGTTTCTCCGATGGTCGGAGCCTATCCCCAGGCACTGAGCGAGGCGGACCATG
>DATGMP010000063.1:0-11735 GCA_035293565.1 Alphaproteobacteria bacterium | reverse complement strand
AATGTCTGGGACTATCTGCGCGGCAACAAGCTGAGCAGCCTCGTGTGGGACAGCTACGATGCTATCCTGACCGCCTGCGAAGACGCCTGGAACTTCATCGCCAACGACCCCGAACGTATCGTCTCAATCGGCACCAGGGCATGGGCGTGTGTCAAAGGCTAAGGCTCCTGGTATTAAATCGTCATGGCCCGTACTTGTCACGTCTGGATCGAGGCGCAGCCTGGATGCCCGCCATACCGGAGAGCCGTCGGCTTGGCCCGGGCATCCGCGTCTTGCAGCGCGCTAACGGAGCAGCGGGCGATTAGCTTATTTCAGAGACTAAGCCGATCACCTTGCCGACCAGGCCATAGGCGACGGCTTCCTCGGCGGACATCCAGTAATTCCGTTCCGTGTCGCGGGTGATCTTGTCGATCGGCTGGCCGGTCTCGCGGGCGAAGGTCTCGTTCAGCCGCTGGCGCATCCGGATGATTTCCTTGGCCTCGATCGCGATGTCGCTCGCCCGGCCCATGGCGCCGCCGCTCGGCTGGTGCAGCATGAAGCGCGTATTGGGCAGCGCGAAGCGGTTCTCCTTCTTTGCCGCGACATAGATCAGCGCGCCCGCGCTCGCCACCCAGCCCGTGCCGATGACTTTCACCGGCGCGCCGATGAAGCGGATGATGTCGAAGATCGTGTCGCCGGATTCCACATGGCCGCCCGGCGAGTTGATGATGAGGCGAATGGGCTTGTCGCTCTCCGAGGAGAGGGCGATCAGCTGGGCGGTGATCGCTCGCGCCACCTTGTCATTGATCTCGCCGAACAGCAGCACCGTGCGCGACTTGAAAAGGCTCGTATCGACAATGGAGGGCGGCCGCTCCTCGACCTTCTCCGGCTTCTCCGCGGGGGTTTCGGGCTGCTCTTCCTCGTCGAGACGGTCGATGAACATGGACAGGACTCCCGCCGGGTCGGTATCACTCCCGGCACATGATGAAGAGGGCTGACATACGCCGCCGCCCCGGCCAAGGCAAGGCGGCGCCGCCGACCCGGAGAGGCGCGGCGTGATCCGGCTGCCGGCCCGCTGGGCGGAGCTCGCGGCCACCGATTTTGCGGACGAAGCGGTCCGCCGGGCGGTGGCGATCTTGCCGGTGGGCGCAATCGAGCAGCATGGGCCCCATTTGCCGCTCGCGACCGACGCGATCATCAGCCAGGGGATCGTGGACACCGCCCTCACTCGTCTCGCATCGGGGACGCCGGCGGTCGTCCTTCCAGCGCAAGAGATCGGAACCTCCCCGGAACATCTGGCTTTCGGCGGCACGCTCTCCTTCGATGCGGCGAGCCTGATTCGGACCTGGACCCAGGTCGCGGAGGGCGTCCATCGCGCAGGCCTCCGCAAGCTGGTGATCTTCAACTCCCATGGCGGTCAGGCGGGCGTTCCGGAGCTGGTTGCGGCAGATCTCCGCGCCCGGCTCGGCATGATCGTCTCCTGGGCAAGCCCCGGCGCCTTCGGGACGCCGGATGGCCTGATCGACCCGCATGAGGCGGTGCACGGGCTGCATGGCGGGCTCAAGGAGACGGCGATGCTTCTCCACCTCCGCCCGGATCTCGTTCGCCGCGACGCTATACGTAACTTCGCCTCCATCGGCGAGACGATGGCGCGGAACTTCGATCAGCTCCGCGCGTCGGGTCGGGTCGGATTCGGCTGGCAGGCGCAGGATCTGAACCCGGCCGGCGTGGTCGGCAACGCTGAGGCGGCTACGCCGGAGCTCGGCGGCCGGCTGATCGAGCACGCAGCGCAGGGCCTGGCCCAGTTGATCGGCGACATGCTTCGCTTCGAGCTTCCTTGAGGGCGGCCTCCGGCAAGTCCGTCGTCGCCGCGGCCGCCGTCGGCAACGCGCTCGAATGGTTCGACTTCACCGTCTACAGCCTTTTCTCGCCGATGATCGGCAAGGCCTTTTTTCCGACCGGATCGGAGCTGGCTTCACTGCTGCTGGCCCTTGCCACCTTCGGTGTCGGCTTCGTGCTGCGGCCCGTGGGCGCGATCGTGATCGGCCACTATGCCGACCGGTCCGGCCGTCGGGCAGCGCTGAGCCTCGTCATCATACTGATGTCGATCGGCACCGCGATCGTCGCCTTTACGCCCGGCTATGGCGCGATCGGCGTTGCCGCGCCGATCCTGATCGTACTGGCCAGATTGATCCAAGGCTTTTCCGTGGGTGGCGAGTTCGGCGGAGTCACTGCCTTTCTAATCGAATCTGCGCCGCCGGAGCGCCGGGGGCTTTATGCAAGCTGGCAATTCGCCGGTCAGGCGTTGGCGGCCGTGGCCGGCAGCCTGTTCGGCGTCGCGATGACGAGCCTGATGCCGCAGGCCGAAATCGAGTCCTGGGGGTGGCGCCTGCCTTTCTTTTTCGGGCTGATGATCGCCCCTGTCGGACTTTATCTGCGGGCCGGCATGGAGGAGGGCGAGGCTTTCCTGCGGGCAGTGAAGAGTGCGCGTTCGCCGCTCATGGAGGTCTGGCACGGCTACCGTGGCTCGGTGGCGATCTCCTTCGGCATCACGATTCTCGGAACGGCCGTCGTCTATCTCGTCGTGTTCTATATGCCGACCTACGCAACCAAGCTGCTCGGCATTCCCGCGCGTGCAGCTTTCCTTTCCGCCACCGTGTCTAGCCTCCTTTATTCTCTCATCAATCCCTTGGCCGGACGTCTTTCGGACAAGATCGGGCGGACCAAGCTGGTGTTGGCGGCGGCGCTCGCGCTCACGCTTTTCGCTGTCCCGCTCTATCGGCTGCTGACCTTTCACCCCGATGGGGAGACGCTTTTCGCCGTGCAAGGACTGCTGGCGAGCCTGCTGGCGCTTTTCGCCGGTCCCTCTGCCGCCCTGATCGGCGAGCTGTTTCCGCCTGAGGTGCGCTCTACCGGCATCTCGATCGGCTACAATATTGCCGTGCCGATCTTCGGCGGCTTCGCACCCTATTTCGTGACACGGCTCGATACCGGCGATCATCTGGCGCCCGCCTGGTACATGATCGCCTGCGCCTTGCCGACCTTGGCTGCGCTGGCGGCGCTGCTGCGGCAGCATAGTCGCCATTCGGCCACTATGCGGTCGGACTCCATGGGGGCGGTTAGCCGAACAACCGTAAAGTAGGTCCACTGCACTACGAATGCGGGGCTGAGCCCGCGCCGAGTATGAGGCCATCGTCGGCTTGCACGAGGACTGCGACTCCCTCGTTCGCCGTCGGCGGATCGACCGCGTAGGTGAGAGCCGATCCCTTCCAGTCGCCGAGAGGCTTGAGAACCGTGACGGCGTCGACATCCGTTGCCATGCGCCCGGCGTTTTCTCCGGCCGATACCGCGTTGCTGCGCGTCAGAACATAGCGCACGAGCAAGACCTTGCCATATCCGTCGCCTGCGCCGACGGTCACTGATTTTCGATCATCGGAAAAGCTGACAGGCGCGATAGCGGCGGGCCGCAGGGCGATAGCGGCGTTGATCTCGTTGCGATCGGAGCCGACAAATTCGCGTCTGCCATCGACGACCATCTGCGGCGTGTACAGTTCGCGCCGACCAAACCATTTCGCGTATTGATGCTGGCGCTCGGTGGAGCCGGTCGCAGAAAGGGGATCCTTCCAACCAAGCTTGTCCCAATAGTCGACATGGAATCCCAACGCGAGCACGCCCGGCCTCGTCGCCAGTTCGGCCAGGAACGCATCGGCCGGCGGGCAGGACGAGCAGCCTTGCGACGTGAACAGTTCGACGACCACAGGCCGCGTGCCGGCGCGCGCTTGCGATACCGTGGCGGCAATGGCGATCGCGACGACAAACGCCTTGATCATTTGAGGCCCAACGCTCGGCCGATCCCCGCGTCGACCGAGAATCTCCCAGCGCCGCGCACGATGATCGGAATCAGGAAGGCCAGCCACTGAATATGGTCGGGCCAGGCATTCGGATAGACGAAAATCTGGATAACGGCGATCATCCCGACAAGGCCAAGCGCGGCGAAGCGCGCGGCCAAGCCGATCAAAATCAAAGTCGAGCAGCCGAGCTCCATCGCTGTCGCGATGCGCATCGGGAGCACAAGGATGCTCCACGATACGGCGTCGAGCGCAGCCGCGACGCGGGCATAGTAACCAACGTGAGCGGATAAGGCGTTCTGCCTGGTTATATTGATGGTGCTCATCCTTCCCTCCTCGTGTTGGGTACCAGCCGCGTGAAGCCGGCTTGCGGGATCTCGGTTGTGATGGCGGCGATCGGGCCTCCGTTGTCGGCAGAAGCGGCGGCGGCCGCCAAACCCGTCTTCGCGTCTGCGCCACCAATGATCGCTTCTAGAAAGGAGGCCGCGACAACACCGGCCCGTGCCTTGTTGTTCGACGGCCGATCGGTAAAGTTACGCACCAATTTCGGGGGGCCGCATTTTTGTCTTCGGAGGTCATGAGCACCGACACTGGCCCGGGCAACGCCCAGATCTGGGGCGGCCTCATGGCGGCGGCGCAATCCGGCGACGGCGCATCCTATGAGCGGCTGCTGCGCGAGATCCTGCCCTACGTCCGTGCAATCGTGCGGCGGCATCACGCGCAGCCCGATCGCATCGAGGATGTGGTGCAGGACGTGCTGCTGACCATCCATCGCGTGCGGCACACCTACGATCCTGCCCGGCCTTTCAACAACTGGCTGGGTGCGATCGCGCATCGCCGCTCGGTCGACGCGCTGAGAAGCCGGGTGCGCCGCGACGCCGTCGAGACATTTTCTCCGCTCGCCTATGAAACCTATGCCGATCCTGGAGCGAATAAGGAGATCCAGGGACAGGAGGATGGCGCGGTTTTGAAGGAGGCCTTGGGCACGTTGCCGGCCTGTCAGCGCCAGGCTGTGGAATTGTTGAAACTGAAGGAGATGTCGCTCGTCGAAGCATCGCGCGCCTCAGGCCAGACGGTGGGCGCACTCAAGGTGAGCCTGCATCGGGCGATCCGGACGCTGCAGAAACGGCTTGGACGGGAAGGTGGTCATGGGGACGACTGACAGTCTGATCTCCGGTCTCGCGCGGGACCTGAAGCCAGTGAAGCGGCTTGCGTCGCCGGGCCTCCGCGCGCTGCTGTGGCTCCTGATCGTGGCGGGGCTCGCGGCGATCTTCGTCGCGGTCTTCGCCGACATGGCGACATTCTCGCGCCGTGCAGCCGACCCCAAGCTCGCCCTCGAGCTTGTCGGGACGCTGCTCACCGGCATACTGGCCGTGCTGGCCGCCTTCCAGCTCTCGATGCCGGACCGGAGCGCCGCATGGGCTCTGTTGCCCCTGCCTTCGTTCCTGCTCTGGCTCGGCAGCAGCGGCTATAGCTGCTGGCGCCATTGGGTGACGTGGGGGCCGGAGGGATGGCAGGCCGGCGAGAGCGCCCATTGCTTTGCCTGGATTTTGGGCTTCGGCGTGCCGCTCGCGATCGCGCTCCTCCTGGTGCTGCGCAAGGCGCGCCCGCTTGCGCCGTTGCGGGTCGCCGCGATGGCGGGGCTGGGCGTCGCATCGCTCTCGGCCTTCCTCCTGCAATTCTTCCACCCCTTCGACGTCACCGTCATGGATCTGGGCCTGCATCTGGCGGGCGTCGCGGTCGTGACGCTCTTCGCCGGCGCCGCCGCGCGGCCAGCGCTCGGCGGTTAGCGCCGATCCCAGGACGGCGGGTCGGGAATTGCCGCGGCGAGATGATCGATGATCGCGCGGACCTTGCGCGACCGGTGGCGGCTCGGCGGATAGACGGCGTGGAGCGCGCTCTTGATCGGCATGGCGTCGAGCTCGATCTCGAGCAGTTTCCCCGCGCGCAAGAACTCGCAGAGAATGAAGCTCGGCAGGATCGCGACGCCGAGCCCGGCTGCCGCCGCCTGCGCGATCAGGTCGCCATTGTTGGACACGAAGCGGCTCTTCGGCGAAGCCGTTTGGACCGGTCCTCCATCCTTAGGCTCGAACTGCCAGGCTTCGGCGGTACGTAGATTGCCGTAGCCGAGGCCATCATGGCGGTTCAGGTCGGCGACGGTCTTGGGCAGACCGAACCGCTCGGCATAGGCTGGGCTGCAGCAGAGGACGGGCCGTACGGTTGCCAGGCGGCGCGCGATAAGCGTCGAATCCGCAAGCCGTCCGATGCGGATCGCGAGATCGTAGCCCAATCCCTGAATGTCGACGGATCGGTCGTCGAGATCGATCGCGATCTCGAGCTTGGGATGGCGCTCCATCAGCGGCAGCAGCAGCGGACCCAAATGCAGGATGCCGAAACTCATCGGCGCGGCGATCCTGACGAGCCCCGCAAGATCGTCCGCCTTTTCGGAAAGCGCCTCGGCCGCCTCGTCGAGCTGCTGGAGGATGGCGCGGGCCCGCTCATAGAAGACGAGGCCGCGCTCGGTCGGCACGACACGCCGTGACGATCTGTAGAGGAGCTGCGTCCCGAGGCTGTCCTCCAGGTCGGACACCCGCTTGCTGACGCTCGATTTGGACATGTCGAGGCGCTTGGCCGCCTGCGAGATGCCGCCGGCTTCAACCACCTGAACGAAGGTCGCGATCTCGTCGATCCGCCGCATCGTTCGAAAATAGCGAACACTGGGTCCGAACTTAAGCGGATTTTCAAGACGGGCGCTCGCGCGCATCTCCAGGCATGCATTTCCCGACGGAGGAAAAGATGCCCAAGGTTCTCGTTCTCTACTATTCGACGTACGGCCATATCGAACGGCTGGCGGAGGCGGTTGCGGAGGGCGCCAGAAGCGTTCCCGGCGCGTTGGTCGACATCAAGCGTGTGCCGGAGCTGATGCCGCCGGATGTCGCCAAGGCGGCGGGCGCCAAGGTCGACCAGATGGCGCCCCTGGCGCAGGTCGAGGAGCTCGCCGGCTATGATGCGATCATTTTCGGCACACCGACGCGTTTCGGCAATATGGCCTCCCAGATGCGAAATTTCCTCGACCAGACCGGCGGCCTTTGGATGCGTGGAGCCCTGGTGGGCAGGGTCGGAAGCGCCTTCATTTCGACAGCCACCCAGCATGGCGGCCAGGAGACGACGCTGACGTCCTTCCACACCACCCTGCTGCATCACGGCATGGTCATTGTGGGCGTCCCTTATTCCGAGCCCAGGCTGACGGTCATCGACGAAGTGACAGGCGGCACGCCATATGGCGCGACGACCATTACGGGATCGGACGGTAGCCGGCAGCCTTCCGAGAATGAGCTCGCGATCGCGCGCTTCCAGGGCCAACATGTGGCGTCGGTCGCTGCGCGGCTCGTCGCGGGCACTCAGCGGATAGCGGGTTGATCACTTAATAAGTGCATTGGGCATGCCTCTCTCAATGCTTTCTGTCGCTCTCGCCGACCTGTATTGTTCACGCGTGCTTCCGGGATAACTCCGGACATGACTGGACGAGGGAGACCGGCGGATGGCCGAGAGGGCATCGCCCAGGATGATGGGACGCCGCGGCATGCTGCTGGGCGCGCTGCCCGGCATCCTGCTGATCGCGGCCTTCACTTATCTGGCGCTGGGGGCGGTCAGGCTCGAGGAGAGCCGGGCGCTCGTCAATCGCACTTTCAACATCATGTTTGCCGATTCGGCGATCTATTCGGCCTTGCAGGACGCCGACCGGGGCCAGCGCGGCTACCTGCTGACCGGTGACCCCCAATATCTCGGGCCCTATGAGCGCGGCACGGCGCGGTTGCCGGATGCTCTGGCGCAGCTGAACAGCCTCGCGGCTGGAGATCCAGACCTGAAAGCGCACGCCGAGGCGTTGCAGCATGCGATCGATCCCAAGCTCGTGGAATTGAAGCAAACGATCGCATTGCGAAAGAACGGCAGCCTCGATGCGGCCATGGCCGTCGTCAATTCCGATGTCGGCGAAAAGATGATGCGCGACATCGGCATGCAGGTCGGGCAAATCTTGAGGCTCGAGCAGACACTGCTCGGCCAGAGGCTGGAAGCGTCCGCGGATTCGGAACGCAATCTCAGCGTTGCCGCATCGGTCGGCGGCGGACTCTCGATCGTGATCCTCGCCTGGATCGCGATCTCGCTCTATCGGTCGCACCATCGGGCATCGCTGTCGGAAAAGCGGCTCCAGGCCACGCTCGACGCGGTGCGCGAGGGTGTTGCGGCGTTCGATTACAACAATCGGCTCGTCGCTTGGAACAAGCTCTTCATCGATCTGTTGCGACTCCCGGCTGCGATGGTGCGGCAGGGGCTGTCCTTGTCGGATGTCGTGGCCTTCAAGGATCAGTTGGGTGCCCATGAGCTGGCATCCGATCTCGCGACTCTCGACGAGCGGTCGCGCCGGGCCGGCAAGCCGCTCATGGTCGAGCGTGAGCGCGACGACAAGCGCCTCATCGAGATCTACCACAACCCTTTGGAAGACGGCGGCTTCGTCACGACCTTCATCGACATGACCGACCGCCGGCACGCCGAGCGCGCTGCCCGCCAGGCGCAGAAGATGGAATCGCTGGGTCAGATGACCGGCGGCATCGCCCACGATTTCAACAATCTGCTGACGATCATCGTCGGTAATCTCGATTTGCTGAAAGCGAAGATCAACCACGACGAGCGGGCGCTCCGCAACATCAACCTCGCGCTCATGGGCGCCGAGCGCGGCGCCAAGCTCACACATCAGCTCCTGGCCTTCGCCAGGCGCCAGCCCTTGGAGCCGAGACCGGTCAATCTGGGGCAGCTGCTGCCGGATCTGACGGAGCTTCTACGGCGAAGCCTAGGCGAGCTGATCGACATCGAGGTAATCGGAGCCGCCGGCTTGTGGAATACCTCGATCGACCCGCATCAATTCGAGAACGCGGTTTTGAACCTTGCTATCAACGCGCGCGACGCGATGCCCAACGGCGGAAGATTGACGCTCGAGCTCGCCAATGTCTGGGTCGACGAGGCGTACGCCGTCAGGCACGAGGAGGTCGATCCCGGGCAATATGTGATGTTCGGGGTGACGGACACGGGGTCGGGCATGCCGCCCGAAATCGCCGCGCGCGCCTTCGATCCGTTCTTTACGACCAAGGGCGACGGAGGGACCGGCCTCGGCCTCAGCATGGTCTACGGCTTCGTGAAGCAGTCGGGCGGGCATGTGAAAATCTACAGCGAGCCCGGGCACGGCACGACCGTGAAGATCTATCTCCCGCGCACGATGGAGATGAACGAACCAGGCTACGTCCCGGCCGCCAATGTGGATCTGAGCGGCAGCGAGACCATTCTGGTCGTCGAGGATGACGACACCGTCCGCAGCACGGTTGTGGGCATGTTGGCGGATTTGGGCTATCGCGTGCTCGAGGCCGCCAACGGCGCGTCGGCGCTGACCGCGCTGGAAAGCGGTGAGCCCGTCGATCTCGTATTCACCGATGTGATCATGCCGGGCTCGGTCAGCAGCCGCGTTCTGGCCGAACGGGCGCGCGAGCTAAGACCGGGGATAAAGATCCTTTTCACATCGGGCTATACCGAGAACACGATCGTCCATAATGGACGGCTCGATCCGGGCGTGCAGCTCATCAGCAAGCCGTATGGACGCGAGCAGCTCGCGCAGAAGATCCGCTCCGTTCTCGCGCGCTCCGGCGATCAGCCGAAGACCGCGGTTCGGCCCGCCGCCGAGGCTTAGATCATTTCTTGGTGACCTTGTGGCCTAATGGGCTCGCGAAGAACACCGTTGCGGTCGACAGGTCCGCTGCGTCGCTCATCGGCATCTGGCCCGACTGGGCATGGGCCTGCATGGCCTCCATCGTCTTCGCCGGGTCGTCGGTCTCGACATCGTAAAGCGCCAGATAAGACCAGGCGGTGTGACCTGACCCCGGCTGCAGTTTGAAGCGCTGACAGCCCGTAAAACCCGGAATTCGCAGCACATCGCCGACATGCTGCTCGTCGTACCATTTGTTGAATTCCTCGTCCCGGCCCTTCGCCGCATTGGTTAGGACAACGAGTTGATATTTGGCCATGGCTGATCCTTTGATGCCGAACGTTCGAAACGCTCTTCAGTCGTTATCCCCGCGAGGGCGGGATCCGGTCCTAGAGCCGCGCCCCGCGGCGAAATAGATCCGATTCTTTTCCGCGCTGCCGCGCGTAAGGTCGGGATTCCCGTTTTCGCGAGAATGGCGAGAGAAAGTGAGCCCTAACTCCTCCGCTGTCCGCCGCAGAGAATGTCGGTCACCATTTCGGTGTCCATATATTCCTTGAACTCGGTGATCTTCCCGTCACGCAGCCGCATCAAGAAGTGATACTGGTTCGCATATGTTTTTCCCGAGACGTGCTCGCCGTATGATTCTGCCTCGATCGCGACGCGGTCGCCTTCCGCCGTCAGCTCCTTGATTGTGAATTTGATGCCTTTGGGGAAAGCGTCGAGCACGCGATGAGCGGCTGCGGCGACATGCGCTTTATTAAAAACGCCGGAGATGATCGTATTGCCCATCGTGTGGACCTTCACGTCGTCGGCATAGAACCCCAGGATCGCGGGCACGTCCGATCGCGTCAGTGCGCCGAAAAAAGCGCGGGCAATCTCCTTGTTCCGTTCAATGTCGACCATCGGCTGAACCTCACGAGACCTTATCGAAGACTTCGGTGAATTTCACCGGTTTGGGATTCTTCGGTGAGAAGGACTGGATCTGACAGGTGAGCGTCTTCTCGTCTTTCGAAACCGAGCACGTGCTCTTGCCGGTCATGTCGCCCTCGCCGTTCTTGCGCTCGTCGCCCGCCGCCATTTTCGAGACATGATGCCAGGCGAGCTGTTGCCCGTCGCTGGTCGGATAGAACTTGCCGTCATAAGCGCCCTTCCAGCTCGAGGTGATGTCCTTGCCGTCCATCGTCAGATCCTCGGTGAATTCGAGCGACTTGCCGTCATCCTTGGTGACGTTCATGTCATTCTTGGTGATCTTCGGAAAGCCCTGCGGATAATGGGTCTTGTCGAGGTTGAGGCTCCATTTCCCTTCGAGCGAAACATATTTGCCGCCGGCCAGCGCGGGTGCGGCCAGCAATGCCGCAGCCGAGGCGACGACAATAGAACGAATGGCGTTCATCTGGATTCCCCCTTACTGAATTTTGTCCCAATGCTCTTTGTAGGAGAGCTTCTGGCCGCCTTTCGGCGTCGTGGAGCCGGTACAGTTCATGTGCAGGCCGTCGGGGGTGAAAGTGCAATGATCCTCGCCGACCGTGCCCTTATCGTCCGTCCAGTGGTCCTGATAGCCGCCCGCCACATGCTCATAGGATTGGTTGTGGCCGTCGCTGGTCCGATAGGGCTTGCCGTCATAGGCGCCGTCGAAGCTGCTCGAGCCTTCCTTGCCGGCGATCACCCAACGGTCGGTGTAGACGAGCTTGTTGCCGTCGTCCTTCGAGACCGTGATGACGTGGTTCTCGATCTTTGGAAAGCTCGCCGGATATTCGGTGCCCGTGTCATTGATGATTTTCCACTGGCCCTGCCAGGATGGGTACTGCCCCGCTGCTTGGGTCTGGCCCGCCGCAATCAGAATGCCGAGCGCCAACGTCGGCACCAAGATACGCCGCATGATGATCCTCCCCCTTGGATTATTCGAACCTAGCGCGATTTCCACCGGTCCAGAAGCAAAATTCGGTGCTTGCCGTCCGCTCTTTTACGCACCCCCACGACGAGGCTCTTGTCGAGTTCCGCCGCGGCGGACATTCTGCGGGCCGAAAAAAGGGGGAGCGTCATGAAATACAGCGCGGCCGAGGCAACCAAGCTCGGCGTGAACGTCGAGGATCCGCTGGTCGTGGCCGATCCCGACGCGTTTGCATGGGACGAGACCGCCGATCTCGTCGTGGTGG
>DATGMP010000062.1:0-71354 GCA_035293565.1 Alphaproteobacteria bacterium | reverse complement strand
TACATCGTCGATCCGTTCGAGATGACGCGCGTGTCCGAGATCATGGCGTCGCCGGTCGACACGCTGCCCGCCGAGATGGGCGTCGGCGATGCCGTCGCCTTCTTCACGGCCCCCGGCGCGCCGCGCCGACACAAGAGCTATCCGGTGGTCGAGGCCGGCGGCCGGCTCGTGGCGATGGTGTCGCGCACCGACGCGCTGCGCTGGACGGTCGAGGGCTGGCGCACCGGCAGGAGCCTTGCCGAACAGCTCGAGGGTCAAGAGCTCGTCTTCGCCCATGAGGACGAGCTGGTCGGCCCGCTGGCCGACCGCATGGCCGCCAGCGATATGGGCCGCGTGCCGATCCTCCGCCGCGCCGACGGCGCCGTCGTCGGGCTGGTCGCTCGCCGCGACCTGCTGCGCGTCCGCGCCAATCTGCTCCGTCAGGAGCAGGAGCGCAGCAGCTTCATCAAATTCCGCACCTGAGGCACGGCCGCGCGGTGCGGGGAGGCGTCGCAGCCTCTCGCGCGGCGAAGTGACCACATATCGGTTGGGGCCGGCGGCGCGGCTCCATGACGAGGGGGCGGGCGCGGAACATCGATCGAGCCCGCTTCGCCGCCGGTTTCCACTGAACGATGGGTGGAAATCATGGTTGCCGACAAATCCCGATCCGGCCGGTCGCGTTCCAGTTATCTGCATCCCGGCGTCTACAAGATCCTCACGGCGCTTGGAATCTGGGCGGTCCTCGCCGCCTGGACCTTCTGGCACGGGCCGGGCTATGCGGGGCTGGCGCTGGGCGTCGTCACCTTGTTCTTCGTGATCTCGATGACGCTGCCGCGTATCCTCGGCCACATCTGGCGGACTGCCCGGCGGCAGCTGCACGATGCGCCTTTGACCGACGGCAGAAGTTTCGATGTCTGGTCGCGCGGCGAGTTCGAGACCGCCGCGGGCCCGGTCAAAGGCTGGCTCGCCGCGGCTGAAATCCTCCTGCCCTTCATCGCCGTGGCCGTCGGGATGACCGTATTCGCCATCATCGAGCATTTCGCCGCGTAGGCGCGGCCGCGCTCGACGGGCTGGGCCACGTGGCCGGGCTGCGCCGGAACGAGTTCTCGACGTTAGATCCCGCGCAGCTGCGCGACCCTCAGCCCCGCGCTCCCTGACGAGTCGAACAGCCTCAATCTTGAACTCACGCCCGAACTTCCATCGCTCCATTCCTTACCTTCGGCTTCGTGGAAAACACCTTATCTCGGTGTTCATCAAACCGGCAGCAGCTCGATCAGGCGCAACTGAAGGTTGGGCGCGGCCCCGTAATTCACCTCCACACTCGGGCCGCCCCGGCCGCACCCGTGCGAACTCGCTGCGCGATGCCATTTCTGCAGGCCACGCAGGCGACGCATGCTGGATCAGTTTGTCAGGTCGCCCGACACTTTAGAGTTAGAGGCTCGCGACCGAAGCAGCGCTCTCGCGACCTTAAACATAACAAGCCGGAACTGTTGGAGCCTCAGGTTTCGATCGGGATCCCCCGGTTGATCGTGGCTATATTGATTGCACACGAAGTGCATTATGGGTCCGAAAATCACACTTACAGTTGTCTCAACATCAACTTCGCCGAACAATTCGCGGTTGTTGCGAAGAATGCGTTCTATGTGGGATGCGAGCCGGCTGATAATGGCTGGGGGACGTTGAGGGCAGGATCCTCTCTCCCCGGATGCCACGAACTCGCACGGTTCCGGAGGGAAGCTCTCAGCGCCCGCGGTCGCCCCTACTTCCCGACTTCGATTGATCAGCAGGCACCCGCCGAACGATAATTCTCGGGCTCCGGCGCCGTTCGGTAAATGGAAGACGCTGACCTTCCTTGCCGCGCTCAGGATCGACGCGCCCTGCGTCCTGAACGGCCCCATCAACGGCCGGAGTTTCACGGCCTATGTCGAGCAGTTCCTGGTCCCGACGCTCTCGGCGGGAGACATCGTCATCATGGACAATCTGGGCAGTCACAAGGGAGCGGCCGTTCGCAAAGCGATCCGCTCAGCCGGGACAAAGCTGCTGTTCCTGCCGCCCTATTCGCCCGACCTCAACCCCATCGAGCAGGTTTTCGCCAAGCTCAAGCTGCTTCTCAGAAAAGCCGCCGAGCGGTCCGTAGAGGCTACTTGGCAGCGTATCGGATCACTGCTCGACGCCTCCCGCCGCACGAATGCGCCAACTACCTCCGAAATTCAGGATATGCGTCAACCTAACTGAAACAGACTCTAGGCGACGGAAGGAACGTCCGTCAGGGCAAAATCGGCCCCCTTATACAGCAATGGCTCGCCCGTCGCTTTGGCGAGCGCGTAGGCGAAGCAATCGCCGATGTTGAGTCCGGCCTTGTGCCGGCCCTTTCCGTAGCGGCGGAAGGCTTCGATTGCGAGCGTCACTTGCTCGCTTGTCACTGCGACGATTTCGGCTTCTGTCAGGCGAAAGAACCTCTCCAGGCGTTCTCGGCCAGCCGCATGCTTTCGTCCTTCGACAACAAAGCTTGCTTCCACACGGCCCACGGCCGAAACGAGGCGAACCGGGTCGGCTTCGATCAGGCTGGTGAATTGCTCACTGTCCGGTTCGTCGAAAAGAATGGCCGCGATGATCGACGTATCGATCACCATCACCAGAGGCCGTTCTCGTCGTATCCGATGATTTCATCCGGGGAGCGCGTATCGAAATCGGGCAGTGCCGCGCATTCCTTCGCCAGCGCATTCAGCCTTTCGGCGAGCCCCTTGCCTTGCTTGCCGCGACGGAGCCGTTCGCGTTCCAGCCGCTCAGCCAGCGCCTTGCGCACCGCTTCGGTCAGGTTTTCGCCAGTCAGCTTGGCGACTTCACGCGCCAAACGGTCCGTCTCGGGATCTTTGAGGCTCAATGCCATCGCTTCGCCTGTATAGAAATATGCCAACTTTATATACGGCCTGGCGAGTGCGGTGTCCACCCCGGCAGCATCTCCCGCCATTCCATCGTGCCGATTTCGATCAGCTGGCCGTCGGGGTCGCGGATGAAGAGGCTTTGGCCCCAGGCGCTTCTGGGGCCTCGGCTTTCGCGCAGCACTTGGCCGCCGAGCTCGGGGACACGGGCCAGAAAGGCGTCCAGATCATCGACCGCGAAGGAGAGGTGGGTGAGGCCCGGCTCGTTGAGGCGCCTCGCGCGCCACGCCTCGCGTGCAGCGGCGGCGGTGAAGTGCATCAGCTCGATCACGATATCGGATCGCCTCAGATAGGCGGCGACCAGGCCGACCGGCGGCGGCAGCATCAGCACCTTGGCCGCGAGCTCATCGGGCGCTTCGAACGACCACCAATATTCGAATCCCAGCAGCTCTTCATAGAAGCGCCGCGACCGCGCGATGTCGATCACGGTGAGGCCCAGATGGTTGAGAAGAACGCGGCTTGTCATCGAGGCCGATGTTAGGCCCGGCGCGGCCGGCGGAGAAGTCTCGCGGCGCGACGGAACCTCGCCAACCGGGAGGGGTTGCCGGAATGCGCCGGCAATGCCGGCGGCTCACTTCGGAGGCACGAGATGAATATGGGGGTGCTGACCGCCTTGGCCGCGGTCCTGTCCTTCACTGTTCCGGCCGCGCGCGCTCAGCCGACGGACCAGCCGAATTATTACTCCCAGGACGAATTGATGGGCTTCCGCGGTACGGCCGAATCGCTCATCGACGCAGCGCGGAAAATCGAGCGTATGACTGGCGGAAAGGTCGCCGAGATTCGCTTCACCGACACCGATGGCGTGCGGGGATTCCATGCCGTGGTGATGAAAGGCGGCCAGGCTCAGTTCATGCTGCTCGAGGAAAAATCCGGCCGGCTCGCGCCGATCCTGCACAAGAGCGAACCCGTGTGGATGCTGCGTTGGCGCGGTCAGGTCGACGCGCATCTGGTCGAGGGCGCCAAGGTGCCGCTCGACCGCGCGATCCGTACCGCCGAGAAGGCCGAGAACAATCGGCCCGCCATCGCCGCCGGCATCGCGCGGAGCGCCGAGAATCCCGACACGTCGGTGCATGCCTGGAACGTGCTGATCGACCGCGACGGCGTGGCGAAACGCGTGGCCGTGGACGATTCGACGGGCCAAATCATCACCGACCCGCAAGCGCTGGCCGGCTGGCCCAGTTAGCGCGCTCAAATCGGCGCAAACGAAACGGCGGCGAGGCGCGGACTTTCAAGGTCAGGCCCCTGCGATATAGCCGTCGATGACTGTATCCAGAACGGTCAGCGGTACCGGCGCCACGAGCAGGCCGGCATCATGAAAGAGACGGATGTCGTAGCGCGCGCCGAGCTTCTTTTTCGCGCGCTCCCGGAGTTCGAGCCAAGTGAGCTTGCCCAGCATGTATGCGCAGGCCTGACCCGGCCAGACGCAATAGCGCTCGATTTCCGTTACCGCAGCGCTTTGCGGCTCCCCGAGCTTATCGACGTAATAGGCGATCGCCTGATCGCGGCTCCAGCCCTTCGCGTGCAGCCCGGTATCGACGACGAGCCGCACCGCGCGAAACAGCGCGGCCTGCAGATAGCCGATCCGTCCCGTCGGATCCTGCGCATAGACGCCCATCTCGTCGGCGAGCTGCTCGGCATAGAGCGCCCAGCCTTCCATATAAGCTGAAAAGAAAGATGCGCGACGGATCAGCGGCAGGCTCGCCTCCTGCTGCAACGAGATCTGCAGATGGTGACCCGGAATGCCCTCATGATAGGTGATCGTCGGCAGGGTCCAGCGCGGCACCTCCGCCGTGTCGCGGAGATTGATGTAGTAGGTGCCGGGATGCGATCCGTCGAGCGCCGGCCAGGTGTAGTAACCGCCCGCGGCGCCGGCCTCGAGATATTTGGGCACGCGACGGATTTCGAGCTTGGCCTTCGGCAGCGTGTGGAAATAGGCGGGCAGCCGGGCCTGAATGTCTGCGACCTTGGCGTTGAGATCGGCGATCAGCGTCTCTTTCGCCGCGTCGGTGTTCGGGTAGCGATATCGCGGATCGGCATACATCGATTTCAGGCGCGCGCCGACCGAGCCCTGCGTCAGGCCGTTGGTTTTCATCATCGCGTCGGCATTCGCGGAAAGACTCTCCACGAGCGCAAGGCCGGTCTTGTGGATCTCTTCCGGCGACATCGTGGTCGTGGTCCAGTATTTGAGCGAATCCCGGTAGTAGGCGGGGCCGTTCGGCAGTCGCGCGATGCCGGCTTCGGCGGGCGCCTTTCGGCGCATCTCCTCCAGAAGCGCGATCTCGCGGCCGAGCGCCGGCCGGATTTTTTCCTGATACGCGGCGCTCGCCTTGGCCTCCCAGTCGCCGGCGATTCCCTTCGCCCCACAGCGGCGGACGATCGACTGCACGAGCACCGACTTGTCCGGCCCTTGAGAGGCGAGCGCGCGGAGTTGCACGAGCGCCTTGTCCAGAATGAAGCCCGGCGGCACGACGCCGATGCCCGCATCGTGGCGGGCGCATTCGTCATCCTGCCCCAGCGCGACCGCAAAACCGTCGAGCCGCGCAAGATAGGCCTCTGCATCCTGCTTGCTTTCGATGCGATGCTTCGAATCGAGAAAGTCGGGAACGGAATGGTAGGCGCCGGTGAGCTGGCTCAGCACATACGGCATGCCGGAGCTTTGCGCGCCGTAGTCGAACGCGTCGTAGGCATTGACCTCCGCTTCCGTCACATAGGCGACGGTGTCGTAATTGACCGCGTCCATGCCGTGCAGGTGCGAACGGTCGACGCTCTTCAGCAGCGCGAGCCATTCCGCGCTGTGCCGCTTGTAGCGGCTGCGAGCGGCGAGCGAGCGGTCATCCAGCTTGGCGGCGGCATCCGCGCGGGCGTCGCGGTCGAGACCGAGGCTGGTTGTCTCCTCCGGCGAATCGGCGAGGCGACCATCCATGATTTTGTCGAGGATTTGCGCCAGCGATGCCGACGGGGTGGACGCCGATGTCGCCGACTCCGCGAGAAGCCGGCCCATCGGCATGGTCAGCAGGGCCGCAGCTCCACCGAGCAGAAATTCACGACGTTTCGGCATGCGAATTCTCCTGGATCACCGGGAGAGCGACTCTAGCCCGCGGCGACTGCCTCGGTCTTGAACCCAGTTGACCCGGCCGTCCGCCAGCCGCTCGGCGGCCGGCCGGTGATCGCGCGCACCGCCCGGCTCATATGCGCCTGATCGGCGAATCCCAACGCGAAGGCGAGGTCGGCCAGAGGCCGTCCGCCCCGCAGGATCGCCTTCCAGGCCATGCGGCCGCGCGCTTCGGCACGGAAGAGTTTAGGCGCAATGCCGTAGATCTGCCGAAAATGGCGGGAAACCGTCGCCTCCGTGAGCCCATGCTCGCGCGCCCAGCCGCGAAGGGCGACCGCGGGGTCGTGGGTCAGCCTCGATGCAAGTTCGTCCGACCAATCGAGCGGCGGGATCCGAGCGGGCCGGGCGGTCTCGAGCAGCAGCGCGACCGCTTCAGCCGGGTCGCGTTCGGCCAGCCGGGCTGCTTCGTCGGCGTCCGTGACGCGGGCGAAGGGAAAGGTCGGCTCGAAATTCTCCGGCAGGGCAAGATTCAGGATCTCGGCTCCGGCGCGCGAGAACCGGTCGAGATGCGCGGTGAAGCGGCCGTGAAAGACGATGTCGCCCGGCCCTACCCGCCGGCGGCCATAATCCCCGGCCTCTTCGTATCCGCCCGACAGGACCAGCGCCAGATAAGGGCTCTGGTGACGGTGACGCGGGATGTATTCGAGGCTCGGCCGTCTTTCGCGCTTCACGGCGGCCGAAACGAAAATATCCATGCGCTGGAGCGGTGGCGCTGGCTATTTCTTCCCGAGCACCGTCTTGGCGCGAGCGAGCGCCTCGCGGAAATGGCGCGGCTGCACATCATAGGGCAGAACCGCCTGAGCATGCATGACGAAATAGCCGAAATGATGACGCATCATTTCCGCCTCCTCGAGCTTGTGAGCGAGGGTCAGGAGATAGTCGCGCAGCTCCTGGTCTTTGTACTTCTCGCCATAGTGCTGCGCCTTCTCGTGCAGCTCGTCGATGATGTCGCTCATGCAGGAGGCTCCTCGTTGTTCATTTACTTGCGCAGGACGGCGCCGGTCTCCTTGGCCGCCGCCTGGACGATCCGCTGGGCCAGCGCATCGATCTCGGCATCCGTCAGCGTGCGCTCCGTGGGCTGCAATGTCACCTCGACCGCAAGCGACTTCATGCCGGCCTCGACGCCTGGTCCGGTATAAACGTCGAACAGGCGCGCGTCGACGATCATCGCGCGATCGGCGCCGCGCACGGCTCGAAGCAGCCTTTCGGCCGGCACCGCCTCGGTAACGATGAAGGCGAAGTCGCGCCGCACCGGTTGGAACGGGGCAAGGACGAGCTTGGGACGCTCGGTTCCCTTGCGCCGGGCCAGGGGCACGGCTTCGAGATCGATCTCGAAGCCGACGCAGGGGCCTTCCAGCCCCAACGCGTCCAGCACGTCGGGATGGAGCGCGCCGAAGGCGCCGAGGGCGGTCGTGCCGAGCCGCAGCACACCGGCCTGCCCGGGATGGAACCAGGCCGGCGGGTTGGCGTCGACGAGGGCCTTGGACGGGTCGAAACCGAGCGCGTCCAGCAAACTGAGCGCGTCGTTCTTGGCGTCGAAGGCATCAACCGGCGCATTCTTCCCGGACCAATGGCGCGGCGTGCGCTGGCCCGCGCGAATACCGGCCGCCACCGTCGCCTGCGAAGCTTCGCGCTTTTCATGGAAGACCGGCCCGACTTCGAACAGCGCCACATCCGTATAGCCGCGGGCGGCATTGCGGGCTGCCGCCTGAATCAGGTTGGGCAGGATCGAAGGCCGCATGGTCGCCAGGTCGGCGCTGATCGGGTTGACGAGATCGAGCGCTGCGGTGCCGTCGAACAGCGCCGCCTCGACGGTCCCCATGAAGGACCAGGTGACCGCCTCTTCCAGCCCCATCGACGCCAACGCACGCTTTGCCTGAAGCACGCGGCGCTGCTGCGCATTGATCGCGGGCTTGGTAATCGCGGTGAGGCGCGGCAGCGGCGTGGCGGGGATGCGGTCATAGCCGTCGATGCGGAGAACCTCTTCGACCAGGTCGGCCTCGCCCTCGATATCCGGCCGCCAGCTCGGCGGCTGAACGACGAAGCCGGTCGGCACAGTCTCGACCGCGCAGCCGAGCGCGGTCAGGATCCCCTCCTGGCGCGCCGGCGTGACCCCGACGCCGCCCAGCTCTGCCACGCGCGTCGGGCGGAGCCGGATCGCGCGCGTCGTGTCGGGAATCGCGCCGGCGACGGCAACATCGCTCGCCTCGCCGCCGCAGAGCGCGAGGATCATGCGCGTCGCCGCCTCGATTCCGTCGCGCACCGCCGCCGGATCGACGCCGCGCTCGAAACGGTAGCGCGCATCGGTGTTGATCTGCAGCGCCCGTCCGGTTTCGGCGGTGCGCTTGGGATCGAACAGTGCGCATTCGAGGAAGATCTCGGTGGTCACTTCGGTGCAGCCGGTGGACGTGCCGCCGATGACGCCGCCCAGGCTTTCGACGCCGTTCGCATCGTCGATCACGGTCTGGCCGGGCGAGAGCAGATAGCTCTTGCCGTTCAGCGCCTCCAGCCTCTCGCCGTCGCGCGCATCGCGGACGCTCAACACATGGCCGTGAATCTTGGCGATGTCGAAGACATGCAGCGGCCGGCAGCGATCGAAGGTGATGTAGTTGGTAACGTCGACCAGCGCCGAGATGGGCCTGAGCCCGATCGCGCTCAGCCGCCGTTGCATCCAGTCCGGGCTCGGCCCGTTCCTCACGCCGCGTATGGTGCGCCCGAGGAAAAGCGGGCAGGCGGCGTGATCCTCGATCGTGACCGAGATGCGATTCTCGAAGGTGCCTTCGACCGGCTCGATCACGAGCGGCTTCAGGCTGCCGAGGCCGGCGGCCGCGAGGTCGCGTGCGATGCCGCGCACGCCTGCGCAATCGGCGCGGTTGGGCGTCAGGTTGATCTCGATCACCGGATCGTCCGCGCCGAGCAGAGGCGCGATCGGCTGACCGGCAACCGCGTCGGCCGGAAGCTCGAGAATCCCGTCATGCTCCTCGCCGAGCCCGAGCTCGCGCGCGGAGCAGAGCATGCCGTTCGACACGACGCCGCGGATCGCGCCGGCTTTGAGGATGTCGCCGGTGGCCGGGATGAGCGTGCCCACGGCGGCGAAGGCGGTCTTCAGGCCCGCGCGCGCATTGGGCGCGCCGCAGACCACTTCGATCGCGTCGCCCTTGCCGATATTGACCTGGCAGACGCGCAGCCTGTCGGCATTGGGATGCTGCTCGGCCCTCAGCACCTCGCCCACGACGAAGGGCGCGAGCGGGCCGGACCGGTCCTCGATGGCTTCGACCTCGAGCCCGATGCGGGTCAGCGTCGCCGCGATCTCCTCGAGCGAAGCTTTCGTGTCGAGATGGTCCTTGAGCCAGGAGAGCGTGAATTTCATGCGCGCCTCCTAGCGCGTCAGCCCGAGCCCGAGGCTCGGCTGGTCGAGGAAGGCGAAGCCGTAATGGCGCAGCCAGCGCAGATCGGATTCAAAGAAGGTGCGCAGGTCCGGAATGCCGTATTTCAGCATCGCGATACGCTCGATTCCCATGCCGAAGGCAAAGCCCTGATAGCGCGTCGAATCGATCCCGCACATCTCCAGCACCTTGGGATGCACCATGCCGCAGCCCAAAATCTCCAGCCAGTCGCCGAAATTGCCGAGCTTGAGCTCGCCGCCCCTGCGCGAGCAGCCGATATCGACCTCGGCCGACGGTTCGGTGAAAGGAAAGAAGCTCGGCCGGAAGCGCAGCGGCAGATCGTCGATCTGGAAGAAGGCGCGCAGGAACTCGGTCAGGCAGCCGCGCAGATGCCCCATATGGGTGGATTCGTCGATCACGAGCCCTTCCACCTGATGGAACATCGGCGTGTGGGTCATGTCATAATCCGACCGGTAGGTCCGGCCGGGCGCGATGATCCGGATCGGCGGCTTCATGTCCATCATGGTGCGGACCTGCACCGGCGAGGTGTGGGTCCGGAGCACGCGCGTCGTCCCGTCGGCGCCGGGCGACAGATAGAAGGTGTCGTGCATTTGCCGCGCGGGGTGGTCGGGCGGCATGTTGAGGGCGGTGAAATTGTGGAAATCGTCCTCGATCTCCGGCCCTTCGGCGACCGAGAAGCCCATCTCGGCGAAGATCTGGATCAGCTCCTCGATCGTCTGGCTGATCGGGTGGATATGGCCGGTAGGACGGGTGAGCGACGGGAGGGTTACATCGAGCTTCTCGGAGGCGAGCCTGGCCGAGCGCTCGGCCCGCCTCAACACCTCCTGCCGCAGGGCGATCGCGGCCTCGATCTCGTTCTTGAGCAAATTGAACGCCTGGCCTGCCGCCTTGCGCTCCTCGGCCGGGAGCGCGCCCAAGGTCTTCAGCCGTTCGGTGATGCGCCCTTTCTTCCCCAGCGCCTCGACCCGCACCGCGTCGAGCGCCACGAGGTCAGCCGCCGCGTCGACGTCCTTGAGGAGGTCCGCGCGAAGTTCCGCGATCTGATCGGTGGTGCTCATGACCAGTCCTTCTTATCTCCCTCCCGCGTTGGGGAGGGGGATCTGAAACCTGCCTCGGTTCGCAATCCAGTCACCATGAAATGCTGTAAATCCGCATAGCACAGATACGAAAAAAGGGGCCGGCGCAAGCGCGGCCCCTTTGATCTCGGTTCCAGGCCCTTGTCAGGCTACCTGGACGGCCGCATCGCCCAGGGCCTTCTTGGCCTGTTCGACCAAGAGCCTAAACGAATCCGGCTCTTGCGCCGCGATGTCGGAGAGGACTTTGCGGTCGACCTCGATGCCGGACTTCTTCAGCCCGTCCATGAATTGCGAATAGGTGAGGCCATTCTGCCGGGCGCCGGCGTTGATGCGCTGGATCCAGAGCGCGCGGAATTCGCGCTTCTTGTTGCGCCGGTCGCGATAGGCATAGCGCAGCCCCTTCTCGACCTTCTCCAATGCGACGCGATAGGCCTTGGATCCCCGGCCGCGATAGCCCTTGGCGAGCTCCAGAACCTTTTTGTGACGTGCGTGGGCGGTGACGCCCCGTTTGACGCGAGCCATCTCTCTTCTCCCCTGCCTTCAGTGAAGCCAGTAGCGCTTGATCGTATAGGCGTCGGAATCGGTCAAGATCGTGGTCCCGCGGTTCCGAAGCTTGGCGGATTTGGCCTTGCTGACTAGACGGTGGGCGGTGTTGGCCTGCTTGGCCCTGACCTTGCCCTTGGCAGTGAGCGTGAAGCGCTTTTTGGCGCCGCTCTTCGACTTCAACTTAGGCATTTTCGGGTCCTTGATAGGATGGCGCCGACGGCGCGTCGTTGAGCGGTTGGGCATGCCATTTTTGGGAAATTCCCGGCCTCGCCGCCCGAAGCCGCGGCTTATACACCGCCCGTCGCGAAAGAAGCAAGCCGACGCGCACGGCCGACGCCCGGTTGTTCCGCCGGTTCGGCGCATGGCTGGAATGCTTCGAGTGCCCGCAAGCGGCCATAATCCCGTGCCATCTGTTTATATTATGGAAACCAGGGGAGCTTTGCTCCAAGGAGGCCGCGATGGATCGTGGCAAGATGACGATCGGTAAACTGGCGGCGGGCGCCGCAATAACCCTCGGATTGGCGGGCTGCTACGCCGACCCGTACTACCATGGCAGCTACGCGTACGGGTACCCCTACGACTACGGCTACTACGACTATTATTACCCGGGCTATGCCTATGGCTCCTATGGCTATCCTTACTACTGGGATGGCGGCTTGGGCCTCTACGGCACCTGGGGCTGGGGCGGCGAACGTGGCCATTGGGGCGGCTGGCGCGGCGGCGATCGCGGCTGGCATGGCGGCGGCGCTTGGCACGGCGGCGGGCACGGCGGCGAAGCCGGCCACGGCGGTGGGGCCTGGCACGGCGGCCATGGCGGAGAGGCCGGCCATCATCACTGACGCGTGAACGCGGCCGGGTCGGGCCTCCAGAGGCTGAGACCCGGCCGCCTTGACCAAATCGCAGCAACGAACCGACTCACCATTTGAATGTGACGTCGCCCCCGAAGGTTGCAGGCTTGTTGTAATAGGCGGTCGTCAGATTGCCGAAGCCCGGGCCGAAATCGATGCCGTTGATGCGCGCCTTGTCGTCGAAGATGTTCTTGCCCCACATCGAGATCTCGAGCTTGCCGTACTGGACCGGAATGTCCGTCAGCCTGAGCCGCGCATTGACCTCGTTGAGCGGGCTGGCCTTGGTCGTCCCCGCATAATAGCCCTGATTGACGGCCGGGTCCTTCGACAGCGAGTACGGGTAATAATAGTAGGCGTCGGAGTGGTTGTAGTCGACGATCAGGTCGAGCTTGCCGATGTCGTTGTCCATCAGCGTCGCGTCGACCGACATATGGGCGGTGAATTGCGGCGTCACCGGGAAGGCCCGGTCGTTGGCGACGTTCACGCCGCCGCTGACGAAGCGATTATATTGCGCGTTCAGATATCCCACCGTGCCGTCGACCTTGAGCCAGGGCTGCGGCAGCGCCTGCATCTCGAATTCGAAGCCGTCGATATCGGCGCTGCCGGCATTGCGGATCACGGACGCGACGGCGCCCTGCGCGGTGAAAACCGAGAGCTGCATGTTCTGCCGCTGGTCGTAGAAGGCAGCGACGTTGATGTTGAGGCGATTGTCGAGCCACCGCGTCTTGGCGCCGACCTCCCATTCATCGACCGATTCCGCGTCGAACGGCGTGATTGATTCGATCAGCGAGTTCGACTCCCCGTTGAAGCCGCCGCTTTTGAACCCCTCGGCATATTTGGCATAGACGTTGATGTCGGGCGAGATGTTGTACTTGACCTCATAGAGCGGCGTCGCGGCGTCGAAATTCTTCTGGGCCATCACCGATGGAATCTGCGTCAGGAACGGCGTGAAGCCGAAACCCTGCACGAAGAAGGAGCCGTATTCGGCGCGGAATCCGACCTTGTTCTCGTTGCTGTAGCGCAGGCCCAGCGTGACGGTGAGATTGTCGTCGAGGATCGGCGGAACGTATTCGACTTGCGCATAGAGCGCATAGGCCTCGGTCCGCGTGCCGTAGTTCGAATAATAGCGGACCGCCTCCTCGAAGAAATCCTGCACGCCTTCGTTGAAGCCGCCGTCCGAGAAGTAATAGGCGCCGGCGGTGTAATGCAGGCGATCGATCTGGCCCGCGGCCTGCACCTCTTGGGAGAAGGAATGATAGGTATCGAACAGCTCGGTGGCAGCGAGCGTCATCGGCGTGCCGTCGAGATCGATCGCGTTCGACCAGTTCACCCAGCGATAGGCGGTGATCGATTTGAGAATAAGTTCATCGGAGACGTCCCAGGTAAGCGTCAGGGCGTGCGAGCGCACGCTGGTGTCTTCGAACATCCCGCCGTCTTCATACGAGCCGTTCGCGTAGCTGATGAGCGATTGCGGATTGTGCTGGATGTAGAGATTGGCCGGGAACCCGATCGCCGGCGAGATAGAGGCGAGCTGCGAAGGTTGCGGCAGGTCGTGCTCGTAGCTCACATCGAAGGCGTAGTCGGCCGTGATGTCGTCCGTGATGTCGAGCTTGGCGGCAATGCGGCCCGCCTTGCGGTCGAGCGAATCGAGATGTCCCTCGGTCGGCGCGTGCGCGAAGGGGAAGCTTGTCGTCGGCAGGTGGAAGGGATCGGGCTCGACCGTGATGAATCCATCCCGGCTTTCGATCAGGCCCGAGACCTTCACGCTCAACCGTCCCCAGGCCGGCAGATTGACGCTGAGACGCCCCGTCTTGTAGCCGTAATCGCCGAAGCCGGCCTTGATGTTGCCTTCGAACTGACCGGTCGGCTTCTGGGTCACGATATTGACCGCGCCGTTCAGCGTATTGCGGCCATAGAGCGTGCCCTGAGGCCCGCGGAGAATTTCGATATGGTCGATGTCGGCGATGTCGAATACATCGGCCTGGGCCTTGGAGATATAGGCGCCGTCGACATAGATGCCGACGGTCGGCTCCCAATAGATCGCCGGGTTGATCGTGACGCCGCCGCGGATGGCGATCGTCGTCTCGCTGTTGAAAGCAGGGGATTCGACCAGCGTGACATTGGGCGCGAATCCCGCGATTCCATTGATGTCGGTGATGTTCCGTTCCTGGATGGTCGCGGCGTTGAAGGCCGTGACCGCGATCGGCACGTCGTGCAGCTTCTCTTCGCGGCGCTGCGCCGTGACGACGATCTCCTCGATGCCGCCCGCGGGCGCCGCCGCCGGCTGATCGCCGGCGCTCTGCGCGAATGCGGGGCCGGAGAGGGCGCTCGCCGCGAGCGTGAGCAAAGGCAAGGATCGGGGGATGCGCATCTGACAAAACTCCCTTGGCTTGCGGTTGAGGTCCGCTTGTCGAGCGGCTTGAATCGTCTTGGATTTTTCGATATTCGGAAAACGAGTTGAACCTCTTTTCCAAACCGAGCGCTTGCTTGACGGGTATGCTGCGGGTTTTCGGCTGTCAAGCGTGAAACCGTGCCGCTCTGGCCACGAGTCGGACGGGCCGGTATGTTCGGCGCGGCTCTACATCGAATGACGGGGAACGGGCATGACGACGGCGCGGGATTTGGCGAATGCTTCGGCGGCGGCGGTGAAGGCGCATGATCGCGAAGCGTGGCTGGCGCTCTTCGCCGAGGATGCGGTGGTGGAGGACCCGGTCGGTCCGTCGGTTCTCGATCCCGAAGGGAAGGGCAACCGCGGCAAGGCTGCGATCGCGCGCTTCTACGACATGGCGATCGGCCCCAACAAGGACGTCACCTTCGAAGTCCACCGCTCGATCCTGTGCGGCGACGAGCTGGCGAATGTGGTCACGCTGCACATCGTCAATCAGCAGGACAAGAAGCTCGCGCTTCCTGCCGTCATCGTCTACCGCAAATCGCCTGACGGAAAGATCGCGTCGCTGCGCGCTTTTTGGGAGGCTGCTGGGATCCCGGGATTCGGGTGACCACCTGCTCGTTGTCCCGCAAGCGACATACAAGGCGCCAAGAACGCCAAAGACTGTTCTTCGTCATTCCCGCGAAAGCGGGAATTGCATCCATCCGCTTGCGACGGCATCGACATGGATTCCCGCTTTCGCGGGAATGACAAATGAGATCGTGTTTCCTTGGCGCCTTGGCGATTCAAGGGCCCGTGGCGAAGATTACGGCGCCCCGTCCATCTCCCAGGGAAAATCGATCCAGCAATCCTGGGGGAACTCGCGCACGAAATGGTCGGCGAGCGCGCGACCCGCGGGCTTGGCGTAGAGCACGCCGACATGCGCCTTGGGCAGCAGGCCGCGGATCAGCAGCATGGTCGTGCCGGTGTCGACAAGATCGTCGATGATGAGCCACCCGGCGCCATCACCCGCCGCGGCCGGCGTCTTGATGAGCGCGGGCGTGCCGAGCTTCTCGCGCTCATAGGAGGCGACCGACACCGTCTCCACGCAGCGCAAGCCGAGCGCCCGGGCCACCAGCGCCGCCGGCACCAGCCCGCCCCGCGCCACCGCAACGATTCCATGCCACGAGCCGCGCGCCCGAACCTTGTCCGCCAGCGCGACGGAATCCCGCCTGATCTCGTCCCAGGAGACGGCGATATGTGCGAGGGGCGGGGCTGCGGCGGCCATCCGGCTCTGTTAGAGCAAGATGGAGGGGAATGTCGAGCCTACCCCGGCTGCGCGCGATCGACCAGAAGATCCAGTGGCGCCAAAGTCGCCTGGATCGCGTCCGCGGCAGCGATATGGGCGGGTGGTCGACCGAAAACGGTTCCGCTGATGCGATCATCAATATCCCTCCACCAGGCAGTCTCTCGACATCGACGAATGTGGGCGGGGTGATCCGCATGGCGTAACGAAGCGAAACATAGGTCATCCATCCCGTGCGGAAGCGCGGGAAGCGCCGGTTCATATCAAGCCACGGTCGGAAATACGCAAAGGAATCAACCGATGCCCAGTCTGGAGCCCAAGCCGTGACGATTGCTTTCAAGGCGGCCTTCAAAATGTTGGCGTCGAGGAGATCCTGATTGTCGGGCTCCAGAAGAGGCAGGCTGATCATTACGCTATTTGGGAAAACAGGCATCCGTGCCGCACGGCCCGCCACGATGTCGAACGACATTGCATACAAGTTGTCGGCGCCGTTCCAGGCCCCCACAATTTCGTTGTTTTCGAACTTTTCGGTCAGAATTCCGGTGTCCGGCGGCATCGAGCAGAAGGGTTCGTAGGCCGTTTTCCTGGTATACGCCCGATTGAACCACCGCGAGAAAGCGGGGTGAATGGCGCCGAGCGACGTCAACATCCCTGCAAGGCGCGTTGCGCAAGCTTCGGCGCTTTCATTTCGCGGCCGCCAAAAAGCGCACAGCGTGTAGTGTTCCTCGGCCATTGATCAGACGCTCCTAACAATACGAGGCGCTTGATACTTTGTTTTGATAAAGGCCGGGTCCGGTCGGCTCCGAAACCAGCCGGAGCATCGTCACCGGCCACTGCATGCTAATCCCCCTCCGAATCATCTTATGTTCTAATAGAACATAAGATGAACTTTTATCGAGGTGTATCGGTCTTATCTCGCCCTGCCTCCACCGCCTCGCTATAGTCCGGCCGCGCGCCGTGATCAGGGGAGGGAAGGGTGATCGAGCTTTATGGGATGGCGAGTCCGAATGTGTTGAAGGTGGTGCTGATGCTCGAGGAGCTCGGCCTGCCGTATAATTTCCATCATGTGAACATGATCGCGGGTGACCAATATTCGCCCGATTTCCTCGCCATCAATCCCAACGGCAAGGTGCCGGCGATCGTCGATAGCGACGGGCCGGGCGGGAAGCCGTTCACCGTGTTCGAATCCGGGGCCATCCTGATGTATCTCGCGGACAAGACCGGGCGCTTCTGGCCGACCGAACCCAGGGCTCGGCACACGGTTGCCCAGTGGCTCATGTTCCAGATGGCGAATGTCGGGCCGATGTCGGGGCAGTTCGTGCATTTCACGCGTGCCGCCGGAGAAGGCAACGACTATGCCGTCGCGCGCTACACGACCGAGACGCGGCGCATCTATGGCGTGTTGGACAAACGGCTCGCGGAGTCGCGCTATCTCGGCGGCGACGAATATTCGATCGCCGATATCGCGACCTGGCCCTGGGGCAAGCGCCACGAGACGCTGAAGCTCCGCATGGAGGAGCACCCGAATCTCGCGCGCTGGATTGCGGAGATTCAGGCTCGTCCCGCCGCCCGGGCGACCGACGCGAAGGAGGAGGCGCTGCGCACCGGACTTGACGGCCAGGCTTTCCAGGCGGCGACGGCGGATCAGCTCGACCGGTTCTACATTCGCGGTCGCTACGCGCGGACCTAAATTACGATTCCGCGAAACATATGTGAATCGGAACGGGTTCTTCGGCCCCCTGTTACCTCCGCACAAGCCATCCAGCCAACGGAGGAAAACCCATGGCGACAACATCACAGCAGTCGACAGACAAACCGACCCGCGAAACCTGGAACCTCATCAGCGCGAGCAAGGTGGAAGACACGCCGGTCTATAACGGAAGTGGCGATCGCCTGGGCGATATCCATGACATCATGATCGAGAAGCGCAGCGGCCAGGTAGCCTATGCCGTGATGTCCTTCGGCGGTTTTCTCGGCATCGGCGAGAAGTATCACCCGCTGCCTTGGAACCTGCTCACCTATGACGAAAATCTCGGCGGCTACGTCGTGCCGATGAACGAAGAGCAGCTCCGCGGCGCGCCGGCCTACACCGAATCCGAGCTCGAGAATTTCGGAACGACCGCCGACTACCAGACTCGCGTCCGCGACTATTACGGCACGGGCCTCGACGCCACGCGGCCCCCCGGCGCGCATTGAGCTTTGAAAACCTCTCCGCCGTTAGCGGCGGAGAGGTTTTTTGAGGCGACGGGGGCGCGGTTTCACAATGTCGGGCTGCGCGGCGCGATAGCGTTCCAGCATCCGCTTGAAGCTCGTTGTCAGCGCTGCCTCGATGCCGGGATTTCCCTCCAGCCGCGCGAGCAGGATCGCGGCTGATTCCAGGGTGGAGAGGCTCTCCCTTCTGGGCTCGCGGCGCAGCGGGCCATAGAGGGAGGGCCTCTTCGACGCCAGCACGACGCGCTTGCTCTTGAGCAGCCACGCGTTGCGCCACCACAGGGTCTTGGCCTGACTCCAGGTGCCGTCGAGCAGGATGATTCCTTCAATGTCCTGCAGCGCCGACTCCTGATCGGCGATCGCCTTGCCCTTTGCATCGAGCACCAGGATCTCCCGTCCCGGCGCGAGCAACGCCGGGCTGACCGATCCCAAATAGAGCGTCGCCCAGCGGCGCGGATCCGCCTCGCGCCCGAGCGCCTTCGATAGGCTCGGCCAGGACAGTCCGATTTTGAATACCGCATTCGTGAAGTGCCGCGCGGTGAGACGCGCCGTGCCCAGCTCCTTGTCCTGCTCCTGCGGATGCTGAAGGATCAGAAGCGCGACACGATTTTCGATCGGCCGGACTTCGACATCCTCGCCGGGCTCGCTCAATGGGCCTCGGCCCAGCTCTTGCCCCAACGGGCCTCCGCGACGAGCGGGACGCCGAGATGCCAGGTCGCCTCCATCTCGCGGCGGACGAGCGCGGCCGTCTCCTCGGCAGCGGCCTCGGGCAGCTCGAAGACCAGCTCGTCATGGACGGAGAGCAGCATCTTGGCCGGCGATTTGGCGGCCTTGAGCGCGCGGTCGACCTTCACCATCGCCTTGCGCATGATGTCGGCCGCGGTACCCTGGATGCGGGCATTGACGGCTTGCCGTTCGGCAAAATTCCGCCGCGCCGGATTCCGTTCGGTGATGCCCGGAACATGGCATTTGCGGCCGGCCAAGGTCAGCACATAGCCATGGCTGCGCGCGAACGCCTTCGTCTCGTCCATATAGATTCGCAGCTCGGAAAAGCGGTCGAGATATTGCCGGATATATTCGCCGGCCTCGCGCGCGCCGACGCCGAGCTGTTGGCCCAAGCCGAAGCCCGAGATGCCGTAGATGATGCCGAAATTGATCGCCTTCGCCTTGCGGCGGATATCGGGCGTCATCGCCGCCATCGGCACGCCGAACACCTGACTCGCGGTCAGCGCATGCACATCGTCGCCGTTCTGGAAGGCCTGCTTCAACGCCGCGATGCCGGCGATCTCGGCCGCGAGCCTGAGCTCGATCTGCGAATAGTCGACCGACAGCAACAGATTGCCTTCCTCCGCGACGAAGGCGGTGCGGATGAGCCGCCCATCTTCGGTACGGATCGGGATGTTCTGCAGGTTGGGATCGATCGAGGAGAGCCGTCCGGTGTTGGTCGCGGCGAGCGCGAAGGAGGTATGGACGCGGCCGGTCGTTCCCTGGATCTCGTTTACGAGCGAATCCGCATAGGTGCTCTTGAGCTTGGAGAGCGCGCGCCAATCGAGCACGGCTTGCGCGATCTCATATTGCTCGGCCAACGGCTCGAGCACATCGGAATGAGTCGACCAGCCGCCGGTCTTCACCTTGCCGCCCGCCGGTAACTTCAGCTCGTCGAACAGCACTTCGCCCAGCTGCTTGGGTGACCCGATGTTGAAAGGCCGCCCGGCGAGCGCGTGGATCTTCTCCTCGAGCACATGGATGCGCTCGCCGAATTTCTGACCGAGCCCGGCCAGCACGCCGCGATCGACCTTGATGCCGGCGAGCTCCATGCCGGCGACCACGCTCGCCAGCGGCCGATCGATGCGCTCATAGAGCGTGACGCGCTTTTCGGCGACGAGGCGTGCGCGCAGCGACGCGTGCAGCCGGAGCGCGAGGTCGGCATGTTGCGCGGCGTAGGTCAGCGCTTTCTCCGGTGCGATCTGCGCGAAGGCGAGGGCGGCGCGGCCGGTGCCGACCAGCTCGGCGAGCGGCTGTGCCTTGAGGCCCAGCGCGCGCTCCGCGATCGCCGACAGGCCGTGATCCTCGCTCGAGCCGTCCAGCACATAGGAGAGCAGCATCGTGTCGTCGATCGGCGCCAGCGCAAGCCCGAGGCAGGCGAGCACCTGCATGTCGAACTTCACATTGTGCGCGATCTTGATGATGCCGGGATCGGTGAGCGCTGGTTTCAGTCGGGCGACGACGTCGCCGAGCGTCAGCTGCTTGATCGCCGCCGTCTCCAGCCCCAGCTCGCCATTGCCGCCCGGCGAATGTCCGAGCGGAACATAGCAGGCTTCACCCGGCGCGACGGCGAGGGCGATGCCGGTGACGCCGCAGGCGATCGCCGCCTCGGAATCCGTCTGCAGATCGATCGCGAGCTTTCCGGTCTCCGCGGCGCGCAGCAGCCAGCGGTCCAGCGTCGGAAGCTCGGTCACCAGCGCATAGCGTTCGGCGACCGGAGGCGCCGCCGCCACGGTCGCGGCTCCATCGCTTGTCGCCTCGACCAGCTCGCCTTCCTGGCCGACGCGCGCCTTGACCCGCGCGAGCGTCGAGCGGAAGCCCTGCTCGGTCAGGAAGGCGATCAGCCGGTCCATGTCCGGCTCGTGGACCTTGAGCTCGTCGAGCGGAAGCGGCACGGGCGCATGGTCCTCGAGCAACACGAGCTTGCGCGAGATCCGCGCCTGTTCGGCGAACTCGATCAGCGATTCGCGCCGTTTGGGCTGCTTGATCTCGCCAGCCCGCGCGAGCAGCGTTTCGAGGTCCCCGAACTCGGTGATCAGCTGCGCGGCAGTCTTGACCCCGATGCCCGGCACGCCCGGGACATTGTCGGTCGGATCGCCGGCCAGGGCCTGCACCTCCACGACCTTCTCGGGCGGCACGCCGAACTTCTCCATCACCTCGGCCGCGCCGATCGGCTTGTACTTCATCGGATCGAACATCGTGACGCCCGGCCGGACGAGCTGCATCAGGTCCTTGTCCGACGAGACGATGACGACCGGCTCGCCGCGCTCCGCCGCCTCGCGCGCGTAGGTCGCGATCAAATCGTCGGCCTCGTAGCCCTCGACCTCGATGCAGGGTAGGCAGAAGGCGTCGGTCGCCTCGCGGATCAGGCCGAATTGCGGGATCAACTCGTCGGGAGGCCCGTCGCGGTTCGCCTTGTAGGCATCATAGATGTCGTTGCGGTAGTTTCGCCCCTTGGCGTCGAACACCACCGCGATCCGCGCCACGCCAAACTCGGTCAACAGCTTCAGCAGCATGTTGGTGAAGCCGAGCACGGCGTTTACGGGCGTACCGTCGGCGCGCGTCAGCGGCGGAAGCGCGTGGAAGGCGCGGAAGATGAACCCGGAGCCGTCGATCAGATAAAGCGCGCCCGGGGCGAGCGTCGAGCCCGCGCTCGCCGCGGCGCCCGGGGCGATGGAGGCCGCGACGTCGCTCATCAAATCCGTCCGGTGGGGATCACTTCGTTGGCGGCTGGCGCGCCTTGAACAGCTTCACTTGCGCGATGTAGTTGTTCTTGAGCGCCTCCGCCTGGTCGATGGCGGCGTTGCCCTTGTCGCGCAAGCGCTGCAGATCTTCCTGCTTGGTTTCCTTCGGCGCGTGTTTGATGCTGGATTCCAGGCAATCCTGATAGTCCTGCAGCACATTTACGTAGCCCTGCACCGACTCGCGAGCCGACTTCATCTGGTCGGCGGTCGCGGTTGTGCCGTCGGGAATCGTCGGAGCGGGACCCGGCGCCTGGCATTCCCGCGCCGCGGCGGGCAGGGCGGCGACTGCCGCGAACGCGGCGGCGGCAAAATACTGGAACTGACGGCGCATGGCTTTCCCCTTCATGCGTTACGGGCGAGCGTTACGGACTATTTCGCCGCGGAGTTCTTTTGCGGCTGGGCCAAGGTCGGCTGGGCGGTCGCCTGCTTGATATAATCGAGCACGACCTTGTTGAAGATGCGAACGTCGTAGGCGATGAAATTCTGCGTGACGCCGCCTCTCAGATTGGCGTCCATGCGCAGCTCCGGCACGCCCTTGTCGCCGAAGAAGGCGGTCGCGTAGCGCATATTCTGGTTGAACGCGTTGACTTGGTAGAAATTCAATGATCCCGCCGGCAGCACGGCATGCAGGCTGAGGCTCTTGCAGAGATTGGGCTGGCCGTTGTCGCAATCGTCGAGCTCAATCCAATAGCCGATGCCGGCGGCGAGCTGCACCTTGATGATCGGCCCCTGCGGATCGCTGAGATCCACGGTCGTCTGGGACTGTCCCTGCGCGTCCACGATTTTTTTCACCGTGTCCGCGTCGATCGCATTATAGGTCGGCACGATGGTCGTCTGAGCCGACGCGCCTGTGGCGAGCAGGACCAGGGTCGGGAGGAACGCGCGCAAGAGGCGATCAATCATGATGTTCGGCCTTGGCGTGGGCGTCCAAAATGAAACGCCGCCCGCAATAGGGACAGTCGGTTTGGCCGCTGGGGCCGATCGGCAAATAGACCAAAGGGTGTCCAAGGGGGCCGCCGCCGCCGTCGCAACCCACGGTCGGGGTATCCACGTGAATGATCTCAGGGGGCTCCATCAGCACTCTCAGGTCCGGGATCGGCGGTCCGGTTGACCGCATTGGGAGCGGATGATAGCGATCCGCGCCGATGGATCAATCCGCACAATGCAAACTGGCCGTGCGGACCGGCGGGCCCCGGTGAACGGCCCTCACGAGCAGCCCCCGTTGAGCAGCTTTCAATGACCCGAGTGATAACGCCCCCGCCGCCTTATGCGGTCGAGGTCTCCAACCTGACCAAGGTCTATCGCGGCAACGGGCGCAGCTCGGAAAAGCTTGCCCTGAAGGGGATCGACCTCAAGATCGAACGGGGCTCCTTCTTCGGCCTCCTGGGTCCGAACGGGGCCGGGAAATCGACCCTGATCAACATCTTGGCCGGCCTCGTTCGAAAGACCACGGGCGACGTGCGGATTTGGGATTTCGACATCGACAAATGGCCGCGGCAGTCGCGGGCCGCGATCGGCGTCGTGCCCCAGGAGCTGACGCTCGATCCCTTTTTCACGCCGCGCGAGCTGCTCGACCTTCAGGCCGGGCTCTATGGCGTGCCGGCGGCGGAACGGCGGACGGACGAGCTTCTGGCCGCCGTCGGGCTGGCCGACAAGGCCAATGCGTATGCCCGCGCCCTTTCCGGCGGCATGCGGCGCCGGCTGATGGTGGCCAAGGCCATGGTCCACTGGCCGCCGATCCTGGTGTTGGACGAGCCCACGGCCGGCGTCGATATCGAGCTCCGCCAGTCGCTCTGGGCTTATGTGCGGGAGCTCAACCGCGCCGGCACGACGATTCTTTTGACGACCCACTATCTGGAAGAAGCCGAGGAGCTCTGCGACACTATCGCCATCATCAATAACGGCGCGGTTGCGGCCTGCGAGCCGAAATCCGTGCTATTGAGGCGCATGGACCGAAAGGAGCTGTGGCTGACGCTCGACCGGGATCTCTGGGCCGTGCCGGAAAGGCTGGCCGCCTATCATACCGAGCTGCCGGAGCCTCGTCGGCTGGTCGTCCGCTATCAGCCGAGCCAGTCCCACATCAACGAGGTGCTGGCGGCGGTTCAGGAATCCGGGCTCGCGGTCACCGACATTACGACAAAAGAAACGGATCTCGAGGATATATTCCTTCAACTTGTCCATGCGCCGATCGGTTAGACATATCGCGGCCATCGCCGCCCTTGCCCTGAGCAGTCTCGGCCTCGGCGCCTGCGCGCCCGGGGTTCAGCCGCTTCCGCTTTCCGAGCGCGTCGCGACCGAGATCGGCACCGACACGTTCCGCGGGCCGGACGGCACGCTCTTCCCGATGCGCCGCTGGTTGCCGCAGGGCAAGCCGCGCGCCGTCATCGTGGCGCTCCACGGTTTCGGAGATTATTCAGTCGCCTTCCGGACACCCGCCGCCTACTGGGCGTCTCAAGGCATCGCGACCTATGCCTACGACCAGCGGGGCTTCGGCGGAACGCCGCATGTCTTCCATTGGGCCGGCACGGACACGATGGCGGATGACGCCAAAGCCGTTGTCGCCGCGCTCCGCAAGCATTACCCGTCGACACCCATCTATCTGCTCGGCGAGAGCATGGGCGGCGCGGTCACGATCGTCGCGGGCTCCGGCCCGCGCCCGGCCGATGTCGACGGGCTGATCCTCGTCTCCCCCGCGATCTGGGAGCACAATTTCATGGGCTCGGTCGAGCGATCGGCGCTTTGGCTCGCGGGCCTCGCGGCGCCGGGCTGGTGGCTGGAGCCGCCGCGTGGGCTTGGTATTCACCCGTCCGACAATGTCGATATGCTGCGCGCCATGGCGCGCGATTCGCTGATCCAGGGCGGCGCGCGGGTGGACACGACGGCGGGCTTGATGGACCTTATGGACCGCGCGCTCGAGGACGAATCGCGGGTTCGCCTGCCCATGCTGGCGCTGTTCGGAGCGCATGAGCAGGTGCTGCCGCATGCGGCGGTGTCTTCCTTCCTCGCTCGTCTGCCGCCCGGAAACGCGCGCGTCGCGATCTATCCGCAGGGCTATCACATGCTGCTGCGCGATCTGCATGGCGACGTCGTCTCGAAGGACATTGTCAGCTGGATCGAGAATCGTTCGGCCAAGCTGCCGAGCGGGGACGAATGCGCCGCCGCCGCCGCTTCACCGCCCTGCAAAACCGTGACGTCCTGACCCGCTGACGGATTTCCGCCGGCGGGGAGGGCCGGAACTCATCGAACGGTAAAATAATGGCGAATGAGGCTTCCAGCCGAAACGGATGGGGGGCGATCCTGGCGCTGGCCGCGCTGGGCTTCGCGGTTCGCGCCGCGTCCATATTTCTGGCGCCGAACATCGCCAACGCCGACGAGATCTTTCAGAACATGGAGCAGGGCTACCGGGCCCTGACCGGTCGCGGCTTCGTCCCCTGGGAATATTTCTACGGGATCCGCTCCTGGATCTTTCCGGGCCTCATCGCGGGGATCATCAAGCTGTGCTGGACGCTGGGGCTGGGTTCGGTCGGCGCCTTCCAGACGATCCGGCTTCTGATGGCGGCGACGGCGATCCCGACGATCGTCTGCGCCTCCCTCTGGGGACGCCGCAGCAACTTGCCGGGCGCCGGGATTCTGTGCGGCGGGTTGGCGGCGTTCTGGCCCGACCTGGTCTTCTGGTCGACCCATCCTCTGAACGAAGTGCTCGCGACCGCCTTTCTCGTGCCCGGCATCTTTCTCGCCGAGCCCGCGCCGGGTCGGCCGATGAGCCGCAGCCGGATCCTCCTTTGCGCCTTTCTCCTCGCCTGGGCGGCCGTGCTGAGGGTGCAGCTGGCGCCGGCGGCCGGGTTGGCCTGGCTGTGGGCGATCTGGCCGGATTGGCGCCGGCGCTCGATCCCGGCCGCGGCGGGCGGGCTGGTGCCGGTTGTGATCGCCGGCGCGGTCGACTGGGCCACCTGGGGCGAGCCGTTGCGGAGCCTTTGGCTGAACGCGCTCGTGAATTCGTCCTATGGGGTCGCGGCGATCTTCGGCACGTCTCCCTGGTTCGCCTATTTCGCCAAGATCGACCTGATGTGGGGCGGCGCCACCGCTTTCGTCGCGCTCGCCGCCGCGGTCGCGATTCCTCGCGCGCGGCTGATCGCGGCCGCGGCCGCCGCGATCCTCCTCGCTCACATGCTGATCGGGCACAAGGAATACCGTTTCATCTATCCGGCGATTCCGCTCGTCATGACGCTCGCCGGAATCGGCACGGAGCGGCTTCTTCAGGCCATTATGGCAGGCTTTCGCCCGGGAAGGCGTTTGCGGGACATCACGCCGATTGCCTGCGTTGTTTGGGCGACGACGATAGCCAGCCTGTATCTGGCGCGCGAGTACACCGATCTGTTCCGCCGTCATGCCGGGCTGGTTCAGGCGAGCTTCGCGGTTGCTCGCGACAAGGATGTCTGCGGGGTCGCGATCTGGGGCATCAACTGGGTCAACTGGTCGGGCGAGTTCAGCCTCGGCCATCAGGTGCCGGTCTATTTTCCGATGAGTTCCGTGGAGTTCGCCGATCGCGCGCCCGGCTTCAACACGATCATCTACCGAAAAGGCGAGCCGCTCGCGGGCGCGGATTGGACGGTCGAAAGTTGCCGCCCGCTGGATTCGGCTCTGCCCACGCTGCTCTCGCACCCGGAGCCGGACTTCCAGGTCTGCGTCGCGCGCCGCGCAGGATCCTGCCGCGCCGAGCCTCCGCTCTATCCGCCCCTGTTCGTCCCGGAGGGACTCAAGAACAGGGCCGATCGATGGCTCGAGCGGCCGCTGCCGGAGAGCGTCGTCTGGGGCGCGCCGTTCGGCAAATAGTCAGATGGTCCGGCGAGCTCGCCGCCAGAGGGCCAGCGCGCCGATCGCCAGCAGGCCCGCCACGACCAGATAGGCGGCATGGATGCCGAGCTCTCGACGGACCGGCTTCACCAGCACCGGATTGAGAAAGTCGGCGGCATAGATCGTCGTGAACATCAGGCCGAGCGCGCGCGGCCGGATGTCGTCGGACGCGCTGGCCAGCAATCTTCCGCTGATGAAGGGGCTGATCATGCCGCCGCCCGCGCCGGCGAGCGCGCAGCCGAAGGCGATCGCCGGCAGCCGGCCCGCCGTGCCGATGATGAGAAAGCCGAGCGCCATGAGGCCCATCATCGCGAGCGGAGTCCGGCGCTCGCCGAGGCGGCCGAACACGCGGGCATAGACCGCGCCGGAGCCCGCGCCGGCCAGCACGCCGACAGCGATCACGATCGCTCGGGTGAGATTGTTCGAGACGCCGTCGGCCTGCAGCAGAAAGGCGAACTGCACCGAGGTCATGAAATAGGCGAGGAAAAGCGGAAGCTGCAGCGCATAGATCGGCCAGAGCGCCAGCAGCGGCTTGATATCCGCGGCGCGTGAGCGTTCCGCCGGCCGCACGGCATTGCTTGGAATCACGACCGCGGCGACGGCGAGCACCGCGAGTGCGGCGAGATAGATCGCGAACGGCGCGCGCCATCCGGCCCAATTGGCGAGCGCGCCCGAGACCAGCAGCGCCGCCACGCTCGCGATACCGCCGCATGTCTGCTGGAGTCCGAGAAGCCTGGCGCGCGCCGGCCCTTCGAACCAGGCGCCCACCAGCAGCATCACGGAGGTGGACAGGCTGGTGACCGCGACGCCCATGAGGAAACGCGAAGCCAGCAGCGGCCAGAGCCCGTCCAGGAACAAGCCGGACGATCCCGCCGCGGCGTAGAGTCCGAGGGCGGCGAGGAGCGTCGTGCGGACGCCCAGGCGCTCGACGACGGGACCGCCGATAAGGCCGCCCAGCAGGACGCCCACGGCCGGCATGGTCATCACCATCTGGGCAATGAAGGTGGGATCGCCCTGGCCCTCGAAATGTGTGGCGATCAGAGGCAGGATCGAGCCGAGCGCTCCGAAGATGAGGGCCATCGCGGGCGCGCTCGACAGCAGCACGATCACCGCCAGCGGCGGCGCTGCCCCGGCGGTGACCGGTTCCACGGATTTTCCGCCGAGCGTGGTGTCGGCCACGTCGCTCATCGAGCGCCTCCCCTTTGCCTCCGGGTTATCTGAATGCCGACGAGACGGCAACGCCGGATCGGACGCGCGAGCTTTATATCTTTAATATGTCTGCCTATCCAACTGTTGAACTGTCGGACAAAAACTGGCAACGTTCTCTGGCCCACAAAGCGCGTGCTCGAAACCGCCAGGGTACTGAAAGCCTTCGGAAAAAGACCGTCTCACAAGCCGAACGGGGGAAGAAATGAACAAGATCCAAGGGAAGCTCTGGTCGCATGGCGCCTCGGCGCTGCTGGCGAGTATCGCTGGCCTCTGTCTCGCGCTCCCGATCCGGGCGCAGCCTGCCGCCGCTCCGGCCGCAGCGGAAGGGACCCTGGAAGAAGTCATCGTCACCGCGCAGCGCCGCGAGGAGCGGCTGCAGACGGTGCCGCTTGCCGCGCATGCCTTCAGCGAGCAGCAGCTCGAAGCGCATCACATCGAGGATGCGACCGACCTATCGAAGATCGTCCCCTCGCTCTCAGCTGCCGAATCGAGCCGCGACGAGGAGAATTACGTCATTCGCGGCATGTCGGGTTCCGGCGCTTCGCTATCCGGTCAGCAGGTCGCCGTGCCGACCTATTTCTCCGAAGTACCTTTACCGATCGGCGACGGGGGCGGACCAGGGCGCTATTTCGACTTGCAGAACGTCCAGGTGCTGAACGGACCGCAAGGCACGCTGTTCGGACGCAACTCGACCGGCGGCGCCGTGCTGTTCGAGCCCAAGCATCCGACGAATGATTTCGAGGGCTACGCGCAGCTCCAATTCGGCAACTACGGCGACGTCGGCTACGAAGCCGCGATCAACGTGCCGATCGTTCCCGACAAGCTGATGGTGCGCGCCGCAGGTACCTTCGAGCAGCGGGACGGCTACACGAAGAATCTCACAACCGGTCAAGATCAGGACGACCGCAGCTATGCAAGCGAACGCCTGTCGGTTCTGTTTCGACCGATCGACGGGCTGGAGAATCTGACGGTCGTCGACCGCTATGATTCGCACACGAACGGCGGCTCGAACCATCTCGCCAACATCAACCCCTTCGCCACGGTGCCGAAGCTTCTGGGCGCGAGCCTCGTCAACGCGCTCGCGGCGCAGCAGGCGGTCGGCCCTTACGAGACATATTCGGACGTTCAGGGGCTGGACAAGATCGAGGCGACCGGCGTCGCCGACATTACGACCTGGGATCCGCTCGACAACCTGACGCTCCGAAACATCTTCGGCTGGCGCAGCTTCAAGCAGCTCAATCGCTTCGACTACGACGGCACGGCGCTCAAAATTCTCGATTTCGACACATGCGAATCGCCCTTGACCTGCAACACGCGCTCGCCCGGCGATGCTTGGAGCACCAATGTCGAGCAATACACCGAGGAGCCGCAGATCCAAGGCAAGCTTTTCGGCGATCGTCTGCAATACACGGTGGGCTATTTCTATCTCCACGCCGACTCGCCGGGATCGAGCTACCAGCATCAAACGAGCGTCTTCGGCAGCGTCACCGACGTGAACAACTTCCTCGTCGATGATAGCCGGGCCGGCTATTTCCAATTCACCTATGGGCTCGACGATTACATACCGGGACTGAAATTCACCGGTGGTTATCGCTTCACCAACGATACGCGCTCCTTGACCGTCGCGCAGATCGCGAGCTTCAAATGCACGACGGGAGCGACGGGAACGAAGGTGACGAATCCGGGCGCCACGACGGTTTGCGATCGCAGTCTGACGCTCAACACGGACACCGACTCTTACACGGTGGGCGCCGAGTATCAGGTGACGCCGGACATGATGCTCTACGTCACGCATCGGCAGGGCTACCGCGCCGGCGGTCTCAACCCGTTGGCGGCGCCGGTGCTGACGGCCAACCCGCCGATCCCCAACGCATCGAGCCTCTTTGTCTACCAGCCGGAGATCGCGACCGATACCGAGATCGGCGTTAAATCCGACTGGCGCTTCAATGGCATGAGCCTCAGGGCCAATGTCGACGCCTATGACCTCAATCTCGACAACGCGCAGCTCAACCAGAGCTTTTCGGTGACGAGCGTCTCGGGCGTGATATCGACGGTGAGCGCGCTCACCAACGCCGCCACCGCGGAGGTGAAGGGAATCGAGGCCGATGTCACCTTCATTCCAGTGAAGCCGCTGACGTTGACGGCATCCTACGCCTATACCGATGCCGCCTACTCGGCGTTCCTCGACTACACGCGCCTCGTGAACGGCGCGCCGTCGCTTTCGACCGGCCGAGTCTTCCCGTTCGCGCCGAAGAACAAATTCAACATCAGCGCGCGCTATGAGCTGCCGATCGACGAGGCCTATGGGAATCTGTCGGCGACGTTGAGCTGGGTGCACAAATCGAGCGTGATCCTTGCCCTTGCGCCCACGATCATCGTGGGCGGCCGGACCATCACCGATCCGTTCGCAACCCAGGGCGATACCGACGTGCTCGACCTTTCGATCGATTGGACGAAGATCTGGGGCAGCGATTTCGACGGCCGTTTCTTCATCACCAACCTGACCGACACGGTCTATCGGATCGGCGGCGGCTATCTCTATTCGTCGCTCGGCACCGACCAGGTGATCTATAACGAGCCCAGGATGATCGGCGTGCAGATCCGCTACAATTTCGGCGGCTGACAGCGGAGGAGCAAATGGGGCAACTCGACGGGAAAGTGGCGCTCGTCACGGCAGGCGGCGCGGGGATCGGACAAGCGACGGTCCGGCTTCTCGCCGAGCGCGGCGCGTCCGTGCTCGCCGCCGATATCGACGCGGCCGGTCTCGATGAGACTAAGCGCGAGGCGAAGGCCGCCGACCGCATCCGGACGCTCGTCGCCGACGCGACGACCCTCGACGGGGCGGAGGGCGCGGTCAAAGCGGCGACGGACGCCTTCGGCGCGCTGAATGTGCTGGTCAATGTCGTCGGCGGCAGCCGTCCGGGAAAGACCGTCGTCGATATGCCGGTCGAGGAATGGGAGAGCTGGATGAGGCTCAACCTCACTTCGACCTTCCTGATGTGCAAGGCCGCGATCCCTGCGATCGCGCGCGCCGGCGGCGGCTCGATCGTCAATATCTCCTCGGGCGCCGGCGTGCGCGGCATGATGAAGAATCCGGCCTATGTCGCCGCCAAGGGCGGCGTCATTTCGCTGACGCGGTCGCTGGCGATCGATCACGCGGATCAGAAGATCCGCGCCAACGTCATCGCGCCGGGCGCCATCCTGACGCCGCTGATGAAGCGCAACCGCAAGCAGGAGGAGATCGACTGGATGGCGCGCGCTTCGCTGACCGGACGCGTCGGCGACCCGCGCGACATCGCCGCCACCGTCGCCTTTCTCGCGAGCGACGACGGCGCTTACGTGAATGGCGAGCTGATCAATGTTTCGGGGGGCTCGCGCCCGGGCATCTAGCGGGAGGATGGCATGAGATTCGCAGGCAAGGTCGCGCTCATAACCGCGGGCGGGCGCGGCATCGGCAAGGCGGTCGCAACCGAGCTCATACGCGGCGGCGCCGCCGTCGCGCTCAACGACATCGACGGCGAGAGGCTCGCTGCTACGGCCGACGAGCTCCGCCGAGAGGGCGCGAAGGTCTCCACCCATGTCGGCAGCGTCACCGACGAAGCCTTCGTCAACCGCATGGCGGAGGAGGCGGCCGCCGCGCACGGCAAGATCGACCTGCTGCTCAACAATGCCGGCGGCGGCCCGCCCGCCACGCCTTGGCGCGAGCTCACCGAGACCTCGATTGCCGATTTCCGCGCCTTCATGGACATGAATTTCATGAGCCAGGTGATGGTGCTGAAATCGGTGTTGCCCGGCATGCTCGCGCGCGGCTACGGCAAGGTGGTTTGCGTCAGCTCCTTCTCCGCCGTGCTGGGGCAGGAGGCGGGCGCGCCCTACGCCTCGGGCAAAGCCGCGCTGCATGGGCTGGTGGCCTCCGTCAGCAAGGAGGTCGCGCGCCAGGGTGTCACGATCAACGCCGTGGTGCTGGGTAACCCGCCGCATCCTTCGCGCACCGACGCGCGCCAGGCATTCCTCGACAAGCTCTCCCATTTCGACCGCGTCGGACGGCTCGAGGAATTCGGCAAGGCGATCGCCTTCTTCCTGTCGGACGATTCCTCCTACATGTCCGGCGCCGCGATCCCGATCGACGGCGGCATCATGGTGCCGCGGCTGAACGAATAGCGCCCGCCTAGGGCCGCTGCGGCGCGCGGGGCGGGACGGAGACTGTCTCGTACTGCCAGACCGGCAGGTGCCGTCGCTCCGCGATGCGCCAGGCTCCGTCGACGCGCTTCAGCTTGTCGTCGTAGCGCAAGCCGCGCACCAGCACCCGGCCGCCGTCGATCCGGTCCAGCACGACCGAGGCCGTGGCGAAGGTCACCGCGGTCGCTTCGTCTCCTTCCACCAGGATCGAGGTGCTGCTGAGCGCATGGTTGCTGGCGGCCGGCTTCGGCATTCCGCTCATGCGCTCGACCAGCGCCGTCCGCCCGCGGACCTCGATCACCGTATCGAGATTGAACTCGAACGCGACATCCTCGGTGAAGCAGGCGGCGAGAAGCTCCCAGTCGCGGCGGTCGACGGCGTTGAAATAACGCTCGATCACGCCGCGTATGCGGAATTGCTGTTCGGGTTCGCGGTCGGGATCCATCGGCGCTCCTCCATGCGTGGTTTTGCCCGGGAGCATAGGCCGGGCGGCGGCGCCGGGGCAGTGGCTTTACCAGGGTTCCATCCCCGCCCGCTTTGCGCTAAAGCTTCGCCTCTCCTGGCTATGGACCCGTAGCTCAGCTGGATAGAGCGCTGCCCTCCGAAGGCAGAGGTCGCACGTTCGAATCGTGTCGGGTCCGCCATCTCAAACCCGCAGAAATCCGCCATTTCGTGGCCGTATCGTGCCGACGGTACGAAGCGCGATCTTGCTCAATCCTGCATGAACGAGTCGGGTTCATGCACCGGGGAGCGGCGCAAAACTAGAGCGCGCCGTTCCGCAATGGTTCACGCCCACACAGCCCCTGCGGGTACCCCGGCGGCTAGCCGCACGATGTCGATCGAGCTGAGGCCATTGGCGCCGTGCTATCCCGAGCCGTGGAACCCCGCCGGGCGTCCGGCGTTGCTCCCTCGATCTCGGCCGCGCGAAATCAGAACCGCCTTTGGGCAGTCGGGTTTCTTGCGCCCATGGCGCCCTGATGCAGCGTCGAAGGTTCTTGCATGATCGGGCTATGAAGAAGTCGCCCGCTGCCGCCGAACGGCATCCAAAGAGCTCCGCCGCGACGCTGGGCGATGTGCTCTACGCCAAGTCCAGTGTGCCGGTGCCGGAGCGGGACTGGGCGATGCTCGTCCAATCGATCGCCGCGGGAGACCAGCTGGCGTTGCATGCGCTTTACGAAAGGGCGCATCGCATCGTTTTCACTTTGATCCTACGGCTGACCGCCAACCGGGAGACCGCCGAAGAGCTTACCGTCGACGTCTTCCATGACGTCTGGCTGCGCGCGTCGCGCTACGACGCTGCGAACGGCACGGTTCTCGGCTGGATCATGAACCAGGCGCGCTCCAGGGCGATCGACCGCCTGCGCTTCGAGAGCCGAAAGAAGCGAGGCCGGGGCGGCGAAGTCCAGATGCTGGTCGAGGCGGCCGCCGATCCGCGTGACGCGCTGGAGCTGCGCGAGCAGGGCGAGTGGCTGCGCGAAGCGTTGACGGCGCTCACGCCCGGCGAGCGCGAAGCGATCGAAACGGCGTATTTTGGCGGACTTACGCATGCCGAAACCGCCGCGCGGTTGAATTTACCGCTCGGCACGATCAAGACCCGCATTCGCTCAGGATTGCATAAGCTGCGGCTCGCGTTGCCCGGGGAGGCGGAAAAGCGGTGAATACCTGCCGGCGCGACGTCTGCGACAAGGGCGATGCCCTGCGCGCTTATGCTCTGGGCATCCTGCCAAAGGGCGAAGCTCCCGCGATAGAGGCTCACATCGCCGGGTGCCCCGACTGCCGGCGGGAGCTCGACAGCCTCCGCCCGGTGGTCGATCGGTTCGCGTGCTGGCCCACCGACCTGCTGCGTCCGGCCGCCTCGTTGCAGGCGCGCCTGGCGCTTCGCATCGCCGAGGAGACGGGCAAAGCCCCTCCGCCGCTTCCGGCCCGACGGTGGTCCGAGCCGGAATGGAGCCTGGTCGCGCCGGGCATCGAATGCCAGCTGCTTGCGACCGATGCCGAAAGGCGCCGCGTCAGCATGCTGGTGCGCCTTGCTCCCGGCGCCAGCTACCCGGCGCATACTCATGCCGGCATCGAGGAGCTGCATCTCCTCGACGGCGAGCTGTGGATCGACGAGCGCCTGCTGGTCCCCGGCGACTACAACCGCGGCGCGCCTGGAACGAGCGACCGGCGCGTCTGGACCGAGACGGGCTGCACCTGTCTTCTCGTCACCAGCTACGACGATACGCTTTCCTGAGGCGTCGGGCGGATCGGCGCGGCTGCACCAGGTTCCTTCTCTTCGCCGATGGCCGCTCGCCAATCCAAGGGCGCGCGGTTGACGTTTAGGGGGCTATGCAGCTCCCCATCGGTCATCCGGCGCTATGAACGCCGGCCATGGCGAAATTCCCGGCGGCCGCCGGCCAATGAGCCCGCGGCAATGCGAGCACGCCGAGCTGACATGCGCCTATGTCCTGGGCATCCTGACTAAGGGCGAGGCCGCCGCGATCGCGGCGCACATCGCCGAATGCCCGCACTGTCGGGGCGAGCTCGACAGCCTCCGTCCTGTGATCGATTGGTTCGTCTCCTGGCCAACGGATGTGCTGCGCCCAAGTGCGTCGCTCCAGACGCGCTTGGCGCTTCGCATATCCCACGAGACGCGGGAAGAGCCACCGCCTTTCCTGGCCGGGCGGTGGCTCGAGCCGGAATGGAGCCCGGTCGCGCCTGGGATCGAATGCCGGCTGCTGGCGACGGACGAGGAACGGTCCAGGGTCAGCATGCTCGTGCGCCTTGCCCGCGGCGCCAGCTACCCGGCGCATACTCATGCCGGCATCGAAGAGCTGTATCTCCTCGCGGGCGAGCTGCGGATCGACGAGCGCCTGCTGGTCGCGGGCGACTACAATTACGGTGCGCCCGGAACGAGCGATCGCCGCGTCTGGACCGAGACGGGCTGCACCTGCCTTCTCGTCACCAGCACCAGGGACGTTCTGCGATGACCATGACGGGTTCTCCTCATGCGAGGCCATATCGAAAATCGACCGGGCGGCCGCCCACGGAGACGTAAATGGATTTGCGGGCGCTTCTCGATTCCGCCGCCGAGGGGTTCTGCGCTATCGATCGACATGGCGCGATCACGCTCTGCAACGCATCCTTTCTGCGCATGACGGCATTCGAGAAGAATGACGACGTATTGGGAAAAGACCTCTATCTGCTGATCCATCATTCGCGAGCGGACGGCTCGCCTTATCCGCGCTCCGATTGCCCGGTGCTTAAGGCCGCTCAAAGCGGCATCGACGCTCATGAGGTCGAGGACGTATTCCATCGGGCGGACGGAACGAGCTTTCCCGTCGAATATTGGGCTCGTCCGCTCGTCCGCGAAGGGCGGATCGAGGGAGCGGTGTGCACATTCATCGACATAAGCGAACGCAAGCAGGCCGAGGCGCGGCAACAGGTGCTCAATCACGAGCTCATCCATCGGGTGAACAATACCTTGGCGGTCGTGCAAGGGATCGTCAGCCAAACGTTCCGCGAGGGCGATGAGCCGAAAGACGCTGTCGATGCCATCAACGCACGCCTCGTCGCGCTGGGCCATGCCCATGAGGTGCTTACGCGAACCAGCTGGGAAAGCGCTCCGATCGCCGACGTCGTCAAGAGCGGCATCGCGGCCTGCGGACCGGACAATCCACGGATTCAGATCGAGGGCCCGCGCTTGGACGTCGGCCCCAGGTCCGCGCTCGCGCTGACGATGGTTTTGCATGAACTATCCACCAACGCCATCAAGTACGGCTCTCTGTCCAACGATACCGGACGCGTCGCCCTGGATTGGACGCTCCGCGAAGGCGACGCTGACGCCGCGTTTCATCTACGCTGGAAGGAGAGCGGCGGCCCACCGGTGAGGGCGCCGGTTCGCACGGGTTTCGGTTCCAAAATCATCGAGGACTATTGCCGGGCCCAATTGGGAGCCGAGACCGCGCTGTCGTTCGCCGCCGATGGGGTGGAGTGGATTTTGAAGGCTCCGGTGAGCTCCATCAGACTGTGATCGGCCGCCGGCATCCCAGGCCGGGATAGTTCTTCCGTAGCACCCATAGTCGTCCATTCGCCGACGGCCGGCATCCGGTTGTTCAAAATCCCAGGCATGCCACGAAAAAGTGTATAGTCGGTCGGGGCTGAAGCCGATCGGAATCGGGGGTGGGCGATCGCATGGCGGAACGAACCGCGATCTTAAGGAAAGTCGGACACGCCGCAGCCCTTCTCATGTCTGCGATATGCGTCACGGCGATCGTCGGTTGGATCTTCGATCTGCCGGCCTTGACCAGCGTCGCGCCGGGGTGGGCGCGCATGTCCCTCCCGACCGCGCTCTCGTTCCTTTTGTGCGGAGCCTCGGCGCTTCAACTCGGCTTCGCGGCGGACCGGAGGCGGCGAACGAACCTATTTCGCATTGCGGCGGCATCGCTCGTCACGGCGGCGGCCGTGTACGCCTTGGGCGACTTCGCCGTCGCAGGAGGGCTTCGAGGCGCCCCAGAGTCGTCGAAGAGCGGTTATCTTTTCGGCCCTTCGCTCGGACGCGTTTCGCCCGCGACGGCATTCAATCTGCTCATGGCGGCCGGCGCCCTGCTGTTGCCGGCCGGTAGGCGGGCCGGACGCGCCTATGGTGCGCTGATCGCCGTCGGCCTCGTGGTCACCGGCCTCGATCTCGTCGGCTACGCCTACGGCGTTCAAGCCCTCTACAAGGTCCTTCCGTTCTCGGCGATGTCCCTGCCGACCGCCTTGTCGTTCGCGCTTCTCTTCGTCTCCGCGCTCCTTGCGAGGCCCGGCGACAGCTGGGTCGCCGCCATAATCGCGAACGACAGCGGCGGAAGTGCCGCTCGCCGTCTACTTCCGGTCGTGCTGGCCGCGCCTCTCCTATTGGCTGGAGCGGCGGTCCTCGCCTACCGAACGGGCGCGCTTGACGCCCCCTTCGGCTTTGCGATTCTGGCGGTCGCCATGTCCGTGAGCTTGGCGGCTCTCACGGTCGCGATCGCTCGCTGGCTCACGCGACGAGACCTCGAGCGGCGGCAGAGCCAGCGGCTGCTGGAGGCCGTCGTCGACAACACGCCGGCCGTCATGTACGTCAAGGATCTCGCCGGCCGCTACCTCATGGTCAATCGTCGTTATGAAGAGATCTTCCACGTCGATCGCGGCGCGATGATCGGAAAGACGGATTACGACGTGTTTCCGAGGGAAGCCGCCGATGCCTTTCGCGCCGTGGACGAGCGCGTGGCGCAGGCCGACGGGACGCTCACAGAGGAGGAGATCGCGCCGCATGACGATGGTCCTCATTCCTACATCTCCGTGAAGTCGCCGCTTCGCGACGATGCCGGCGCGCCCTATGCCGTATTCGGAATCTCGACCGACATAACCGAGCGCATGCGCGCTCAGAACGCGCTGACGGCGAGCGAGGAGCGCACGCGCCTCATCGTCGAAACTGCGCTTGACGCAGTGGTGACCATGGACGGCGCCGGCGTGATCACCGGGTGGAATCCGCAGGCGGAAACGATCTTCGGCTGGACGCGCGGGGAGGCCCTTGGCAGGTCCGTCGAAACGACCATCATTCCGGAACGCTATCGGGGTCCGCATCGACAAGGTTTGGCTCGGTATCTTGCGACTGGCGAAGCGAGGGTCCTGAACAGGCGCGTCGAGTTGGTCGCCCTGCATCGCGACGGGCGCGAGTTTCCGGTCGAGCTCGCGATCACGCCGATAGGCGCGGGCGGCGGCATGGCGTTCGCCGGCTTCGTGCGCGACATCGCCGAACGCAAGCTTGCCGAAGCGAAGCTGAAGACGCAGCTCGAGCGCTTGGGGCTGCTTGACCAGGTCACGCGCGCAATCGGTCAACGCCAGGACGTTCAAAGCATCTTTCAGGTCGTCGTGCGGAGCATAGAGGACCAGCTCCCGGCGGATTTCGCTTGCCTTTGCCTCTATGACGGCTTGGACAAGGCGCTCACGATCGCGGCGGTGGGCGTCAAAAGCCATGCGCTTGCGCTCGAGTTGGCGATGCCTGAACGGGCGCGCATCGATATCGACGAGAACGGATTGTCGCGCTGCGTTCGGGGACAGCTTGTCTATGAGCCGGACATCGCGAAGATCGAATCTCCTTTTCCGCAGCGGCTGAGCCGCGGTCGGTTGCGCTCATTGGTGGCGGCGCCGCTGCAGGTGGAAAGCAAGGTGTTCGGGGTTCTCGTCGTGGCCCGGTTCGCGGCCGATGGGTTCGTCAGCGGCGAATGCGAGTTCCTGCGGCAGCTCAGCGAGCACGCGGCTCTCGCGGTCCATCAAGCGCAGCTCCATGGCGCGCTTCAGGCGGCTTATGACGATCTGCGCCAATCTCAGCAGACAATCATGCAGCAGGAGCGGCTGCGCGCGCTCGGGCAGATGGCCAGCGGCATCGCCCATGACATCAACAATGCTCTGTCGCCGGTCGCTCTCTACACAGAGTCGCTGTTGGAAACCGAGACGGGCCTGAGCCCGACGGCGCGGAGCTATCTCGAAACCATCCAGCGGTCGGTCGAGGACATCGCTCACACGATCGCGCGGATGAAGGAGTTTTATCGGCAGCGCGAGCCGCAATTGATCTTGGCGCCGGTGAGCGCGAACGAAATCGTCCGTCAGGTGATAGATCTTACGAAAGCGCGCTGGAGCGACATGGTCATGCAGAAGGGTACCGTGATCGATGTCCGCACGGACCTCGGTCGGGAGCTTCCCGCGATCATGGGCGTCGAGAGCGAAGTGCGGGAGGCGCTGATCAACCTCGTCCTGAACGCCGTGGACGCCATGCCCGATGGCGGCGTCCTGACCTTGCGCACGCAGAACGGGACTCCGGGAAACGGCGGCGGGAGGCCGACGGTCGAGATCGAAGTCGAGGACACCGGCGTCGGCATGGATCCGGAGACGAGGGGCCGCTGCCTCGAGCCCTTCTTCACGACCAAAGGCGAGCGCGGCACCGGTCTCGGCTTGGCGATGGTCTATGGCGTGGCGCAGCGTCATGGCGCCGACATGGAGATCAACTCCGCGCAGGGTAAGGGGACCGCCGTCAGGCTCGGTTTCCCGGCCGCCGCCGCTTCGGCGGCGGGGCGCGTGGAGCCGCGTTCCGCGCCGACGGACCGGCTGAAGCTTCTCCTGGTCGACGACGATCCGGCGCTGCTGAAGGCTCTGCGGGATGCTCTCGAGGCGGACGGCCACCTCGTGACGGTCGCGAATGACGGCCAAGCAGGCATCGGCGCGTTTCGGGGCGCGTGCGACCGCGGCGAGAGCTTCGCAGCTGTGATCACCGACCTGGGCATGCCTTACGTCGACGGGCGGAGGGTCGCGGCCGAAGTAAAGGCGATGTCGCCGTCGACGCCCGTGATCCTCCTTACGGGATGGGGCCACGGGCTCCTGGCGGATGCGGAAGTGCCGCCGCACGTGGATCAGATGCTAAGCAAGCCGCCGAGGCTCCGGGATATTCGCCAGAGCTTGGCGCAGCTTTGCCCGCCGTCGGCGCGAGCTCGCTCGGATGCCTGAGAAGATGTCCGAGTCGCCGAAACCGCGTATCCTGATCGTCGACGACGAGGGGGCGAACGCGCGCGCCCTGTGCGACACGCTCCGCGGCAAGGGATACGAAACCGAAGGTTTCACATCCGGGCCGGTCGCGCTGGATGCGCTCGGTCCCGGAAAATACGAGCTGCTGCTTGCGGACCTGATGATGCCGGAATTGGACGGAATCGATCTGCTCCGCGCGGCGCAACGGATCGATCCCGATCTCGTCGGCATCATCATGACCGGCGAAGGCACGGTCGAGACGGCGGTCGAGGCGATGAAGAGCGGCGCGATCGACTTTATTCTCAAGCCCTTCAAGCTGAGCGCCATTCTGCCGGTTCTCGAACGGGCGCTGACGATACGGCGCCTTCGAATCGACAACGCGGCTTTGGAGTGCAGCCTACGCCAGCGCACGGTGGAACTCGAAGCCGCCCTGCGCGATCTCGAAGCTGAAACTGCCGAACGCCTGAAGGCTGAGCAGGCGCTGCTCGAAAGCCGAAAGATGGAGGCGATCGGCCAGCTCACGGGCGGCGTAGCGCACGACTTCAATAACCTGCTTACCGCGCTGTTGGGCAATCTCGAACTGGCGCTGGACAAGGACATTGGAGAGGAAGCCAGCCGGCTGGTGCGGAACGCCGTCATGGCCGGCGAGCGCGGCGCGCGCATCACGTCGCAGCTGCTCGCCTTCGGGCGGCGGCAGGCTCTCAGCATCCGCGCGGTCGACGTCAACGAGCTGATTCTCGGAATCAAGGACATGCTGGCGAGCAGCGTCACGCCGGCGATCGGGGTCGAGCTGTCATTGACCCCCGATCTCTGGCCGGCACTGGCCGACTCAAGGCAAATCGAGCTCGCTTTGATGAACCTGGTCCTAAATGCGCGCGACGCGATGCCCGCGGGCGGCAGGCTGACGATAGAAACGGCCAATCTCGGCGCCGATGACCCGGACCGTCCGGAGAATATCGACGCCGAAGCCGGCGATTGCGTCAGCCTCAGCGTGAGGGATACGGGCAGCGGCATGAGCGAAGACGTCAAGGCTCGCGCGTTTGAGCCCTTTTTCACGACCAAGGAAATCGGAAAGGGCACGGGGCTCGGCCTATCGATGGTTTACGGTCTCGTCAGGCAGTTGGGCGGCGCCGCGCGAATCGTGAGCAAGCCAGGCGAGGGCGCTACCGTCAGCCTGATCTTACGGCGTGCGCCCGCCGGGGCTGCGGAGCCGACGGAGTTGGCCTCACGGAGCGACGGCGCAGACCACAGCCCGATCAGAGTATTGTTCGTCGACGACGAGGCTCTCGTGCGCACTGCGATCGCCGCCGCCCTGCGCGAGGACGGTCACGAAGTAACCGATGTCGGGAGCGCTGCGGCTGCGCTCACCATTCTCGGTCGAGGGGACCACCTCGACGTCCTCGTGGTGGACCTCCTCATGCCCGGCATGAATGGCGCCGAGCTTGCGGTCGAGGCGCGGCGTCAACGACCCGATCTGCCGGTCGTCATCATCACCGGGTACGCCGGCGACATGGATCGGCGGATCGAAGAGCAGGGCTACCCAGTGCTGCGCAAGCCGTTTCGTCCGGTGGAACTCGCGACGATCTTAGCTAAGGCGAGACCTCCAAGACCCTCCCGGTGACCCACGCGAGGAAGATACCCTGTCCAACGATCTTGCAGGTTTCCGCGGGCCTGCAGCGCTCGGATGCGCCGGATCAGTGCGCCAGCGGGTTCGGCCTGATCTGAAATGTGGCGATGTGGCTCGAGAGGTTGCCCTCCTGGTGGTTCATCGCCTCGCTGTAGGAGGCCCACATGGTGCGGCCCTTCCAGCCTGCCTTGGGATCGTCGATGCGCGCGTCGACGCCGCGGGTGTAGAAGCCCATCGGATACGGCACGCGCAGTACGACCCATTTCTTCGTCTTCGGCAGGAAGGCGAGGATCGAGTCCGAGTTGGTGCCCGGGAAGAAGGGCGTATCCTTGCCCAGCCCCATGACATTCTCCGTGTCGATCCAGGTGGCATAGATATGGTCGGAGCCGAGGTCGGTGCCCGCGACTTTGGGGCTCGGCGGATAATAGATGCTCCAGCCCTCGGGACATTGTTGCCCGATCGCGTCCGGACCGGTCAGCTTGCCCTTGCATTTGCGGCGATCGAAAGCGCCGATCTGGCCGGATGCAAAAGCGGCCCAAGCGACGCCTTGTGAGTCGACGTCCACGCCCCGCGGGTTGAAGGCGAGATACCGGCCTTTGATCAGCGGCGGCTGATAGAACTCGATCTTGCAGGTCTCGGGCGGATGGCTGCCGCGATCCATTCGGACGAGCCCGCCGGGGACATAGGGCAGATAGTTGGCGCCCCAGACGATTCCATCCTTGGGTCCGACCCCGATGCCGTAGATGAAACCGGTGACGAGCGTCTGTTTCTTGGGATCCGGCGTCTTGTACTGCTCGAAATAATTCGGCGAGCCCGGATCGCCGCCGAACACATTCCAATCCGCCATATGGCCGGTGATCTTGCCGGCATTCGTTGTGTCGACAACCATCGGGCACCAGCCCTCGGCCTTCTTCGGATCGTGAGTCTCGTCCCATACCTTGGTGTCGAACCAGCCGAGCGCGTCGAACTCGCCCGAGAAGAAGAGCGTGTTGTCCTTGTCCCGGCCGAAATTCAGATGATCGGTCGAAGCGCAGATGGGAATGTTTTCGACCTTGCCGGTCGCCGGATCATACATCTCGATGAGCTTGCCGTTCTCTTCCGCCCGCGGCGCGAGCTTCGAGTAGGGCGTGTCGCCGTTCTTGCAATAGTCGGGATTCTTGCCCGAGCGGTTGATCGTCGCGATCCAGACGCGGCCCTTCTGATCCATCATGTCGGTGTGCGGTCCGGACGTGACCTTTGAGCTCGGATCCGGATAGCCCGGAATGTTGACGGTTGAGACCATGTTTGTCTTGGGGTCGATAATCTCGATCGTTCCGCCGCCCGTCGATACGCCGTAGGACGGACCGCCCGCGTTGACGGTGGGATTGCGCCGGTCGGTGGTAATCTGGTCATGAACCGATCGCCCGCCCGCCCAGTCACGCACCGTCACGACGACATTGCGTTCGATGCCCTCCGGGCGTGACGGCGGCACCGGTGGAATCTCGCCGCCGGCGATACGGGCCGACCAGTCCGCGAACATCTTGAGTCCGCGCTGACGGCCGAAGCGCGCCATATGCGCGTTCATCATCGGGTTCTTCGTAACCCGCTCGCCCCAGGCTTCGATGCTGTTGTCGGCGAAGGAGCGGGTCGCCTTATCGCCGACCTGATGGCAGAAGGAGCAATTCTCCTTCATGTTGGCGAACCAGTATTGCTGAGTCTTGAACTGGACGTTGATCCCGTTGCCCTTGGGACCCGTGCCCGGGAAGTCGCTGTCGGCCGGCGGCTGCAGCAATGCATACCAGTAGCTTGCCGGATAGTACTCGGCAGCCGCTTTCGGATCGGGTGCGACGGCGGCAGCGAGGTCGAGCCGCTTGCCGGGCGCCGCATCGACATGAGCCGAGTCGACGAGCCCATAGCCACGCACCCAGACCTTGTAATTCGCCTTAGGCAGATCCGGGATGACATAGCGCCCGTTGTCGTCGGTGACGACCATCTTGGCGTACTTAGTGGGAAGATCGGCGGTTTCCGCGATCACCCAGACACCTGCCTCCGGACCTTTGGCGCTGGTGACCACGCCGCCGATATCATCGTCGACGATTTCGATGTCGTTCCCCGCAGCATGCCCCGATCTCCATGCGAGACCGGCCGTCATTATCAAGGAAGCTGACGCCAGCGCGCCCAGAATCCATTTGGATTGCATTTCGTCCCCCCGTTTTCCGCGCCTGGCTGCCCGGCGGCGTATGGTTCCTCATGGGTGAATTGGACGATATCGCAGAGTCGAGGCCAACGGAATACACTCATGTATACCCTGGCAGCATCGATTGGATGCGCTATTTTGAAAATTCGTCCGGATCGGGACGGACGCTCAAGCCGAGCTACGGACTCTCGACAGGTGCGGCACGGTGGCCGCGAATTTCTGAGGCTTGGCCGCTCCTACTTCGGGTCCGAGAACCGCCAAGAGCCGCGCCATGATGCCGCCGACGGTGACTGGCTTGGCGAGATAGCCGGAGACGCCGGCCCGCTTTGCTTCGAGCACTTGGCCCGCCTCGACCTGACTCGTCATCATGATGACGGGCGTATTGCTGTCGATCTTGGCTTCGCCCGCGCGCACCTTGTGCAGGAACTCGATCCCGGAGATCGGTTTCATTACCCAGTCGCAGAAGATGACGTCGGGTTGAACGAGCTCGAATTGTTCGAGCGCCTCCGCGCCGTTCTCGGCTTCGACGACACAGCCGACATTGCATTTGCGCAGGATCGTGCCGACGATGTGCCGCATCGTGCGGTTATCGTCGATCACGGCCACCAGAAGACCTGATAGGTCGAGTTCCAAAGCTAGCCCCCAGGGCGCACGCTGGTTGCAACCAATGCGGCGGTTTCAATTAATTTCAGGTGAAGATTGTGGTTGTCGCGTTTACTATTTTACGCGGACAAGTTGTTGCCGACGGTTAGAAATTTAGCAAAATAGCTCGATTTTCCAAAAACATTTCCATCGTAATGCTTTTATGCTTTCATGATTCAAACACGGGGGATGGGCAACGGACGAATTTCGTCCAACGTCGAGCGGGAGACAGTAATGCGCGTCGGTTATGTGGGACTGGGCAGCATGGGCGGGGATCAAGCGAGGCTGCTCGCCAAATCGCCTTTCGATTTCATGGTCTATGATGTGTCGGCCACGGCCTTGGCCGCGTTCGAGGGCAAGGCGAAGATCGCAGGATCCCTTGCCGAGCTCGGGCGTGACCGGGACGTCATCAGCATCTGCGTGCGCGACGACCAGCAAGTGCGTGATGTGCTGGAGGGCGCCGGGCGCCTGCTCGACAGCATGATCAAGGGTTCGATCGTGCTCGTCCACAGCACGGTCAAGCCGGAGACGATCGTGGATCTCGCTGGGAAAGCTGCGCGCCGCGGCGTGACGTTGATCGACGCGCCGGTGACGCGCACGGTGATGCAGAGCGGCGGGCAATTCGTTTTCACGATGACCGGAGGCGCCGAAGCGGTGACCGAGCGCGTCCGACCGATTCTGGAAGTCTACTCGACCGACGTCGTCCATGTCGGCCCGCTGGGCTCGGCGATGGTCCTCAAGATCAGCAACAACCTCGTTGCCTGGGTGGAGCTTCTTGTCGGCCGCCAGGCCTTCACCCTCGCCATGGCCGGAGGCGTGCCGCTCGACAAACTCGCGCAGGTCATGAAGCGCAACGGCAATCTGACGCCGACCATGGAGGCGGCCTTCGTCGACGGGCCTCGCCGATTCACCGGCTCGCCCGCGGACCGCGCCGCTTTCATGGATAGTCAGGGACGGATCGGCGAGAAGGATCTGGAGCTGGCGATCAGCCTGGGCGATAGTGTCGGCGTCGCGGTCCCGACCGCGATCCATGCCAAGGAATTCGTCAGGAAGGCGATGGTCGGCCAATAGGGCCCGCGCGCTTCTTTCCCGCATTTCGACCTAATGGAGGCCAGTGATGTCCGGCAGCGATCGTCGTGCGCTCGGCAAGAAGATGTTCGATGAGGTCTATGGCGGCGTCGTGCCGCTGCCGAAGAACGCTGACGAAGCCGAATTCCTCAAGCTTCTGCTGGACCAATCCTTCGGCGAAGTCTGGGCACGCGACGTGCTGTCCATTCGCGACCGGCGCATGATGGTGATCGGCGTGCTGGCCGCTCTCGGTGAGCAATCGCCCTTCGTCATCCAGATGAAAACCGCGCTGCTCAAAGGCGAGATGAGCGAGGAGCAGATCAAGGAGATCCCCGTCTTCCTCTCTCACTATGTGGGCTTCCCGCGCGCCTCGAAGCTGTTCGTGGCGATGGTGGAGGCGGGGATTGCGGTTTGAGCAAAGCATGCGCTCGGGGCGCAGCGTCGCCGCCCGTCCGGTCCGATGCCGAATGACCATTGGCGATGGTTGTACGGCGTTTTCCCGATAGCTACCGTCCGGCCGCCAACGATGCCCGCCGCTTGTATCGCACGCGGCAGGGCAGGGTCGGCCTCAGAATGAGGCTCGGCATTTCCTCGCCATAGCTTTCAAACGGTTCCGTCAGCTCGAAATCATAGTGGTGCAGCAAGGCGCAGAAGATGGTGCGCACTTGCAGCAGCGCAAATGCGTTACCGATGCATTTGTGGCGGCCGCCTCCGAAGGAGATGGTCGAGAACGCATTCTCATGCACCGGCCGCTTCGGATCGAAGAGGGCCGGATTGGGGAATACTTCCGGGAGCCGGTGGGCCACATGCGGGCACACCATCACATTCTTGCCGGCCTCCACCTTGTAGTCCTTGTATTGGAAATCATAGAGCACGCGCCGGGTCAGCGTGTTCAGCGGCGGATGGACTCGTAGGCATTCGCGCATGAAGCCTTCGAGCAGCGGAATGTCGCGCTGCGCGTTCATGCTGAGCTGCTTTTCCTTCTCGTACAGCCGGTCGATCTCCGCCTTGAGCTCAGCCTGATATTCGGGATGACGGCAGATCTCGAGCAGGACCCAGGTCGCAGTGTTGGAGCTCGTGTGGTGCCCGGCGAACATGAACCAAATCACCATGCCGGTGATCTCTTTCTCGGTCAGCTTGCTGCCGTCTTCGTACTGCGCGTCCATATAGATTTGCAGCATATCATTGGAGACGGCGCCGCTCGCTCGACGCTCGCGCACGGCGTCGTCGACGATCTCGCGCAGCCGGTGATGGGCGACGTCGCGCTTTAGAAAGCTTTCCTTCTGCGCGTAAGGATCGAGAAGAGCCGATGGGTCGAGTCCCTTTTCGAGATCGTGATAGAGCTCGCGGATTTCATCGGTCACGCGATAGCGCAGCTCAGTGCCGAGCAAGCAATGCGTGGAAGTCTTCAGCGTGAGGTCGGTGAAGCCTTCATAGAAATCGAACTCGCCCTCGTCGCCCCAATCCTTGATGAAATCCTCGACTTCCTGCGCGACGACGCCGGCGTAGCTCGCCATCTTCTCGTAGCGGAGGCCTTGATATTGGATGCGGAGCTGCTGGCGCTCGATCTCGGGCGGCGCGCCGAATTGCACGCCCTCGCCCTGCACCGGCACCATCATCTGATAGGCGGCAGCGGCGTTGAGCTGCTCCTCCGGCGCCCGAAAAAACGCCTCTTGCGCTTCCAGCCCGACGAGAAGGACGGTGCGCAGGCCGGCGACGTCGAATTCACCCACTTCGCCGCATTCCTCATAAACCCGGTGGAGGAATTCGATCGGAGTGTTCACGAATTCGTCGAAATGGCCGCGCGGCTCTTTTGCGCCGCTTACGAACGGGATCGGCTTGAACGATTTGCGTGCGGAAACATCGATTCCGTCCATGCGAACCTCCCCATTTTATAAATCGATGTTTACCGCAAAAAGATTTTGTGCGCAATGTTTATCGGGGAGGGACAAGAGCCATGCGCGATTTTGGCCTCGACCATCTTTCGCTCTTCGACCTGCCGCCGGCGGCCTTTATCGAGGTTGCCGCGAAGATCGGATGTAGGACGGTCGGTCTTTTTGCCGAACCGGTTCCGTTTGACGGCGCCGCACAGTTCGACATGCGGCCGGGCGGGCCGGCACTACGCGACGCGGTCGCAGCGCTGGACGCGACCGGCTTGGTCGTGCAAGCGGTCGACCCGTTCCTGCTTTTGCCGAAGATCAATTTTGACCATATCGCGCGCAATCTCGAGATCAGCGCCGCGCTTCGCGCCGTCGCGGCCAACGTTGTCGTGCTGGATGACGAACCCGGTCGGCGATCCGACCATCTCGCTCGACTGACGGAGATGGCCAAGCCGTTTGGCGTCTCGGTGTGGTTGGAAGCCTATCCCCTCTCCGAGATCCGGACGGTGGGTGCGGCTTTGGCGCTGGCGGAACATGTTGCCTCCTGCGAGGTCGGACTCACGATCGACTCTCTCCATGTGAAGCGCGGCGGCGGGAATTGGGACGATGTCGCAGCGCTGCCACAGGAACGCATTCGATATGTGCAGCTCAGCGACGGCCCTGCGGTGCGTACCGCCGAGCCGGCCTATGAGGCCGTCTATGAGCGCGGCGCGCCCGGCGACGGCGAATTCGATCTGGGCCTGTTGCTCGCGGCGCTGCCGATCGACCTACCCCTTTCGATCGAAGCGCCGTCGCAGCGCCTCAAAGCCGCCGGACTCTCGCCGCTCGAGCGCGCCAGGACGCTGGCCGAGGGTCTGCGACGCATCGCCTGATTACGGGCCGCTCCGCAAGGGGCCTTCCCGACCGCTCGATTTTCGACGAAAGCTGTGTTGATTTCGACGAAGGGCGGTTGACCGGGGCGGCATGTGGATGCCGAATGGGGACTCATGAAAAAAGAGGCTTTCGAGCAGGCCCCGTCGGCTCCCGGCGAATCGCCGCGCGTCGCCTGGCGCGTCGCGCTCATGTCCGTTGTCGGATTTTGGGCATTCTATTTTTTGATCAACACCTTGCACATGGCGATTGAGGGCAAGCCGAACCAGTTCCTCATGATGGAGAAGCGCGGCGCTGTCATCCTGTCGGGCATGGCGCTCACGCTGTTCGTGTTGCTAGTCTTACGCAGCCTGGAGGACAAATCGCTGGGGGTGCTGATCGCGACGGCTTTCCTCACGGCGATTCCAGTCGCCGGGGCGTACGCGACGCTCAACTTCACGGCCTTCTATGTCGTCGATCCGCTGCCGGAGCATCGTCAGGAGATCAAAACCGATCCCGAAAAGCCGTGGGAAATCATCCTCGAGACGGCGGTCAGCTGGTATTTCTTCGTCGTCGCATGGGCGATTCTTTATATTGCTCTGTCATACGCGGCGAAGGTCCGGTATGCGGAGCGCAACGCCGCGCGATATCGGGCAGAGGCGCAGGTCGCTCAGCTCCGCGCGCTGCGCTACCAGATCAATCCGCATTTCCTCTTCAACACGCTCAACTCGCTATCGACTCTGATCTTGCGTCACCGCAACGAGGAGGCGGAGCGGATGATCATGAATCTCGCGACGTTCTTCCGCACGAGCCTGACGGCCGATCCGGCGGACGACGTTCTGCTTGGCGAGGAAATTCGCATGCAGCGGCTCTATCTCGATATCGAGGAGGCGCGATTTCCCGATCGGCTGACCGTCGTGATCGACGTTCCGCCCGATCTTGAGAATGTCTATGTGCCCGGACTCATCCTCCAGCCGGCCGTCGAGAACGCGATTAAACACGGCGTGGCTCGGAGCATGACGCCGGTTACCCTCGTGATCCGCGCGAGGCTCGTCGACCATGATTTGCTCCTCACGGTAGAGGATGACGGAAACGCCGTGGGTGAAGCTCCGCCTGGGCAAGGGGTGGGACTACGCAACGTGCGAGACCGGCTCACGGCGCGCTTTGATGGCGCGGCAGCCTGCTCCTATGGTCCGACAGAGACGGGGGGCTTTAAGGTCGAGATCAGAGTCCCTTTGATGCACGAGGCTCTGGCCGCCCAATGAGCGCGCAACCGGCATTGCGGACTCTGATCATCGACGACGAGCCGTTGGCGATCGAACGCCTGCAGGTTCTGTGCGCAGCCATCGCGACGATCCGCCTGGTGGGCACGGCGGCAGACGGAAAAGCTGCGCTCAGATTGACCGAAACGCTGGCGCCGGATCTTCTGCTGCTTGATATAGGCATGCCCGGTTTCGATGGGTTGGAAGTGGCACGAATCCTCGAAGAGCGCGTCCCCAAACCTGCGGTGATCTTCGTGACGGCATTCGATCAGTTTGCGGTCGCCGCGTTCGACGTCTCGGCGATCGATTACCTGTTGAAGCCCGTGGCCCCTGAGCGACTGGAGCGGGCCGTCGCCCGGGTGCATTCGCAGATACGGTCGCAGGCCGCCTCGCGGTCCGGCGCGAAGCCATGGACCCAGGAGTTCTGGGTGCCTCACCGGGGCGAGATCATCCGGGTTGCGGCGAGCGACATCGATCTGATCGAAGCCGAGCGCGACTATATGCGGCTGCATATCGGTCCGCGCTCCTATTTGCTTCATCGTACGATCGGGGAACTCGAGCGGATGCTGGATCCCGCCGAATTCATCCGCCTGCATCGATCGACCATCGCGCGCCGGCGGCATATCGTAGGGTTCAAATATGACGGCGGCGGCGGATGGCTGGCCGACTTGCGTGACGGCAAGACAATTCGGATCGGTCGCTCGTATCTCGCGAACGCGCGGGCGATGGCGGGCCGCTGAGCCGAAGGCCGATTCGCTCAATTCGTATTCCTGGCTTCGCCCGAAGCCGCATAGAGCGAGCGACGCGCGGCGGCAACCGCCGTCTCGACCTTGGCCATCGCCGATTTGATGGCTTCGTCGCGGCAAGCATTGAAAAGGCCGACCTCCCGGAGGCTTCGGAAGTCCACCGGGCCGCAAGCCGCATTCGCCGCATGCTTGATTCGAGCGGTTAGCAGGGACACGCCTGCCTCTCGGGTGAGATCGAGATCGGCATATTTCACGGTAAGGCTCTGCTGCTCCGCCGCCGGCTCGGCGGCAACGACCGGAGCTGCGGCGGCAAGTGCGAAAATTGTCACGGCCGCAATAAGACGGCGCTGCGCTATCATCTTTGACCTCCCTTGAGCGATCGGCAGGGCACCAAGTTGTTCGACTGCACGATAGGCGGGGGAGCGTGGCCGGTCCCGCGGCCTTCGATCGGCCGCGGGCGCTTTTCTATGAATGCTCGGCATGACCGACGAACATCGGGGCCTGTTCGACGAGCGGCAGATGATGAATCGGTCTCTCGCTGCTCACCTTATCCAGGCGAAACGCGGCTCGCGCAACAAGCCCCGGATCGGTATATGTCCGCGTAGGTTCCCTTCAGAACAGAATATCGAAATATTGGTAAGATACAAAAATGTCATATGTTCGTTATATTTTCCGCCAGAATTGTCTTCATAGTAGTCGCGATTCGCAACTACCAAGTTTTGGAGAAAAATGAGTACATATCCTCGCCCCTTGATCGTTGCACAGATCCCCCGACTGCGGCGCTATGCCCGCTTCATGGTTCAGGATAGCGACCTTGCTGACGATCTCGTCCAGGATTGCCTGGAGCGGGCGGTCGACAGGATCGACACTTGGCAGCCGGGGACCAATATGGGGGCGTGGCTCAACACGATTTTGCGCAACATCATCATCAGCCATTGGCGCCGGGTCAAACGACGACCCAAATCCGTCGAGCTCGATGAAAACGTCTTTGCAGTTGCCGGCGGGCAAGAGGCGAACATCGAGATGCTCGAGCTTCGCCGGGCGCTGCAACGGCTGAGTCGGGAGCACAAGCAGATCCTGTTCCTGGTTGCTGTGGAGGGAAGGGCCTATGAGGACGCCGCGGCCCTGCTCGGCATTCCGGTTGGAACCGTTCGTTCGAGGTTGTTTCGCGCCAGAACGGCGTTGCGGCTTTTGCTCGAAAGCGGATCGCGTCAGGTCGGTCGAGTCCGGTCGGACCGTGATCGCGCTCTTTGGTCACCTGCCGACGGAGCCATATGGATCGGGCGGACCAATCCTTCCTGGAGAGCGCCTAATGACCCTGGCTGATTTCCGGCCGACCAAAGCAACGCGCGACTAGAATCTTGAACGACTTCGCGAGCGGGTCGCGCCGTGACGGTGACGGGCCGCCCGCTTCCTTGCCTCGACGGTAGACCACCTGCGTCTCGTCCCAGATTTCGATTCGCGTGCAGCGCGGCTTTCTCGGCAGTGCGCTTAAAGCTTCTTTTATCGCCGATTCGACGGTGTCGGCTTCGATCTTGCAAGTATCCCAGTAGCTTTCTCGACCATCAACGAAATAGCAGCGATACGACGGCATATCCTTCTTTATTCCTCGGAGCTTGCGCGCAGCGAGCGGCTGGACTGCTGGGAAACGCAAAGGCGGGATAGTCGTTCCTTTCAAAACCAAGGTAGTGTAACGCTACAGCACAAACATTTCGTAGAATGACAAACATAAGTCATATATGGGAAGAATCCGGGTATGTTAGTGTTGTTATGGTATAGAAAGCCCATATGCCGGAAATCTACCTGAACTAAATACTTTACAATTATCCGACGCCAGGGAACTGTTGTGCCTCCAAGGCATTGACGCGACTGGATTGGCATCGATTTTGCTTCGATTCGTAGAGGCGTAATCACCCGGTTGAGAGTCAAATATGGCGATTACATCCAATTGGACGCACCCTTTCTCGCGACGTCACTCCAGGCCTTACATTTTCACTTTGGATTTCTCCGGAGAGTTTCTGACGACGAAGACGGCCATGATTCTCATGGCCGTCGAAAGCGTTTTTCTGGCGCTCCCCGCATTATGGGCCAAGCATTTGCCCCTCTGGGATGCCGGCGGTCACATTACGCGAATCGCTCTTCTCAACGGCATGCTGCTGCACGGTCTACAGGTGCCCGCCTATACGGCGGCGCCGCTCTGGCTGCCGAACGTCGCGTTCGACATCATCGGAATCGGACTTACGCAGTTCATGAGCGCGGAGGTTGCCGGCAGGCTCTTTCTGGCTGCGAGCCAAATCATGACCCTTATCGGCGTCGTGACGCTGAACCGAATTCTGACCGGCCGATGGAGCCTGTTTTCCTTCGTCGCGGGGCTCTTCATCTATAATCTCGTAACGGCCTATGGCTTTCTCAACTACATATTCGGTGTAGGGCTCGCTTTCGTCTTCCTGGCGCTCCGCGTGCGCTTGCTGCGCTCGCGGCCGGTGCTCGGTTATGTAATCGGCGCCGTTCTGGGGCTGGTCCTGCTATTCGCACACCTGTATGCGCTCGGCATCTATGGCGTGCTATGGTTCGGCATCTGCCTCGACGACATTCTTCAAAAACGAGCACGCTATTCCGACGTGGTGACGCGGAATTTGGAATTCGTTCCGGCGCTGACTCTGCTTACGACCATGCGAACCGGCGAGATTTTCGATTATCACTACTACGCTCATATAATCGATTACAAAGTGCAATACCTGTTGCGCTTCATGATGAGCGCTACGCCCTGGGCCGATGCGGCATTCATTGTGGCGGCGTTACCGCTCGTCATTCTTTTCGCCTTCCGGTCGAGCGTGAGGCTCCATGCGATGCTGCCGGGGGCCATCATGCTGTTCCTCATCTATTGGATCATGCCGTCCCGGCTGCAAACGAGCTGGTTCGCGGACGTTAGGCTGCCCATTACGATCGTGTTCGCGGTGCTGGCGGGGCTGGACGTCAGAATCCGTAGTTTTCCCGGTCGCACGCTTCTGGTCGCAATGATCGTCATAATGTTTTGCGCAAAGCAGATTCTGATTGGTCAATATTGGCACAAGCTGGAGCAGCCGATCGACGCTGTGATAAGCGCCATCAATAAGCTGCCCGCAGACGCCGTGGTGATCGACGCCGATTGCGCGACCGAGGCGAAGGGCGATCTCGAAAAGATGTATGCGCGGTATGCGCCGCCCCAGCATCACATCATGGAGTTGTCTGCTCTGTCGGGCCCCATGCGGTTTTTCTCCAGCTTCTGGGCTGAACCCGCGGCGCAGCCGCTGCGCGTCAAGGCGGAATACAAGCCCTATTACGATCTGTCCGAGAAGTTCGGCGAATCCAATCGTTGCGACCGGTATGGCGCAAGCCGATTGGTCGCGGTGATTCGTGAGGAGGCCGATATCCAAGTAGCGCGTGGAAATCCGCATCCTCATTTGTTTTTCATGGCTTGGCACGAAAAGGCCGTATCGGACGTCGCGCCGGGCGGTTGGCTCGCCGCGACGACGCCGATCGGTAATCTCTATCAGGTAGCCCAACCATGAACTTGATGTCGCCGGAGCCGTTCGGCAGCGTGGCTTCAGGTCCGAGGAGCGTCCGTCTCTCGGTCGCCATCCCGTGTTACAACGAAGAAGGAAACCTGCACGAGCTGCATCAACGCGTCAGCGCGGTTTGCCGCCACGAAGTCGGCGACGCCTATGAGATCGTTCTCGTCAATGACGGGTCGTCCGACGCGACCTGGACGACTATCGATCAGCTGGCGCGGACGGACCGGCACATCATCGGCATCGATCTTTCCCGGAATTTCGGTCATCAGGCCGCTCTAACCGCTGGTCTGCAAGCCTGCTCTGGAGCGCGCATCCTGATTCTCGATGCTGATTTGCAGGATCCGCCGGAGCTGCTGCATTCGATGATGGAGATCATGGATCAGGGCGCCGAGGTCGTTTATGGCAAGCGCCGGACGCGCGCCGGAGAAACGCGGGCGAAGAAGCTGACTGCGATGATCTTCTATCGCTTGCTTGACCGGCTGATCGATTTCCACATTCCCGCCGATACGGGCGACTTTCGCCTGATCAATCGTCGCGTCTTGGAAGCGTTGCTCAGCATGCCCGAGTCGCATCGCTTCATACGGGGCATGGTGAGCTGGATCGGCTTCCGGCAGGTACCGATCGAGTATGACCGTCAATCGCGCTTTGCAGGGGAAACGCATTACGGCTTCGGCAAGATGATGAATTTCGCGCTGGATGCGATCACCGCCTTTTCGGGCAAGCCGCTTCGCTTGGGAGTCTACACGGGGATCGTATTTCTCTGCCTCTCCTGGATTGGCATGGTGTATTCGCTCATATCCTGGCTGTTCCTGTCCACTGTTCCCGGTTGGACCAGCTTGATCATGATCATCATGTTCATGTCGGGCGCCCAGATCTTCATGTTGGCGATCATGGGCGAGTATGTCAGCCGCACGTTCATCCAGACGAAGTCGCGGCCTCTCTATCTGGTCCGCGAGATCGTCGGCGAGATCCAGACCGGCGGTTAGGCCGACAGCTCGCCGATCTTGGAGGCGGCGGGGCGGGGCGCCACCCGCTCGAGCTCGACCGGCTGCGCGGGCGGCGCGGTGCCTCGGATCCGCATCCGCTTCAGCAAGCGGAGCGTCGGCTCGTCGGCCAGCTTGGTCATCACCCATCCAGCAGCGATCGCCGTCACGACATACAGGAGAACGAATCCGGCGATCGCGAAGCCCGAAGGCTGCCAGCTCGCCCAGAGCGCGGCGAATATCGTCAGCAGTACGGGGACATGGATGAGATAGAGGCCAAAGGAGATCCGGCCCAGGAATTGGGGAACGCGGGTCTGGAGCCATCGCTTGGGTGAGTCGGAGACCAGAATGCCGCCGATCATCAGGATCGAGGCGACCATATAGAGAGGCCATGGATCAGTGGAGGCCGGCAATCGTGCCAGGAGCGGGCCCGAAACAACGCTCAGCAGACATCCCGTCACTATGGCGATCAGGCCAACTCCCGACGCGTTTTGGATGCGATAAAGCTTTGCCTCCCAAAAGACGATTCCAGCGGCGAAGCAGATCAACCAGTAATTCGGAATTTCGAATCCGATAAAAGTCAGGAGCGCCGCACCGAGAAAAGGAATGCCGCTGCGCCGAAATGCGTAGATGAAGAAAATCGCGAGCGAGCCGATGAGCTCGGGCTGCATGGTCCAGAGTGAAGTGTCGAGATAAGACTGCCTGCGCAGGAAGGGGCGTGCCAAGCTGTCGATCGGCACGTACCAGAGCGGCACTTGCGGCCGCGAATATTGGCCTGCCCAAGGCGAACCGGTCAACGGCGCGAGATTTCGGCTGGCTGTCGGAAAGACGAGCAGAAGCAGCCAAGCGGCGAAGGCGGCGGCCAGCATGGGAAGTCCCAACCGCAGATAGCGCTTGAAGCAGCGGAGTCCCAGTGCCTCGGGCCTCTGCGCGGCGGCCGACATGACGAAGCCGCTCAGCACAAAAAAGATGCAGACGGCGAATGACCCGTGGACGCAGCCATGGAGGATCGTGCCGGCCAGTTGGGGCTCGAACCCCAGTATGAAATGGTGGAACAGGACGGCAAGGGCTGCGATCCCTCGCATACCGTCCAGATAGGTGAAGCGCGAATTGGATGATTGTTGGGGAGCCATTGCTGGGCATAACGCGGTGATAAGCGTGAAGTGCCATGACAAGGCGGAGTTCTTTTCTGGCTCTCCTCCCGTTATTTTCTGCTTGTCATATTCATTCCGACTTTACTACAAAGCGGTCGCGCAATGGTCGCCCTCGCCGCCGCTCCGGAACTGACATCAGTCCATGTGGCGGCCTTGCATATCTTCTATTGAGGGCGCCGCAGAAGTTTGAAGGCGTGGCCGGCAGGTCCGAGCCCCTGCTTGAAGGCGAGATGGATCCAGAGAATTCCGAGCGCTTCGAGCCATCGCGCTGCCGTCAGAGGACCTGCATCCACGACGTCGAAGCCGAGTTCGGCCGCCAGGCGCGCCACGGTTGCCTTTGCGTCGGCATCATTGCCGGCGATGAACATGCTGGCGCTCTCCGCGCCGAATTGGGGAGTACCGAAATTGGCGGCGCCGATCGTGTTGAACGCCTTCACGACTTTGGCGCCCTCGGCCCAACGCGCCACTTCCTCGCCCGCTGAATTGTTGGTTCCGATCACCAGACCGGACAAGTCGGGCATGAGGGGGTTGGTGCAGTCGATGACCACCTTGCCGTCGAGATCGCCGGCAGACCGCACTGCGTCGTGGGTCGCTTGCCAGGGCGTCGCGAAGACGACGACTTCGCCAAAAGCGGCTGCTTCCGAGACGGTTCCGGCCCTGGAATTGCGATCGATTGATCTCAGCAAGGCCGCGACTTTGTCCGCCTGCGGGTCGGGGACTCCGAACACGATCTCATGACCCTTGCCGGCCCAGAGCTTTCCGAGCGCGCCGCCGACATTTCCGGCGCCGATGATCCCGATCTTCATGACCCTTCTCCCGTTCCGAACTTTGTCAGTAAGGTAGGTGCTCGGACCCTGATGGGAAGGCGGCGACGAATGAACGGCACAATGGCGGAACGCCGCATGCGGAGCGGCGCCCAAATTCTGGTCGATACGCTGCGTATCCATGGCGTCGATCGAATCTTCTGCGTTCCGGGCGAAAGCTATCTTGCAGTTCTGGATGCGCTCCACGATGCTCGGGACATTCAGGTCATCGTCTGTCGTCACGAGGGCGCGGCCGCCAACATGGCGGAAGCGGACGGCAAGCTGACGGGACGCCCTGGCGTCTGTTTCGTGACTCGCGGGCCGGGCGCGACGCACGCCAGCGTCGGCGTGCATACGGCCTTTCAGGACTCGACGCCCATGATCTTGTTCGTGGGGCAGGTGAAAGGCGCGCACCGAAACCGCGAAGCGTTCCAGGAGATCGACTATGGGCAGATGTTCGGGCCGCTATCGAAATGGGCGGCAGAGATCGACGATCCGGCGCGTGTGCCCGAACTGGTCGCTCGGGCGTTCCGGACGGCGATGTCGGGCCGCGCGGGTCCGGTCGTGCTCGCTCTACCCGAGGATATTTTGATCGCGCAATGCGCGATCGCCGACACTTCGCCCTATCGGGCCGTGCGGGCCTCTCCATCGGCTGACGATCTCACGGAGCTCCGGCGGCTGATGACCGGGGCAGCGCGGCCGGTGGCGATATTGGGCGGCAGCGGCTGGACCGAGCAGGCCTGCGCCGACATCGCCGCTTTCGCCGAAGCGAATGCGCTGCCGATCACCGCATCGTTCAGGGCGCAGCATCTCATCGACAATGCTCATCCTTGCTATATCGGCCATTTGGGTTTTGGCCTCGGCCCGAAACTTGCGGCTCGGGTCAAAGCGGCCGATCTGCTGCTCGCAATCGGCCCGCGTCTGGGAGAGGCGACTACCGGTGGCTATACGCTGATCGAACCGCCGGTCCCGCATGCGCCGCTTATCCATGTCCATGCCGGCGTGGAGGAGCTCGGGCGAGTCTATCAGCCTGTCCTCGGGATCAATGCCGGCATGCCGGAAATCGCCGCCGCGCTGCGCCGATTGCCGCCGATCGATCGCCCGCCCTGGCAGGATTGGACGTCTTCCGCCAGGGCCGAATATGAGGAGTTTTCCGCAATTCGGTCAGGCGGCGGCGAGCGGTTCGACGCGACCGGCGTGATGGCCTGCATCGAGGAGCGCCTGCCGCCGGAGGCGATCGTCACCAACGGCGCCGGCAACTTCGCCATTTGGGTCCACCGCTATCATCGCTATCGCCGCTTCCGCTCTCAACTCGCGCCGACCAGCGGCGCGATGGGCTATGGCCTGCCGGCAGCGGTCGCGGCGAAGCTTCGGAATCCCGGCCGTCCGGTTATCTGTTTCGCGGGCGACGGCGATTTCATGATGTATCCGCAGGAGCTGATCACCGCCCGGCGCTACGGGCTGCCGATCATCGTGATCATTCTCAACAACGGAATGTACGGCACGATCAGGATGCATCAGGAGGCTCGCTATCCAGGCCGCATCTCGGGAGCCGACCTTCTCAATCCGGACTTTGCCGCCTTCGCGCGATCCTTCGGCATTTCCGGTGAAACCGTCGACGGTGAAGAGTCTTTCGCAGCGGCATTCGATCGCGCCCTCGTTTCGAAGGTGGCAAGCGTGATCGAGGTTCAGGTCGATCCGGCGCAGATCACACCGGATAGGCGTCTCGATTAAGCGAAGGAATATTCGCTCATGGGGCCGCCGACCAGATTGTTGAAGTCGCAGAAATGAGGCGTCTCCTCGTTCATTTCCCGCAGGGCAGCCTCGCCGCCGAAATAGCGGCTGTCATCGGTGAAGTCCTCGAGCTCGCGAAAATGCTCGAGCACGAGTGCCCGGTATGTTGGAGCGTCGGGCGTGAGCGGGCGGGCGACGGCGTCGCGGATATAGGACCATCGCCGCGGATGGAGTCTGAAGGACGATTCGGAATGCTTGATCTGCCACCAATGATAAAATTCTTCCTCGCTCGCGGCAGCCGGTTTCCCCAGAGCGGTGAATTGCGTGACGCCGGCGCGGCGCTCGCCATCCTTCCAGGTCCGTTGGTAGCTCTGCACGATCGATTCTGTGACGAGATAACCGGCGTAGCTGACCGATGCCTCGGCGAGCGCGGGCTCGATCGCCGACCGCTGGTCCAGATTATCGAGCCAGAAGGAGATCACGGCGCCAAGTTTGTCCCATGGCCCCATGAGCCGCGCGGGCGCCGCTTTCGCAACGATTTCCGTCAGGTCGGCGATATTCACATTGATCCGGTAAGCGCCCATGCTTTTTAGCCTCGGCACGATCTCTTCGATCAACGGATTCCGCATCGCGATACCGGGCTGGTCCGGATTCTTGCTCAGTAGATAGACCAATTTTTCCATGGACTCTTACGGGCTCCGTGAGGCGGCGTAAGCCGCGACCGCTATGAAATCGTCCTGATTCAGATTCCTGACCACGCTTTGCATCAGCTCGTTCGACGGACCGCCGCGCGCACCGTGCCGAATATCATAGAGCTGCCGGACCAGATAGCTCGGCGAACGGCCCGCCAGAGCCGGTGTTGACCCGATCCCTCTCAGATCCGGTCCATGACATGCGACGCAAGCTGTGCTTTTGCCGCTACCGGTTTTCGCAAGGCGCTCTCCCTCCGCGATGCTGCCCTTCGGTACATAGGCAACAAATCCGGACTCCGAATCCCGAAGCTCCGTTTGGCCGAGATTTTCAGGCGTCTCGACAATGCGCTGGCCGATCGGTTCGGCCGTGCCGCTTGCATCGGCAACCAGCATGAAGCCAGCGATATGCGTCCTGGGCACGGTCTCGGTTTCGACCACGCGGATCCACGGCCTGGGTTTGATGCTCGCGAAATAGGCCGCGGCCTTCTCGACATCCTCGTCCGACACGGCTTTGGCGATGCCGACCATGAGCGCCGGCGGTTTGAGATCGGAGACAGAGCTCTTCCGCGCGCCGCTTCGGAGATCCCGGATCTGCTGCAGGATGTAGTCTGCCGGCAATCCCGCCAGGCTTGCATTCTCCGGTCGACCTTGTCCGTTGGGCAGATGGCAATAACCGCAGGCCAGCACCGCAGGCTTTCGCCCATGCATCACGATGTCCGGCGCGGCCGGATGGTCGCTTGGGTGCCAGTCGGGAATGTTGAAGGGATCGCGCGTCTGGGCCAAGGTCAGCGCGACGGCGCTGCCGGCGACATGCTTCGGGACTCCGTCGTCCGGTGGCCGGCTGGCCGGTTGCACAGCCGGAGGATCAGCGGAAAACGCCCAGCTCGGCGGAGCGTCCGCGACCGTTTGGGCGGCAAGCGCGGGAGCCGTTGACGCCAGAGGCGCCAACACGCCAAGGATAGCCATCCTCATTGCGGAAATCCTAGCAGATCCATCGGGTTCCGCTGGTCGATGCAGCCCAGCATACCGCGATGCGCCCGATAGCCCAGCACTTCCCGCACGCGCTTGGGATAGCTCCGCGCGAGCGCGGGGGGCACGAGCAGATGGTAGGCCTCATGGGGCCGCAGCCACCCGCAATTGAAACCGAGATCGGCTCCGATCCGAGGGCGCTCGGTCGTGTTGCGGCCGGCCCCGTGCCAAGTCGATCCGAGCCAGACGGCGAAGCCGCCGGGCGGCATCTCCAGCGCGAGCACCTCGTCCTCCTCGGTCGGCTCGCGCCCGGCGGGCCAAAGGTGGCTGCCGGGAATCATGCAGGTTGCGCCGTTCTTGGCGGTGAATTCGGTGATCGCGAACATATAATGGATCAGCGATTGCGGTCCGCCGGGGATACGCGGGAGGTAGGGCTGATAGATGATGTCGTCGTGATGGAGATCCTGCGGCCGGTTCCCTTTCTCGAGGATGAAGCCAGCCGAGCCGTTGAGCAGCGGCTCGGGCCCGAGAATGGCCTCGGCAAGGTCGATCACGAAGGGATCGCTCATGAGATCGACCATGGCGGGTGATTTCGCCACGAAACCATCGATCTTCTTCAAGGCCCCGCCAAAAAAGGGCTTTTCGAGAAATGGCAGGCCCTCGGTGTGGCGATTGATGTCGCGGCCGACCGCTTCGATTATCGCTGTCGGCTGCCGGCCGACGACGACGGCGAACCCCCATTCCTCCATATGGGATTTGACATCGGCAACCGAGGCCGACCGGTCGAAATACCTTACGCGCATCGCCTGTCCTCCCCCGGGGTCGCGCGATGCTTCCGCGACCTTCGCCTTTGAGGCTAGCACCGGAGAGTGCGATACTGCGAGCCGAAAGGCTATGCGATGACGCTCGAGTTCACGCCCTTGTCGGCTCATGTCGGCCTCGCGGTCCACGGAATCGATCTCGATTCACCGATTTCCTCGGACGTCGGCGAGCGGTTGCAGGCGGCGTTCATTCAGGCCGGAATCTTGGTTTTTCCTGAGGCCGGCACTAGCCCGGAAGCGCATCTGACGCTGAGTCGCTGCTTCGGCGAGCTGCAGCGCCACCCGGCCAAGGAGAATTGGGTCGCGGGCTATCCCGAACTGGTCGACATCTCCTATCGGCCGGGCTCGGAAAGCGAGTCCTCGGTCGCGCTTTATGAGGTGGACGGGGAGCGGCGGGGTGGCTGGCTGCCGTGGCACGCGGACCTGATGTTCATGGACAAGATCAATCGCGGCGGCATCTTGCGGGCCATCACCCTGCCGCGGGCGGGCGGGCGGACCGGCTTCATCGATCGGATCGCAGCCTATGACAGGCTGCCCGACCCTCTGAAGCGGCAGATCGAGGAGCTGCATGTCGTCTATCAGCTTCGCCCCGATTTCACCTTCGAGAAATTCGGCAAACCGCCGAATCTCAAGCTGGTCGCGAATTCGCCGTCCATGGCTTCGCTCGCGACGCGTATCGAACGGGATTTCCGGCCGGTGCTACACCCGATGGTCTTTCGTCAAGCGGAAACGGGCCGCAAGGTTCTGAACGTGTCGCCGACCTCCGCTCTCGGCATTCACGAGATGCCGGGCGAGGAGGGTGATGCGCTATTGACCGAGATCGTCTCCTGCATGCTCGATCCTTCCGATGCCTATTTCCATGAGTGGCGGAAAAACGATCTCGTGCTCTGGGACAATTGGCGCACGCTCCATTGCGCCGAGGGCGTTCCGGAGGATTGCACGCGCGAGATGCAGCGCACGACGATCACCGGTGACTATGCGCTGGGCCGCAAGCTGAACGAAGCCCGCATTTAGGCGGTCAGCGCGAGCAGGGCAAAGCTCCCGAGCCAATGCTCGCTCATATAATCGCCGGTGACGTGCGGTAGGCTCACGGCGAGATGGTTTTCGGCCGCGGCAAAGGCGATCATGCGTCGTGGTTCATCGAGCTCTGCGGCGATTGCCCGCCAGCACCAGGCGCGGCTGAGATTGAGGCCGTCGAGATGAGCGATCTTGCCGTCGCTCCGATCGCCGACCTCCGCCGGATTGAAGAGCGACGCCGGCTCTCCGCGCGCTATGTCGGGCAGGAAGGATCGGAACCAGGCGCGAAAGCTCGCGGCAGGCAGGACGCGCCGCATGCATTCCGCTTCGACGAGGGCAGGGGAGAGAAAAGCGTCGCCGTCCGGCTCCCAAGCCTGACATCTCACATCCTTTCCGTACCAGCCCAGGGCCCGGTCGGAGATGATCGTTGCCAACGCATCATCTTTCGACACGGTCGCGTATTCCCAGGCTAGTGCAAGCGCAAACGCGCTATTCGCGTGCGTACCCGTCCGGACAGGGTAGGGCTGCTTTGGCAGAAACAGCCGAAAGCGCTCGGCGAAAGCGGATGTCAGCGGTGCGAGCGCGTCGTTCCAGGCGTGTCCTTCGGGGCAAGTATGGCGCCTCAGCTCTGCGGCGAGCATCATCAGCCATGCCCAGCCATAAGGCCGCTCGAAAGTCCGGCTCTCCGGTCGCGCAAGATAGGCGACCTCGCCGGCGATTTTCTCCGGCAACAGCTGCGCATCGAAGAGCGCGCGAATGCGATCGCGCTCCGCCAAGTCAGTGAGGCGCCGATAGAGCGTCGCCAGCAGCCAATAGCCATGGACGCAGGAATGCCAATCGAAGCTGCCATGGAAGACGGGGTGCAGAGTCTTCGGGCTCTGCAGGTCGTCCGGCCGGGCCAGCACATGGTAGAGCTTGTTGGGAAATTCGCGAAGCACATGGCCCAGCGCGACCTGCGCAAGCTTCGATGCCAAATCGGGCGTGAGAGACTCAGCCATATCCGCCGCCGCCCGGAGTCTCGATCACGAAGATATCGCCCGCTTTCATCGCCACGACAGCCGTGCCCGCAAGCGCCTCGACCGAGCCGTCGGCGCGGATGACGGCATTCCGTCCGACAGCGCCCGGTTTACCGCCAGCCATGCCGAAGGGCGCGATCAGCCGCCGGTCGGACAGGATGGCTGCCGTCATCGGCTCGCGGAAACGGATGCGCCGGACGACGCCGTCACCGCCGCGATGGCGGCCTTCTCCACCCGATCCGCGCCGGACGGCGAATTGCTCGACCATGACCGGGAAACGCCACTCCAGCACTTCGGGATCGGTCAGGCGACTGTTGGTCATGTGAGTCTGGACGGCGCTTGCGCCGTCGAAACCGGGACCGGCGCCGGCGCCGCCGCAGACGGTCTCGTAATATTGATGCGCACTGTCGCCGAAGGTGAAATTGTTCATCGTGCCCTGCGATGCCGCAAGCACGCCCAGCGCGCCATAGAGGGCGTCGACGATAACCTGGCTCGTCTCCACATTGCCTGCGACGACCGCGGCCGGAGGCTCGGGATTCAGCATCGATCCTTCCGGGATGCGGAGCGTGATCGGCCTGAGGCAGCCTTCGTTCATCGGTATCTCGTCGTCGACGAGCGTGCGGAAGACATAGAGCAGGGCCGCACGGCAGACGGAGACCGGCGCATTGAAATTGGACGGCAGCTGCGGGCTGGTGCCAGCGAAGTCCACGGTCGCACTGCGGTTCGCAGGGTCGATATCGATCTTGACCGAGACCGTCGCGCCGTTATCCATCGCGAGCGAAAAGGCGCCCGGTCGAAGCTTGGCGATCGCGCGCCGGACCGCCTCCTCGGCATTGTCCTGAACGTGGCGCATATAAGCCACGACGACGTCCCGCCCAAATTGCGTCACCATCGTGTGAAGCTCGTCCGCGCCCTTCACGCAGGCAGCGACCTGGGCTTTCAGATCGCCGATATTCTGTTCGGGGTTGCGCGCCGGATACGGGCCGCCGCCGAGCAGGGCGCGTGTTTCGGATTCGCGAAAGACGCCATCCTCCACGAGCGGAAAGTCGCGGATGAGGATTCCTTCCTCTTCGACGGTGCGGCTGTGCGGCGGCATGGAGCCGGGCGTTATCCCGCCGATGTCGGCATGGTGTCCGCGTGCCGCGACGAAGAAGAGAAGCGTCTCCCGATCGTCGGCGAATACCGGCATGACGACGGTGATGTCCGGCAGATGAGTCCCGCCATGGAACGGATCGTTCAGCATGTAAGCCTGTCCGGGCCGAAGCTGCCCGGCGCGGTCGGCCATGATGGTTCTGACGCTTTCGCCCATCGAGCCCAGATGCACCGGCATATGCGGTGCGTTGGCGATCAGCGCACCCGTCGAATCGAAAAGCGCACAAGAGAAGTCGAGACGCTCCTTGATGTTGACCGAACGCGCCGTGCTTCGTAGCGCTTCGCCCATCTGTTCGGCGATCGTCGTGAACAGGTTGTTGAAGATCTCGAGCATCACCGGATCGGCGTCGGTGCCGATCGCGGTGGTCGCCGGCAGCGGGACCGTGCGGTCGAGGATAAGATTGCGTCGCGAGTCGACGCGGGCGCGCCATTCCGGCTCGACGACGGTCGTCGCATTTGCCTCGACCACAATCGCGGGACCGAGGATTTCCGCACCTACCTCCAGTGTAGCGCGATCGAATAGGGACACCTGTCTTCGTCGCCCAGCCATCCAAGCCTGAGCTGTGCGCGGCAGCTCTCCGCGATCGGCTGTCTGCAACTCGAGCGTCGGAGCAGTGTCTTGCGTTACGTCGATCGCTTCGACGGCGACACTTTCCACGATGAGTGCCTTCCCGGAACCGACGAAGCCGAATTGCCGTTCGTGCGCATCCTCGAAAGAAGAGCTCATCTCGTCGACCGAGCCGAACGGCACGGTCAAGGTCGTGTCCGTTCCCTCATATTTGACGAAAGCGGCGCGAATCAAGGTAGTGTTCGCGGCCGTCGTCCCTTGCGCAATGAGCGCAGAGACGGCTTCGTGCTCGAGTTTCGAGATCGCATGTTCGATTTCCTTGTATGTTGCGGGCGCCAGGGATTGTTCGACAGCGCTTTCGCGGACGACGCGCAGTTCCGACAAGCCGATTCCATAGGCAGACAGAACGCCGGCGAGCGGGTGGATCATGATCCGGGAAATATGGAGCGCGTCGGCGACGAGGCAGGCATGCTGTCCGCCGGCTCCGCCGAAGCATGCCAATGCGTATCGCCTCACGTCATGGCCGCGCTGCACCGAGACCTTCTTGATTGCGTTCGCCATATTCTCGACGGCGATTTTGATGAAGCCCTCGGCGATCTCCTCCACCGACATCGTTCTTCCCGTAAACTGTCGGATCTCGCTCATCAGTGCTTCGAATTTCTGTTCCACGATCCCGCGATCGAGCGGAAGATCGCCCTTTGGTCCGAACACATGCGGGAAGGTCTCCGGCTGCAATTTTCCCAGCATCAGATTGCAGTCGGTCACGGTCAGCGGTCCGCCGCGGCGATAGCATGCGGGCCCCGGCACGGCCCCCGCGGACTCCGGACCGACGCGAAAGCGTGTGCCATCGAAGCGGCAGATCGAGCCTCCGCCGCTGCCACCGTGTGGATATGCATCATCGGAGCCCGCAATCGAACTCCGGCGATCACGGTCTCGTAGGTCCGTTCATAATCTCCGACGAAATGCGATACGTCCGTCGACGTGCCGCCCATGTCGAAGCCGATTATGCGATCAAAGCCGGCCCCCGCCGCCGTCTTCGCCATCCCGACAATCCCACCCGCTGGTCCGGAAAGGATCGCGTCTTTGCCGCGGAATCGGTTCGCATCGGCCAAGCCGCCGTTGGACTGCATGAAGCGCAGCCGAACACCCTGGCCGATTTCGGCCCGCACGCCATCGACATAGCGCTGTAGAATCGGAGTCAAATAAGCGTCGGCGACGGTCGTGTCGCCGCGCGAGACGAGCTTCATCAGCGCGCTGGTTTCATGGCTCGTCGAGATCTGCCGATAGCCGATCTTCCGTGCGATATCGGCCAGAAGACGCTCGTGCCCGGGAAACTTATAGCCATGCATTAGAACGATGGCGACCGATCGCAAGCCGCGATCATAGCCCGCTTGCAGTCCGGCGCGTGCTGATGCGACGTCCAGCTCTTTGACGACTTCGCCGGCGGCCGAAAGCCGTTCCCGGATCTCCGCCACCTCGCGATACAGCATGTCGGGCAACAGGATATCGAGGTCGAACAGCTTCGGCCGGTTCTGGTAACCGATCCGCAATGCGTCGCCGAACCCTTCGGTGATCGCAAGAAGCGTGGGCTCACCCTTGCGCTCGAGCAGCGCGTTGGTTGCGACGGTCGTACCCATTTTCAGGGTACGGATCGTTCCCGCCGGTATGGGCTCGGCGGGCGACAATCCTAGAATCTCGCGTATGCCGGCGGCGGCCGCATCGGCATATTGCTCCGGGCAGTCGGAGAGAAACTTTCGAACGATCAGGATGCCGTCGGGACGGCGCGCCAATATGTCTGTGAAGGTTCCGCCGCGATCGACCCAGAACTCCCAGCCTTGCGCTGGGATGCTCGGCCCTATTTTGCGAGGCATCCGCCGTCGACCGGGAGGATCGTCCCGGTTATGAAACCCGCTGCGTCGGAGGCGAGGAACAGGACGGCTTGCGCCACTTCCCAATCATGCCCGATACGCGGAATGGCGTGCTGGGCGATCATGAATTTTTCGGCTTCGGGATGCTCGGGATAGTCGGTGAGCCGCGTTTTGATGAAGCCGGGCGCCACGGCGTTGACCCGGATGCCTGTCGTCGCGAGTTCCACGGCGATCGCTTTGGTGTAGCCCTCGACGGCGTGCTTGGACGCGACGTAATTGGACGATCCGCCAATTCCCTTCTTGCCGTAGATCGAGCTGTTATTGATGATCACGCCGCCCTGTCCTTGCTTGAGCATCTGGCGAATTTCGGCGCGCATCGAGAGCCACACGCCCTTGAGGTTCGGTATCATCACGGCGTCGAAATCCGCTTCGGTCTGCTCGGCGAGGGGCTTCGGCATTCCCGTCACACCGGAATTGTTGAACGCGATGTCGAGGCGTCCGAAGGCCTCGATCGTGGAGCGGACCATGAGGTCGGCATCTTCGGCGCGTCCCACATCGGCTCGAACGAACACGGCCCGTCCGCCCGTGCTCTCTATCTCGCGAACAACGGCCTCGCCCTCGGGCGCGCGTCGCCCGGTGAAGACGACCTTCACCCCTTGCGCGGCCATAGCGATTGCCGTCGCGCGCCCGATGCCGCTCGTTCCGCCGGTAATCAGCGCTACCTTGTCCTTCAATCCGTTCGTCACGCTTGATGCACTCCTGCTCCGGCGATTTAGGTCAGCGTGAAGCCCTTATAGCCGCTCTCCGCCACGTCCCGGCAAATCCGGTCATAAGGCGCGAAGCCGCCGACATAGGGCATGAAGACCCGGGGTTTGCCGGGGACATTCGCTCCGACATACCAGGAATTCGCTCTCGGGTAGAGGGTTTCGTCGGCCTTTTCGTTCACATGCGCAACCCAATCGTCCTCGGCGTCCGGCTGTGCCTCGATGATGCGAAGGTCTTTTGCGCGCATGTGGTCGATGCAAGCCACAACCCAGTCGACATGCTGCTCGATCGCGATGAACATGTTGCACAGGACCGAGGGGCTGCCTGGCCCGGTGATCATGAACAGGTTTGGAAATCCGACTGTGCCGAGACCCAGATAGGTGCGCGGTCCCGCAGCCCATTTCTCCTTCAACGTCAGCCCGTCCCTGCCGCGAATGTCGATCCTGAGGAGTGCGCCGGTCATGGCGTCGAAACCTGTCGCAAAGACGATGTCGTCGACCTCGTACTCGTCCCCGTTGCCGAGCATCAAGCCGTGCGGGGTGATCTTCTCGATCGGGGTCTTGGAGATATCGACGAGAGTGACGTGCGGCAGGTTGTAGGTTTCGTAATAATGCGTGTCGAGGCAAAGGCGTTTGGTGCCGATGGGATGGTTAGTCGGCGCGAGCAGGTCGGCGACCTTGGGATCCTTCACGGTCTGGCGGATTTTGTCTCGGACGAATTCAGCCGCGAGCGTGTTGGATTCGACGCTTTTGAAGAGATCGTTGTAGGAATTCATGAAGGCGAAGCCGCCGCGTCCCCAGCGCGTTTCGAACTGGCGTCGTCTCTCTTCGTCGGTCACGGCTTGCGCCGATTCGTTATTCGCGGTCATCAAGGAGCCGCTGTTGCTGGCCCAGGCGCGTTTGCGGTCTTCCGCGAACCGCTCATTCGCCTCCCGGATATGGTCCGGATCGAGTGGGCCGTTGAGCGCGGGCAGACTGAAATTCGGGGTTCGCTGGAAGACAAAGAGTTCGGCAGCCTGCTCGGCGATCATCGGGATGCTTTGAACACCGGACGATCCGGTTCCGATCACGGCGACGCGTCGGCCGGTAAAGTCGACTCCTTCATGCGGCCAGCCGCCGGTGTGATAGCGGCGGCCCTTGAAGCTTTCGAGTCCGGCGATATCGGGAACGCGCGCCGCCGACAGGCAGCCTGTCGCCATGACGCAGAATTGCGTCTCTAGCCGATCGCCCTTGTCGGTTTCGACTGTCCAGATCCCACTTGCGTCATAGATCGCCGATGTGACGCGCGTGTTGAATTGAATGTCGCGCCGCAGATCGAGCGTCTTCGCGACGTAATCGGCATAGCGGATGATTTCAGGCTGACCTGCATAGCGCTCGGTCCAGGTCCAGCCGCGCGCGATCTCGTCGGAAAACCCATATTGATACTCAAGGCTCTCCACGTCGCAGCGCGCTCCCGGATAGCGGTTCCAGTACCACGTTCCACCGACGTCATGGCCGGTCTCGAAGACGCGCACCCTGTAGCCGCGGTCGCGCAGGCGATGCAGCGCATACATTCCCGCAAAGCCCGCGCCGACGACGACGGCATCGTATCTGGTCATGTCGCGAGCGATCCCGCTGCAATCCCTTGCAGCAATTCGACCGAGCCCCGCGGCGCCCGCCTGGAGCGCGGATTGTAGAAGGGTGAGAAGACCGAGAGGAGCTTCGGCAGGGCGAAGCGATTGAAGCGCCGACGGTATCGCTTTTCGAGCCCTGTCGAATGTCGGCGCTCGTCCGGAGTCATCCGTGCGCGATCCACCGACAGAAGGTAGTCGGAGACGTTCTTTCCATATCGTCCGAGATGCCTCATCGCCGCGAGGTATCCGCGGATGCGCACGAAATAGCCGCTTCCTAGCGCGTGATGCACATCGAAGCAGACGGTGCGGTGCTCGAACTCCTCCGCCAGATGCCACTTCCAGAGCTTGACGAGCCGTTCGTCGGAGCCTGCAAGCAGATCGTCCACGTGCTCGAAGAAGAACTCGGCATGGATGATGCCGAGGCTCTCGAAGCCCTCGCAATAGGCGACGTTGAACGCGAGGGATTTCTCGGCCAACTGCCGATCGTAATCACGCCCCAACTGCTCCTCAAGGGCGCGAACGCCGGGATAGGTTCCGTAGAGCAACTTATTAAACAGTCGATGCTGCCGATAGTGATTGCCCTCCTGGGCGGTGAACAGCGCGATATCCTGCTTCAGCGTCCGATCGTCTACGAATTGGGCCGCGCGCGCCATGACCTTGTTCAGATAGGTCTCGACCGCGGGGAGGCTGGTCGACCCCGCATTGACGATCTGTGCAAAGGCCGCGTTCGGCGCCCAGTGCGGCAACGCATCTTCAAAGCTCAGCTTCGGGTTTCGCGGTATCATCGTCTTCCCTCCCGATTTCTCTCCCGTGTCAGCGCGGCGTCTCGAGCGGAACATCATAGCGTTCCGCATAGGATCGAAAGCGTTCGCCGATCGCGCCCGCATCCAGCCCATATTCCGCGGCGTCGTAGTCGTGTCGTCCAAAACGCCCCTTCGGACGGAATTCGACATGCGTGGTCATCGCGCGCCGTGCCTGTTCGACGAAGGGTTCATCGAAGGCTGCGTAAATTCTTCGCATTGTCGCGATCGGATCGCGGGCCAGGTCGGCATAATGGACATCGACAATCTGCTTCTTGGGATGCGCCGCGCGGAATGCGTCGGCCCGATCGATCGAAAGGGCGAGCATCTCGGTCCAATGGTCCGCGATGTAGCGGCGATGGTCGGCATCGGAGAATGTCTTCGTCAAAGTCGTGATCAGGCTGCACACCGACGTGACGAGGATGACCGGATCGCGATGGGTGAGGATGATCCGCGCGTCGGGATAGACCGTCGTCAGCGCATCGAGATGCATGGCGTGATACGGGCACTTGAGCGTCCAGCGGCTGCGGCGTACGCCCCCGCTTTGTAGGACTTGCAGCACCTGCTTGTGATAGCGATAGGCGGACAGATGGTCGGCCCCGCGGAGCCACCTGCCATAGGCCGGGACGTTCGCCATCGCCTCCCAGGTCAGGCTCTTGAAGTCCTGATTCATGATCGAAATGCATTCGGTCGGTCCGTCGGGCTCTTCGCTCTGGACGACCCGCATCCGCGGATTGATCTCGTCCATCATCGCCATCTGGGCGCGCGTCGTCTCGATGCGGGGGTCATTCGCAATCGTTTCCGGCGTGGGAGGCGGAATACAATCTCCGGCCTCCCAGCGATAAAGAGGACGGTGCCGCTCATCCTTCTCAAGGAGGTAGGATAGCAGCGTTGTTCCAGCCCGGAAGAGGCCGACCACCACGAAAGGCGCCTCGATGCGTTCTTCGGCGATACCGGGGTGGCGTTTGGCCCAATCGACGACGCGCAGGCGGTTTGCGAGCGCAGATAGGATGGCTCCCGGGATAGCGGCCTTGCCGAACGCGTTGAGCTGCGCCTCCGAGGAGGCGGATCGGCAATAAACCTCCAGCCCTTCCCGAAAGCTATCGCCGCCGAAATCCTTTAAGCCTGTCTTTTCGCAGGCGGCGGCGATCAAACTCGCCGGATCCATCCCCATTCTCCCAATGCAATACGGGCGAGTGGCCCGAGCCTTGATATAACTCGCTCGCGCTAGATTACCCGCACGATGGCGGCAAAGGCTAGACCGGGGAGGTTTCAGCCTGTCGGATTCGGATAGGTAAAATCGGCCTCTTCCGATATCTCTCTCCAAAGGGCTGCGCCGCAGATTGCGGTTGGCGGTCCGTGTACGAGATGGGGAAGGGATGAGGCTCGGATCAAGCATGGCGCTTGCCATGATGGCGAGTTCTGCTTTGGCAGGCCCGTCGAACCGGGATTGGGCGGCCGTAGGGGGTGATCTGTCGAATTCGCATTATTCGACGCTGACCCGGATCGGCCCCGGCAACGTCAAGTCTCTGGGCGGCGCCTGGCAGCACAAGTTCGAAAGCGAGCGGTCGCGGGCGACGCCGGTTGTGGCCGATGGCAAGATGTTCGTGACCGCCGGATCGCACGCCTATGCGCTCGATCCCAAGACCGGCGCCACGCTGTGGGCCCATGAATTCTCATCGCCCCCGTTCGGCCTGTTCCGCGGTGTCGCCGTCGGCGGCGGCCTGGTCTATGTCGGTCTTGCCGATTCCAGCCTGGCGGCACTGGACGAGAGCAGCGGCAAGGAGGTCTGGAGCCAACTCCTGGGAGACGAGAAACCCCCGAATGTCCCCCAGATGGGTAATCAATGGGTGACCGGCGCTCCCGCCTATGCCAACGGCGTCGTGGTTGCGGGGGTCTCGGGGGGCAGGGCGCCGAGCGAACGCAATGATGGCCGAATCCTCGGCGTAGACGCCAAAACCGGAAAAATTCTGTGGCGTTTCCATGTCGTGCCCGCGCCAGGCGAAAAAGGTCATGAGACTTGGCCGCGGGACAATGACGTTTGGAAAAAAGGCGGCGGCGCGGTCTGGGTGACTCCCGCGGTCGATCCGGCGCTCGGGCTCGTCTATCTCGGCACCGGCAATGCGATCCCCGAGCTCGGCGGCGAGGTGCGCGCCGGCGACAATCTCTACACAGCGGCCGTGGTGGCGCTCGACATCAAGACCGGCAAGCTGCGCTGGCACTATCAAACGACACATCACGATATCTTCGAGCAGGATCTGGGCACACCGCTGGTGCTCTATGACGGCGATGTCGGCGGCAAAAGGGTCAAGGGGCTCGCGGCGATGCGCACCGACGGCTACCTCTTCCTGCTCGATCGCAGGACGGGAAAGCCCATCATCCCCATCGAGGAGAGACCGGTACCGCAGGACGCGAAGCTCAAAACGGCGCCGACGCAGCCCTTTCCGGTGGGCGCCGACGAGGTCGGGCCGAACTGCGTTCCGAAAGACATGGTTCCGGCCGGATTCGTGCCCGGTTGCTATTTCG
>DATGMP010000061.1:0-11965 GCA_035293565.1 Alphaproteobacteria bacterium | reverse complement strand
GCGATGGTCGCGGCTGAGCCAGCCCAAGGGCTTCGCCGGCCGCGCCGGGTTATAGGAGCGAACGTCCACGCCGTTCCGGCGAAGTCGACTCCAAAAGCGTGCCGGAGCTCGGCCGCGGCAGCCCAGCCAGTCGTACAGCACCAGACAGCGGACTCCCCGACCTGTGGCGTCGATTAGAGCGTCGGCGAAAGATCGACCGACGGCATCATCCTCGATGATGTAGTTCTCGAGATGCACGTTGCGCTCGGCCGCCGCGATGGCGCCGAGCCAGGCTGGATAGTTTTCCGGACCATCCCGCAGAAGCCGCACCGCATTGCCCGACGAGAATTGCGCCGAGGCCACGCGCGCGAACGCGTGGCCGGCGAGCGCGTCCAACAGGGCACTCTTCGAATTCTCCGAAATTGGACACACCTCAAGCGTTTTCGTCAGACATCCGACGATCTACGAATAGAGCGCGTCAGGAACGTTTACGATCCTTGATTCGGTGCAAAGCTTTCAAGTCAAGCCGGGTGCAAAAACTTGATTTACTGTAACACGGTGAAACGCGGGAATCATGCTTAGCCGAATGGGCGCCTGGCGAATCCCACGGCTCTCCGTGAGCCACACGATCAGCTGCAACTCCGCAGACCAAGGCCGCTTCAGGGTGACCAAGGCCCGGGCGACGAATTCGTGGAAGAGCTTACAGGCGAGGCGCCGAAGGCCACCTTCCGATCCGGCGGGGCAGGAGCCACGGCGGCCGCCTGAGGCCAAGCTCGGCTACATGCCGAGCAGCCGCATGAAGCTCAGATTGTAGGACGGGCCGATCCATCCCGGCATCGGCTTCGCCGTCACCGGACGGTCGTGCGCGTGAACGTCGCGGCCGGCCGCCGTCTGCAGGATCTCCATGGCGAGTTTTTCCTGCACGTCGGAATAGACCGAGACCCAAAGCACGATGCCGCCATGCTCGAGTTGTTCGCGGATCCGCTGTGTGTACGCACCATCCAGACGGCGTGCGAACATGAAGCCCAACAGCCCGCCGACCGCCGCAACGATCAGCACGCCTATGATGAGGGTGATGTCGGTCGCGCCGCGCGCGGCCAGTATCGCCGCAGCGATGCAGGTCGGCACATAGATGGCAATCCCGATCAGCACGCCTTCCGCGTTGCCGAGCGAGCGCTTCGACACATAGATCGCCCGCGGGACATCGCCGTCATCCTCGATGTCGCGAACGTCGATGTAGCCGTGCCCCGTCTGGCGCTGCATCGTCCGGGAATCCGCGGCCGTGGTCAGATTGGCCCGATTGAAGCCGTGCGCCTGGAGATCGTCGACCGCCAGCTGCATGTGCTCCTGGTCGTTGAAAACGCCGACCACCTCGCGGATCGTGCCGACGCGCTCGACGGGCCGCGCCTGTTCCCCGATATCCGGCATGGAACCTCTCCCTGATCGCTCCCGAGCGATGCGTCAGAACAACGCACCTCTACTTCAGGTGGGACGCCTCGGCGGGGTTGTCAATTCCATCCGCCGTTTGCCGCGATGGTCCGGCTCCTCCATATTTCTCAGATGCTTGATATAACGCCCAAACCCGCAAGCTGGGTCCGGGTCAGGCCCGAGGGGCTTTATGTGGAGCCGGGCGGCTTCTTTATCGACCCGGTGCGCAAGGTGGAACGGGCAGTCGTGACCCATGGTCATGCCGACCACGCTCGACCGGGCAACGCCCATGTGTTGGCGACGCCGGAAACCTTGGCGATCATGCGGCTGCGCTACGGTGACGAAGCGGGCTCGTTGCAGGCCCTGGAATATGGCCGGGCGATCGAGATCGACGGCGTGCGCCTGACCCTGGTGCCGGCCGGCCATGTGCTCGGCAGCGCCCAGGCGGTTCTGGAGTGGCGGGGTTGCCGGGTCGTGGTCTCGGGTGATTACAAGCGCCGCCCCGATCCGACCTGCCAGCCCTTCGAGATCGTACCTTGCGATCTCTTCATCACCGAGGCGACCTTCGCATTACCGGTGTTCCGCCACCCGCCGGATTCTGAGGAAATCGCCAAGATTCTGCGGATGCAGGCGCTATTTCCGGAACGATGCGTTCTGATCGGCATCTATGCTCTCGGCAAATGCCAGCGCGTGATCAAGCTTTTGCGCCGCGCCGGGCATATCGGCCCGATCTACATCCATGGCGCGTTGGCGGCGCTTTGCGAATTATACGAGCGGCTGGGTGTAGAACTCGGCGATTTGCGTCCGGTCACCTCGGCGACGCGAGAGGAGCTCAAGGGGCAGATCGTGCTTTCACCTCCGGCGGCCAACGCCGACCGCTGGTCCCGCCGGCTACCGGACCCCATTACTGCGGTCGCGTCGGGCTGGATGCGGGTACGGCAGAGAGCTCGCCAGCGCGGAGTCGAGCTGCCGCTCGTCATCTCCGATCACGCCGATTGGGACGAGCTGCTGCAGACCCTTCGCGAGGTGGAGGCGCCAGAGATCTGGGTGACTCATGGCCGGGAAGAGGCCCTGATGCACGCTGCAATGCAAATGGGCCGCAAGGCCTGCGCGCTCGCGCTCGTCGGCTATGAGGAAGACGAGGCGGAGGCGTGATTCTCTTCTCGCGCCTGCTTGATGCGCTGGTCTACATGCCCTCGCGCAACGGCAAGATCCGGCTGCTGGTCGATTATTTCCGAACTGCTCCCGACCCCGACCGCGGCTGGGCGCTGGCGGCGCTGACCGAATCGCTCGACATCGCGTCCGCCAAGCCGGCGTTGCTGCGCGACCTGGTGGCAAGCCGGGTCGATCCCGAGCTGCTCCGCTGGTCCTATGATTATGTCGGCGATTTCGCCGAAACTGCCGCGCTGATCTGGCCCGGGCGGCCCACGGAGGAGGCGCCGCCCACGGTCGGACAGATCGTCGCCGAGCTCGGCGCCGTCACCAAAGCCGAGGCGCCGGCCTTGATCGAATCCTGGCTCGATGCCTGCACCGCCGACCAGCGCTACGCGCTCATCAAGCTCATCACCGGCGGCATGCGCGTCGGCGTGTCGGCCAGGCTTGCCAAGACCGCGCTCGCCGAATGGGGCGGCCGCGAGGCGGACGAGATCGAGGAAGTCTGGCACGGTCTGGAGCCGCCCTACGCCTTCCTCTTCGACTGGCTGGAGGGCAGGGGGCCAAGGCCCGATTCCGAGCACCGCGCGGCCTTCCGACCGCTGATGCTGGCCAATCCGCTCGAAGTCGAGGATCTGAACGGGCTCGATCCGACCGCGTACCGCGCTGAGTGGAAATGGGATGGCATCCGTGTCCAGCTCGTCGGCAAGCGCCGCGGAATCGGCGATTTCGAGCGGCGGATCTTCTCACGCTCGGGCGACGAGGTGACCCGCGTCTTTCCGGATATCTGCGAAGCGATGAATTTCGACGCCGTGCTCGACGGCGAAATGCTGGTGCTGCGCGATGGCGATGTGATGCCCTTCAACGACCTGCAGCAGCGGCTCAATCGCAAGATCGTGACCCGTAAGATGCTGGAACGTTATCCGGCTCATGTGCGCCTCTACGATATCTTGTTCGAGGAGGGGGAGGATCTGCGCGGCCTCGGCTTCGAGGCGCGCCGCGCGCGGCTAGAAGCCTGGTACGCGCGCGTGAGGCCTGAGCGCATGGATTTGTCGCCCATGGTGCCGTTCGTCGGCTGGACCGATCTTGCCGCCTTGCGCGATGGAGCGCGGGCAAACGGCATCGAAGGGCTGATGCTGAAGCGTGCCGACAGCACCTACGTGCCGGGGCGTCCAAAGGGCCCGTGGTTCAAATGGAAGCGCGGCGCGCTCACGCTCGATTGCGTGATGATGTACGCCCAGCGGGGGCATGGGAAACGATCGAGCTTCTATTCCGACTACACTTTTGGCTGCTGGCGCTCCACGCCGGAGGGCGGGCAGGAACTCGTGCCGGTCGGCAAGGCTTATTCCGGTTTCACCGATGAGGAGCTTGGGCGGCTGGATCGCTGGGTTCGCGCCCATACGGTCAACCGCTTCGGTCCTGTGCGCGAGGTCGAACCGGCGCTCGTGTTGGAGGTCGCCTTCGACAGCGTGCATCGATCGACGCGGCATAAATCGGGAGTCGCCATGCGCTTTCCGCGCATTCATCGAATCCGTTGGGACAAGCCGCCCGATGAGGCCGATCGGCTGGAGACGCTCGAGAGGCTCATCGTCGGCGGCCCCGCGATCGAAGCCGATCTTGGCGACGTCCGCGTCGAGGCGTGAAGCGCGTGAAAGCGCAGGTGGTGGCGGCGCTCCATGCATTTCTGGCTGAGACAGGCGATCAGCCTGCGGTTCCTTTCCAACCGAGGAGAACTTGATGCCCAATATCTGCACGCACATGGACCAAATCCACGATGTCACGCCCAGCGCGCTCGGCTGCGAGGAATGCCTCAAGTTGGGCTCGGTCTGGGTGCATCTCAGGCTCTGCCGTACCTGCGGCCATGTCGGCTGCTGCGACGACTCCCCGAACCGCCACGCGACCAAGCATTTCCAGGCGACCCGTCACCCCATCATCGAGGGCTATGACCCGCCGGAGGGCTGGGGCTGGTGCTATGTCGACGAGGCCATCCTCGATCTCAGCGATCGGATGACCCCGCACAACGGTCCCATCCCGCGCTATTACTGAGCGGGGTGGGCCGCGCTTCAAGCGCGCTTCAGGATCCGGAGCCCGAACAGCAGGATCACGGCGCCAACCACGGCGACGATGATCGAGCTTACGAATCCACCGGCGATCTGGATGCCGAGCTGCCCTGCCAGCCAACCCCCGATCACCGCGCCCACGATGCCGACGATGATATCGACGATGAGCCCATATCCGCCGCCCTTGACGATCAGCCCCGCGAGCCAACCCGCAAGAGCGCCGATGATGAGCCAGGCGATAATTCCGTGAGACATGCCGTTTCCTCCGGTCCGCTGGTTTTAGGCGCTCGAGAGGCGCCGACCGGATCATGCGCTATTTTGCGGCGCTCGTATCGAGTCTCTTTTTCTGAATTCCCTATTTCGGCTGAGCCAGGAACTGTAGATCGGCGCAGCCGCCGTCGGCGAGCTCGAAATCGCCCTTCATGTAAGAGAGGGAGTAGGGGACGATCTCCCATTTGTCGGAAACGCCCGTGACGGTGTAATGCCCCGCTGGCACGTGGATGTGGAAGCGTCCGGTATCGTCGGTGTCGGCGGTCTCGTCACGGCCGACATAGGAATGGGCGGTCAGCGGGACGCCGGGCATGCCCGAATCAGACATGGCCTGGCTGCCGGCGACCGGCAGGTTGACGCGCCCCCAAATATCCCCGCCGGCGGCCGACTTGTCGCCCTTCTGGATCGTCTGGATCGCTTTCAGCACGGAATCCGCCTTGCTGAGCTCCACCGAATTCCCGCAAGCGTCGGGCGCGATCCGGCCCTGCTGATTGCGGTTCACGAACAGGAGATAGGAGTGGCCGACTTCCAGCGGGAAGTGCGTCTCGTCATTGCCGGTATAGATCTCGATCGTGCCCTTGGCGTCACCCCGGTAGGTCTTGTCGATGGCGAATTTATAAAACCACCCCTCGATATTGTTGGGATCGGGCGTGTCGGGGAATTTACGCTGGGAGAGGACCTTGCCCTGGACGACGTCGTCGCTGCGGAAGTACTCCGTGCAGACATGAACGGGGCTGGGTTCCAGACAGATCGCCGCGGCAGGCCCGCTCGCGGACAAGGCGATCAGAATCGTCCAGACGGCCTCACGACGCATGTTTTCCGCCTCCCGGCTTACACACTGATTTAGTCTCGAACGCTTCTTCTATCGTCATTCCGGCGAAAGCGGGAAATCCATGGTGACGCAGCTGCAATGGATGAATGGATTCCCGCTTTCGCCGGAATGACGATAGAAGTTGCGGGCTAACGCGGAGGCACAAAGAATGATTCTTGAAGTCGCGCAGATCACGATCAAGCCCGGCATGGAATCCGAGTTCGAGGCAGGCGTGCAAGGTGCCGCGCCTCTCTTCAAGGCCGCCAAAGGCTGCAAGGCGATGGAGCTCAGGCGCTCGATCGAGAGCCCAGCCCGTTATCTGCTGTTCGTGACCTGGGAGACTCTCGAGAATCATACGGTCGACTTCCGCGGCTCGGCGAACTTCACCGAATGGCGCAATCTCGTGTCGCATTGCTTCGACGGCCCGCCGCACGTGGAGCACGTGCAATCTACTCTGACAGGCTTTTGAGGCGATACTCCCGATTGAGGGATTTCGCCATATGGTTGATTGAATTTGTCATTCCATCCGGGTGGGCAGCGCATGCCGTTGGTCGAAATCTGGCCGCGGCTCGTCGAAGAGCAGTCAGTAGAATCAGCCTCTTACGGTAAGGAGAGCGACCTTCCGATCCGAATGTCCTGCAACTGGCACGCGCTGTGCTTAAGGTGTGGTGTCATCACTTCGGATGGCGCGGGTCGTCCACTGACGAGGCCGGACGCCCGCTCAACCTTCAAAGGGGAGCATTTCATGAGTCAGTTGAAAACCGTCGTCGCGCTGTGTCTGTCCGCCGCCGCCTTCGCCACCATGGCGATCGCCGCGCCGTCAACGCCGGTGGTCTCGGCCGCGGAGAACAGCGCTCAGCCACTGACATTGACCGGCGCCAAGCACATCGTCGCCGATCAGCTGGCTGAAATGGGCCAGGCCGGTCTTCGTCCCGGCCATGCCGAATTCGACAAGGACGGCAACGTCTCGGTCGATATCGTCGATATCTCCGGCTTGACGGTCCGCCATGTGCTGGTCGACGCCAAATCGGGCCAAGTGACCGACGCACGCACCCGCGCTCCTCTATCGGCGCACGGGTGAGATTACGATCGAAATGGTGCAGCTGGAGCGGACGCTGAGCTCCGGCCGCACCGCGATCGTGATCGGAGCATCGTCGGGAATCGGTGAAGCTCTGGCGCGTCGTCTATCCGCCGATGGCTGGCGATTGGGCCTTCTCGCGCGAAGGCTCGACCGGCTGCAGGCTGTTGCCGCAGAGCTGCCGGGCGAAGCTGTCGCCCGAAGGATCGATGTCGCGAAGCCGGAAGACGCCGTGTCGGTGCTGGAGGGAATGCTCGCCGAGTTCGGTGGCGCGAATCTGGTGATCGTCAACGCCGGCACCGGCCATCTCAACCCGGCTCTTGCATGGTCATCCGATAAAGAGACCTATGACGTCAACGTGCTGGGTTTCGCGGCCTTGAGCCAGCTCGCGATGCGTCATTTCCTGGCGCGCGGTTCCGGTCATCTCGTCGGCGTAACCTCGATGGCGGCCCTAAGAGGCATCGCCGATGGGGCGGCCTATGCCGCATCGAAGGCCTACCAGTCGACCTATCTCGACGGCCTTCGCGCGCTGGCGAAGCGAAGCGGGCTCCCGATCACCGTGACCGAAGTTCAGCCAGGCTTCGTCGACACCGCGATGATGAAGGTCGACCCGCCGCTGCCGTGGATTCTGAGAAAGCTGCTCGTCGCTTCGCCCGATCGCGCCGCCCGGCAGATCCTGGTGGCGATTGCCAAGCGCAAGAAGCACGCCTACATCACTCGCCGCTATGGCCCGCTCGCCTTCCTGATGAAGCGATTGCCGCGGCCCGGTTGAAAAAGGTCAGTTCGTCGTCAGGCCCGCATTCTCCGCCGCCACGCGGCCGAGGGCGGCTTGGTCGAGACGGCTCCAGCCGCGCGAGAGCGATCCGATTTCCATGCCGATCTCCTAAAGCCTGTCTCTCAGCCGGTACCAGGCGGTGCCGAGCAGCAGCGCCGGCAGCCGGAAGAAGCGGCCGCCGGGGAAGGGGCGCTGCGGCAGCCTTCCGAACAATTCCAAACGCTCGGGCCGCCCCATGATCGCTTCGGCGATCAGCACGCCCGCGAGGTTGGAGAGCGCGACGCCGTGGCCCGAATAACCTTGAGCGAAATAGATTTGCTCCGAAAGCCGGCCGATCTCGGGCAGGCGCGTCATGGTCAGAGCGATGTGACCGCCCCAGCAATAGTCGATCTTGAGGTCGGCAAGCTGCGGCAGATAGTTAAGCATCGTGGCGCGGAGCGCGCGCCTGAGGTCGGGGCGGTCGAAGCCGGAATAGGAGAGTCCTCCTCCGAACAGCAGCCGATGATCCGCGGAAAGCCGATAGTAGCTCAGCACGAAATTGACATCCGCCACGGCGATATCGCCGGGCAGCAATGCTCTCGCGCGACCTTCGCCCATGGGGCTGGTCGCAAGCATGTATGTGCCGACAGGCATGATGCGACCGCGCAGAGCGGGCATGAGATCGCCGACATAGGCGTTGGTTGCGATGACGATGCGGTCGGCCTCGATGCGGCCGTGCTCGGTGACGACCGTCGGACGAGGCCCGTCGATCAGGCGCGTGGCGCGCGAATGCTCGCAGATCCGCGCGCCGGCCTGCTCAGCGGCCCGGGCGAGGCCGAGCGCATAGTTCAGCGGATGGAGATGGCCGCCACCGGCATCATAAAGCGCGCCGGCATAGGCGTCGCTTTGCACATAGCCGTGCATCTCCGCCTTGGCGACGAGTTTGGCCTTGCCATAGCCCAGCGCCTGCATCGAAGCCAATTCCGCGGCGAGTACGCGGAGCTGCCGCTGCTTCGTGGCGGGCATCAGATAGCCCCATTTGAGGTCGCAAGCGATCCGATGCTTTTCGACGCGCTCGGCAACGAGTGCTTTCGCTTCTTCGGCGAGCGTCCACAAGCCGCGGGTGGTTTCTTCGCCCAACGCCGCCTTCAACTCGGCGATGGCGGGGTTGTAGCCGCTGGCGATATGGCCGCCATTGCGGCCCGACGCGCCCCAGCCAATGCGCTCGGCTTCGACAAGGACGACGCTGCGCCCGGCTTCCGCCAGGGCGAGGGCGGTCGACAGCCCCGTATAGCCGGCGCCGATGATCGCGATCTCCGCCCGGATCCCATCTTCGAGCCGAGGTCTGGCCGGCCCCTGCGCGGCGCTCGCTGCGTACCATGATCTGGCATGCAGCGAAGGAGCGTCTGCGATCGGCCCTGCGCCCAGGTCGGTCATCGCGTGCGTCCTTTGGTCGAGGCGGCTTTGGAAGTTTAGAGATCCGACGCGGATTTCTGAAGAAAACAAAACGGGCGGCCCGGCCAGGCCGCCCGTTTCTCCGCCGCAGAAGACGGGATCTAAACTTTGCGCCTGCTCGCAACGCCGAGAGCCGCGAGACCAACCCGAGAAGCGCAAGTGAGGCAGGTTCAGGAAGCGGCGGCGCACGTCAGGGTGAGATCAACTGCGTTCCATTCACGCAAAATTTGTGCCAATGGCGAAATTCCGCCATTTAATCGTGGAGCGATCATTAAAGTGTAAGAAATTTCGACAGTTGAGCGCCGTGTGAAAGTGAGGCTCGAAGCCGGCGCTCGGGCTGGCGCGGGAACCGTCGCAACCCCATTATATGTTTAGCCGGAGGCGCCGCCTCCGGGCTTTCCAACGCCCGCGCGCCCATGGACCAGCTCGAAGATTTCATCCGCGCCCATCGGATCACCGAGGTCGAATGCCTGGTGCCGGACATGTCCGGCATCGCTCGAGGCAAGATCGTGCCCGCCGACAAGCTGCTCAGAATTCTGCGCGAGCGCGGCCTGCGCATCCCGGAGGCTGTCTTCATTCAGACCGTGACCGGGGAGTATCCGAACGATGAGGACGTGACAGACGCCGCGAATGGCGATGTCTATCTGTCGCCGGACATGGACACGATCCGTATCGTGCCCTGGTACACGGACTCGACCGCGCAAGTGATTTGCGACGCGACCTACCGGGATGGACGGCCGGTCGATTTCTCTACGCGGCACGTGCTGCGGCGCGTGGTGAAGCTCTATGAGGAGAAGGGCTGGAAGCCGATCATCGCGCCGGAGCTCGAATTCTTCCTGGTCGAGATCAACAAGGATCCGGACTATCCGCTGGTCCCGCCGGTCGGCCGCTCAGGGCGGCAGGAAAGCGGACGCCAGGCCTTCGGCATCGATGCGGTTAACGAGTTCGATCCGATCTTCGAGCAGGTCTACGATTTCTGCGAGGCGCAGGAGATCGATGTCGACACGCTGACCCATGAGGTCGGCGCGGCGCAGATCGAAATCAATTTTAATCATGGCGACCCGCTCTCGCTGGCCGACCAGACCTTCATGTTCAAGCGGACGGTCCGCGAGGCGGCGCTGAAGCACGGGGTTTATGCGACCTTCATGGCCAAACCGATGAAGGGCGAACCCGGCAGCGCCATGCACATCCATCAGAGCCTGACCGAGATCGAGGCCGGCCGAAACCTTTTCGCGGACGAGAACGGCAACGACACGCAGCTCCTTCTGCAATATATCGCGGGACTTCAGAAATACATTCCGGCGGCGATGCCGCTGATGGCGCCCAACGTCAATTCCTATCGCAGGCTGATCCAGGGCGAGGATGCCCCGATCAACGTGCATTGGGGGCAGGACAACCGCACCGCGGGTCTCCGCGTGCCGGTCTCGACGCCTCAGAGCCGTCGGGTCGAAAACCGGGTGGCGGGGGCGGATGCCAATCCCTATCTGGCGATCGCCGCCTCGCTCGCCTGTGGCTATCTGGGCATCGAGCAGGAGCTCGAGCCGACCGACCCGGTGAAGGGCAGCGCGCACCGCCTGGCCTTCACCCTTCCGCGCCATCAGTTTGACGCGCTGAACAAGCTCAACGCATCAAGACCATTGCGCGAAATCCTGGGGGAGCGTTTCATCGAGGCACTGACGGCGGTCAAAGAGGCCGAATATGAAGCCTATCAGCGTGTCATAAGCTCCTGGGAACGCGAGAATTTGCTGCTGAACGTATGAGCCCCACCGACGCCGCCGGTGCAGCCGGAGCCGGATGGACCTTCCCGGCCGAGTGGGCGCCCCATGGGCGCACCTGGATGGCCTGGCCTTGCCGGCCGGCGACTTGGCATGGCGGCATTGAGGCGGCCCGCTCCGTCCATGTCGAGGTGGCCAAGGCGATCGCCCAGTTCGAGCCGGTGACCATGGTTTGCAACCCCATGGACGTCGCCGAGGTCTCGCTGATGTGCGGGCAGGGGATCGAGATCGTGCCCATGCCCCTTTCGGACGGCTGGATGCGCGACATCGGACCGACCTTCGTCGTCGGATCCGACCGGACGATCGCGGGGATCGACTGGATCTTCAATGGCTGGGGCGGACTTCACAATGATTTCGCCGCCGACGCGGAGGTGGCGCGGGCCGTGCTCGAGCTGCGCCGCTATCGGCGGATCGCGTCACCTATCGTGCTTGAAGGCGGCGCGATCAATAGCGACGGGGAAGGTACCCTCCTCGTCACCGAGGAATGCCTGCTCGACCCGCGGCGCAACCCGGGCCTCGGCAAGGAGGAGATCGAGCAGATTCTGAGATCGACGCTCGGCGTAGAAGCCGTAATCTGGCTGGGCAAAGGCTATGATGGCGACGAGACCCGGGGCCATGTCGACGAGATCGCCTGCTTCGTCGAGCCGGGAATCATCATGCTTCAGCTGCCGCGTGACACGTCAGATCCCAATTACCTGATTCAACAGGATAATCTGGCCCGCCTCAAGGTCGCCCGCGACGCGAAGGGGCGGAAAATCGACTTTGTGCTGATCCCGCAGCCCGCGTATCGCGAGCACGATGGGAGGCGGCTCACCCTCTCCTATGTCAATTTCGCGCTCGCCAATGGCGGGGTGATCATCCCGTCCTTCGGGGATTCCGCCGACGAGCCCGCCCGACGTGCCTTCGCTTCGCTCTATCCCGACCGGAAGATCATCCAGATCCTTGCCGACGACCTCGTCATCGGCGGCGGCGGCATCCACTGCATCACCCAGCAGGAGCCGATGCTGCCAAGCCTGGGCGAAAGGCTGAAGGACGATACCGCGTAAGGGTGGCTTGCCCTTTTTATACCAGGAGCCTTATCCATTGACTCTCTGGGCGGTTTGGCTGGTGCCTGCGGCCTCGGTCCGCGCCCGCGCCCTCACAGAAGCCTGCCGATTTCCCCTCGCGACGATGATGTGATTCGATGAGCCCCGCCGATTCGCG
>DATGMP010000060.1:0-93948 GCA_035293565.1 Alphaproteobacteria bacterium | reverse complement strand
CACCCGCGCCCGAGCCGGCCCCGATCGCCGAGACCCCGCGCGAGCGCCTGCCCGGCGAGACCTCCGAGCAATGGCGCGATCGGCTGCTCGCCGCCCGCATCCGGGCGCTCGAAGCCAAATACGGCACCGGGCCGCCTTGAGCGGGCGGTTGGCTGGTGTTGATGGCGAATGATTTGCGCCCCGGTGTACGCGTGCGATTTAACATGGGTAATTGACCCGTGGAGATCACCCATGATCAGAGCGCGTGCGGCTTTCTATGATCGAACCGCCGGGAAGAAGACCGTGAGCCTGACCATAAATTCCGATCTGACCCGTCGCGTGAAGCAGGCCGGCATCAACGCCTCGCAGATCGCGGAAGAGGCGCTTGCCGCCGAGCTCGAGCGGATTGGCCGGGAGGAGATGGCTAAAGCGGCGCAGGCCGAGATCGAAGCGTACAACGCCTATATCGACCGGCACGGTTTGTTTGCGGACGCGGTGAGGGCGCACCAAGAGAGCGAAAGTTCGAATGGCGAAGCAGTTTGACGTCTTCGTCAATCCGCTCAGGGATCGAGCCCGGTATCCGCTGGTCGTCATTCTTCAATCACCGTTCGCCGATCTCGCGAAGACCCGGGATCGTCGCACCGGCAATTCACCCGAGCGCTGGACCATCTGTTCAATGACAACGCCTGAGCCGAACTCGGCTACCCAGGACGAGGACGGGCTGCTAGGAGAGTTGCGGGCGCGGGCGCGACCCTGGAGCATCAGGATCACAGCATGAGCTGGACCGAGGGTTACGTCACAGAGATCGAGTACACGCACGGCTATTATGGAGAGCTGTCGCCGACGCTTCAGCGATTCGCGCTTCTGGTTGCCGGATTCGCGCCGCCGCCGGAGCAGGGCGCCTATCTGGAGCTGGGCTTCGGACAGGGGCTGTCGCTGGCGATCCATGCGGCGGCGGCGCCTTACGAAGTCTGGGGCACGGACTTCAACCCGAGCCATACCGCTCATGCCGCCGGCCTTCTGGAGGCCGCGGGGGTCACGGCCCACCCGTTCGACGACAGCTTCGCCGAATTCGACCAGCGGCGCGATCTGCCCAAGTTCCGCTACGCCGGGCTCCATGGGGTATGGAGCTGGATTTCGGAGGAGAATCGCACTCACATCGCAGCCATCCTTCGCCGCAACCTATTGCCGGGTGGCGCGCTCTATATCAGCTACAATACGCTGCCCGGCTGGAGCGCGGCGCTGTCGCTCCGCGATCTCCTGTCGCTTCACGCCGAGACGGTGGGCGCCGAAAGTCAGGGGCTAACCGGTCGGATCGACGGCGCCCTCGCTTTTGCGCAGGAGCTGGCCGACAAGGGCGCCGCCTATTTCCGCGTCAACCCGGCCGCGGCGGAGAAGCTGAAGCAAATCTCGACGCAAAACCGGCAGTATGTCGCGCATGAGTATTTCAATCGCGAATGGCATCCGTCGCCGTTTGCGGCGCTGGCCGAATGGCTCCAGGGCGCGAAGCTTGAATTCGCCGCTTCCGTCCATTTGCACGAGCAGATGGGCGCGGTCAGCCTGACGCCGGCGGCTCAGGAGACGCTGAGATCGATCACCCATCCCATTCTCCGGGAATCGGTGCGCGATTTCTTCACGAACCAGCAATTTCGCCGTGACCTGTTCGTACGGGGTCCGCGGCGTCTCTCCGCTTTGGAGCGGCGGGAAAGCCTGATGGCGACCAGGCTCGTTCTCAAGGCGCCGATCGCGAACGTCCCGCTGACCATCGTGACGGCGGCCGGCGAGGTGAAGCTTCAGGAGGCTGTCTATCGTCCGATTCTGGAGAGTTTCGCGAAGAGCGGCTACCGGCCGATGAGCTTGGGAGAGCTCGCGCGGCTGCTGCCTAATATCGGGCCGGACGCCATTATCGAGGCGGCCGCCGTTTTGATCGGAACGGGAAACGCCCATCCGGCGCAGCCGGAAGCGACGGTCGAGAAGGTCAAGACGCGGTGCAAGGCGCTCAATCGCGAGATCAGAAAGCGCGCGCGGAGCAGCGGTGAGATCGGCTTTCTGGCCTCGCCGGTCCTCGGCGCCGGCATTGCGGTCAATCAAATGAATCAGCTCTTCCTGACCGCGCGGGCAGACGGGAAGAAGACCCCCGAAGACTGGGCGCGGGCGACCTGGGATATCCTGTCCGCCCAGGGCCGGGCGGTGGTCAGGGAAGGCAAGGCGCTCGCGACGCCTGAGGAAAATCTCGCGGAATTGACCTCCATGGCCCGCAATTTTGCTAACGGATACCTCCCGGTGCTCGCTGCGCTGGGCGTGGCGGAGTAGCGTGTCGTGACGCAATTTCGCGCTCTGATGATTTCGTCATGCCCGGGCTTGACCCGGGCATCCACGTCTTACATCGCGCTGGCGGAATCGCGTGGATGGCCGGATCAAGTCCGGCCATGACGATTCAGGATGGTCGAAACCCAGAAAGGCTTTCTCATGACTCTCATTCCTCTCTCGCGCGAAGCTCATCTCGGCATGAGGCTCCGTCCTCTCTCGTCCTTCGCGTTCGCGCGGGAGATGCCGGTCGTGCGGATCCTCGCGACCGAGGTCGCTCAGGTCGCGCCCAACTTCGCGATCGTGCTCGTGAAGGAGAACGACGCCTTCGTGCCCTTCGCGCTGATGGGCCTGGCGCAGGGCCAGAATCTCTTCGTGTCGGACGAGGGCCGGTGGCTCGGGCTCTATGTTCCGGCGATGCTGCGCCGCTACCCCTTCATGTTCGGACGGAGCGGGGAGGGGGCCGATAGCCAGCCGGTGCTGATGGTCGAGCAGGAGATGCTGTCGTCCAACGATGGCGAGCCCCTGTTCGGCGACCAGGGCGCGGAGCCATCGGGCCCGATCGCGCGCGCGATCCAATTCCTGACGGAAGTCGAGGTCAGGGCGGCCCAGACGACGACGCTCGTCAAATCGATGGCCGATCTCGACCTGTTCGATCCGCTGCCGCTCCAGGTCGTCGAAGCGGGCGGCGAGCCCAAGCCGCTCGGCGGTCTCTTCACGATCAACGAAGCCAAGCTCGCCGCGCTCGCCGACGATGCGTTCCTGGGACTGCGACGGAGCGGCGCGCTCGGCTTCGCCTACGCGCAGCTGCTCTCGCTCGGCCAGCTCGCCCGGCTGCAGGCGCGCGCGAGCGCCAAGGCCGGCAACATCGCGACGCCCTTCGTCTGATGCTCGAAGCCACGCGCATCGCCGTCGGCTATGACGACAACGAGGATCGGATCTTCATCGATTTCAGCGGCGCGGAGCGGCAATGCCGGCTCTGGCTCACGCGGCGGATCACGCGACGCCTGTGGAGCGCCATCATGGACATTCTGGAGCGCTCGAGCCCGATCGCTTCGAAGACTCCGGCCGATATGCGCCAGGAGGTGATCGCGTTCGAGCATCTGTCGGCGATCAGCCGGCCGGAGCCCGCCGCCGGGGCCGGACCGGACGCAAAGCCGGTCGAGCGAAGCGCGGCGCTGCTCGCGAAGGTCGACATCAGCTTCACCGCCGAGTCCTTTCGCCTCGTCTTCCACGCGGCGGCCGAGCCGGCGGCAGCCCTCACGATCGGACGGGCGGAGCTGCACAAGGTCCTGGCGTTGCTCGATCAGTCGGCGACGGCGGCCGAATGGGATCTGGGCGTTGCAACCGATTGGCTTCGGTGGCCAAATCGTTCGGCGCCGGAGAAGCTCGCATCTTGACAGATCCGCGAATCACGTTCTGTTCCAACAGTAATCGCTGTACAGGGTTTGGAAGTTGCTGTACAATGGGCGTTTGACGGATAGCGGATGCGAGCTTTGCCCATGTATGCCCACCCACAACAGAGCGCCCAGCACGACGTCCAGAAGCTACGCCGGGAGGCCGGCAAGTGGCTGAAGGAGCTTCGCGAAGCCCGCGGCCTGACGCAGCGTCAGCTCGCCGAGCGGGTGGGGGTCGATTATTACACCTTCATCTCCCAGCTCGAGGTCGGGCGCGGCCGCATCCCGCCGGACCGCTATGAGCGCTGGGCCCATGCTCTGGGCGTGAATCCGGCGGAATTCGTGCGGAATCTGCTGCGCTTTTACGATCCGGAAACCTACCGTCTGCTCTTTGGTCAGGGAGAAGCGGCGGCGTAAGGTTAATTGCACGTTAGCCGGACAGCGTGTAGAACAAATTCAACCGGTTGAAACAGGGACCCACTCGGGGGGACATGAGCGCCGTAGTCGTCGCATTCGAGGCCTTCAGGCCAAGTCCTCAGCGCCCCTGGCAAAATCACGAGCTGGCCGAGCTCTATCGGGCGGTCGATATCCTCAAAAAGGCCGGGCTGCCGATCGAGACCGACATGGGCATGTCGGACGAGGGCGAGCCCTGGTTCGCCTTCTGCCGCGCCGACAATGGCGAGGTGATCGTTCATTGCGCGCGGATCAACGGCCTGTTCGTCGCCAGCAGCGTCGCGATCGACCAGACCTTCAAGGGTACGAATTTCCGCGAGGTCATCGACTCGATCGTTCGGTACGAGCCGCTGAAGCTGCCGCTGAACACGGCCGGCTCGCGGCTGACGCTGCATCCGATCATGGTCCTCGCGGCCTTCGTCGCCACCGCCCTTCTGTTCGCCCAAAAGGCGGATGCCCACGACCTTCAGGCGGCGATCGTCACGCTGAACGGCGGCCATGACGCGGGCGCCGCTCCGAAAGGGCTGGCGGCGTTCAAAGCCGTGATCGGCGGTTTCTTCCAGTCGCTCGCCGACGGATCCGGCCATTCGAAGACCGCGAACCAGTCGGCTCCGATGACGGATGCCGAGGCGCCCGCCGCGCTGGCCGCGCTGATGGCGGCGGCGATGAGCCTGATCTCCACCACGGCGCAGAGCCACGGGATCGAGGACATCCTCCCCGCGAGCGCGGCGGTCGTGGCGCCGGTCGCCACGCCGGTAGCCAGCCTGGCGATCGCCGACCCGGCCTCGACCTTGTCGACGCCGCTGGACCGCTCGGCCCCCGCGCCGCAGCCGGTGGAGGAGTCGAGTTACCAGGCCTGGGTCGGCGCGCTTATAGCAGGCTCGACCGCCGCCGAGTCAAAGCCGATCATCGCCGCGGCGGCGCCCACCGTGACGCACGAGGCGCCGTCGGTCGACTTGTCCCCCGTGCTTCCGGTCTCCGACAGCGTCCATGCCGCCGCCGTCGCCGATCAGCATTTCATCTTCCCCTTGCAGCATATTCCCGTCGCGACGACCGCCCCGGCCAGCATCGATACCGGTGTCACGACGGCCGCAACCTCCACAACCGCCGCGCCGCAGGGCGCAGCGCCCGCTTCCTTCGACATGAGCGAGGTTTCGCCGGTGGCGCTGACGGTCCTGCTGGGGCAGGGCACGCTGTCGACCAACGACCCGCTCAAGCTGTTCGAGGCAGGGCACCACAATAACGGCGGCAATGGGCAGACGGGAGCCGATGGCGCAAATCCGCCCGCCGGAACGGCCGAAGCCGATGCAAAGCCTCCGGCCGACGGGAGCACGCCTGCCGCTGCAGATCCTCACGCCGGAGCGCTGCAACCGGCCAACCCGCAGCCGCAGCACCAGGATCCGGCAACACCCGTCGCTCCCGCGCCCGATCCGCAGACGCCCCAGACCATCTGGCTCACGGGAAATCCCGATACCGGCATGGCGCAAATCATGACCTATGCCGAATCGAACCATCCGCTGCAGGGCAACCCCACGCTCGTCCCGGCCGCGGACCTGATGGCCGCGATCAACGACTACAGCAGCAGCGGCGTACATCCGCGCCTGCTCGTCTTCGACAGCAATGCGATCCATCTGCCGTTCTTCGAATTCTCGCAGGGCGTTTTGATGGTCTCCGACCACGAGCTCGGCATTACGCCCAGCGCCGCCGCGCTGTCGGGCGCGACCACGGTGGAGCTGGCGAGCGGCGGCGTGATGAAGATCCTGGGCGTCATCGACCTCGCTCAGGCGACGCTCTAATCTAATCGCCTTCGCGGGCGATCTCCGCGCGCCACCAGTCGATGGTGTCGATCAGCGTCTGATCGAAGAATGGCACCGCCGGCTTCCAGCCCAACAGCGCGCGCGCCTTGGATGCGTCCCCGCAAAGCGACGGGATCGGGTGCGGCTTCGGTGCCGCCCGGGTGACCTCAATAGCGGCCTTCACGCCTGACAGCGTCAGCATCCGCTCCAGCACATCGCCCAGCCGCCGCGGCACGCCGGACGCGATGTTGAGCACGATTCCCTGCGCCAGCGTCTCGGCCCGGCGCAACGCCTCCACATAGGCCCCGCAGACATCGCGGACATCCAGGAAGTCGCGCGCATCGTCGAGCGAGCCCACACGGATCGGGCCGGCGCCCGCTCCTTCGGCCTCGATGCGCGCGATCTGGCTCGCGAAATCCGGAATCGCGAAACCGCGCGGCTGTCCAGGCCCGGTGTGATTGAAGGGGCGCAGGCGGATCGATCTCAATCCCGCCATCTCGCCGATCGCGATGTCGGCCGCCATCTTGCTTTCACCGTAAGGGTCGATCGGCTGCAGCGGCGCGGTTTCGTCGAGCATCGCATGCGCATTGGCCGACCGGCCGTAGACCGCGGCGGAGGATATGAAGAGGAAGAACGTATCGGGAAGGAGATCGCGGACGCTCTCGGCCAACCGCAAAGCCTGATCGCAATTGACGCGCTTTGCCAGGTCGGGATCGGATGCGGCTTCGCGCGGCGAGGCCAGCCCCGAGAGGTGGATGACTGCGTCCGGCCGTAACGCCTCGAGCGCGGCCCGGATTTCCTCGGCACTGTCCAGCGCGAGCGGAACGGCATCGATGCCACCCACGCGGATCCCGGTACGCCTCGATGTCGGGATCAAGCGCGTGTCCGGAAACGCCGCCCGGAGGGCGGACACGAGGTGACGACCGACGAATCCCGAGGCGCCGGTAATCAACACGATCCGCGCCATGAGAGCAGCTTTCAGTTGAAGCCGGCGAGCGAGGCGCGGTGGCGAACCAGATCGGCCTCGACCATCTCGGCGACCATCTGCTCGAGCGAGGTGCCGGGGACCCAACCGAGCTTCGCCCTGGCCTTCGAGGCATCGCCGCAAAGCGCGTCGACCTCTGCCGGCCGCAGCAATTTGGGGTCGATCTGAAGGTGATCCTCGAAGCTCATGCCGATATGATCGAAGACCAGATGGCAGAATTCGCGCACTGAAGTGGAGCGGCCGGTCGCGACCACGAAATCTTCGGGCTCGTCACGCTGGAGCATCAGCCACATTGCCTCGACATAGTCGCGTGCATGGCCCCAATCGCGCTTCGCATCGAGATTTCCGAGCGAGAGCTTATCGAGCTTGCCCAGCTTGATCCGCGCCGCGGCGTCGGTGATCCGCCGTGTGACGAACTCGATGCCGCGCAACGGGCTTTCGTGGTTGAAGAGAATGCCGGAGACGGCGAACAGGCCGAAGCTCTCACGGTAATTGATCGTCATCCAATGGGCGTAGAGCTTGGCGGCGGCGTAAGGGCTCCGTGGATAGAAGGGCGTATCCTCGCTCTGCACCGGCACGCCGGTCTTGCCGAACATCTCGGACGAGGAGGCTTGGTAATAGCGCGCCTCGGGACAGCCGAGCCTGACCGCCTCGAGCATATTGGTGGCGCCGAGGCCGGTCACCTCGCCGGTCAGTAGCGGCTGCGCCCATGAGGTCTTGACGAAGCTCTGCGCCGCAAGATTGTAGATCTCGGCCGGTCGAAGGTCTTGGATGATCCGGATCAGGGAGGACAGGTCGAGCAGATCGCCGTCGACACAATTGACCTTGTCGAAGATCCCGAGCCAGCGGAGCCGCTCGCCGATCACGTCAGCCGAGGCCGATCGTCGGAGCAACCCGAAAACCTCGTAACCTTTGTCGATCAGGAATTTGGATAGGTAAGCGCCATCCTGTCCGGTGACTCCGGTGATGAGCGCGCGGCCTTTGACGGGACTAACCATGGCTCGCCTCTTTCGGATTGTCGGCGTGGGTTACGCCGTAGCCCCGGCGGTCGCCGTTATGGGGCTTGCGGTATCGGGACTTGCTGCTCGGGAATATCCGTGCCGAACCAGCGTCCCGACTCTTTATTGTAATTTTCGTCCGGATCATAGAGCGCCACGGGGAGATGCAGTGTCCGGGCGGTTAGCCTTCCGACTGCGGAGAGCAGGGAGTAGGTGGCGATCGCCTCGTCGTGCTGGGCTTGGATAAGCGCCGTGTCGGCGTCGACCCAATCCTGCTCGGAAATGAGCTGATCCAAGGTCGTTCGGGTGCCGACCGAGCGTTCGGTGATGATCGATTGGCGCGCGATCTCGGCCGATTTCACCTGCTGCTTCAGGAACTCGATGCGGGCACGGGTAGAGGTCAAATCCTCCCAGGCGCGCTTGGCCCGATCCACCGCCAGCCGTCGCGCATCGTCAGCTTCGAACTTGCGCTGGTTGAGGATGTTCTTCGCTTCACGGACACGGGCATAGTCGGTGCCCCCCGTGTAGATTGGAATGCTTACGGCGGCGATGACTTCATTATATCGTTGGGCGAAATTCTTCTCGCTGGTCTCGCTCTGATAATTGGAGCTCGCCTGAAGGGACAGGGTTGGCTTCAGTGCGCTGGCTGTGAAATCGACATCGGCCTCGGCGGCCTTGATCGCGTGCTCCGCCTCTCGCACCGTCGGATTCTGAGAGGCAAGGGACATGGCCTCTTGAAGCGAACTCGGCAAAAGCGCTTTTGGTAACGGCGGCGGGGCCGGCAGGTTTGGGGAGGGATAAAGACCGGTCGCACGGGCGAACGCGGATTCGCTCGAGCCCACGGCGCCCTGTGCGGCGACCTGCCGGGCGATGCCCTGCGCTAAACGAGAATCGGACTGCGCCACGTCGGTTCGCGTCACTTGCTGTTTCGCAAAGAGCTGGTCAGTCGCCTTCTTTTCATCCTGGAGCCATTTGACGTCCTGCTTCGCCAAGCCGACGAGGGCTTGATCGCGATAGAGGTCGTAATATGTCTGGATCGCATCGCCGAGGGTCGACTGCTCGACCGAGACCGCGTGCGACTTGCCGGCAACGACCGTCGCTTTCGACCGGTCCACGTCCGCCGATGCTCGGCCGCCGTCATAAATAGGTTGCACGATCTGCAGGCTATAGGTTTCCGGAATGATGTGTTGATGTAGGTGGCCAGGAATCGGGATCACCTGTCCGGTGAACGGGTTAATTTCAGAACTAGATTGCGAATAAATCTGATCTCTTCCATCGCCGTAGGTTCCGTTCAGCGCCGCCTGCGGCTTCCAGCCGCCCGCCGCCCGCGCGACATCCTCGTCGAGCGCCCGTTGCCGGGCATGATCGGCCTGGAAGGCAGGGTTGGTTTGGTAGGCCGACACCAGCGCGTCGGTGAAGCTCTGCGCTCTCGCCGGCGACCAGGGCGCAATCAAGATGGCAAAGGCCAGCAAAGCCCAGGGGGCTCTTCCAGGTCGCGCCATGAGGCTCACCGCTCGCGGAAGGATCGGGACAAGCTGTCGAGCAAAGGTTTGAGCGCGTAGTGGAGCGCAGTTGTCGAGCCGCGCGTGATCAGCGCCTCGACGGGCATGCCGACATGGAGCTTCTGATCGCCAAGGCGCGCCGCCTGCTCGGGCGGAATCGAGATCTTGACCCGGTATGCCCCGCGTCCCTGCTGGGTCATCACACGGTCGTCGGATATCTCGTCCAGCATGCCATAAATGACAGGAGTAAGTCTGGAGTCGGCCGTCGCGATTCTGAGCGCAACCTGATCGCCGACTTTCACCGTATCGATATCGCGCGGATTGAGCTCAGCTTCGACCACCAACTTATCCTTGTCGGGAACGATCTCCATCAGGATCGTCGAAGGAGAAATAACGCCGCCGACCGTGTGAATGTTCAGATTAGCGACCGTTCCGTCGATCGGTGCCCGGATTTCGAGACGGCTGACCACGTCGGCGGCTGCGATTCGCCTCTGCTGAAGGTCGTCGAGCTGCCCCTCGACCTGCCGCAGATCTTTCGACACATCCTCCTGATGCTGTCGCTCGAGCTGCAGGATCTGCCTGTTCGCTTCCCCGATTCCCTGCTCGGCGCGGGAGATCTCGGCTAAGGCCTGGCCACGGTCGCCATCGAGCTGCGCCGCGTCGCGCTGCAGCGCGAGCACTCGGGATTTAGTCACATAGCCTTGGTCCAGGAGGCTCGAGAGGTCGTTGAGCTCGGTCTTGACCAGCTTGAGCTGGGAAAGCTTGGATTCCTCGATGGAGCGATAGCCCTCAATCTGCTTCTGGTACTGGGCAATCTGCTGCTGGAGGATGCTCTCCTGCCCTTTGATGACCGCAAGCCGCGCATTGAACAGATTTTTCTGTCCTGTCATCAAATCCGCGACTTCCGGATCTTCCGCGTGCTGCTTGAGCTCTAACGGAAAATCGGGCTCGGCGAGCCCATCGCGCTCGGCAACGAGACGTGCCCGCGTCGCTTCGGCGAGATAGAGCTGTCCGAGGACGAGGCCGAGTTCGGCCTGCGAGCGCGTGCCGTCAAGCTCGATCAGAACGTCCCCCGCTTTCACGCGAGAGCCTTCGGTGACGAGGATTCGCTTCACGATCCCGCCTTCGAAATGCTGGATCGTCTGGCGACCCGATTCGACCGAGATGACGCCGGGCGCGATCGCTGCGCTGCCGATCGGGGCAATGGCGGCCCAGAGGCCAAATCCCAGGAAAGTGACGGCGATGATGATCGTCCCGACCCTGATCGGCCTGCGCGCGGTCGAGACGGCATTTCCGCTCGTCGTACCCCAGATCTCGGCGACATTGTTGGTCCAGGCCACCACGTTGTTCATGAGGTGGCGAATGGTCGGAACAGGTTTTTCCAGGGGCATGGCAGTGATTTCGGCTGTTGCGCGGCTCAGCCGCGACCGTGCGGCCGCGGCATGTCGATTTCGATCAGGGCCAAGGCGGAACTGCCTGCGTCCGGCCTCGGCCGGAGCAGGTAGGCAGCGCCATATGTGGATGCCGGCAGCGGCATCGACGACCTCTGGACCATGATCACGGAGCTGAGAATCAGATGCTCTGTCTGACCCTTGTGTACAGTGACCTTACAGGATGTGCTCCGGGAGGGCAAGCTGATTGGGCTTTTAAGCGGCTGTGCTACTTTCGGTGGTTTCCGGCTTGGCCCTCGCCACGGGCGAGCCGACGACTTCGCGCAGCAGATAGAGCGGCCGGTTCTTGGTTTGGACGAAGGTACGGCTCACATATTCGCCGATCATCGCCAGCATGAAAATCTGGGCTCCGCCCATGAACATCACGACGATGATCAAGCTGGTCCAGCCGGGCGTCGTCGCAAAGAAAAGCCATGAGACCAGGGAGTAAAGGATACCGATCCACGAGAGGCCGACGAGCGCCATCCCCGCATAGAGCCCAAGCCGGAGCGGACGGGCGGAAAAGGCCGTGATCGCGTCCAGCGCGAAATTGAGCATCTTGGCGAAGGTATAGCCAGTCTCGCCCGCATATCGCGACTGCCGGTCATATTCGATCGGGAGCTGGCGAAAGCCGATCCAGGCGACCATGCCCCTGATGAATCGATGCGATTCGGGCATGGACAGCAAGGCCTCCAGCACGCGGCGCGTCATAAGCCGGAAATCGCCCGTATCGGACGGGATCTCGAAATCGATCAACTTTCCGAGCAGCCGGTAGAAGATCATCGCCGTCAGCTTCTTGCTCTGGGTCTCTCCGGCTCGGCTTCGCCGCTTGCCATAGACAACGTCGGCGCCCTCGGCGTCCATCTTCTCCATCATCGGCTTCAAGAGCTCAGGCGGATCCTGCAGATCGGCGTCCAGGATGAAGATTCGCTCGCCCGCACAGAGAGTAAGCGCGGCCGTCAAGGCCGCCTGATGACCGAAATTCCGCGAAAGATCTATGCCGCGAACATGGGAATCGGCCGTAGCCAATTTGGAAATGACCGACCATGTGCCGTCGCGCGAGCCGTCATTGACCAGGATCATCTCGTAGGCATCGCCGGCGACTTCACGGCAGACGGCCGTGACCCGGCGATGAAGCTCCGGCAGGCTCGCCTCCTCATTGTAGCAAGGGATGGCAACCGAGACCTTGACGGCGGGGCCTAGTGGGGGTCGCATCGCGAGGGTTTCCTTGTTGTCGACGATGAGATTCATGGTCGGGCGTCCGCTGTCGAAACGAGAGAGGATAGATACCACATCGGCGCGTTCACTGGTCGCGGAAGGCGTTCGTGATGGGGAACCGACGGTCGCGTCCCAGATTACGGGGCGAAATCTTAACGCCGGGCGGCGCTTGTCGGCGCTTGTACTCGGCGAGGTAAAGCATGTGCTGCACCCGCCTGACCGTCGCCGGCGCGTGACCTAAGGCGGAAATCGCCTCAACCGGCTGCTCCCGCTCGACCAACCCGATCAGGATGGCGTCGAGCACGTCGTAGGGAGGCAGCGAATCCTGATCCTTCTGGTTGGGTCTGAGCTCCGCCGTCGGCGGCTTCAGGATGATGGGTTCCGGGATCACGATGCCCGATGGGCCCCGCGCCAGGCGGGGTTTATGGCTATTGCGCCAGGACGACAGCGCGAAGACGGTTGTCTTGTAGACGTCCTTGAGTACTGAATAGCCACCGCACATGTCGCCGTAGAGTGTCGCGTAGCCGACCGACATTTCGGACTTATTGCCGGTGGTGAGGACCATCCAGCCGAACTTGTTCGAGAGGCCCATGAGCAGGATGCCGCGGGCGCGGGCCTGCAAATTCTCCTCGGTGATGTCGCGCTCGCGGTTGCCGAAGACTGGTGCCAGCGTGTTTTCGAGCGCCGTCACCGCGTCCTTAATCGGCAAGGTCAGAAGTTGCACGCCTAGCAGCCGCGCGCAGTCCTCGGCGTCGTCCTGGCTGGCATCGCTGGTGAAGCGTGACGGCAGGCGGACGCAATGCACCCGGTCGGCGCCGAGCGCATCTACGGCGACGGCGGCCGAGAGGGCGGAATCGATGCCGCCCGACAGGCCCAGAACGACTCCGGGAAACCGGTTCTTACCGACATAGTCGCGAAGCCCCAAGACCATGGCCTCGTAGATCTCTTCGAGTTCGGTTTCCGTGGGATTGGCGGCGCCATCGACGAAAGGTCGAGTGATGCGGCTTTCCAAAGCCGCGGCGGGGGCGGAGGACGACCGGAGAGGGGTAAGGGGGCCGGAGCCGATGTCGAATTCAAGTGTGACCACGGCTTCCGCCCAGCCGGGGAGGGCGGCAACCGGAGTTCCGTCCGAGTCCGTGACGAAGGAGCCGCCGTCGAACACAAGCTCGTCCTGGCCGCCGACCTGGTTGACATAGACCATCGCCAGGCCCGTCTCGCGAGCCCGATCCTTAGCCAGCGCGACCCGCTGCCCCACTTTGCCTAGCTCGAAAGGTGAGCCATTGGGCACGATCAGAATTTGGGCTCCGGCCTTTGCAAGAGCTCCGGGGCAGGTGGCGAACCAGACATCCTCGCAAATGGGCACGCCCAAGGTAAGGCCGCGAAAAGCGATCGGCTCGCTGACGGGGCCGGGAAGAAAGACTCGCTTCTCATCGAATACGCCGTAATTGGGCAGCTCATGCTTCGCCCGGACGGCCTGGATGGCGCCGTCGGCCAGCAGAAAAACGGCGTTCTGGACTCCGCCGGCCGCCCGGGTCGGAGCGGTCACCAGCAGCGCTGGGCCCCCGGCAACGGTCTCCTCGGCCAGCGCGGCGAGCTCGCTGTCGACGGCGTCGAGCAGGCTCGGCCGCAGGACCAGGTCCTCGGGTGGATAACCCACCAGCACAAGCTCGGAAAAGACGACGAGGTGTGCGCCATCCGACGCAGCCTTCGCGCGCGCGTTGCGGACGAGCGCAGCGTTACCCGCCACGTCGCCGACGGTCGGGTCGAGTTGGGCGAGCGCGAGGCGGAAGCGACCGTCGGGGAAAAATCGAGTTTGTTCGGTCGCTTCCATCATGCCTCAAGCGGCCGCGGCGCGGCTTTCGGACGGGCGGCCAGCGACCATCCGGTCATAAATCCAGGCGTAGGTGCGTTCAAGCCCGTCAGCCAACCGGATCGAAGGGGCCCAGCCAAGCTTGCTCCGGATCATCGTGTTGTCGCTGTTGCGGCCACGCACGCCCTTCGGAGCGTCCAGCTTGTAGCTGCGCTGGAGTCTGATTCCGGCGATCTTCTCGACGATGTCGACCAGCTGATTGATCGTGACCAGCTCGTCGCTGCCGAGATTGATCGGCTCCAATATGTTGCTTGCCATGATCGCCTGAGTGCCCTGGACGCAATCGTCGATATACATGAAGCTGCGGGTTTGCTCGCCATCGCCCCAGATCTCGATCTTGTGCGCGCCGGAGAGCTTGGCCTCGATAACCTTGCGGCAGATCGCGGCCGGAGCCTTCTCGCGGCCACCGTCGAAGGTCCCGTGCGGACCATAGACATTATGGTAGCGGGCGACACGGGTTACGAGGCCATAATCCTCGCGGAAATGCCGCGCCATGCGCTCGCTGAAAAGCTTCTCCCAGCCATAGCCGTCCTCGGCGTTGGCCGGATAAGCGTCGCTCTCCTTCAGCGGTAGGACGGCCGCGTTTGTCTGTTTCTCGGCGGCATAGACGCAAGCGGAGGAGGAATAGAAGAACCGCTCGCAGCCATGAACCTGGGCGGCCATCAGCATGTGCGTGCTGATGAGCACCGACAGCATGCATTCAGCCTTATGGGTTTCGATGAAACCCATGCCGCCCATATCGGCAGCCAAATTGTAGATTTGTTTGGCGCCCCTGGCGGCGGTTCGGCAGGTATCGAAATAGCGAAGATCGAGGCGGAGATTCTCGACTTCCGGGAGTTCCTGGTGCCACTCGGAGAGTGGCTTGCAGTCGACGGCCCGGATATTGCTGTGGCCCCGGGCGCGAAGGTCGGCAACCAGCGCACCGCCGATGAAGCCGCCGGCGCCGGTCACGAGAATGAGGTCGTCTGGTTTCATGGGGATCTCCGGATGGACCGGCGACAAGAGCCGCCGGTCGGACGATCCCGAACCATTAATCTCGTTTGGTTACCGATCCGTTGCCAAGCGCGGTCGGGTGGCAGGCTATTTCCGCCCGTAATCGTCGCGCAGGCGAACGATGTCGTCCTCGCCCAGATAGCTACCCGACTGTACTTCGATCAGTTCCAGAAGCTCGGTGCCCGGATTTTCCAAGCGGTGCACGGCCCCGAGCGGAATGAAGGTGGATTGGTTGACGCCGAGCATCAGGATCTCGTCATCCCGCGTCACCCGCGCCATGCCGTTTACGACGACCCAGTGCTCTGCCCGTTTTGCGTGTTTCTGCAGCGAGAGTTTCGCGCCCGGCTTGACGGTGATGCGCTTCACCTGGAAGCCCGGACCCGAATCCACGGTCTGATAGGTTCCCCAGGGACGGTTGACCACGGGATGCGAGACGATCTCGGGCCTGCCCGCGTCCTTGAGGCGATTGACGAGGGTCTTCACGTCCTGCGCCCGATCCTTGGCCGCAACCATCACGACATCGCCGGTCGCGACCACGATCACATCCTTCAATCCGAGCGTCGCGAGAAGCGGTCCTTGGCTCCTCAGATACGACCCTGCGGTGTCCTCGGTCAGCACGTCGCCCAACGTGACGTTGGCGCCGCCATCCTTATCGCCGAGCTCCCAAAGCGCGGACCAGGAGCCGACATCGCTCCAGCCGAGCGCGCAGGGCACAACCGCGGCCCTCTCTGTCCGTTCCATCAGCGCATAGTCGATCGATTTCGCCGGGGCGTCGGCGAAAGCATCGCGGTCGAGCTGGACGTAGACGGAATCGGTCTGCGCGCGCGTAACGGCCGCCGCAGCCGCCGTTACGATCTCCGGCTCGAAGCGCGCGAGTTCGTCGAGCAACAGCCTGGCCGGGAAGACGAACATGCCACTGTTCCAACTCCAGTCGCCTTGAGCCACATAGGACGCGGCAGTGTGGGCGTCCGGCTTTTCGACGAAGCGCTCGATGCGAAAGGCGCCATCTTGAGCGTCGAGCCCCGAGCCGTTGCGGATGTAGCCGTAGCCGGTTTCCGGCCCGGTCGGCGTAATGCCGAATGTGACGAGATGGCCGGCTTCGGCGGCGCCGGCCGCCACGCCGACGGCGCGACCGAAGGCAGCCGTGTCGCGAATGACGTGATCGGAAGGCAGGACCAGCAGAACCGCTTCGGGATCGCGGGCGGTCAGCAACGCAGCCGCCGCCGCGATTGCCGGCGCTGTGTTGCGGCCCATCGGTTCTACGATGATCGCCTCCGGCATGATGCCGAGCGCGGCGAGCTGCTCGCTCACCAGGAATCGATGCTCCTGGTTGCAAATCACGATCGGCTTGGCGAACGGATCGCCCGAGACGCGCTGCGCAGTCTCGGCCAAGAGACTCTGCTCCTTGACGAGCGGCAGCATTTGCTTGGGCAGCAGATCGCGCGACAAGGGCCACAGGCGCGTTCCGGATCCACCCGACAGGATGATTGGGTAAATCGTCGCAGACATCATGACCTCGCCGGAAGCATCGGTGCGCAACAGGTGTCAGAATTCGCTCGAAACGACAAGTCGGTCAACGCGCTCAGGCCATGACGTTCGAAGCCGAGGCGCGGTCTCGCGCGACTTTGACCCAATTCATGCCGCCCTGAAACACGATCCCGCCCTTGAGGCCGGTGACAGCGAGAGAATTCGAGAACAGGCCCATGATATCATTGCGCATCTCGGGCGCGAGCGGCATCTGGCTGCGCACGATCAGATCGAGCGCCGCCGGAGCGTCCCGCGGCCGCCGCACCAGACCGTCGAGCTGCACCGGACCCGTCGCGCTCGGCTCGGCTTCGACGATGAAACGCACGTCGTTCTGGTCGCCCTCCTGGCCGCTTCCGTCCTTGTCGCCGGAAGATTTGTACCGTCGTAGATGAAGTTGGACGCGAGACATCATGCCTTCGGCGAAGATCGGGATGGGAAGCGTGTGCCAGCCATCGCCGAGAGCCTGCGAGGATTGCTGGGAAGCTCGCTCGAAATCCGAACGAAGGGCCTGGACGAGATCGTCATGACCGGCGCGTTGCAGCTCGTTGAGCGGCCCATCGCCGAGCCAGCCGCGTACATCGCTCCGACGTAGCGAGGCGGCGAAGAGCAGCAGCACAGGGCCGAGCAGCGGACCCTCCTGCGGAATCGCAAGCCGCATCATTTCGGACAAGGCGGAATGCGTGGACGCGAGGGCCGGTAGGGCGGCTGCCAGCGCCGGCCAACTGTGGCCTGCGATCGGATCGAGCGGCGGAGGCAAGGCGGCGCCCCGGGCGCTTGTCGAGACGATGGGATCGAGGATGATGCGCGTGCCGGCCGCAATCGAGGCGCGGCCATCCACGACGAGGTTGTGGCCGTCGCTCTGCAAGATCGGCTGTCCCGCAAGCGTCGAACCCTCGACGGTGGCGACGATCGCGCCGGGTGGAACAAGCGGCATCGGCGCGTCCGGAGGAACCACGGCCAGGACTCGCATCGAAATGCTAGCTTCTTCTTCCGTCGGAATGCCAACGCCACTCGTCGGCCCAGGCGCGATGAGCAAGGCTGGATCGTCGGGCGGCAACTGAGCGGCGAGCGCCGACGACAGCCCCGTCAGGTCCGATGAGCGATTCGCGCTCGACCCTACTGACCCGGAAGCGGGAAGCGCGGGGGCTTCGAGGATCGGTGTGCCTGCCAGGGGAGGAGTGGCCGCGGCACCCTCCGCGATCGAAAGAATCGAAACCGCGACCGCTTCGGCCTGCAGCGTTGCTTGAGCGAGTGAGGGTTCTATCGCTCCGGGCTGAGACGTCGTCGGCGTCGGCGAGGATAGCGGTGCCGGCTGTTGCTGCGCGGCCGGCTGCGCAGGCGTCGACAAAGTCGGCACGGGCTGCCCCTCGCGGACGGCCGCCCCATAGGTCTGTTCGATGACTAGAGGCGCCGATGCCGGTGAAGCTTGCGCGAGCGTCGGGAGAAATTCTGCGTCCAATGTAACGCCGGGAGGCTGGTCGCCTGGTTGAGCGATGGCGGTGAGGGTGATGATTTGTCCTGGTGCCAGAGATTCGGAGGATGCGACGGCATCCGAGACAAGGACGGCGGGTGCATTCTCTCCGATCGGGTCTTGTCGGGCGGCATCGCTGCCGCCGGCGTTGCCTTGCGACGGCAAGAAGGTCACAAGCGGCGGATCACCTGGCGTCACCTTGAGCGATAAGGGCACACCGAGCGGCACACTGCTATCGGCCGTCTGGACCAAGATCGTGCCGATGGGTGTCTGGACAGCTATCTGCCCGCTCGCCTGGTCGCGATAGGCCTGGGTAGCATCGAGCGTGACGGGGCGGACGAGATCCCAGATGCGGTCCGGGCCGGCGGTGATCGTCCCGGTTCCGAGCGTCAGATTCGGCTGCTGCGGTGTCGAGCCGGGCGCGTAGCTCGTGGGCTCGATAGTCAGAACGGGCGGCACCGTCAGCATGACTGTCAGCCTCAGATGTGCCCAAGGGTTTTGATTCGTGCGCGCGGATAGATCTCGTTCTGAGACATGACGACCGTCGTCGGCCGGAACCGCTCGATGATCGATCGGACATAGGGGCGAATCGTGGGGCTCGTGAGAAGCACCGGATTTTCGCCGCCGGCGGTCAACCGATCATAGGTCGAGCGCACGGAAGCGATGAATTGCTGCAGCTTGCTGGGCGCCATCGATAATTGGCGGTCCTCGCCATTGGCGATAATCGATTCCGCGAAAGCGGTCTCCCATTCGGGCGAGAGCGTCACCAGCGCCAGAACCCCCGCCGCGTTGGCATTGGCGTCACAGATCTGACGACCGAGGCGAGTGCGGACATGCTCGGTGATCAAGTTGACATTGCGGGTGTTGCCGGCGGCCTCGGAGATTCCTTCCAGGATGGTCGGCAGGTCGCGAATCGAAATGCGCTCGGCGAGCAGGTTCTGGAGCACGCGCTGCAGGCCTGTCACGGTGATCTGTGACGGGACCACGTCGCCGACCAGCTTCTGATGCGCGCGGTCGAGCTCGTCCAACAGCTTCTGCGTCTCGGTGTAGGACAGGAGCTCGGGTAGATTGTCTTTGACCACTTCCGTCAGATGCGTGGTCAACACGGTCGCCGGATCGACGACCGTATAGCCTTTGAAATGCGCTTCCTCGCGATAAGTCGCGGGTATCCACATGGCCGGAAGGCCGAAGGTCGGCTCGTGCGTTGCCTCGCCGGGCAGCGCGATCTGCTCGCCTCGGGGATCCATGCAAAGCAGCATTTGCGGCCGTATGTCGCCGCGTCCCGCCTCGATCTCCTTGATTCGGAGGACATAGGTGTTGGGCGGGAGCTGCAGATTGTCTTGGATGCGAACCGAAGGCAGAACGAAACCCATATCGCCCGCCAGCTGGCGCCGGAGCGCCTTGATCTGGTCGGTGAGGCGGTTGCCGCTTTCGCCATTCACGAGCAGCAGGAGTCCATATCCGAGCTCGAGCCTGATCGTGTCGATGGCGAGCGCGGTCGCGATCGGCTCATCGGCGATCGGCGCGGGAGCCGCGGAGGCGGTCGCCAGCGCGGTGGCCTGGGCTTCCCGCTTCTTCGGCAGAATGTAGGCTGCATAACCGGCAGCGGCCGACAGCGCCGCGAAAGGGATGATGGGAAGGCCGGGCAGGAGCGCCATTATGCCGAGCAGCACGCTGGTCATGCCGAGCGCTGCCGGGTGTCCCGACAATTGGCCGAACACGGCCTTGTCCGTCGTGCCCTGCATGCCGGCTTTGGATACCAGGAGGCCAGCCGCAATCGAAACCATTAGCGCCGGGATCTGGGTCACAAGGCCGTCGCCGACGGTGAGCAGCGTGTAGCTCGACGCCGACTGGGCAAAGGTCAGCCCCATCTGCAGCGTGCCGATAACCATGCCGCCGATGATGTTGACGAAGACAATGATCAAGCCGGCGACGGCGTCGCCGCGGACAAATTTCGATGCGCCGTCCATGGCTCCGTAGAACGCGCTTTCGTCCTCGAGCTCGCGTCGGCGGGCGCGGGCGATCGACTCATCGATCAAGCCCGCGGAGAGATCGGCGTCGATCGCCATCTGCTTGCCGGGCATGGCGTCGAGACTGAACCGCGCCGCGACTTCCGCGATTCGTCCGGAGCCTTTCGTAATGACAACGAAATTCACGACCATAAGGATTGCGAATACGATCACGCCGATGACGAAGTTGCCGCTCATCACGAAGGCGCCGAAGGCCTCGATGACATGGCCGGCCGCAGCGGTGCCCTCATGTCCATGACTCAAGATGAGTCGCGACGAGGCCACGTTGAGCGACAGCCTGAGCAGCGTAGTCATCAAAAGAACGGTCGGAAAGGACGACAGGTCAAGCGGACGCGAAATGAACAGCACGGTCATCAGAATGATGACTGCGACCGTGATCGACAGAGCGAGCGACATGTCGAGCAGCCAGCTCGGCATGGGCAGGAACAGGACGCTCAGAATCGCGACGACGCCGATCGCGAGCGCGACGTCCCCGCGCCGCATCGCCTCGGTCAGCCGTGCAAAGTCGAAACCGCCGAGGCCCCCCTTCGGCGCGTCAGCGACGATGTTGGATTGATCGGTCATTGCCGTACCGCGTCGCTTTCTCTATCGGTTCAAGCGCCGACCGCCATGCGCTCGCCTTCGCCCGGCATCGGGACCCGGATCCCGAGGTCGGTGTATTCCCGCAGCTTGTTGCGCAGCGTGCGTATCGAGATGCCGAGGATCGTCGCGGCATGAGTCCGGTTGCCGAGGCAATGGGTGAGTGTGGAGAGAATGAGGTCGCGCTCGACCTCTGCGACGGTACGACCGATGAACGCTTGGACCGTGGCGCCAGCAACTCCGTCGGCCTGTCCATTCTGATCGATTGACGGGTCGCTTCCGCCCGGCGGCGTGATCGCGTCCGGCTCGACCATGTCGGTCGGCGACAGCAGGACGGCGCGATGGATGGTGTTTTCGAGCTCGCGGACATTGCCGCTCCAGGGCAGGGACGTCAGACGTGCCAACGTGTCCTGCGACATCGTCTTCCGTCCGAGGCCGTTCAGCTCGCAATATTTCTGCACGAAGTGCTCGGCAAGCGCCGGTATGTCCTCAGGCCGGTTGCGGAGTGCCGGCAGGCGGAGATTGACGACGTTGAGACGAAAATACAGATCCTCGCGGAAGCGGCCGGCGCGCACTTCGGCTTCGAGATCGCGATTGGAAGTCGCCAACAAACGGATATCGACGCGGACCGGCGCGCTCCCACCGACGCGGTCGATCTCGCGCTCTTGAATGGCGCGCAGAAGCTTGGCCTGAAGCCGCGGGTCCATCTCGCTGATTTCGTCGAGCAGCAGCGTGCCGCCATTGGCTTCCTCGAACTTGCCGAGCCTGCGCGCGACGGCGCCGGTAAAGGCGCCTTTCTCGTGACCAAAGAGCTCGCTCTCGAGCAGATTGTCGGGGATGGCCGCGCAATTGAGCGATACGAACGGACCGTCGGCGCGGCGGCTCTTGCGATGAAGATAGCGCGCCAGAACTTCCTTGCCGGTGCCGCTCTCGCCGGTGATCAGCACGGTGGCTTCGGCTGGCGCGATCTGGTCGGCGATCTGGAGGACCCGCCGCATGGCCTTGTCGCGGCAGATGAGCGAGTGACTTTCCTCGGCGACGGCTTCTAGGACGGCGGCGATCAGCTCGGCGTCGGGTGGAAGAGGGATATACTCCTTGGCGCCGGCGCGGATCGCCTTGACTGCCGCGGAAGCGTCGGTGCCGACGCCGCAGGCGACGACCGGCAGTACGATTCGCTCGGTTTTGAGATTATCGACGAGCTGAGCGACGTCCAGCTTCACGTCGATCATGCAAAGATCGGCGCCCTTGCCGGCCCGGAGCGCAGCCATAGCCATCGCGATCGATTCCGCGTGGGTGACTTTTGCACCGCGCTGCATCGCGATTCGTCCCGCCTCGCTCATATAGCCGTGCAGCGTGCCGACAATCATAAGACGCATAGCTCTTCTCCGCTCTGGCGATTCTCGTTACTGGCGACCGGTTCAGCCGCGGTCCGACTTGATGATTTCGGTCATGGTCACACCGAGCCGGTCATCGACGACGACGACCTCGCCGCGGGCAACCAGGCGATTGTTGACATAAATGTCGATGGCTTCACCGACCTTGCGGTCGAGCTCGACGACGGCACCTCGGCCGAGCTTTAGAAGCTGGGCGACCTGCATCGATGATTTGCCGAGGACAGCCGAGATCTGCACCGGAATGTCATAGATGGCGTCGAGATCCTTCTCGCGCACCTCGACCATGCCGGCTGGCGCGCCGATGTCGGCGTTCAAATCGTCAAGGGGCAGGTTTTCGGTTGATGTCATAATGGTCTCTCCGCGTTATTGCTCGATTGGCGAGATGGCTGGGTTGGGGGGTGTCTGGACGAGCCGCGCAATAGCATGGGCGATGTCGGCCAGCGTACGGTCCGTCAACCGCTCCACGCCGCCGTCCGCCCATTCGATACGGCACTCGGAGGGCCCGAGCGTGCTATCCGCCAGGATCACCGTCTTCCCGGCATAGCCACGCTGGCGCGCGAGTTCCGCGATCCTTTCCGCGGCCGGCTCGAACAGGGGATCCGGGACACGGAAGACGAGTCTGGGCTCGTCATGCTGATCTGTCAGAGCGGTCGCAATGACAGCCTCGATTTCCTGCTGTCCGAAACGCCTCGCGAGCTCGGGCATGATCTTGCGAATGGCCGCGATCGCGACATTCATCGCCGAGGCATGGAACTCGCGTGATCGCGTCTCTTCCGCCGCACCCAGACGCGCCATGCCGTCGGCAAGCCTCTCGACCGCACTCGTGAGCCGGTGTGCGTCCGTATTCTCATAATCGACGAGAGCTTTGGTGCGGCCTTCCTCGAAGGCATCTGCTCGCGCCTGGTCGATCTCGGCCTGACTATAGACTGGCTGCGCTTCGGCCTCAGGATGTTCCTCCGTCGGCTCGGGCAGTCGATCGAAATCGACGAAGCTGTCGAAGGTGAACTTTCGGATATTGCGCACCATGATCAATAAACCAGCTCGTCTTCGCCGTGGCCGTCGGCCAGCACGATCTCGCCCTTGGCGGCCAGATCTTTGGCGAGCACGACCATCGATTGCTGCGCTTCCTCGACGTCGCGCAGCCTGACCGGGCCCATCGAGGACATGTCCTCGCGCAGCATCTTGGCGGCACGCTCGGACATATTGGAGAAGAACAGCTCTTTGACCGCGTCGCTGGCGCCCTTGAGGGCGATGGGTAGCCGCGCCTTGTCGACAGAGCGGATGATGAGCTGGATGCCTGATGGATCGAGCTTTTGAAGATCATCGAAGGTGAACATCAGCGCCTTGATCTTCTCGGCCGAGTCACGGTTGCGCTCTTCCAACGCCGTAAGGAATCGGCTCTCGACCGAGCGCTCGAGATTGTTGAAGATCTCGGCCATCATCTCGTGCGCGTCGCGGCGACTGGTGCGCGCGAGGTTCGACATGAATTCATTGCGGAGCGTGCGTTCGACGTCGTCCAGCACATCCTTCTGCACCGACTCCATGCGCAGCATCCGCATTACCACTTCCATGGCGAAGGTTTCGGGCAATTGCGCCAACACGCGGGCGGCGTGGTCCGGGCGAATCTTGGAAAGGACCACCGCAACCGTCTGCGGATATTCATTCTTTAGGTAGTTCGCGAGCACGCTTTCGTTCACGTTTCCCAGCTTGTCCCACATCGTGCGACCGGCCGGACCACGGATTTCCTCCATGATCGAATCGACCTTTTCCTTGCCCATGACCTTCATGAGCAAACGTTCGGTCGAAGCCAGACTACCCACCAGAGATCCGGTCGATGACATCTGTTCGGCAAATTCATGAAACAGCCGCTCGACCACGTTCGAGCTGATCATCCCCAGATTGGCCATCGTCTGGGCGATCTCGCGCACCTCGTCGTCATCCATGTGGGCGAACAGGCGCGTCGCCTGGTCGTCGCCCAGTGCCAGCATGAAAATCGCGGCCTTCTCCGGGCCCGACAGGCCGCGGATATCTTCACGAATGCGAGGGGACGCCAACTCTATGTCCTCCTTACGATTCCTGATAGATCCAGCCACGGAGGATCGAGACCGCCTCGGTCGGATGCTTCTCGACGATTTCGCCGATTTTCCGGATCGAGGAAGCGCGCACGCGGCCTTCTACTTGGGTGATGTCGATCATGCTGTCGTTCTCTTCGCTCTCTGTGTCCGAGAGAGCCTGAGCCAGTGCCGATCCGGTCGGTCCGGCAAGCTGGGGTACGCCCTGGCGAGGGCCTGCGAGAAGCGGCTGCTGACCGTCGGGTTGCGGCTCGAGCTGAGCGCTCGCGAGCAACCTTGTCATGAGCGGACGCACGATCAACAGCAGGATGAGCACGGCGACGATCGCAATCAGCGCGACTTCGGCGAGATGCATGATGTCGTGCTTGCTGAATCCGAGCAGCGACGTCTCGGGAGAGACCGTGCCGAGCTCGCTCGATTCCTGCACGAACTGCATGTTGGAGACATCAACGGAATCGCCGCGATTGGCCTCGAAGCCCACCGCCGACTTCACGAGCTGCGTGATCTGTTGGATTTCTTGATCGGTCCGGGGGTGGTATACCTCTTTGCCGTCCGCGCCGGCAGCATAGGTGCCGTCGACGATGACCGCGACCGACAGTCGCTTTACTTGTCCAGCTTCGCGGACATGGTTTTCCGTCTTGTGGCTGATCTCATAATTGACCGTTTCTTCCTGCCGGTTGCCTTGAACCTTGCTCGAATTGCCGCCCGCGCCCGATTGGGCTTGACCGCCCGGAATGTTGTTGTTGACGGTGACTGCCGAGTTCTTTTCGGCGGAATCTTCGGAATTGTTGGTTTCTTGCACGGTTTGGGTGGATCGCACGACCTGGCCGTCGGGATCATAGGTATCGGTGTTCGTTGTCACGCGATCGAAATCCATGTCGGCGGTGACCGTGGCGCGCACCTTGCCCGCTCCGACGGTCCGACCGACCAGATCCTCGACCGTCCGCGATAGCCGCGCCTCGAAGGCGCGGCGGCGCTCTTCCATCGATTGGGCGAGATCGGCCTCGGTGTCTCCTTCGCTCGGCCGCGCGAGGAGGTTGCCGTGATCGTCCACGATCGAGATGGCGTCGGCCTTGAGTTGCGGAACGGCCGCGGCCACCAGATTGCGGATCGCGTTGACCTGCTCGCGACTGAGCTGCGCGCCAGGGCGGAGCTGGAGGAGGACGCTCGCGCTGGCCGGATTTTCGTCACGGCTGAAGAGCTCACGGCGCGGCATGACCAGGTGAATGCGCGCCTGCCGTACCGGCGCGAGCGTGCCGACCGTGCGCGAGAGCTCGCCCTCGAGCGCGCGCAGCTGGTTCATGTTCTGCATGAAGCTCGTCGTGCCGAAGGCGGGCTGCTGATCGAAGATCTCGTATCCGATGGAGCCGCCGGCGGGCAGGCCGTCCGTGGCGAGCTCCATGCGGATCTTTCCGACCTGGTCGGAGGGAACCATGATGTTCGTGCCTTCGGGGTTGACCTGATAAGGCACGTGAAGCGCGTCCAGCTTCTTCACGATGGCGCCGGAATCAGTGCGGGCGAGGTCGCTGTAAAGGAGCGACATGTCGCCGCTCGAAAGCCGCGTGGACAGATAGACGAAGAACCCGACCACCCCGAGCGTCACCAGCGCCATGATGCCAAGCCTGGCGGCGCCCAAATTCCGCAATGTCTGGATGTAGGAGTTCAAGCCAGTTCCCCCGCTCGCATGCCGAGTGACGTCGCGGGCCGGAAGGGCCGCGTCAGGGATGAATTTGGCGGTGTTTGGGTAAAGAACGTGTTAAGGGAGGAAAATTTTGCCTAGTGGCGAATAGCGCGGATTATCAATCTGTTAACAGCAGTTCTATCGAAGCAATGAAGGTTGGTCCGGGGCTTTCCTCTCCCTGGCATCAGTGATCGCGATAATGCTGGATCCGGGTGGCCCTCAGGCCGGGCACGCCATGCTTCTCTATCAGCCTCTGCCAGGAGATGAATTCTTCAACCGAGAGCGTGTAGCGCCGGCAGGCGTCTTCCAGGCTGATGAGACCGGAACGGACGCCGGCAACAACGACGGCCTTGCGCCGCGTGACCCAACGCTTGGTGTCTGGCGGAGGCAGGTCCGCCTCGGTCAGCGGAGTAATGCCGCGGTCGGCCTGCAATTTCAGCCCATTTCGCTCATTCATATAGGCCATGATCATTTGCTCGGAGTTGTGGGGTACCGAAATCTCGGAGGGACTGTGACATTCAGCACTTAAAGATCACTAAATGGCTGAAAGTGAATAGAATAATAGAAATTAAATCAAATTTTTTTAAGTCAATAATTGCGATTAATTTTAATTAATATTGATCGTCGATTTTAGAGATCATTTACAACCCATTAATCTTTGGGGTATATGCTTCGATTGAACTGGCCAAAACGGTCAATTTCCTGCGACCAGAATGTTCGCGAGTTGGAAATGACGACGATCTCATTAACGCCATCGGTCCGACTTCCTCAGGCGGCTGATATCGCGACGCAGCAGGCGGCGCATGCGCCCGCGCCGAACGACGCTCCCAAACCCAAGAGCCCGTCCTATTTCAGCCCCGTCGTGCGGATCGATCCGCAGACGGAGATCGCTGTGTGGGAGATTCGCGATCCCCAAACCGGCAAAGTCTTGGTGCAGTTCCCGCGCGAGGCGACGATCAAGGCCTATCGCGCCCAAGCGACCGGGCAGGCGGCAACCGCAACCAATCATGCCGGCGGCCCGGACTCGGTCCCTGTGACTCCGCAAAAATAGTGCCGTCAGGCTGTCAGATTGAGACTGCTGAGGTCGATATTCACGACGCCTTGCGTCGTGGCGTTGCCGAGCAGCGTCAGCAAATAGGCGTTTGGGCTGGAGGTCGAGTTCTGCGCGTCCTGCAGCGCCAGATAGCGCTGCACCAGCTGCTGCGCCGCCGCGCTGGCCTGCGTGTAGGGATCGGTTTGGGCGGCGGTGTTCTGCTGGGTTTGCTGTGTTACCAGGGCATTGATCTTGTTCTGATCGGGCGTCAGGTTTGCGACGTCTCCGTTTAACTCCGTCTGAACCGATTCCGCGTTTCCCAAGGCCTGCTGCAGCAAGCTGGTCGGAGCAGTGCTCGATGTCGATAAGGCGGTCACGGCCTGTTGAAGGACGCCGGTTACCTGCGAGTCGAAGTCGCCGTATGCGTGAATCGTGAAATTGTCCCCGGTCGTCTTGAGCGACACGCCCATCGTCTGAGCGTTCGTCGCAATCAGGTTCTGGCCGTTCACGCCCGCGGACGCTTCGATAGTCGACATGTTGGAGACGAGCTTCTTTAACTGCGTGTCGATCTTGGCCCGCGGATCGAAGGTGTTGATCGTCGTGCTGACCGTGTTCACGTCCGTCGACATCTGCGCCTGCGCCTGCTGCAGCGCCGGCTGGAGCGTGTTCGTGATGAGATTCTGCAGCGATTGACCGCCCGACTGCGTGCTGATGTCCGTGCCCGTCAGGTTGTTGGTAATACTCGTGTTCAGCGCCGCGCTTCGCATTGTCAGCGAATCGCTGCCGATCAGCGAATAGGTCTGCGACGCCGTGAGCAGATTGTCGGAAATGCCCGTGCCTTGGGTCGAGATCGACGAATTGATCTGGCTGATCAGCGTCTGAGCCTGCGTGTTCAGCGCGGTGCGGTCGCCGCTAAAGCTCGGATCGGCCGATTCGTTGGCGAGCGTCTGGAGTTGCTGAATGTCGCCGCCGATCGTCGTCATCCGCGATTGCGCGTCCTGGCCGGCGGCAAGGCCCGCGTTCAAGGGTCCGCTGCTCAGTGCCGCGACAAAGGTGCCGCTGTCCTGGACCGCCTGATTCCAGTTGCGAAGCTGGCCCGTCACCTGGGTTTGGGTCGTGCTTACCGTAGAGCCCGCGGACGACAGGTTGGACGAAACGGTTGGATCGACGGTCCCGCCCACCGTCATACTCTGAAAGGCGGTGTTGGCGGCGTTGAGCTGCGATGCGAGAGTCGACGTATCCATGCCGATCCCGTTGAACGTGATCGTCTCGCCGGTCTTCACGGTAGCCGACAGGCTGAGAGAACCGTTCGTCAAGAGATTGTCGGTCGTTCCAGTCGCCGGGCTCGTGTAGCTCGCGTTGGCGATGTTGCTCTGGATCTGCGCCGTCAGCTGCTGAAACTGAGCCTTGTAAGTGGCGAGCGTCGTGCTGTCGGCAGAGGGCGCCTGCGTCACGAGTTGATTTAATGTCGCGAGCGCGCTCGACGCGCTGCCGAGGGCCGTGTTCGCGGCTCCGATCAGCCCGGAGGCTTGCGCGAGCACCGGCACCGAATTCTGCTGCAGGGCGATCGCGGCCGAGTTGCTCCCGCTCGGATCCGTGACACCCGGCAACCATTCATATTGCTGCACGATCGATTGAATCTGAGAGACCACGCTCTGCACGGCCGATTGCGCGGCCGAGGTCACCTGGCCGACATTTTGCAGCGTCGTTTGGTCCGTATTGGCGTTCGCGAATTTGGTGGCGTTCGGATTCTCCAGAGTCTTGATGTCGAACTGGGACTGAAGGAGATGCGCCTGGTCCGCGATCGGCTGCACGGCGATGTTCTTGGGAATTCCGTACGCGCCTTCGACGACGTTCAGCAGAACCGGGTCGGCCAGTATCTGGTAATAGGACGTCGCGCCGCCGATATTGCGCAGGAAATAGGCCGCTTCTTCCGCGGGCGTGCTCGCCTGGCCGAGATTATTCTCGAACTGGGCCGTCGTGTATTGCTGCACGATGTTCTGAACGACCGTGCTCGGCAGCGTCGTCGTCCCGCCGGATTTCGCATTGTTCGCGTAGGCCGTCCAATTGGCGATCGTGCCCGAGCCGACGGCGCCGATGCCCGATTGAACGCTGAGCGTGACCGAGGACCCGTTGATCGCCGTCACCGACCCGACCAGGAAGTTCTGCCGCGGATGGGCTGAGTCCGCGAAGGTCACCGTCTGGCCGATCTTGAAGTTCGGGCTGGTGTTGAGCGTGAAAGTAAAGGAGCCCGAGCCGATTTTCTGCGAAGTGGTCGAAGTGTAGGCCTGGAGGCCCGCGACTCCGCGATGGTAAAAATCGAGCGCGGTCGCAAGCTTTTGCCAGCGTGGATCGGCGAGCTGATTGGCGAGCGATGTGCTGGACGTAGGATCCTGCGTCAAGACCTGCTTGACGATGCCCATCGCGCTCGTCTCGCTCTGCAGCCCGAAAGCCGTCAGCACGAAATTCACCAGCTTGGGGTCGTTGAGGAAATCGTTTACGGATTTCAGCTTCGCGATGTGCGAGGTGAAGTAGGTGACGTCGGCTTTCACCTGCGGGTCATTTGCGGTCATGGTGAGCGGGGCCGATTGCTTCTGCACCTCCGTATCGAAGATGAAGAGCGACGGCATGCCGCTGAGGCCGCTCAGACTGGTGATCGACATTGCTCTCTACCGCAAGACCCGCTCAAGGTTGATGGGTCCACCCGGAACCCGGACAGACTCCTACAGGCGGGATTATGAGCAAGGAAGGCTAACGGATCGTGAAGGGGCCTGCGACTAGCCCGCCACTTTCGCGAGCCTTCGGAAGCCGTCTTCGAGATCGTCCTTCAAATCGTCGAGGTCCTCGAGGCCGGCGTGTATCCGGAGGAGCACGCCTTCGGGCCACGTGCCGGTCGTGCGGAGCGGAAGATGGAATCCGGGGACGATCAGCGATTCGAAGCCGCCCCAGCTCCAGCCCATCTTGAACAGGCTCATCCCCTCGACCATCGCGGTCACGGCGGCGCGGTCGTAGGGCTTGATCAGCACGCCGAACAGGCCGGAGCAGCCGGCGAAGTCGCGTTTCCAAAGGTGATGGCCGGGATCGCTTGGAAGGGCAGGATGCAGGACTTTGATCACCTCGTCCCGTCCGGCCAGCCATTCGGCGAGCGCCAGCCCGGTTCGGCCGTGGCGCTCCAGCCGGACGGGCAGCGTGCGCAGGCCTCGCAGGCCGAGATAGAGCTCTTCCGTCCCCGCCGATTGGCCCATCATGATCTGGGTGGTCTTGAGGCGCTGAAACCCCACGGCGTCGCGCACGGTAATCGCGCCCAGCATGGCGTCGGAATGGCCGGATATGTATTTGGTCACGGCCTGAATCGACAGATCGACGCCGTGCGCCAGAGGCTGGAAAAGCACGGGCGTCGCCCACGTATTGTCCATCAGCACGCTGGACCCTTGCGCCTTCGCGGCCTCCGCGATTGCCGGAACGTCCTGAACCTCGAAGCTCCAAGAGCCCGGCGATTCGAGATAGACGGCGCGCGTGTTGGGCCTGAACAGGCTTTTGATGCCGGCGCCGATCGTCGGCGGATAATATTCGACCTCCACGCCCAGCGCCGTCAGCATCCGACTGGCGAAGGCGCGCGTCGGGCCATAGACGGAATCCGTGATCAGCGCATGATCGCCGGCCTTGACGCAGGATAGGAGCGCGGTCGTGCAGGCGGCGAGGCCCGAGTTGGCGACGACAGCGCTATGCCCGCCTTCCAAGGCCGCCAGGGCGTCCTCGAAGGCTTTGCTGGTCGGCGTGCCGATCCGACCGTAGCGCATGCCCTCGAACGGCTTGGTCTCGCCGCGCTCGAGAGCCTCGACGGTCGGGAAGAGGACGGTGGATGTGCGGTAGACCGGCGGATTGACCGTGCCGTGATGGCTCGCCGGATCGAAGCCGGCATGCGCAGCGACGGTGGCGGGCCGCCGGGATTTGCCGCGATCAGTCTTCGTCATCGAGGTCCTTGGGCAACGGGCAATTCGGGGTGCGAGCCCCACTCGGCCCAGGAGCCGTCATAGACGGCCACGTCCGGCCGTCCAACCTCGTGATAGGCCAGCGCGATGACGCAGGCGGTGACGCCGCTGCCGCAGCTGGCGACGATCGGCCCATCATTCGACGCGAGCTTCTCGCGCAGCTGCTCGGGCGGAAGCAGCGTCTTGCGGTCGGGGTCGATCAGCTCCGTGAAGGGCAGGGATCGGCTTCCCGGAATGTGGCCGCCGCGACCGCCGGCCCAGGGCTCGGGCGCCGTGCCTTCGAATCGGCCGGCGGATCGGGCGTCGAGCAGTGTCGCGCCGCCACGCTCGGAGATGGCCTTTACGGCATCGAGACTGCGAACGAGGCTCCCGTGAGAGCGCGCGATGAAGCTCTTGGGCGCGACCGCCGATTGGGCTCCTGTCGCGACCGGGCGGCCTTCGGCGGCCCATTTGGGCAGACCGCCATCCAACACGGCGACCCGTTCATGGCCGAAGATCCGGAACATCCACCAGCACCGGGCCGCGGCGCTGGCGATGCCGGTCGCGTCATAGGCGACGACCAGATCGCCGTCGCCGATCCCCAGCAGGCCGGCTTCCGCCGCAAAATGTTCGGGCGTCGGTAGCATATGGGGCAGGGCGGACCCGAGGTCGGCGACATGATCGACATCGAACCGTCGCGCGCCGGGGATGTGGGCCTGTAAGAAAAGGGCCGCGGCGTTGGGCTCGACTCCCTTGGCCGTCCAAGTGGCATCGAGCACGATGATGCCTGGGTCGCCTAGATGGTCGCCGAGCCAGGCGGTCGAAACCAGAGCCGTGGTCACCGGGGCGTCTCCGACCATTCGCGGCGCAGGCGCCGCCGGTGTCGGGCGAGCCAGGAGATCGCGATCAGCATCACGGCATTGTCGATCGTGCCGGAGTCGAGCCAGCCCACCGCGACGTCGGCCGGGATCACGCGAACCGCGATGTCCTCGTGCTCCTCGGCCAGCCCATGGATGCCGCCGGCGCCGCGACTGTCGACCTCGCCCACGAACAGCCAGCAAAGCTCCGAACTGCCGCCCGGCGTGTAGATGAAATGTGCGATCTTCTCGATCCGTCCGAGGCCGCGCCCGATCTCCTCCACCGCCTCGCGCCGGGCCACCGCTTCGGGTTGCTCCCCATCCCCGATGATGCCGGCGACGCACTCGGTCAGCCAGGGCTTGATGCCGGCCGCGAACGCGCCGGCGCGGAATTGCTCGATCACGATGACCGAGTCCTCCGCCGGATCGTAGGGCAGCACCGCGACCGAATGGCCGCGCTCGAAGACCTCGCGCGAGATCGGCGCGCTCCAGCCGCCGGAGAACAGGCGATGGCGGAGCTTATAATCGTCGAGACGGAAATAGCCCTGATAGGCGGTCCGCCGTTCCAGGATCTCGACGTCGTTCTGGTCCATGGGCGGGCCTCTCAGCTTCAATCCTTGAGGCTTATAGCCTCGACCCAAAGCCGCTGGCGAGGCCAAACTGCCCGCGAGGAGGCCTGCGAGCGCGGGCAGACAACGCTTGGTTCGGCGCTGGGCAAGAGCCGCCCGGGCTCCTCCGATTATAATCCAAGCTATTCCTCGCAAGAGGTGGATCGTGGGGGAAGAAATTCAGGCGATGGCCCTCCAACCAGTTACCACTGCAGCCGCGTGGCGCGGCGATCGGCTGTCCGCGTCCGACGATTGGATCTACCGCCTCGACAAGGACGAGATTGCGGAGCTGGAAGCGCTGGGCACGCGTTTTGTCGAGGAGAATCCCGATCTCCGCTTCGTCCAGGCTTCGGACTATCCGCTCGACGCATGTGCCGGAGCGGTCGAATCATGGGGCCGCGACGTCGATCTGGGCCGCGGCTTCGTTCTGGTCAGGGGTCTGCGCACGCATCTTTACTCCGACGCCCTTTCGGCGGCGATCTACTACATACTGGGCCTCCATATGGGCGACCCGATCCGGCAGAACGAGATGGGCGATCTGATCGACCATGTCTATGCGACTTCGGACAAGACCATGGCCGACCCGACCGCGCTCTCCTCCAAGGTGCGCGACGAGCTGGTCTATCATTCCGACAGCTCGGATGTCGTGGCGCTTCTGTGCCTCAAGCCGGCCAAGGAGGGCGGCGCTTCATGCCTGGTTTCGGGCGCCGAGATTTACAACGAGATCCTGCGCCGCCGTCCCGATCTGGCGCCCTTGCTCCTCGAGCCTTTCCATTGGGATTGGCGCCGGCAGGACCATAAGTCGCCAGCCAATACCTATACCTCGCCGATCATCAGCATCACCGACGGCGTGTTCAGCATGTACGCCGGTTCGACCTACATCTTCACAGCCCAGGCCTATCCCGGGGTGCCGAAGCTCAGGCCGGAGCAGATCGAGGCGCTCAATCTGTTCGACGAGATCACCAACGAGCCGGGCATGGCGATCGCGATGGATTTCCGCCCCGGCGACATTCAATGGCTTTCCAACTATGCGGCGCTGCACTCGCGGACCGGCTTCTCGGACTGGCCGGAGCCGCAGCGCCGTCGACACCTGCTGCGCCTATGGCTCTCTCGTCGGGGCCAGCGGCCCAAGGTTCCGGGATTCGGAAAGAACGCAGTGGTGCAAACGCGCGCCGAGGCGCGCGGCGGCTGCGAGGCCGGCGAGGGGCGTTTCACCGTCGACCTTGCCTCGGTGCCGCGCCTCCTTTCTTGAGAACAGGATTGACGCTCGGCAGGATGGCGGGAGCGCGCGATGAGCGACCGTTCGCGGGCGCGTGCGGAGAGGGACAATGAGCATGAGTGAAACCGACACCCTGTTGGGCCTGTTCGAAGGTCACCCCGACGCCGCCGTCGCGATCGGCGCACCCGACCGGCCGAGCCTCACTTATGGCGGGCTGCGCGATCTTGTCCGTCGCACTGTGGCGGCGCTCAACCGCATGGGCGTCGGCCGCGGCGATCGGGTGGCTATCGTGCTGCCGAACGGGCCGGAGATGGCGACCTCGTTCGTCGCCGTCGCCTGCGGTGCCACGACCGCGCCGCTCAACCCGGCCTATCGGGCAGAAGAGTTCGATTTCTATCTATCGGATCTGAACGCGCGCGCGCTGATCATCCTGCAAGGCATGGAGAGTCCGGCTCGCGGCGTCGCAGCGGCGCGCGGCATTCCGATTGTCGAACTGGCCGTCCCGCAGGGCGCGGCCGCCGGCCTGTTCGACCTCGTTCCTCCCAAGGGGGGCGCCGTCGAGGCCAAACAAAGTGGTCATGCCGAACCAGACGATGTCGCGCTGGTCCTGCACACGTCGGGCACCACGGCGCGCCCCAAGATCGTGCCGCTGCGGCAGAAGAATCTTGCTGCGTCCGCCTACAATATCCGCCGTACGCTGAAGCTCACCGCCGACGACGCCTGTCTCAACATCATGCCGCTGTTCCACATTCACGGGCTGATCGCGGCGGTGCTTTCCAGCCTCGCCGCCGGCGGGTCGGTCCATTGCACGCCGGGCTTCAACGCATTCAAGTTCTTCGGCTGGTTCTCCACGATCCGCCCCACCTGGTACACGGCGGTTCCGACCATGCACCAGGCGATCTTGGGCATGGCGCAGCGGCAATCGGGCGGCATCGACGCCGGGCGTCTGCGTTTCATCCGCTCATCGTCCGCATCGCTCCCGCCGCAAGTGATGGCGGCGCTGGAGAGCACGTTCGGCGTTCCGGTCATCGAGGCCTACGGCATGACTGAGGCGTCGCACCAGATGGCGTCGAATCCGTTGCCGCCGGGAGCGCGCTTCGCCGGCTCTGTGGGGATGGCCGCCGGTCCCGAGATCGCGATCATGGATGAAGCCGGCACGCTGCGGCCGGCCGGTGATCTGGGCGAAGTCGTGATCCGCGGCCGCAACGTTACCGCGGGCTACGAGAACAATCCGGAGGCCAACGCCAAATCCTTCACCAATGGTTGGTTCCGCACCGGCGATCAGGGCTATCTCGACGACAAAGGCTATCTGCGGCTGACCGGGCGGCTCAAGGAGCTGATCAATCGCGGCGGCGAGAAGATCAGCCCGCTCGAGGTCGACGTCGTGATCATGGATCACCCCGCGGTGGCGCAGATCGTGACCTTTGCCGTTCCGCACGACAAGCTGGGTGAGGACGTCGCGGCGGCGGTGGTGCTCAAGAGCGATGCGAAGGCCACCGAGCAGGAGCTGAAGGATTTCGCCGCCGCGCGGCTGGCGCCGTTCAAGGTGCCGCGGACGATCCTCTTCCTCGACGAGATTCCCAAGGGCGCCACCGGAAAGCTGCAGCGCATCGGCTTGGCCGAGAAGCTGGGCCTTGCCGGATGAAGATCGCGATCTTCGGCGCCGGCGCAATCGGCGGTCTGATCGGCGTCAAGCTGGCCGCGGTCGGGGCCGATGTCACCTTCATTGCGCGCGGGCCGCATCTGGCCGCGATGCAGGCGAATGGCCTGACGCTGAAGAGCGGTGGCGAAACCGTGACCGTGCGTCCGCGCGCGGTCGGCAGCGCAGCGGAAGCCGGGGCGCATGACGTCGTCATCGTCACGTTGAAGGCTCACGGTCTGCCGAGCGCGGCCGCCGAGATCGCCGGGTTGATGACCGATCACACGATGCTGGTCACGGCGGTCAACGGTATCCCTTATTGGTATTTTTATGGGCTCGAGGGACCCTGGCGCGACCGGCGCGTCGAGAGCGTCGATCCCGGCGGCCGGCTATGGGACATCCTGCCGCCCCGGCATGTCGTCGGCGCGGTCGTGTATCCGGCGGCCGAAGTGGTCTCGCCGGGCGTCATCGAGCATGGCTATGGCGATCGCTTCAGCCTCGGCGAGCCGGATGGCAGCCGAAGCGCGCGTGCGGAGGCCTTGTCGCAACTGATGATCTCAGCCGGTCTGAAGGCGCCGGTGCGGCTGCGGATTCGCGACGAGATCTGGGTGAAGCTCTGGGGCAATCTCGCCTTCAATCCGCTTTCCGCGCTGACTGGTGCGACACTCGCTCGTCTGACAGGCGCGGCCGATCTCCGCGCCATCGCGCGAACGATGATGGTCGAAGGGGCGGCCGTCGCCGAGGCATTGGGTGTGCGTTTTCCGATCGACGTCGAGAAGCGCATCAACGGCGCGGCCGAGGTCGGTGAGCACAAAACCTCGATGCTTCAGGATCTGGAACGCGGCCGGCCGATGGAGATCGATGCGTTGCTGGGCGCGGTCGTCGAGCTTGGCGCCATGACGGGCCGACCGGCACCGATTTGCGAGATCGTGCTGGCGCTCGTCCGCGAGCGCGCGCGGCAGGCCGGCTGCTACTGATCCGTCGACAGCGACGTATCGCTGCCGAACCCACCTCATTGCAGCCGCGCGCAGCTCCGTCGAGGCGATTGCCGAAGCCTGATTGAGAGCCACGACAATTCGACTCGAATGCGTTTGCTTTCCGTGAATCCGCCGAGACGTTGTTATCGTACCGCGTGTGGAGTGAACCGGCCTGCTTGAAGCTCTAAATCTCGGAGCGGATCTTGTTGCAGCGGCCCCGCTTGGATACAGCGGCGATTGACAAGTGGGGCGACCTGATACGAGCTGTCCTCCGCGGCCAGAAAACCGATAGGCTCGAGCCGAATATGTGCCCCGTTCCTCGTGTATTTTGCATGCGTGTCCAAGGCGGCTTCCTATGCCAGCCGCCTCGTACGGAGCGTTAGCGCAGTGAGCTTTTGGCGCCCGATGTTTGATACCTATCGCGAGCCGCGATTGCTCGCGATCCTGTTCATGGGTTTTTCGAGCGGTCTGCCGGTACCGCTTACCCTTGGGACGCTGTCATTTTGGCTGGCTCAGTCGGGAGTGTCGCGCACCGCGATCGGCCTCTTCGCGCTGGTCGGCATCCCGTACAGCTTCAAATTCCTGTGGTCGCCTTTGATCGATCGGCTGAGGCTTCCGCTGCTGACGCGCTGGCTGGGGCGACGTCGAAGCTGGGCGTTGCTCCTTCAAACGGCGCTCGCGACGGCCATTCTGTTGCTGGGATTCGGCGATCCGATAGTCGGCGCGGGCAAAATGGCGCTCATCGCGGTGATCGTCGCCTTTCTGTCGGCGAGCCAGGATATCGTGATCGACGCTTATCGCATCGAGCTGCTCAAGCCGGAGCAGCAGGGGGCCGGTGCCGCGGCGACGCAATGGGGCTATCGCTTCGGCATGATCGCGGCGTCGGCCGGCGCGCTCTACGCGTCGGCATTCGGCGGTTGGCATTTCGCCTACGCGCTGATGGCCACGCTGATGGGCGTCGGCATGATCACCGTGTGGTTGACGCCTGAACCCGAAGCGCCGTTTGCAGTTCTGCCGGCCGGCGGAAGTCGCGTCGAGCGCATGCTGGACTGGCTCAACACGGCGGTGGTCGCTCCGTTCGGCGACTTCTTCGGCCGAGGAGCGTGGCTGCCAATTCTGCTCTTCATAGTGCTCTACAAGTTCGGCGACGCGTTGGCCGGCGTGATGGCCAACCCGCTCTATGTCTCGCTGGGATTCACCGCGAGCGAGGTGGCGTCCATCAGCAAGGTGTTCGGCGTTATCGCGACGATGGTGGGCGTGGCGCTAGGCGGCGCTGCAGCCGCGCGGTGGGGCCTCTTTCGCAGCCTGCTGATCTGCGGCGTGCTGCAGAACGTGTCCACGCTGATGTACGCCGCGCTGGCTCTCGTCGGACATGACAATGTCATGCTCGCCGTATCGATCGCCGCAGAGAATGTGACTGGCGGCATGGGCTCGGCCGCTTTCGTCGCTTACCTGTCCGGTCTCTGCTCCCGCGAATTTACGGCGACCCAATATGCGCTATTGTCGTCGTTGGCGCTCGTGGGCCGGACCGTGCTTTCCTCCTCCAGCGGCTGGCTGGCCGATCATTTCGGCTGGATCGGCTTCTTCGTGCTTGCCACCTTCGCCGGCCTGCCCGGCCTTCTGGTGCTGCTCTGGTTGATGCGGGGAAAGCAGGCTCGACGTGAAAATGTGAACGGCGCGGCCGTAGCGGAGACATAGTCCTGGCTGTGCCTTACCCGCAAATGGTGGTTGTCAAACAGATCTTCTCTGATTTTCGTGATCTTTTTGGAATCGACCGTGCGCGCATCACGCAGTTACGGCCGTCCCCATTTGCGCTCGAATTCCCAGATCTCCTCGAAGCCGATCAGGCAACAAAATTCCATGAAGTCGAAAAACGGCATTTCGCGTGCCGGATTCGCGCCTGTCTCCTTCAGCAGGGTTAAGGATTTCTCGATCGCCGCGGCTGCGGCGAGCGCGGTCGTGGCCGGGAAAATGGCGCAGGCGTAGCCGAGCTCCTGGAGCCTTTCGGCCGAGAGCATTGGCGTCTTTCCGCCATAAGCCATGTTGGCGATCATCGGCTTGTCGATCGCTCGGCAGGCGGTTCGCATCTCCTGCTCCGAAGTCAGAGCCTCCACGAAGATGATATCCGCGCCGGCATCGCCATAGGCTGTCGCGCGGCGGAGCGCTCCGTCCAGGCCTTCGCTGTCGCGGGCATCGGTGCGCGCAATAATAAGCGTGTTCTGCGGATCGCGGCGTGCCTCGCATGCGACGCGGATCTTATCGACCATGTCGTCCTGCGGAATTATCCGTTTGAACGGCGTGTGCCCGCATTTCTTCGGAAATTCCTGATCTTCGATCTGTATGCCGGATACGCCGACCTCCTCATATCCGCGCACGGTGTGGTGGACGTTGAGCAGCCCGCCATAGCCCGTATCGGCATCGGCGATAAGCGCCGCGCCGACAGTGCGTTTCAGCGTGTCCATCCGATCGACCATTTGCGTGTAGGTCGCGATGCCCGCATCCGGGAGACCATGGGCCGAAGCCGTAAGCCAGTAGCCCGAGCCGTAGACGATCTCGAATCCGATCTTTTTGGCAATCACTGCCGCAATCATGTCGTGGATGCCCGGAGCGGCGAAGAATTCGCCGCGATTGATCTTGTCGCGCAGAAGCGTCTTGGTCATCCGTCGTCCACCGGAACCGTGGTCAGTGATATTCCTCTCCTCCCGACACATTCATCGCTTCGCCGGTGATGTAATCGGCGTCCTTCGAGCACAGGAATGCGCAGGCATTGGCGATGTCATCGGTCGAGCCGGTGCGTCCGAGCGGAATGCGCGAACGCATCTGGTGCATGTATTCTTCCAGGGTCTGTCCGCGAGATTTCGACATGAAATCATTCTGCCAGGCGCCGAGGCCGGTCGTGACGTGATTGGGGCAGATTGCGTTGACGGTGATGCCGTGAGATCCGAGTTCGAGCGCCGCCGATCGCGTCAATCCGACCAGCCCGTGTTTCGATGCGGTATAAGCGGCTGCGAAAGCGAAGCCTGATTTTGCCGCTTGGCTGGCGATCGAGATGATTCGTCCACCGCGGCCCTGTGCGATCATGCGTTTCGCCGCGTGCTTGATGCCGAAGAAGCAGCCGCGCAAATTCACCCCGAGCACGGTATCCCATTTCTCCTGGCTCATCTCGAGCAGCGGACCGAATAGGTAGCCGACACCGGCATTGTTGATCATGATGTCGAGCCCGCCATAGGCGCGAACGGCAAGGGCGATCAGTGCTTCGACCTCCGATTCGACTCGCACATCGCCTGTAAACGAGATTGCGTCGCCGCCCGCGGCGCGGATCTCCGAGACGACGGCTTCGAGATCGTCGCGCGTGCCGACCCCGTGGACCGGCGCGGTCTCGCCGGCGACCGCGCCGAGATCGTGGATGACGACTTTGCAGCCTTCCGTGGCCAGTCTTCGCGCCATCGCCTGGCCGAGCCCGGCGGGACGCCCTGCGCCGGTGACGATCGCGACCTTGCCGGTAAGCTCGGAATATCGCGGTCCGATCACGTCAGGCGCTCGCAAAGCACGAAGGTTGGATCGTCGGCGTAGGTTCGAAACTCGCCGGAGACGCGCTGCATCGTAGGGCTGGCGACATCGGCGCCGAACGCGTCCATATCCTGGACCATGATCATTTCGACATACTGATAAGGCGCCGCACCGCCGCGCAGCAGGCCCTTGCTCTTGTAGACATCGAATCCTGCGATCGATTTGAGGCCTCGCACGATCGGAAGGTCGGTCGACCGCGCCCATGCTTCATAGGCTTCCGGGCTGACGCCTTGCTTCAGGTTGAAGAGCACGATGATGGGGGTCATGGCGCGCCTCCGGGCCGGTCATTTGTCCGGACTATATACCTGGTCAGAAGTGACGCAAGCTGCTTCGTTCGGGCGGGCGCTATGCAGCCGCCTGAGCCGCACGCGCGAAGGCGGCGCGGCTTACAAGCAGGCAAAATGCGCCGCCGATGCTACAGAGTCCGAGAACGGCGGCCAAGGCGACGTCGATATGCTCCGGTCCGACGACATATTGGGTGAGAAGCCCGACCGAAGTCGGCCCGAAGCCGACGGCGACGATGCCGTTGATCAGGGTGTAGAAGGCGACGACCTGCCCCCTGAACGCGTTCGGCGTGATTTGATTGAGACCGGTGAGGACGGCGGAGGACGACCAGTTCGTGAAGATCGCCATGGCCACGAAAGCAATGAAGGCCAGATCCGCATTCGCAATCAGGCAGGATGCAAGACCGAGCACCAGAAAAGCCGGCGTCGTCGCGAGCGCGAGTAGCACCGGAGCGTCGCGCCGCCCGCGCCGCGCCAGCCAGGCGATCACGAAGCCGCTCGAAATCGCGCTCAGCATTCCGCCCGGCACGCCGAAGGTACCGATCGCGCCGCCGATCTCGGCCGCCGTCCAGTGGTGGATGCGGATGAAGAGCGTCGGATACCAGCCGAGGATCGCGTAGATCGACAGGACATTGAGCGCGCAGCCGCTCATCAGTCCTGCATAGGCGAGTCCATTTCTCCGCATCTGCTTGAAGAGAGGCCCGAATGAAAGACCGCGCACGGCCGATGCCCCTTGCCGTGGGGGCTCGCGTACGAGAAGCCGAAACAGAAACGCGATCGCGAGCCCCGGCAGGCTGACGATCAAGAACACGATTTGCCAATCCCGAAATGCGGCGAAGAGTGACGGGCTGAGCGCCCGCACACGGTCGACCAGAACCAGCGCGGAAGCGCCGAGCAGAAAGGCCGCACCCGTCCCGACCGATGTCCCCATGATGTAGATGCCGTAAGCTTTCGGCCGGGCGAGGGGCGGAAAATAGTCCGCGATCAGCGATGCGCCGGCGGGCGCGATCGAAGCTTCGCCGATGCCGACGCCCACGCGTGCGAGGAAGAGAGCGACAAAACCCTGCGCAAAGCCGCAGGCCGCGGTGGCGAGGCTCCAGAGTCCGACGCCGACGGCGACGATGGCGCGGCGGCTGCCGCGATCCGCCAGCATGCCGATCGGAATGCCGAGCCCGCCATAGAAGATCGAAAAGGCGAAGCCCTGCAGCAACCCCATCCGGGCATCGCCGATCCCGAGATCCCGCTCGATAGGCTGAACCAATAGACCCAGCACGACACGGTCGAGGACCGCGACCCCGTTGGCCAGCATCAGCAGCGTGACGCAAACCCACGCCAGGCTGGGCTTGGGCCAGCTTGGCTCCACAAGATGCGTTTGAATCGGCGCGGCCTGGTCGATGGTCTCCTCATCGAGGCAGGAGAGTGGGGATCGTCGCGGCCAGACGCTTGCCGCCTGAGGGCACGATGATTACGTTGGCAATTGGTACGAACAAATGCCGCCGCTGTCCACGGCTATTCGGAGGCTGCCAATGCCCGACTCCCTGAGCCCGCCGCCGGAGACCATCGCGCCTTCGGCCAAGATCCAGCTCAAGCACGCATTGGCGCCCGAATTCTTGGCCGAGGACCGCGCGCGGCTCAGATTCCTCGCCGGCCTGCGCGCCTTCGTCGTCAGCAGGCTGACGGACGATCTGGCCCACGCTTATGAGACTCGCGTCAGGCCGGCCTTCGAACGCAAGGAGGGCCGTGTGCCGGCGGACGGGCCGGAAATACACAGGGCGATGCGCGGCGATGTGATGTTCAATTACTACTCGCTGCTGCGCGTCCATGCCCAGGCTGCGAAATATCGTGCGCTTGCCCCAATCCTGGCGCGCAACGCGGCGCGGATGCGACGGGCGGCGGAAACCGCTGGCACCGGAGGCTCGTTAGAGCTCGACCCGACACTGGAGGTGCCGCGCAACGTCACCGCGGTCGATGTCCATCTGATGCCCGGCTCCTACGTGCGGGAGGACGAGCCGGAGGGAATGACCGCCGGCGCGCTCTACGATCAGGGGCTCGCGATCTATTCCTTCGGCTATATGGGCGACAATCTGGACGATATCGGCCGGTCGATGGCTCACTATGTCCGCCGTCGCTTCCCGGATTTTCGGCCGCGCGCGATCCTCGATCTCGGCTGCACCGTCGGCCATAATTGTCTGCCCTGGGCTCAAGCCTATCCCGAGGCTGAGACCCACGCGATCGATGTCGCCGCGCCGGTGCTGCGTTACGCCCATGCCCGCGCGCGCCTGCAAGGGGTCCCGGTTCACTTCAAGCAGATGAACGCGGCAAACCTCTCCCGCTACCCGGACGAATCCTTCGATCTCGTTTTTTCTTCCATGTTCCTGCACGAGCTCTCGCTGAAGACGTCGGCTCAGGTCTTCGCGGAGGCGCGGCGAGTCCTCAGGCCCGGCGGACTGATGCTGCATATGGAGCTGCCGCCCAACGGGCAGATGAGCCCGTATCAGCGTTTTTTCCTCGACTGGGATTGCTATTACAACAACGAGCCTTTCTATAAGGCCTACCGCGACCAGGATCCGCGCGATCTGTGCCTCGAGGCCGGATTTTCCGCCGAGGATTACTTGCAGTTCGTGGTCCCGAGCCTCGCCTATTTCGGCGAGGAAGAGCTCAACCGGATGATCGGATCAGGCTCGGCCCAGGTCGACAGCAGTCGGACGGGCCGAACGGCCAAGGGCGCTCAGCGCTTCGCGTTCGGCGCCTGGAAGGGTCGGCGCGTCGCCGATCGCTTGGCTCACTGACGCTGCGATGCTCGGACCCATCCGCGCCGTCACGACAACGGCGGACGATCTCAAGCGCGTCGAGGACGCCTACACGCGCTATTTCGATTATCGCGTCGTGGAACGCGGAGAGGTGGCGACGGACACCGCGGCCGGATGGGGCGCGCCGGCGGTCGCGGGACGGCCGCTCCTCGTACTGATGCCGGCGAGCGGCGAGCCGACCGTGCTCCGGTTCGTCCAGCAGCCGTTGCCGGCGGGCTACCGCCCGCTCACCACTTTCGGCTGGAACTCGACCGAGATCGTTGTGCAGAACACGGACACGCTCGAGGAGAAGCTGAAGGGATCGCCCTTTCACATCCTCTTTCCGCCGCGGCCCCTCGATGGTTTGCCGGACATCAGGGCGATGCAGGGCACGGGGCCTGCCGGCGAGATGCTTTATCTCACCTGGATCCAGAGGCCGATCCCGGGGCACGACCTGCCGGTGGCGAAGAGCTTCGTCGATCGCTGCTTCATCGCGGTGCTGGGCGGACCCGACATGGAGGCGATGCGGCGTTTCTATCACGACTGTTTCGGTAACATGCCCGGGCCGATCGCGACGCCGCGCATCCAGGCCCTTTCCGCCGCCAACGGCCTTTCGTCGGAGACGAAGCATCCGCTTTGCACCGTGCCTCTCGGCGGGCAGTCGCTGATCGAGATCGACGAATATCCCAAGGTGGCTACCATCCGCCCGAAGCCGCAAGGCGGATTGCCCGCGGGCATGGCGATCGTGACGTTCGAATTTCCGAGGCTGGACGGGCTTTCGTTGAAACCGATCGCGCCGCCGTCGCCGTCGCGATTGCCGCCCTACAAGGACCATCGCACAGCGACCGTGATCGGCGCGGCTGGCGAACTGATCGAGCTTGTTGAGGTTTAGAGCGGATTTGAAGTTGACGCTATTGCACTTCGGCCCACAGATGCCGGCGAAGGCGGGGATCCGCTGACCTGAAAATGCCTCTAAACCTCATTACCGGCCGCGTGACCTTCCGCGGTCGCCATCAACAGATAGCGCGGTGCGAAACAATCGCCGATGAGCTTTACATCGAACCCAGCACGGCGCAGCGGCTCGGCTAGCGCATCGTTGGGTCGGCGCGACGTCGAATAGGTGAAGAGTGCGATGTCGTTCAGTTCGCGAGCCCGGCCGCTATAGACATTCCGCAAATTCACGATGCCGTCGATCAGCGCGCTGTCCGGGGACGGCTCGACGAGCGGGATGATCTCGACGTTCAGCATCGCCATACGGCGGTCTATTCCCTGCGCCACCACCAGCGCCTCGTCGGCCGCGATCTGCGGGCGCGGCGTTGCGATCGCCACCCTGTCGAAAATTTGCGTCATCAGCTCCGCGGCCGCATAAGTGCCTGCCGTATGGTCGGCATCGAAGATGAGGGCCGTACCAGGCTGTCGCGGAAAACCGTGCAGAAGCATCTCCGACGCGCTGCGTATGTCGGGCACGATGCCGTCGTCCCGCCAGGTTTCGGGCAGCATGGTCGGCCAGGATTGGGTGGCGCCAGTGGCGAGTATCACGGCATCCGGCTGAAGCGAAAGGATGTCCGCCTCGGTCGCGGTGACGCCGAATTCGTAGCGCACGCCGGCGTTCGTACCCCGGACAATCTGATAGTCATAGACGCTGGAAACCTGTTCGCTTCCCGGTAGCCGGGCGAGCAGCGCGAGCTTGCCGCCATAGCCGTGGCCGGCGCCGAACAGAGTCACTGCATGTCCGCGCGCCGCGGCGACCCAGGCCGCCTCCAGCCCGGCGGGCCCGGCGCCGACCACGACGATCCGTTTGCGCATCGGCGCCGGCGTCGGATGCCAATCCGCTTCGCCCGCCGTGCCGACGCGAGGGTTGTTGTCGCAAGCGATCGGCCGTTTCTCGGCGATGAGGCCCCAGCAGCTGTTGCAAGACACGCACCAGCGCGCCTCGTGCTCGCGTCCGGAGAACGCCTTGTTGGCCCAGGCGGGATCGGTGATCAGTGCCCGTCCGAGCTGCACGAAATCGCCGACCTCTTCGGCCAGCGCCTGCTCGGCCTGGACCGGCTCGACGATACGCGCCAGCGCCGCAACGGGAATGCCGTCCGCCGCCATGCGTAGGCGCTTGGTCAGCGCGTTGAACGGCATGCGCGGCCAGTGCAGGTCGGGAAGATGGTTTTCGAGCGTCCGATGATGCGAACCCTGGCAGAAAGCGAGCGCGTCGACCTCGCCCAGCTTGACCAGTTCGTGCACCATGCGCTCCGATTCTACAACGTCGATCCCGCCGGGGATTCCGTCGTCGCCCGGCAGCTTGAGGGCGATAATGAAAGGCCGGCCGGCAGCCGCGCGGATCGCCCGGATCATCTCGAGCAAAAAGCGCATCCGATTTTCCAGAGAGCCGCCATACCGGTCCGTGCGGATGTTGGAGTGTGGCGACAAGAACTGGTGGATCAAGTGACCATGCCCGGCCGAGATCTCGACGCCGGAAAAGCCGGCGCGCCGCAGTCGCTCGCTGGCCGCTGCGATCTGCTCGACCAACTCGCCGACTCGTTCGGTCTCTAGCGCATGAGGGACGGTCCAGCTCAGATCGTCCGGCAGCGCGGAGGCGCTGAAGGAGAATGGCTTGCGGCCCTTATGGTGCATGCCGCGTCCCGGATCCTGAATCTGACCAAGCAGCCGGCAATCGCGGCTCTCGACCGCCTCCGCCCAGCGCTTGAGACCATCCATCTCGGTATCGTCATAGGCGCGAACCTTATGTGCCTCGTCGGTCTGCCAGGCGAGCACTGCCAAGGGCTCGGTGATGATCATTGCGCAGCCGCCTTCGGCGCGGCTGACGTGATGTGTCAGGAGACGGTCAGTGACCCGCTGCTCCTTTGCAAAGCGCGTCGTCATCGAGGCGTGAGCCACGCGATTGCGCAGCCGCACGCCGCCCAGCATGATCGGTCGGCTCAAGAGCGGGTATCGCTCTTCGGCCCGCAATTGGCCTGTTTCTGCAAGGCTGTCTGGCATGATCTTGACCGGACTATGCGCTGGCGGATCCTAGTGTCAGGATACTATGGTACGGACAAATGGTCCACGGAGGGCAGCATGAGCGACAAGGTCGAACTTCCGCGGCGTTCCAAGGGGAAGCGCCCGACCTTTTTCGACGATCCCGCCGTCGATCATCTGATGACGATGATACTCGAGCTGTCGACCGAGCTCTCGGTCGTCTATACGCGGCTCGATACGCTGGAGCGTGTGCTCGAAGAGGCGAACCTGATCGATCGCGCGAAACTGGAAGCCTTCGAACCCGGCCCGAGGGCCGAAGCCGACCGAGCGGAGTGGCGGGCGCTTTTTCTCGACCGCCTGTTCCGCACGATTCGTGAAGCAAAAGGCGAATGAGCGCCGTTATTTCCAACCGCCGAAGGTGAACCAGGAGCCGCCATTGGGGATGATCGGCGCTTCGATCTCGCCCTTGGCGCAGGCGATGAACTGCTCTTCGGGAAATGCGCCCCAATTGAAGATTTGCTTCTGGACATATTTTTCCGCCGCGAAACCGGCGTCCAGCACCAGCGCGCGTGGATCCTGGGCGCGGAATTGCGCGTAGTTCGGCTCGTTATTGTTCAGCGCATCCCAGTCCAGATAGAAATCGTAATAGGGGTCGACAGCGGCTGCCGGCGGCAGCTCGAAATGCAGCATCAGCCCGCCTGGTTTCAGCACGCGGTAGCATTCCTCGAATACCGCGCGTGTCGATTTCAGCGGGATCTCGTGCAGGAAAAAGCTCGACGTCACGAAATCGAAGCTCTCGTCCGGAAAGTCGAGCGCTTCGGCGTTCTGCTGCGAGAAATGGACCTTCCGTCCGGTGGCCTCGGCCCGGGCATGGGCATAGCGTAGGACCGGCGCGCCGACATCGACGCCATGCACCTCCGCGTCGGGAAATACATCGATATAGGGGAAGGTGTTGGCGCCGGCCGTGCAGGCGAGGTCCAGAATCCTGCGCGGCTTGAACTCTGGATACCCGTACTTCAAGAGATGCGCGATCGATGCGCCGGGCCCGCCGCCTTTGGTCATCATCTTCAGGCCGCCATAGAAAACGCCCGTGCCGTAGGTGTAGATGGCGCCCTGCGCGACATCCCGCTCCGTATGTTCGCTATGGAAGCACCCCGGCATCAGATGGACGTCGAGCTCGGTGACATAGCGCGGCACTTTGAGGGCGGGATTGAGCCGTAATGTTCCGCCGATCGGCGATTTCTCGGCAGCGCGATCGGCTGTTGCGACGAGTTCGGGCAGGCTGCGTTCGATCTGGGGCCGCACCGATTCCCAGACCATTTCCTGCGCATTGTAGCGGAGGCTGGAGTAGAATTTGAAGATCGCAGTCTCTTCCATCGCGCGGCGGATCTCACGCGCATGGATGGGCTTGCGGCCTTTCTCCTTCTCGAAGGCCGGCTCGACCTTTTCGAGATAGGTCTCCTTCATGGCGCCGCCGACATCGACCAGCGCGGCTTTGCGCAGCGCCGAGACGAATTTCTGCCGCGCCAGCTCGTTCGCGGTCGGCTGGGCAAGCATATCGATATCGGCAAGATCGCTCATCGCATGATCCTTTCGCTCTGAGTCAGAGATGTGAACGATGGCGTCATCGTCAATGATATTCCTCGCCGCCGGATACGTTCATCGCCTCGGCCGTGATGTAGTTGGCCTGGCCGGAGCACAGGAACGCGCAGGCATTGGCCGTGTCCTCCACCAGACCGGGACGGCCGAGCGGAATTCGGCCCCGCATCGCCGCCATATATTCATCCAACGTTTGGCCGCGCGCCTTCGACATGAAATCGTTTTGCCACGCGCCGAGCTGCGTCGTCACATGGTTCGGGCAGATCGCGTTGACGTTGATCTTGTGCGGCCCGAGCTCCAGCGCTGCGGCGCGGGTCAAGCCGATCAGCCCGTGTTTCGACGCGCTGTAAGCGCCGGTCAGCGCGGAGGCAGATTTGCCTGCCTTGCTTGCGATCGAGACGATCCGTCCGCGTCCCCAATCTCCGTGCGGTTCCTGTGCGATCATGCGGCGCGCGGCGAATTTGATCGCGAAGAAGCTGCCGCGCAGATTGACGTCGAGCACCGTGTTCCAGCGCGCTTCGGTCATCTCGACGATCGGGCCGAACATGTAGCCGACGCCCGCATTATTGACGAGGATGTCCAGCCGGCCATGGGTCGCGACCGCATGCTCAATCAGCGCCTCCACCTCCGCCTCGATCCGCATATCGGCCGCGAACATAGAGGCTTCGCCGCCCGCGGCGCGGATATCGGCGACGATGCCGTCCATCTCGTCCTCTGTGCCGACGCCGTGCGCCGGCGCCGTCTCGTCCTTTACGCGGCCGAGATCGTGTATGACCAGCCGGGCACCTTCGGCAGCGAGCCGCTTCGCGATGGCCTCGCCGAGCCCGGCGCGGCGGCCTGAGCCCGTGACGATGGCGACCTTTCCAGCGAGATCGGGGTACATGGGGTCGCGCTCCTTACCAGCAGGCCGGGGCCTTGGGTCCTTCGCCGCGTGCGACCGCCATGCTTTCCGGCAGCACCGGATCGTAATCGGGCCACCAGCGGAAGGGCTTTGCAGCATCGACATATTCGGTAGACAAAGGTCCGCCCTTGGTACGGAAGAAATAAAGATTGCCGGTGAGCGTGCCGTAAGGACCGTGCCGGATTCCGGGCGGCCGCCAGAAATAGGCGCCGGGACGCATGACGCCGCGATTGCCGTGCGATTCGCCGCTCAGCAGATACATCTCCTCCACGACCGGGTGCGTTTCCGCCCGTTCCGCCCAGCGCATGGGAAGGGTGCCGAGAATCCATGTCTGGTCGCGCGTGACGGGATCCTCATAGAGCTTTTTGCGGCCGGCGCCGGGCGGAAACTCTGGGTGGAAATTGCCGGTGTAGGGTACGGCGAAAACATCCAGATGCTCGATGAGACGGGCTGGATCGAAGGTGCTCGCCGGCGCGGGCGTGGGTCGGCCTGAGAGAAACGTCAGGAGAATCGCGCCGGATTCGGTTGCCATCACGCCGCGCGGATATCCGGCTGGAAGGTGAGCGTAGCTCTTCTCGCGATAGTCGCGCGCTCCGATCATGATCGCGCCGTCGAGCACGAGGAACTCTTCATCCACAGACAGAGCACCGCCTGCTTGGCTCCATCCAGCCGGATAGCGCACGAGCAGGCTCGTTGCGCCGGTCTCGTCATCGCGGCTCAGCTCCTTGATCGAAACGCCGGGGCGCACGCCTTCCAGAACGTCCGGTCTCCAGGGCAGATTCTGTGACTGCACGAATTCGATCCAGGGCCTCGACATCATGCGCCCCCTTGCCGCGACGCTTCGGCTCTGAGCGGCCTCCGCCTGTCCTCGTCTTCGGTCAACACCGCGATCAGCTTGCGGATCGATCGGTCGAGCGCCGCGCCGTTGGTCGCGCGGAATTCGTCATGTTGGACGATCGATTCGATCTCGCCGTCGCGCACAATGCCTTTTTGCACCAAGGCGGCCTCCAGCGCTGCGCGGCGCGTCCGCTCGACGTGCAGCTGCGAAGCGAGCTCGAAGATGAGGCCAGCCAACGCCGCATTGTCCGGTGCGGCGAATTCCGACGGATCGCGCGTCATGGCTTTTCGGCCTCCAGCACGGCCCAGGGAAAATGCCATTCGGCCCGCGCGGGCCAAGCAAGGCGCGGCAGGCGACCGGCTTCGCGTTCGTCGAACGCCGTCCAGCGCACATTCGTGAAACCCGCCGCTTCCGCCATGGCGGCCGTGTCGGCCGCCATCATCGGCGGCAGGAACGGCTCGTTGTTGCGCGCCCCGTGCTCCTCCATCGCCAGATCGCGAAACGCATCCCCGGTTTTCTGGAAATCGAGGAAGCGCAGGAGCCCGCCCGGCGCCAACAGGCGCGCCGCCTCCACGAACAGATCGGCGAGGACCGGCAGCGGCAGCTCGTGTATCAGCATGGTCGAGGTGACGAGATCGGCTGCGCCGCCCTCGAGCCCCGTCGCGGTCGCGTCCGCTTGTCGGAAGCGGATCGGCAGCCCCTGGGCGCTGGCGCGCTCGGCCGCCAGCTCGAGGCAAGGCCGCGCCAGATCGATTCCGATCACCTCCGCATGCGGAAACGCCTTCTTCAGCGGCCAGGTCGACTTGCCGAAGCCGCAGCCCAGATCGACGATGCGGCGATAGACGCGCCGTGGGATCGCCGTTTCGACGAAAAGGCGATGGAATTTATAATCGTCATTGTCGCCCAGCATCACGAGCTTGGCGCCGAGCTCATAAACCCGGGCTGCCGCGGCGTCCGACCAGACGCCGCCGGGCTGCAGATGGATGTCCCATTCCGTGTACCAGTCCGGCAAGGCGAGGCCCGGATCGAGCTCCAATGCGGCGGGTCCGGGATTCTGCGGGATGGGAGCGCTTCCGGCCGCCTCCATCGCGGCCCGCCACAGCATCTTCTGCGAGCCGCGCTCCAGCCAGGCGAAGCCAGGATAGCCGGGCAGCGCCTGGACTCGGTCGGCGATGGCCTCCGGTGCATTATCGCGGCCGTCCTCCGCGTCGAACTCGGCCCTGAGTTTCGGATACAGCGTGTCTGCCCAGCGCTTGCGGAGCGTCAGCACAAAATCGAGCGCGGCGCGGCTTTCGAGCGTCATGTCCATCAGGCAACTCCTTGCGCCAGGACCGGCATCGGCTCCGGGGCGGCCAAGGCGGCGTCGAGCTCGACGACTGTCCGGCGATAGGCCGCGAAGCCGAGCCACACCAGGATTAGCGACGGGATGCCGACGATCACCGCTTCCAGCGACACCGCGTATCGGAGTGCTGCCGGATCGCCGAAGCCATCGGTCATGAGCCCGACCAACGGCGGCCCAAGCAATTGACTCGTGATACTGATGACGAGGTAGTAGAGCGCGGTCGTTTGGGCGCGGAACTGGCCTGGCGCCAGCATCACCAAGGTGGCGGGCCCCGCGGCGGTCGCCATCGCCTGGCCGATATGGGCGGCGAAAAGAGCGGCCAGCCCTCCGCCGGCGCTCGGCATCAGCGGAAAGGCGGTATAGGCGGGCACGCCGATGACGAGACCGACGAACAGGGCGCGCAGTGTGGCATCGCGCTGCCCGGCGCTCGCCGCGCGATTGGTCAGCCAAATGCCGAGCAGGGTGCCGAGCGGGCCGGCGGTGAGCAGAATGACCCCGACCGCCTCGCCGACCCGTCCGACGTCCCAATCCCATGTCCGCTTGAACAGCGCGACATTCCAGAAGGCGAGGGCGCCCATGGTGAGATTGCAGGCGGAGGCGACGAAGAGCGTCCCGAAGGCGCGCCAGCGCCGGCCGACGAACAGGAGCGCATCCTTGAACGAAACGCCGGCATCGGTCCGGTCGAGCCGCGCCGGCTCTCGGACGGTCAGCATCAGCAGCGTCAGCACGAGCCCGGGCACACCGATCAGGAGGAAGCAGAGCCGCCAGGACTGCACGGTGCCCAAGAGCGGCACCGTGACCGGGGGCAGGGACTGAATGTAGCGGACGAGCGGGCCGAAGAAGAGGAAGGCGCCTCCTGCTCCGAGGAAGGTGCCGCTCATGAAAAGGCTGATCGCTCGCGCCCGCCGCTCGCGCGGAAAATAATCGCTGATGAGCGAGATCGAGGCAGGTGCCACGCTGGCCTCGCCGATGCCAACCCCGAGGCGCGTGCCGAAGAGCGGCAGAAAGCCTTTCGCCGCGGCGCCGAGCGCCGTCATGGCGCACCATATGCTGATGCCGGCGGCGAGAATCGTCCGCCGGCTCATCCGGTCCGCCAGCCAGCCGACCGGTATGCCCAGCGAGATGTAGAACAGAACGAAAGCGGGGCCGAGCAGAAGCCCGATCTGGAAATCGCTCAGGGCCAGATCGCGCTTGATCGGCTGCACCAGGAGGCTGGGCAGAAACCGGTCCATGTAAGAGACGATCTGAACCAAAGTCAGCAACAGCGCGACGTACCAGGCGTAAAGGCCGGAGCGCTGCGGCGCCAAGCGATCGATACCGGTCATTTGTCCGAACCTATCCTAATGCCTTCCGCATGGCGAGCGGTCACTTTATCGCCGCCGCTTGGCGCAGGCCGGTGATCATGGCGGTATTCAGAAGATAATCGCGGGCGCGCTCAGGGTCGGCTGCGGTGCGCTGCAGGTCCTGCAGCATCGCGCGGCGGCGGTCCGGGTCGGTCTCGCGCATCCGGCGGCGGTTGCGGTCGGCCTGGGCGATGACATGCTCGATCGCGATCGGCCGCCGCTGGCGGACATAGAGGTCGAGCAGCGCAGGGTCCCCGCCGTCGATCACCCGCGCGAGCTTCTCGGTGAGGTTGAAGGCATCGTGGATGCCGCCGTTCATCCCCATGCCGCCGCTTGGGCTATTGAGATGCACGGCATCGCCGGCCAGCAACATGCGCCCCACACGATAGGTGTCGGCGACGCGCTGATGGATGCGGTAGGAGCGCTTGTGCACGACGTTGTAGCGCCGCTGTCGCGGAACGACGCTCTGGAGCTGCGCCTCAATCGCGTCTTCGTCCATTGCTTCTTCCAGGCTTTGCCCGGGCCGCGGGTAAAAGCTGCAGCGCCACACCTCCGGCAGCCGAAGAAGGCTGAAGGTACCGACCGGCGACCAGACGTAATTGACGCCCGAGAGCCCCTCCAGGGTCGTTGCAAAATCGAAATCGGTCGTGACGAGGATCGTGGTCTCCGGATAGGTCTCGCCGCCGAAGCCGATGCCGAGGCTCTGGCGCACGATGCTGCGCGATCCGTCCGCGCCGATGAGCCAGCTCCCCTCGACCTCCGCGCCAGCGATCCCGACCGCGACGGAGTCCGAATCTTGCCTGACTGTTTGCACCCGATTGCCAAAATGAATCTCGACGTCGGGATGGTCTTGCAATCGCGCCATCAGCAGCCTTTGCAGTTTCTGCTGCTCGCATTGAAGACGGTAGGGATGGTTGGTCTCGCCCTTCAGGACCGAGAGGTCGAACACGGCTCGCTCGCCGGTCTCATGCAGGCGGATCTGCCAACTCGGCGTGACGAGCCCTTGGGCGACCAGCGCGGTGCCCAGCCCGAACCGGTCGAGCATGTCCAATGTCGGCGGATGGAAGGTGGAGGCGCGAAGGTCCTCCGAAATGGCAGGCTCGGCCTCGAACAGCTTCACAGGTATGCCCGTATCGGCGAGGCAAAGCGCCGCCGTGAGTCCGACCGGTCCGCCGCCGATGATGAGGACAGGCTTCATGCGATGGCGAGGCGTTCGGCCCAGCCGCCGAGGAGGCGCGATTCCGCGCCTGCCGCCGCGATTCCCAGCTTGTCGGCCAGAATCCAGGCCAGGCAGAGATTCGAAGAGAGGACGGGTATGCCGAGCCTGGGCTCGAGCGCCAGGATCGTTCGAAGACTGGGCATCCCGGTCCCGGTCACGAGGACGGCATCGGCGCCTCCGGGACCAAAGTCGGCGGCAATCCTCAATATCGTCTCGCTGGTCAGGCCGTATATGCCGTACGTCTCGCCCTGTCCCGAGGGAAGCTGGAGGAGAGCGGATATCCGAAAGCCGGCGCGCTCCCAATGGGCGCGCGATGCCTCGGTGAGCCAGGAAGGATAGGGCGAGATCAGCGCCAGCGAAGCCGCGCCCAGACGATGCAGCGCCGCCTCGATCGCGGCGGCGGCGGTGATGATCGGGTAGCCTTTCGTATCCTCGATGGCGGCGATTCGCCGCCGCTCCGTCTCCGGACCGATCAGATAGGATGAGCCGGTGCAGGCGAACGCGACGGCATCGAACCGCACGCCGTCGAAATGGGCGATATAATCCCCAAGGCGATCGGAATATTCGACCAGCCTCTCGCGGAGGGAGCCGCATCGGCTGGTCAGGCGAGAGACCAGCATTGCGCTGCGCGTCGGCAGAAGAACGCGCATTTCGGGTTCGACGGTGGGGTTGCCCTGCGGCGTCAGGATGCCGAAGAGACCCGCGCGACCATATTCCCGGCTGTTCCGCGCATCCGGCGAAACACTTGCCTTGGCGTCGATTTGTCCGGTCATATAAGCGAGCATAACCCGATCACGGCGCGCTTGTCTTGCGTCGAAATGCAACAGCAGGAGGCCTGATGAACAATGAGCCGGCAGCCGGCGTTCAGGCGGATTTTCCGATCCCGACAAGGGTCACTGCCTTCCTCGATGGCGCGTTCCGTCCGGCAGGCCGCGGCCACGTGCTTCCGGTCATCTATCCCGCGACGGAAGAGCAGGTCAGCGAACTCGAGGAATCGGATGCGGCCCAGGTCGACGAGGCCGTCCACGCCGCCCGCGACGTTTTCACGAAAGGTACCTGGCGGCGCGCCGAGGTCGCCGAGCGGCAACAGGTCTTGCGCCGTCTGGCGGGGCTGATCCGCCAGAATGCGCGTGAGCTTGCGTGGCTCGAATGCCTCAATTCGGGCATTCCGATGCGCCATCTCGCTAACGGGCAGATCCCGCGCACAGCGTACAATTTCGATTTTTTTGCCGAATTCATCGGCCAATATGCGGGCCAGGTTCATACGCAGGATTCGCGTTATCTGACCTTGGTCACGCGCGAGCCGGTCGGCGTCGCCGCGCTGATCGGGCCGTGGAACGCTCCCTTGGCGCTCACATCGATGAAGATCGCGGGCTGCATCGCCTTCGGCAATAGCTGCGTGGTGAAGCCGTCGGAGCAGACGCCGCTCGCCGTCGCGCGCCTGATGGAGTTGATCCGAGAAGCAGGCATACCGGACGGGGTGGTCAATATGGTGAACGGGCGAGGCGCGGTCACCGGCGACGCGCTGGTCCGTCACCCGGACATCGATCTCGTGTCCTTCACCGGCGGCACCGTGACCGGCCGTACGATCATGGCCGCTGCAGGTGCCGGCCTAAAGCCCTGCTCGCTCGAGCTAGGCGGAAAGTCGGCGAACATCATTTTCGGCTCCGCCGATTTCGACCGCGCGCTCGATGGCGCGTTGCTCGGAATTTTCTCCAACAACGGCCAGCAATGCCTGGCCGGCTCGCGCATTCTCGTCGACCGCGCGATCGCCGACGACTTCATCGCCGCTTTCGTCGAACGGACGCGCAAGCTGCGCATCGGAGATCCGATGGACCCCAACACCGAGATCGGGCCGCTTGCCTTTCGAACGCATCTCGATCGCGTGCTGTCCTATGTCGATGTGGCCCTGGCGGACGGCGCGCGGCTTCTCGTCGGCGGGAGACTGGCGGAAGGTTTCGCGCGCGGCAGCTACATGCAACCGACTGCGGTTCTGGCGCCCGGAAATGATGCGCGAATTTGCCAGGAGGAGGTGTTCGGCCCCTTTGCCACCTTCCTTGTCTTCGACGGGTTCGAGGAGGCGATCGGGATCGCCAACAATTCGCGCTACGGCCTCGTCTCCTATGTCTGGAGCGAAGATCTCGCGACCGCGCTCAAAGCCAGCCGGGCGATCAGCAGCGGTGTCGTCTGGGTGAACACGCCGATGGTGCGGGAGCTGCGCGCGCCTTTCGGCGGGGTCAAGGAGTCGGGTATGGGACGCGAGGGCGGCCATTCCTCAATGCAGTTCTATACCGTGGAGAAGACTACGACGATTCCGGTGGAGTCGGTCGCGATGACCCGGCTGGGACTAGGCTGACTTCGCGCCCATCGCCACGTACCAAGCGCCGGGGCCGTCCAGCTTCGGAATCTGCGTTTCGACGATCGAGCCTTCCGCGAAGCCCGCTGCCTTCATCAGCGCGCCGACATTGGCTTCCGCGAAGACCTCCCAGAAGGGCTCGTTATTGTTACGAGTCTCCCAACTGAACATGTAGCGCTCGAACAGCGTGCGGTCTCCTTTGATCGGCACATCCTGGTGCAGGGCGATTCCGCCCGGCCGCAGCACGCGGTGCGATTCGGCGAGCATGCGTGCGAGCGTGGCGACGGAGATCTCGTGCATCACATTGTGGGAGACGACGAGATCGAAGTCGCCTTCGGCGAATTTGAGCGCGCCGACATCCATCTGGTGGAAATGCACCGCGACGCCCAATGCCTCGGCGCGCGCATGCGCGTAGCGGAGAATGGCCGGTCCGGCGTCGACGGCATGGACCTCCGCATCGGGAAAATGGGCGGCGTAGCCGACGGACGCGCCGCCGGCCGAGCAGCCGAGATCGAGGATGCGGGACGGTCGGAAATCGGGGTGGCGGTCGGCGAGGAATTTGATCACCGCGCCGGCCTTGCTGTCCTTGGCGCCGATGCCCGTGCCGAGCGAATATATGTTGCCGCCGCTTTCATAAAGCGCGCCCGCCTTGATGTCGCCAGCCCAATCTTCGCGCATATACCCGCCCGGCTGGCAATGGATGTTGGCGACCAGAAGGTCCGGCGGGGGCGTGAAGTCTGGATCGAGCTCGAGGGAACCCATCTTGTTGCGGCCGCGGGTCAACCTCTCGGCCGCATCGAGCATGCGCGGCAAATCGTGGTCGATCGTGCTCTCGACCGCCTGCCACATCATGTCCTGCGCGGTCCGATTGAGGGCGCTCCACAGCCGGTAATAGGGCTGCCGCTCCATCTCGGCGCCGATCTCCGCGACCGTGCCTGGCGCGCGGCCGTTTTTAGCCTTGAAGTCAGGTTCGATCCGTTTCGCATAGGCCGTCGCATTGCCCTTCGACAGGGCGCGCAGATCGCGCTTCAGCCCGACGATGAACTCGGCGCGGGCGAGATCGTCGTGCGTCTGTCGCGCCATTACCTCATGCGTCTTGCTGCGGTCGATCATCTCGATCACCTCGCTCCCTTGGCGCGTGGCCGCTCGCCGCGATTGATGGAAGCCGGTGCGATGGTCGGATCGTAACGCTCTCCCGCCGCCAGCAGCGCGCGCGTGCCGATCACCTCATTCAAGCCGCCGATGTCCAGCATCCGGTCGCGATAATGAGTCGTCGTGCCGTGCTCGCGCAGCGACTGCAGCATGCGCTGCGCGGTCCAGACGACCGCGCGGACGAGCGCACCCGGATAGATGATCACCCGGAAGCCCAGCTCCGCCAACTTGTCGGCGGACATGATCGGCGTCGCGCCACCCTCGACCATGTTGGCCAGCAAGGGCAGGCGCTTTGCAAAGGATCGGACGATGCGTTGGATCTGCGCTTGCGAGGTCGGCGCCTCGATGAACAGCATATCGGCGCCGGCTTCGGCATACGCCTCGGCGCGCTCCATCGCCGCATTGAAGCCTTCGACCGCGATCGCGTCAGTGCGGGCGATGACGACGGTGTTCGGGTCCAGCCGTGCATCGACCGCCGCCTTGATCTTGCCGACCATCTCGTCTTTGGAGACCAAGCTCTTGCCTGTGAGATGGCCGCAGCGCTTCGGCATGGCCTGATCCTCGACCTGAAGCGCCGACGCGCCGGCGCGTTCGAACACCCGGACGGTACGCTGCACATTGAGCGCGTTGCCGAAACCCGTATCGGAATCGACGATCAGCGGAATTTCGATGCGCTCACGGATATGGGCGATCGTGTCGGCGACCTCGGCCGCGCTTACCAGCCCGATATCGGGCCGCCCGAGTTTCGTGTAGGCGATCGATGCGCCCGAAAGGTAAGCGGCGGAGAAGCCGGCCTCGGCGACGAGCGCGCCGGAAAGGGCGTCATAGACGCCGGGCGCGACGATCGGATCGGGACCTTTTAGAAGCGACCGCAGTCCGCGGGCATGTTGGCCGAGCGTGGTATCGTCGAAGCTGGACAAGCCCCGTGCTCTCTTGCTGGGGATTATGTCCGGACATGTTACCAGGGAAAGCGGCGGCCGGGCAATCCGGCGCGAGGCCGGCTATCCATCGTCGGAGCCACGGGCGAAGGTCAGCTTGTAGTTGAAGCGGTCGGCGGGATGGATGCTTTCCGTGGCCAGCAAGAGGTCGCCGCGATTCTCGTAATAGAGGCGGCGGGCCCGGAGGGCCGGTGCGCCGGTCTTCATCTTGAGCGCGCGCGCGGTGTCGCTATCGACCGTCATCGCCGAGATCTCCTGGTCGATTCGGGCGATGACCAGATTGGCGCTTTTCTCGATGAGCTCTCCCAAAGAGGTCGCCAACTTCTCGAGCTTCGAGCGGGGCGGAACGCAGTCGCGGCGGATAAGCACCGTGGTGAGCCCAATCAGGCGCCCCTCGGGACCGCGCCGCCCCTCGATCCGCATCCAGTCCTTGGCCTTGAGCCCCAGCTTGCGGGCGAGGGGGCAGGCGAAACGCGTGTCGTAGGAGGCGATGACCAGCCGAACGTCGCGGCCATATTGCAGCACCTCGTCGAACCCCGGCAGCGGCTGCACGAACTGCTTGGGCGTCGTTCGTGCGGTGACGATCGTGCCGACCCGTCGCCGCCGCTGGATCAGCCCGGCGCTATTGAGGATGCGGAGCGCGTCGCGCACCGTGTGCCGCGAGACGCCGAAGTGCCGGGAGATCTCCATTTCCGTGGGGAGAAGACTCCCCACCGGATATTCACCCGAGGCGATGGCGGCCCTTAGCCTTGCTGTTAACTGTCGATAACGGGGAACATTCGAATCCGCCGCCTCGGCCCTTGCCATTCCCTCACTCCCAAAGCCACCAATGTGTGGCTGGGAGACATAGCACGCGGAGCGGGCGCAGACGCAAGGTGAGAAACCATGCGTTTAGGACGGCACGGCTTTGATCGGCTGATCACGCGTGAGCCCTCCAGGCCGCATTCCCGCCCCTGCGGCGCGTTGTCTTGACATGATATTGGAAGCGATCGGAGCGGTAGTGGGCGTAGACGAGCTGCACTGGCGTGCCCTGCCGATCCCGCATCACCCGCTCGATCTTGAGCAGCGGAAACGATGTCGGTACGTCCAACGCCGTAGCGATCGCCGGTTCGGCGGCGACCGCGCTGATCCACTGCTCGGCTTCCGACACTTCCGCCCCGACCCGCTCGAGCAGCGTCAGCAGCGGCACTTTAGCCAGCTCGCGCGCGGTGTAACGGCTCGCGATCGGCTTCGGGATAAAGGTGAGAAGATACGAGAAGGGCTCGCCATTCAGGCTCCGCAGGCGGACCGCTCTCTGCACCTTGTCTTCGGGAGAGAGCTCGAGCAATCGCGCGATCGCCGGGCCTGCTTCCACATAGCCGGCCTCGATCAGCTTGACCTCGGTCTGGAGCCCCATCTGCTTCAGGCTCTCGATCAGGCTGAAGAAGCTGCCTCGCACCACCGGCATGATCGGCGCCGCGCTGACGATCGATCCGCGTCCGCGATGGCGGGAGATCAGTCCATCGGCGGCCAGCTCGTTGAGCGCTCGTTTCACGGTAATACGCGACACGTTGAAGAGTCGCGTCAGCTCCTGCTCGCCGGGAAGGAGCGTGTTGCGAGCCAGCTCGCCAGTGCGGATTCGATCGCGCAGGATCAGGTAAAGCTGGTGGTAGAGAGGCGTGGGTTGGTTCGGGTCCAGCGGCGCCGCGGCGAGCGCCGCCGGGTCGCGCATCAGATCATTCATTGGAAGGCCTGCAGTCCGGTGATTGCGCGGCCCAGGATCAGGGCGTGGATGTCGTGCGTCCCTTCATAGGTGTTGACGGTCTCGAGATTGATCATGTGCCGCATCACGTGATACTCGCCGGCAATCCCATTTCCGCCATGGATGTCGCGGGCTGCGCGCGCGATGTCGAGCGCCTTGCCGCAATTGTTGCGCTTCATCATCGAGATCGCGTCCGTGCAGGAATCGCCGCGATCGAGCCTGCGGCCGAGCGCCAGCGCGCCCTCGAGGCCGAGCGCGATCTCGGTTTGCATGTCGGCGAGCTTTTTCTGGACGATCTGCGTAGCGGCGATCGGCTTGCCGAAGACCATTCGTTCGAGCGCATAATTGCGAGCCGCATGGAAGCAGAATTCCGCCGCACCCAGGGCGCCCCAGGCGATTCCGTAGCGCGCTTTGTTGAGACAGGAGAAGGGGCCGCGCAGGCCGGAAACGCCGGGCAGCAGCCGGTCCTCCGGCACGAAGCATTCCTCCAGCGCGATCTCCCCCGTCACCGAGGTCCGGAGGCTGAGCTTTCCTTCGATCCTCGGGGTAGAGAAGCCCTTATCGCCACGGATTACGATGAAGCCGCGGATCGCGCCGTCGAGCTTGGCCCAGACCACGGCAAGACCGGCGATGGGGCTGTTGGTGATCCACATCTTGGCGCCGTTCAGCACATAGCCACCGGGCACTTGCCGCGCGGTGGTCCGCATCGCGCCCGGGTCGGAGCCGCCGTCGGGCTCCGTGAGGCCGAAGCAGCCAATCTGCTCGCCCCGGATCAGCGGCGGCAGGAAGGTGCGCTTCTGTTCCTCAGTACCGAACGCGTAGATCGGATAGATGACCAGCGACGACTGCACGCTCATCGCAGAGCGATAACCCGAATCGATCGCCTCGATCTCGCGCGCGATCAGGCCGTAGGCGACGTGCGAGACGCCGGCGCCGCCATATTCGGCTGGAATCGTCGGTCCGAGCAGCCCGAGTGCGCCCATCTCGGTCATGATCTCGCGGTCGAACCGCTCCGCGGCAAAAGCGCTGACAGCCCGCGGCAGCAGCTCTCCGCGCGCGTAGGCCCGGGCGCTATCCCTGACGAGTCGCTCGGCTTCGTCCAGCCGGCTCTCCAGATCGAGCGGGTCTTCCCAGCAATAGGGCCGAGACGAAGATCCCTCATTCGCGTCCATGCAACCGTCCGTCCAGATCAGGCACCGGCTTGCCGCGGCACCCCTTTCAAATGATATAATGCTATACCTTTATAATATCGGTCGATGATTTTCCATGGCGATCGAGGGTACGCGGTGGGATTGACACTGGCGGAAAAGATCATTGCGCGTGCGGCCGGCACCGTTTCCGTCGCTCCGGGCGACCTGGTTACAGTGCGCGTCGATCTTGCGATGGCGCACGATTCGTCAGGTCCGCGGCGCTGGCGGCCGCGCCTGGAAGAGCTGGGTGCGGGCCTTTGGGACCCGGAGCGAGTCGTTATCGTGTCGGACCATTATGTCCCCGCGGTCGATCTCGCCTCGGCAGAGATCCTCCAGGGGGTCCGCAAGTTCGTTGCCGATTACGGCGTCCGGCATTTCTACGACATGCAGGGAATCTGCCACGTGATCCTGCCGGAGCACGGGCATCTGAAGCCGGGCATGCTGGTGGCGGGCGGCGACAGCCATTCACCGACCGGCGGCGCGTTCGGCTGCTACATGGCGGGATTCGGCGCGACCGACATGCTGGGTATCGTCGTGACAGGCGAGACCTGGATGGATGTGCCGCACACGATCCGTGTCGACTGGAATGGCGCCTTTACGTCGGGTGTCACCGCCAAGGACATCATGCTGTTTCTCTGCCGCGCGCTCGGCATGGATAACGCGTCGCGCGTGATCGAGTATGGCGGCTCGACCATCGAAGCGATGGAGATGGAACAGCGGATGGTCCTCTGCAACATGGCGGCCGAGCTGGGCGCCGATACCGGCATCATCGCGCCCGACGCGAAGACGCTCGCGCATATCCGCGCCCATGGCGGCGAGGTCGAGGACGACGCGCTCGACTGGCGGTCGGACGAGGATGCGCGCTATCTCGGCCGCCATGCCTTTGACGCCGCGGCCCTTGCCCCGCAGGTCGCGGCGCCGCACTCGCCGGCCAACAGCGCGCCGGCGGTCGATCATGCGGGAATCAGGATCGACCAGGCTTATATCGGCGCTTGCGTCGGGGCCAAGCTCGACGATCTCACGATGGCCGCGGAGATCTTGCGCGGTCGCAAGATCGCCCCTGGTGTCCGGCTGCTGGTGGCGCCGGCATCGACGATGGTGACTCGGGCCGCAAGCGAGACCGGCGTGCTGGGTGCGCTGTTGGAAGCCGGTGCGGTCTTGCTGCCGTCGGGCTGCGGCGCCTGCGCCGGCATGGGGGCAGGCCTGCTGGCCGACGGCGATGTCTGCATCTCCACGACCAACCGGAATTTCAAGGGACGCATGGGCAATCCGGGCGCATCCGTCTATCTCGCCAGCCCCTATTCGGTCGCCGCCGCCGCGGTCGCGGGCCACATCGTCGATCCCCGCGAGATGCTGGCGGAAAGGGCTGGCCGGGCATGAGCGAATTGACTTCGGCGGCGGGCCGCGCCTGGGTCTTCGGCGACGCGGTCGATACGGACGTGCTGGCGCCCGGACATCTGATGAAGCTGCCCGCCGAGGAACTCGCGACCCATTGCCTGGAGGCGATCCGGCCCGAATTCTCGCGCGCGGTCCGGCCGGGTGACGTCGTGGTGGCCGGCCGAAGCTTCGGCATCGGCTCGAGCCGCGAGCAGGCGGCGGTCTCGCTCAAGCTGCTCGGCGTGGGTGCGGTGCTGGCCTTGTCCTATGCCCGGATCTTCTGGCGCAACGCCCTCAATCTCGGTCTGCCGGCGTTGGTCATTCCCGACGCGACGCGGATCGCGGAAGGCGACCAGGTCACGGTCGATGTCGCCGCCGGCCGCGTGGACAACCGGACGACCGGCGAGAGCTGGCAAATCCCCCCGCTGCCGCCGCATCTGCTCCGGATCGTCGAGGTTGGCGGCCTCATGCCCTATCTGAAAAGCCGCTATGGCCGAGCCGCCGCGAGCGCGGCCGCGCTTACTGGTCGGCAGTCAGGCTGAGCGAGCGCGATTTCCAGGCTCTTGCGGAAATTTCCGATCCGATAGGGCTGGCCCATCACATAGGGCCGAACCACGAGCGAAAGGACTTGCGGACCAAATCGGTCGGCTTCGGCGCGGAGCAGCGCGGCGGCATCGCCGACCTGCAGCTCCCATTCCGTTTCCGGCCGCTTGTAGTCGATCAGGATCTGCCAATCGTCCAGCTCGTTGGACAGCGGCAGCGTCGTCATCGGCCCGGCTTTCGTGCGGAATGCGGTCGGCAGCGCATCATGGGCCCAGTCGCCGACCCAGCGAATGCCGGCTTCAGCCAAACGGTCGGGCGTGTCGAAGCCCTCTGCGCGCGCGGGACTGATCCAGCCGGCCGGCCTGACTCCGGTCACCGTCTCGATGGCGGCGAGCGTATCGGCGATATAGCGCCGTTCAACTTCGGGATCGAGGCCCGAATAATGCAATGAGTCTGTATCGCGACCATGCGCGCAGATCTCGTGTCCGTCGCTCTGGATGTCCCTGATGAGCGTCGGATAGCGCTCGGCGACGGCGCCCTGGACCGCAAAGGTCGCTCCGATCCCAAGCGCGCTCAGCACCTTCAAGATCCGGTACACGCCGACGCGGTTGCCGTAATCGCGCGTCGTGAAGTGGCGCAGGTCGGGGTAGGGGGTCTGCATCGCGCCGGGTGCCTTGAAGGGCTTGCCCGAAGGGTTGAGGGGAAAGAACTCGATGAGCACCGTGACCCACAGGCCGAGCTTTATGCCGTCGGGAAGCGCCAGAGCCGCGCGGTCACGGTAAGGCGAGGCGTCGTAGCGATCATGGTCCGGGCCGCGCCGCCGATAGGGATAAGCTAGATAGTCGTCGGGCAGGGGCATGGGGCGTTTTCCGTTCGTCAGGCGGCGGGCGCGAATCCTGTTCCGGGGCGAGCGAGGCCGCGCCGGGCAATGTCCGCCAGCGTCTGATCATAGTAATTGGCGAGATGGAATTCCGCGATCTCCCGCGCGGTCGTGATCCAGATCTCGTCTCGATGGCCGGTGATGTAGCGGAGCGCGTCGCGGAAGGGCCCGATGCGGTGCGGCTGCCCCACCTGATAGGCGTGCAGAGGAATGCACATGACGGTGCCGCTTTCGGCACCTTCGGCCAGCAGCTGGTCAAAATGCCGTTTCAGCACGTCCGCGTAGGCGCGCGGCGACTGCATATAGGTGCCGTATGTGATCGTGTCGTTGACCTCCAGGCTGTAGGGCATGGAGATGAGGCGACCAGATTTGACCTTGATCGGCTGCGGCTGGTCGTCCTGGAACAGGTCACAGGTGTACCAGAAGCCGTATTCCGCCAGCAGATCCATTGTCTTCTCGGTGTGCGTCAGGGCCGGCGCCAGGTACCCGCGGATCCGCTGCCCGGTGGCTTGCTCGATCGAGCGGATCGAATCTTCGATCACCGCGCGCTCCTGCTCCTCCGACATGCCGTAGGAATAGCGCGTATTATAGATTCCGTGGGAGAAGAGCTCCCAGTTGCGTTCGACACAGGCGGCGATGATTTCGGGGTGGTGGTCCAGCATCGCCACAGACAGCGAGACGCTACCCCGCACGCCGCATTCGTCCATCACCTCCATCAATCGCCAATGGCCGACACGATTGCCGTAGTCGCGAAGCGAATAGGGCACAATGTCGGGATTGGGACGGGCCCAGGGCGTGCGGCTCGGATTTTTCGGCGGGTCGAATTCGTAGAATTCGATATTTGGCGCCACCCAGAAGGCGAGCTTCTTGCCGCCCGGCCATACGATCTTCGGTCGATCGCGATAGGGCCAATAATCGTAGAGATTGGGGTCGCGCTGCATCGCCCCTATCCCTTAAAGCCCTTCAGCCAATCGATCACCTCGGACACCGTGACCACATCGGCGTATTTGAGCTGGAGGTCGGTGAGATTCGCATAGTGGTAGGATTCGTGCTTGTCGGCGACGCATTCCTCCGGGACGATCGTGCGATAGCCGTGCGACAGGCTGTCGACGGCCGTGGCCCGCACGCAGCCGGACGTCGAGCCGCCCGTCACGACTACCGTATCGATGCGGTGCCAGACGAGATACGAAGGGAGCGGCGTCTCGAAGAAGGCCGACGGCATGCGCTTGGTGAAGACGAGATCGACCGTATCATCGATCTCGCAGCGCGGGTCGAACGCGTGCCGGTCAGAGTTTTCTTTGATATTCTGCAGGCTATCCGGCGTGTTGGTGCGGGTGCCCCAGACGCCGGCGTCGCCGGCATCGGGCTTGTAGGCTACATGCGTCCAGACGACGGGCAGGCCCTGCGCGCGCGCCAGGCGCGAGATCTCGTTCGTGTAATCGATTTGGCGCGGGTCGGTGACGTAGGCCGTCTTGGGAAACAGATCCGGCCGCGTATAGGCCTGCTGGAAATCGATATTGACGACGGCGAGCCGCTTGCCGAACCCGAACCGCGCCCGAGCCGGGTTCGCCTTGACCGCCTCGTACAGCTGGCGCGCCGTCTTGTCCTCGCGGACCATGGTCGATTCAAAATGCATATTGCCTCCTCCGCGATGTCATGAAATGGTATAAAGCTATATCATTAGAATGAACAGGGCGGCTCGTGATCCTTCTGCGTTCTCGATCTCCCGGCATATTTGTCCGAACCATTTGCGTTTGCAAAGCGGCTCGTGCCAGGCTGCGAGAGGCGGAAGCCGACGGGAGGCGGGTCCGATGCTCGAGCTGAAGCATGCCATGCGGCCGGAGCTCCGCGCGGACGAGCGAGCGCGGCAGAATTTCGTGGCGGGGCTCCGCGCGTTCGTCCTCAACGATCTCGCCGACGATATGCGCGTGGCCTACGAATCCAGAATAAGGCCGCAATTGGAGCGCCGGCTTGGCCGGCCGCCGGCGTCCGGACCGGAGGTTCACCGGGCCATGCGCGCCGATCCCATGTTCCAACTCTATTCGGCCCTCAGGGTGAACGCTCAGCGCATGGTCTGGGACTCCGTAGTTCCGGTCGTCGAACGGGAGAAGGCGCGGCTTTCCAGGGTGGCGGGCGCGGTAAGGACCAACGGCTCGCTCGACCTCGATCCCTCATTCGAGGTACCGCGCAACGTCACCGCAATCGACGTCCATCTGATGCCCGGGTCCTATGCCCGCCAGGAAGGACCGGACGATCTCGGGGCGGGCGCAATCTACGACCAGGGGCTCGCGGTCTTCTCCTTTGGGCTCATGGGCGAAAATCTGGACGATATCGGCCGCAGCATGGCGCATTATATCCGGCGCCGCTATCCGGAGTTCCGGCCCCGCGCGATTCTCGATATCGGCTGCACGATCGGACACAACACCGTGCCCTGGGCGAAAGCATATCCCGAGGCCGATACGCATGCCGTCGACGCCGCAGCGCCAGGCCTTCGCTACGGCCATGCGCGTGCGGCGCTGCAGGGCGCTTCCATCCACTTCCACCAGATGAACGCCGAGAGGCTCGCATTTCCCAACGGGTCCTTCGATCTCGTTTTCTCGTCGATGTTCCTGCACGAGCTTTCGGTGAAGACCATCGGCGGAGTTTTTCGCGAGGCACGGCGCGTGCTCAAACCCGGCGGGTTGATGCTGCATATGGAGCTGCCGCCGAACGGCCAGATGTCGGCTTACGATAGCTTCTATCTGGATTGGGACTGCTATTATAACCAAGAGCCCTTCTATAAGGCCTATCGCGACCAAGATCCGAAGGCGCTCTGCGTTGCCGCCGGATTCGACGCCGACAAATATATCCAATTCGTTGTTCCCAGCCTGGGCTTCCATGGAGAAGCCGCCGTCGACGCGGCAATCGATGCCGACGCCGGCGAGGTCGATAGCGACAAGACCGGACGTCTTGCCGACGGCGTGCAATGGTTCGGCTTCGGAGCCTGGACATAGATGCCGGCCGACGAAGAGATCGCGGTTCCCGACCAGGCGCCGCCGGGGATCTATGACGAAACGGGCCGGCCGCGATTCTTCGCCGACGCCGGCCTCGACCGCCTCGTTTCCGTGGTCCTTCAATTGACCAGTGAAGTTTGGGTCTTGGCCGAACGACTGGACAATCTGGAGCAACTCGCGTCGCGCGGCGGCTTCGTAACCTACGAACAGATCAAGAGCTACGCGCCCGATGCCGAGGAGACGGCGCGCCGCGACGCGGAGCGCGATCGCTTTGTTCAATCCGTGCTCGGGCCTTTGCGGGAGGTGCGGCGCGCGGAGAAGTAAGGCGCGCCGCATCCGCAAAGAGTTGCAAAATGAGCACAGTTTCACTGAATTCGTCCCTTGATTTGTCCGTACCTAATTGTCGGTTCCGATCTCTGGCGATACGGTTCGAAGAATGAAGGGCCGAACTGAGCACGACGAATTTTAAGATCACAACTATTCCAAGGGGGTCATGATGGTCAGTAAAAGCGACCTTCGGGTCAGTGTAGCCGCCATCGCTATTCTCACCTTGTCTGCGCCATTGGGCGCGGCCTTGGCGCAGGCCACCAGCTCCGCGGGCGATCAGATCCAGGAGATCGTCGTAACGTCGCAGCGCCGGGAGGAGAAATTGCAGACGGTCCCGCTGGCGGTCACTGCCTTTTCCGCAGCGAGCCTACAGGCTAATCAGATCAATCAAACATTGGATCTTGCCGAATTCGTGCCCAACATGGTGGCGCACAACAATACGGGCCTGGGCACTGCCAACACCTACTACATTCGCGGTCTCGGCAACACCGAGTCGATCGCTACCTTCGATCCGCCGGTCGGCACCTATGTCGACGACGTCTATATCGCCCGGCAGAATCTCAACAATTTCGGTCTGTTCGACGTCGAGCGCATCGAGGTGCTGCGCGGGCCTCAAGGCACACTGTTCGGCCGCAACACGACTGGCGGCGCGATCGATATTATCCTGAAGAAGCCTTCGACCGAATATCAGGGCTATATCGAGGTCGGTGCCGGCAAGTACAGCGCCTATTTCGGCCGCGCGTCGATCGACCTGCCCATCAACGAAAAGATCCTGACGAAATTCTCGTTCTTCGGTCATCACGATTCCGGCTGGGCGACCGACGTTACAACCAAGACGGCCCTGAACTACGATCACAGCTGGGGCGCGCGTGCGGCGATAAGGTTCCTGCCGACCGATGGCATCACCTGGGATGTCGAAGCGGACAATGTGTATGAGAACTATTCCAACTATCTGAACTTCGTGGATCCGGTGACCGGAGAACGCGTATCTCACAGCGGCTTCGTCCAAGGTGGACTGAAAGGCCTTGTCTTCGGTGCGAAGGCATTCTATCCGCCGACCGCGATCAGCAATTCATGGTCCGTCACGTCGAACCTCACCTGGGACATCAATGACAATCTGTCGATCAGCGACATCAGCGGCTATCGTCAGACTCAGCAGGAATTCGCCAACGATTTCTTCGATTTCCCGGGTTCGATCGCCGGCGGGTTCAACATCACCAATCTCGGCCGCAACGAGCAGTACACGAACGAACTGAAGGTCAACGGCAAGCTCTTGGACGACACCTTCGAGTATGTTGCGGGCTACTATTATTTCCGAGAGAACAGCCACACCGATTTCGCCGATATCTTCAACACCGCATTCATTGCTCCGCTCAACGCGCTGTTTGGAGCGCAGCCATTGGTGCTATCGGATCGCTTGCTGGTCAACTCGACGCTGGCGAATGCGGTTTACACGCAATGGGATTACCATCTCACTGATCAGATCACGCTGACGGCCGGGGCGCGATTCACGGACGAGACAAAACGCTTCGACGTGAATTCGGATCCGGTCGCGGCTCCGTTTCCGAACAATCTCATTATCGGGCACCTGAGTTCGGAAGCCTCGGCGTTGGCCGGTAATCCGCACAGGCTCCATACGGCGCTGCTGACGCCGCGTTTCGCGGCGGAATACAAGCTTACTCCCGACATCATGTTCTTCGCTTCGACGACGCGAGGGTTCAAATCGGGCGGTTGGAACGCGCGCGGCGAATCGAGCGCCGCTGATACGGCCTTCGAGCCGGAGAAGATCTGGTCGGAAGAGCTAGGCATGCGTTCGAGCTGGTTCGACAACCGGCTGCGCGTCAACATCACCGGTTTCTATGCCTATGACGAGCAAATCCAGATCCCGGCTGCGATTCTCGTCGGAAATGAAACGGTCTTCAACACCACAAACCCCGCCGATATGGAGATCTATGGCGGTGAATTCGAGATCACGGCGCTCCCGACTCCGCAGCTTACGGTCAATGCGGCGATCGGACTGTCGCACGCGGACTATACGAACGTGTCGGCTTCGGTGACTGCGCAGCAAGCCCTCTGTCGCGGTGGGCTCGCTTCCGGCAACGCGGCGACCGTTACTGCCAACTGCAACCAGGGCTTCGTGGATTCGACCGGCAATATCGCCGATCCGGTGCGCGTGCCGGACTATACGTTCACGCTCGGTCTTACATACGATCTGGAGACGCGTATCGGCACTTTCGCGCCCACAGCGATCATCAATGTCGAGGGGCCACACGCGATAGGCACCGCCGGCGACAGCCGGGCCGGCAGCGATCCGAAAGCCTATGTTGGCGCTGAGCTCCTCTTCGACTTCGGCGTGACCTACACGCCCGCTGCCTTCCCGGATCTGTCGATCACGGCGGAGTGCAAGAACTGCATGGATAACGATTTCCCTGTATCCCTGCTGCCGCCCAACCAGTTCCTCAACAACCCCGGGATCTGGGACGTCAAGCTGAACTACAAGTTCCGCGTCGCTCGCGGCCCCGAAACGGAGGCATCGACCTTCACGCCGCCGCCCGTTCAGGCGCCCAATCCGCCGCCTGCTCCGCATAGTTATCTCGTCTTCTTCAATTTCGATAAGTCGGATCTGACTCCCGAGGCCCTGCAGATCGTCGACGCGGCGGCGAAGAATGCTGGAGCGGCGCAGGCGACCCGGATCACCTGCACCGGCCACACGGATACTGTGGGCTCGGATGCCTATAATATGCGGCTGTCTCGTCGCCGAGCCGAATCAGTCGCGGCAGAACTCGAGAAGCGGGGTGTCCCGGCTTCCGAGATCGAGATCGTCGCCAAGGGCAAAAAGGATCTGCTCGTGCCGACGGGCGACGGGGTGCGCGAGCCGCAGAACCGGCGCGTGCAGATCGTCTATGCGAGCGGCGGTCCGACATCCTAGCGCTGGCCACGCATCGAACGAGAACGGCGCTCCCGTCGGAGCGCCGTTTTCATTCGGCGGCGAGCGGGATCCGCGGCTCGGGCGGCAGCGGGGGAGGCAGACCGGTCTCCGCCAGGCAATTCGCCCGTAGCGCGTCGATCGGCGGGCCGAAATCGAAGATCTTGTTGCTCGCCTGCCCATTTATTTCGGCGCGGAGCAATGTGGTGGCGGCCTGATCGACCTGCCAGTCGCCGTGCCCGTCCTGATCTGTAAGGACGACGCCATATCGGCGCGCTCCGGCCGGCGTCACGAGTCCCCGACGGGCTTCGAGCGCGACCAGCTCCGGGTCGCGCGTCAGCGGATCGCCCCAGCCGCCACCGCCCCAAGTGATGTATTGCAGCTGGTCACCTGGATTGACGGTGATGCGATCGCATTTGGAAGGCAGGATCTCGCTCGTGCCGTCGACGCGCTTCAGGATCTTGCGCGACCGTGCCCCGGGCAGCCCGCCATTCACTCCCCAGGGGTAGGTGAACCAACGGTCGTCATGGATCGAGATCTCACCTTTCTCGAGAAAGCAATACGTCATGTCGAGCCCGTTGCCGCCGCGGAAGAATCCGGGGCCGCCCGAATCCGGCACAGTCTCGTACCGCTCGATGCGCAGCGGGAAATACGCTTCGAGGAATTCGTTCGGCACGTTGGTGAAGGAAGGCCACAGCGAATGCCCATCGGGACCATCGCCGAACGGCCGTCCGGGGATGCCGCCGAATCCGATCTGGAACAGCTGATACCATTCGCCCTTGGCGTTCGTTCCGGAATACATCAGGTGCGGCGAGGAGGAGAAGCCGGCGGCGCATAGGAATTCCGGCTGCCGCTGGCCCAGGAGCCCGCCCAATATGTCGAATACGCGACCCAGCGCGTGCGTGCGGCAGCTTAGCGCCGCCGGGAAGCGCGGCTTCAAGAGGCAGCCTTCGGGAATAATCACGTCGACCAGGTCGTAGAACCCGTCATTGAACAGGATCTGCGGGTCGAAGACCATGACCATGTAGATGCCGAAGAACATCTTGAACATATTCTCGTTCAAGAAGAAGTTGATCGAGCTGTCCGATTGCGGGTCCGTTCCCGTCCAGTCGAGGATCACCTTCTCGCCGATGCGTTTCATCGAGCATTTCAGCTTGTAGGGTCCGTGTCCGCGCCCGTCGTCGCAGATATAGTCTTCGAATGAGACCTCCTGCTCGCCGACGGTGTTGCGGATCAGCTGGCCCATGGCGCGGCGATTGCGGTCGAGCGCCGCCTGCATCGCCGCGACGACCACGCTGTCGCCGAAGCGTTCGCACATCTCGATCACGCGGCGCTCCGCAGTCCGGCAGGCCGCCACCACTGCGTTCAAATCCGACCGGTTCCAATGAGGTAGCCGGCACTGGCGCACCAATAGCTCGACCAGCTCTGTGTTGCGGACGCCCTTTGCGTAGAGCTTGAAGGGCGAGAAGCGAATACCTTCCTCATAGATCGTCGCGGCGTCGGTTGGCAGAGATCCCGGCACCTTGCCGCCGACGTCGGTCATATGGCCGAACATCGCCGACCAGCCGACGACCCGACCGTCGAAAAAGATCGGCAACAACACCAGCCAGTCGTTCAGATGGCTGATGGCGCCGGCGACGCTGTACGGATCGTTGGTGAGGAAAAGGTCGCCTTCCTCGATTTCGCCATCATATTCCGACAGGAAGCCATCGATGAAGGAGCCGAACTGGCCGACCACCATCTTGCCGTCGCGATTCGCGATTAGTGGAAATTCGTCGTGTTGCTCGCGGATACCGGGCGACATCGCCGTACGGAACAGCACGGCGTCCATCTCGTAGCGCGCGTTGCGGAGCGCGCTTTCGATAATATCGAGCGTGATCGCATCCACGTTCGTGGCCTCGAACGGCTCGGGATTGGTTTCGATGATACGGGCCCGCCGCTTGCTCATCGCTGTTCTCCGCTTCGATGCGTGACCGGACGGATCAGGACATTGCCGTATTCGTCGACCGTGCCGGCGTGGCCGGGCAAAATCAGCGTGGTCGTGTCCATCTGCGTCAGAATGGCGGGGCCGACGATCCTGTTGCCAGCTTTGAGCTTTGCCCGATCGTAGATTATAGCCGGGTGGTCGGCACCGTCGACATAGATCGATGTGCTGTCGTAGGCGGCGTGCGCGGCATGCTCGTCACCGGCTTCGACCGTATCGGCCAAGACGTTCGCGGGTTTCCCCATGACGATCGCGCGAAGGTTGACGATCTCGTGCGGGACATCGAGCGAGAAGGTGAACATCCGCTGATGGATCTGATCGAAGCTGCTGCCGGCGTTTGCCAGGCCGTTCGAAGCGACGTCGTCGATCGTAATGGGAATTGGCACTTCGAAACCCTGCCCGTGGTAACGCAAATCGATTTCGTAGCGCACCACCTGTTCAGAGGCCGCGACGCCCTCGCGGGTGAGGGCATCGGCCGCGATTTCGGCGAGCTCGCGCAAGATCGCCTCGACTTGGCCCGCGCTGGTTTCGCCGACGCGCCGAATGAAGGTCCGCGAGGCCTCATTGCGGACGCGCGTCGTCACGTCGCCATAGGCGCAGAGGATGCCCGGCGAGGCGGGGATGATCACCGGCCATGCGCCGGTGAGCTTGCCGAGCGCATTCGCGTGCAGCGGGCCCGCGCCGCCAAACGCAACCAGCGCGAATTCGCGGGGATCGTAGCCCTGCTCGATCGATACGAGCCTCAAGGCGCCCAGCATGTTCTCGTTGACGATATCGACGATCCCTGCCGCCGCCTCTTTCAGGCCGATTCCGAGAGCTTCGGCGACGGTACCGATCGCCGCTTCCGCGGCCTTCTTGTCGAGCTTCATCTCGCCACCAAGGAGCGCTGTCGGCAGATAGCCCAGCACCACATTCGCGTCGGTGACCGTGGGTTGCGTGCCGCCCTGGCCATAGGCGGCAGGTCCCGGCGCGGCGCCGGCGCTCTCCGGGCCGACGCGGAGCGCCTTGGTCAGTTCCGGCACCTTGGCGATCGATCCACCGCCGGCACCCACCGTGCGCACGTCCAGGGACGAGGCGCGCACCGTGACGCTACCGACCCGCGTGTCGCGCCTGATCCGCGGCTCGCCATTTTCGATAAGCGCCACATCGGTCGAGGTTCCGCCCATGTCGAAGGTCAGCAAATTCCGGAAGCCCGCCTGAAGGCATACCCAAAGCGCGCCGGTAACGCCGCCTGCCGGACCCGACATCAAAAGATTGACGGGCGCCTCCTCGGCAACCGAGAAGGCCATCAGCCCGCCGTCGGAGCGCAACACCCTGAGTTTTGCGCTCACTTGCTCACCCTCCAGCTTCTGCTCGAGGTTGGCCAAATATTTGGCCACCGTCGGTCGGACGTAGGAATTGGCGACCGTCGTCAGCGCGCGCTCATATTCCCGCATCTCCGGCAGTATGTCGGAGGAGAGTGACAAGGGTACGCCGGGCAGGATCTCCGCCGCGAGCTCACGGATTCGCCGCTCATGCGCGGGATTGGCGAAAGCATTGATGAAGGACACGGTCACCGCCTGGACCGCGCGCGCCTTCAACGTCTGCAGCGCGGCCCGCGCGCTTGCCTCGTCGAGCGGGCGCACCACGTCGCCGCGGGCTCCGATCCGCTCCTTGACCTCGACCGTGTTTTCCAGGAGCGCGAGTGGCGTCGGCTTCGGCCAGACGATCCAGCCGGCGAGTCCGCCGGGCACCAACGACCGCCCGATCTGCAAGACTTGGCGATAGCCTTCGGTCGTCACCAGCCCGACCATCGCGCCCTTGCCTTCCAGGATGGCGTTGGTCGCGACGGTTGTGCCGTGCATCAGTTCTCTGATCTCCGAAGCTTCTATTCCGGCCAGGGCGCAGACTTTGCGGATGCCGGCCATGACGCCTTCCGATTGGTCGCTCGGCGTCGATGGCGTCTTCGCTCGAAAGGTTCGCCCGCTCGCCTCGTCGATCAGCGCCAGATCGGTGAAGGTCCCGCCGACATCAACACCCAACCGGTACGCCATCCAAGGGACCTCCGTTCGTTGCTGACTTTAGGCCGCGTCGCGCGCCGGTTCGGCCGGAAAATCGCCTGCCTTCGAAACCAGGCCCGGCACAGGACGCCCGAGCTGCTCTTCGAGCCAGCGGGCCGTTTCGATAGCGCCGGCGAGCGATACGCCGGTTTCGATCCCCATATGATGCAGCATATAAAGCACGTCCTCGGTCGCCACGTTGCCGGTCGCGCGCGGCGCGAAGGGGCAGCCGCCGATCCCGCCGGCCGACGCATCGACAATCGACGCGCCCGCGGCGATGGCCGCCGCGATATTGGCGATGGCGGTGTTGCGGGTGTTGTGGAAATGGACGCGGATCGGCCGATCTTCCGCCAGGCGCCGCGCACCCTCGACGATCGCCGTGACTTGGGTCGGCACGCCGACCCCGATCGTATCGGCGATAGCCAGCTCGATCGCAGGCGATTTCACGACCTCGGCCGCGAGCTCCAATACGCGCGCGACCGGGACGCGTCCTTCGAAAGGACAGCCGCACGCTGCCGAAATCATGACGCTCGCCTTGATGCCGCGATCGGCGGCCTCGGCCGCGATCAGGTGCCACAGCGCCAGCCCCTCGGATGTGCCCATGCCCTGGTTGCGCCGGCTAAAGCTGTCGCTGGCCACGATCACGAACCCGATCTCGTCGCAGCCGGCTGCCACCGCGCGCTCGAAGCCGCGCTGGTTCAGAACGAGTCCGATATACGAAACGCCGTGGCCGCGCGGCAAATTGGCCATCAGCGCCTCGGCGTCCGCCATCTGCGGCACACGCGCCGGGTTCACGAAGCTCGTCGCCTCCATCCGCCGAACGCCGCTCGCCGCCAGCCGGCGCGCGAACTCGATCTTCGCATTGGTCGAAAACACAACGCGCTCGTTCTGAAGGCCGTCCCTGAGGCCGACCTCGACCAGCGTTACGGATTGGGGCGCCATGGAGCTCCGAACGAAGATCAAAGATGCATTTGATATTGCCAGATCGGAGCCGAGCGCGCAATTATGTCCGGACATAATCTCTCGAGTTCGGTCGCTGAATGGACGAGGAAACAGCCGCGGCGGCATCGGTCGGGCCGCTCGCCGATTTGCGGGTCGTCGAAATGGGCCAGCTTTTGGCCGGGCCCTTCTGCGGCCAGCTTTACGGCGATTTTGGCGCGGAGGTCATCAAAATCGAGCAACCCAAGGTGGGCGATCCGATGCGGCAATGGGGCCGCGAGAAGCCGCATGGGAAGTCGCTCTGGTGGCCGGTCGTCGCGCGCAACAAGAAGTCGGTAACGCTCGATGTTCGCCAGCCGGAAGGCCAGCAGATCGTGCGCGACCTCGTCCAGCGCTCCGACATTCTGATCGAGAATTTCCGACCGGGCACGATGGAAAAGTGGGGCCTCAGCTATGAGGCGCTGGCCGAGATCAATCCCAAGCTCATCATGATCCGCGTCTCCGGTTATGGACAGACCGGCCCGCGGTCCCGGGAAGCAGGGTTCGGCTCGATCGGCGAGGCCATGGGTGGATTGCGCTACGTAATCGGCGAACCCGATCGGCCACCGGCGCGGGCCGGCATCTCGATCGGCGACTCGCTAGCGGCGGTCTTCGCGGCCCTGGGTGGCCTCATGGCGCTGCACGCGTCGAAGCGCACCGGCCGCGGACAGGTGGTCGACAGCGCCATCTATGAGGCTGTTCTGGCGATGATGGAGTCGCTGATCACCGAATATGACAAGGCTGACTATATTCGCGAGCGCACCGGCGCCGTGCTGCCCAATGTCGCGCCCGCCAATGCCTATACGTGCCGGGACGGCATGGTCCTGATCGCTGCCAACCAGGATTCCGTATTTCGCCGTTTCGCGGCGGCGATGGGGCGGCCGGAGTTAAGCGATGACGCACGATATTCCTCGCACGGGGCCCGGGGCGCCAATCAGGTGGAGCTCGATGCCCTCATCGACGATTGGACGCGGAACCTGACGGTCGACCAGGTGATTACGTTGATGAACGAGGCGGCGGTGCCGGTCGGACGGATCTATCGCGCACCCGAGATGCTGGACGATGCGCATTTCAAGGCCCGCGAAGCGATTATCCGTATCCCTCACAAGATCTTCGGCGCGCTGGCGATGCAGAATGTCGCGCCAAAGCTGTCCGTGACACCTGGCCAAGTACGTTTCGCGGGACCGGAACTCGGCGAGCACAATGAAGAGGTCTATAAAGGGCTGCTCGGCTTCGACGATGCGAAGATCGCGGAACTCGGGCGACGTGGCATCGTCTAGGAATAGAGGAGCGTGAGATGGCGGAAGGCAAGGCGACGGAAGGTGCCCAAGGGCAGGGACACGAGCGGGGCTGGCTCCTCTCGAACGGATTGTCCGCGCACGCCAAGGGAATCAAGCTCCCGCCGCCCTGGACGGATGTGGGCCGCCACGAGATGTTTCCGGAAGGCCGACATGACGAGATCGCGCGGTTCAATTTCCTCGCTTCGTTGAACCAGCATCTGGCGACCTCCGTCTTTCCGGGCAACCGGCTCGCCTACGAGACGCGGGTGAAGCCGGCGTTCGTCGCCGAAAAGGGGCGGCCGCCCGAAACGCGGCAGGAAGTGCGCAAGGCGATGAGCCGCGACGGCTTCTACCGTTTCTGGTCGGCGCTGCGCCGCAGCTATATGGAAATGCGCCAAGAGAACGGGCGCGCGATGGTGCTGCGTCAGGCCGACGATCTGATCGAGAAGGCGCGACGGCTGAACGATGGCGCGCCGACCTTGGAGCTGGATCCGAGTGTCGAGATGCCGCGCTACGTAACAGCTGTCGACATTCATTGCATGCCCGGCGGCTATCACAGCGAGATCAAGCCGGGCGACGTGTCCGGCCCTGCCAATTACGACACCGGCATCTTTGCCACTACTGGTGGATTGCTCGGACGCTTCAATGACGGGGGCGGTCGCGCGATCGTGGATTGGTTGGAACGGCACGAGCCGAGCTTCCGGCCGCGCCGCATCCTCGATCTCGGCGCCGGCCTCGGGCACAACACGCTGCCGCTGGCGCGCAAATTTCCCGAGGCGGAGGTCTGGGCGATCGACGCCGCCGCGCCGATGCTGCGCTACGGCCATGCCAGGGCGAAATCGATGGGCATCACCAATGTTCATTTCGCACAGATCAATGCCGAGCGGTTGCGTTTCGAAGACGACAGCTTCGATTTCGTCGTCACGGCGCAGTTTTGGCACGAAACCTCGGTCGTCGCGCTCCGCCGCATCATGAAGGAGCTATATCGCGTGCTTGCGCCGGGCGGTCTTACGCTGAGCCTTGAGCAACCCCCTTATCGCGGCATGGATCCATTCGAGGCGTTCATACGCGACTGGGACTCGCACAACAACAACGAGCCCTTCTGGACTACGCTCCATGACATGAACATGATGGACGAGCTGGAGCGCGCCGGCTTCGATCGCGCGGACATTCTCGAGACTCGCTTTCCGCCGATATTGGAGCCGGATTACGCCGGAGAGAGCGGCAGCAAGGATTTCGGCCGCGGCGCCGGATGGTACGGATTCGGCGGCTGGAAGCGTTGACGATGGCGAGCGAATCCGAACGCGACCTGTCGCGCTCTACTGCCAAGGCCAAGGGGCGTCGACCCTATTTCTTTGACGATCCGGCGATCGACAAGGTGCTCGCGATCACAATGGCGGTTGCCGGCGAGCTCGCCGTCACACGCGAGCGGCTCGACACAGTCGAGCGAATCCTGGCGGAACGGGGCTTGCTGTCGGCCGCGGAGATCGACGCCTGGCGCCCGGATGCGCAAGCGAAGCAGGAGCGGGCAGCACTGCGCCAGGAATATATCGCGCGCATATTGATGATCCTGCAGACTGAGCTCGATGAGCTCGAACAGCGCAAGGCCGAGGCCGACTACGAAGCGCTTCAAACGGAGCTTGCGCGGTCGACGGATTCCAAATGAATCTCGGCTACGCCATTCTGCTTCTCCTTCATATTTTGCTGTTCGTCTATTGGCTTGGTGCCGATCTCGGCGTCTTCTACTCGGCCTGGCTTCTCGTGGATCCCAAATTAACGATAGAGACCCGGCAGACGGTGATGAAGATTGTCCACTTCATCGACCTCTTTCCCCGCATGGCGCTCGTCCTGACGCTGCCGGTCGGAATCACGCTCGCACTCGCCGGCGGCTATGCATCGCTGCCGCCCGACTGGGCGCGGCCCGTGCTTTCCTTCATTTGGGTGGCGTCGCTCGCTTGGCTCACGCTCGTCATCAAGCTTTACAACGGCGTCTTTCCGCGGCTGCTCGGGCTCGATTACTGGATACGCTATGCGGCGATCGCGGCGCTGACCGTATTCGGCGTCGCCTCGCTTCTCGGTCACGGCCCGGTCGCGCCTGGCGCGACTTGGCTTGCGGCCAAGGTCCTCATCTTCGCGGCGATCGTCGCGCTCGGCCTCGGTATCCGCTCCGCCTTCCGCCCCTTTGCCACGGCATTCGGGCGACTCGCTGCGCACGGATCGACACCGGAGGTCGAGGCGGCGATGCGGCGCGCCCATGCGCGGGTGCGTCCGGTCGTGCTGTCGCTTTGGGGCGCGCTGATCGTCGAAGCGTTCCTGGGTTTGAGCAAGGTTTGATCCTGGACCGAGGAGACAATGCCGACCGTCTTCATTTCGGGCGCCAATCGCGGCCTCGGGCTCGAATTCGCGAAGCAATATGCGGCTGATGGCTGGCAGGTGATCGGCACGTGCCGGGATCCCGCGCGGGCCGATGCGCTCCGCGCGATACCGGAGACGCGGCGGCTCCCGCTGGATGTGACCGAGCCGCAATCGATCGCGGCTTGCGCCGAGGCGCTTGCCGGCGAGAAGATCGATCTGCTCCTCAACAATGCCGGCATTTACGGTTCGATCGTCGGTGACAAGGAGCAGACCCTGGAGCGCATGGATATCGAGAATTGGCTCCAGATCCTGAAGACCGACTTGATCGCGCCTTTCGCGCTCACTCGGGCGCTGTTGCCGAATCTCGGTCAGGGGTCGATCGTCGGCTTCCTGTCGAGCGAGCTCGGCTCGATTGCGCGCAACCGGATGGGGGAAATCTATGGCTACCGGTCGTCGAAGGCGGCGCTCAACATGGTCGGGCGCTCCTTGTCCATCGACCTGAAGGCGTGGGGCATCATCGTCGTGCTGCTGCATCCAGGCTGGGCGCATACCGACATGGGCGGTCCGAGAGCGCCCGTCGACCCGGTCGAATCAATCGCCGGCCTGCGCCGCGTGCTGGCGCGGGTCACTCCTGAATCGAGCGGCCGCTTCCTCGCCTGGGACGGTCGGGAAATGCCTTGGTGAATCCGATGCAACACGAAACCATTCGGGGTCGGCTGCTCTACACGTCGAAGAAGCCCGAGATTCTCGACCGGCCGCGGGGCGGGGAGACGTTTATTATCACGAAGCATGTCGACCGCCGTCGGACATTAAGAGCCCATTGCGCGATAGACGAGAATCCTCCCCGCGTGCTGCGCGATTCGGTCACCAATCTCGACGCCGATTGGCGGCCGCTCGGCGGCTTCGTGCAGATCACCGTGGACGAGGCGTTTGTCGGTTCCGCCTGGTACCGTATCGCGGACCGTTTGGCTGAATGCGAAGGCTACACCGCCGCCGAGGGCCGCATCTCGCAACGGCTCGAGCTCGAGCGTCCAGCGGCCTTCTTCGGCACGCATCCGATACAGGCCGACGCCTGGCATACACAATGCTACGATCTTTCGCGCGGACCCGGCGTTCAGACGATCCCGTCCTACCTCATGTGTTCACTGCATCATCGCGGCGCCGACGGGCCTACCCTGATCGAAAAACGCGACATCGTCTTCGCCTTCCTCGGCACGGAGACCGTGACTGTCAAGGCCGGCCGCTTCGACGCGCTGCATTTCCGGATCGGCGACAATATTGACGACAGCTACATGGGAACCGATCGCCACCCGCCCTATCATCTCTGGGTGACGGCTGACGGCGACTACATTTTACTCAAGGCCTACTGCACCGGCTATATGCAGACCTTCTACGAGCTCGTCGAATACGAGCGCCGGAGCAACTTCTTCTAGGCCGCTAGACCTGCAAGGCGGAAATGCCTGCCGCGGCGATCTGCTCGTCCTCGTGCGATTGCACGCCCGAAACGCCGACGCCGCCAAGGCAGTCGTCGCCGATCTTGATCGGAAGGCCGCCCTGAAGCGGCAGATATTCGCCAAGGCTGAGAAAGGCGGGACGGTCGCGTAGACGATCTTCCAGGTTCTTCGTCGGCGCGCGAGACAAGGCGGCGGTCCGCGCCTTGCGCAACGCGACTTCGGGCGTCAGCAGGCCGGCGCCGTCCATTCGCTCGAGCAAGAGCGGATAGCCGCCATCGTCGACGATGGCGATCGAGACTTTCCAGCCCGTCGCGATCGCGGCCGTCTTGCAGGCCGTCATGACCGTATGGGCGTCGGAGGAGGTCAGCAACGGCTTGCTGCGCATCGAATTCTCCTGACCTGTTCTGGTGGGGCGCGATTGTAGTCGCAGCGCGTCGAGCGTAGGCTGTTCATCCGGACAAATCAATCGGGCGACGTCCGACTGAGTCCGACTGAATGTGGAGATTGGCGAGGTGTCGCGGGACAAAAACGATCTCGAGGAGAATTATCGTCGAGGCGGATTCACCAATAGACTCGGCTTCGGCAACCAGCCGGCGCTGCTCGTCGTCGACTTCGTCCAAGCTTATCTCAGACCCGAATCGCCATTGTTTGCCGGTGTCGAAGACGCCCGTGCCGTGGCCGCGCGACTGCTGGAGACCGCGCGGCAAGCCGGGATTCCGGTGCTCCACACCAACGTCGCTTACACGCCCGGCGGCGCCGATGGCGGCGTGTTCTTCCGTAAGGTGAAAGCGCTCGCGTTGTTCGAGCGAGGCGCGCCCGGCGGCTATGGCAATTTTGCCGAGGGCCTGGCGCCTCGCGACGGTGAGATCGTCATCACAAAGCAATATGCCAGCGCCTTCTTCGGCACATCTCTCGCGGCGACATTGACGTCGCTCCACATCGACACGCTGCTGATTTGCGGAGTCTCGACCTCTGGCTGCATCCGCGCAACCGCGGTCGATGCGTGCCAGAACGGATTCATCCCGATCGTCGTGCGCGAGGCCGTGGGCGATCGTCACCCGGATGTGCATGAGGTCAACCTGTTCGACATCGACGCCAAATATGGCGATGTCATCTCAATGGCCGAGGCCCAATCTTATCTATCGGATTTGGACCGCCAGTAAGCATCCGCCGAGAAAATGCACTTTGACATGGCTAACTCCCTTATAAGTCGCCCATAATATCTCGCGCCTGCGAACTTAAGTATAATATCCCCCGCCGCTGGATTTGGAACGTTTCATGTCCCGAAGCCGGCTTGTATGATCGGCTGCGCACCTGGCCGGGCCGATCGCGCCGGGAGTTAGAGGAAAGGAACCCAATGGACCGGCCGCTCGGGCGACGCAAAGTGATTCAGACGGGCGGCGCCTTCCTGTCGACTCTGGCCTTGGATGGCTGCGTCGGAGGCCGGCCCGGCGCGCCAACGCTTCCGCCCATTCGCGCGAGCATGGATCGCGTGATCAAGATCACGGTATGCACGCGGCCCTTTCGGGCCAATGGACCGCGGCTCGACGTCGAGCGGATCGGCAACAAGACGGTCGTGCACAATTACGGCCATGGCGGCAGCGGCTGGTCGCTTTCCTGGGGCTCGAGCACGATTGCGGTCCGCAACGCGATGGCGACGGGCGCCGAGAAGATCGCGGTGATCGGTTGCGGCGCGCTTGGACTGACCTCCGCGATTTTGCTTCAACGCGCCGGCGTCGCCGTGACGATTTACGCGAAGGATCGCCCTCCGGACGTTCGTTCCTCGCTCGCGAGCGGCGTCTGGACTCCGGACTCCCGCATCTGCCTGGAGAGCGGCGCGACGCCGGCTTTCAAGCAGGCGTGGGAGGAGATGTGCCGGATCTCTTTTCGCACCTACCAGGATTTGCTCGGATTGCCCGGCGATCCGGTGGAATGGGTCGACTTCTATCGAATCCACGATTTGGCGGCCCAAGCTCGGCCAACGCAGAATCCGATCAAATTCGCCGAGCTGCAGCGCGAGCTGGTCAGCGATCTGACGCCACCCCTGGTGGATCTCGGCCCTGCCGAGAATCCGTTTCCGGCCTACCGCGTCCAACGGCGCCCATCCATGGTCTTCAATCTGACGGAGTATCAGCGCCTCCTCATTTCCGATTTCTTCGCCAATGGCGGCCGGATCCGGACGCGGGAGTTCCACAGCCCGGCGGAATTGTCGACGCTATCGGAGGAGACATTGATCAATGCCACGGGCTACGGAGCGAAGGCGCTGTTCGGCGATGCTTCGTTGATCCCGGTTCGAGGCCAACTGGCCAGATTGATACCGCAGCCGGAGGTCAACTATAGCCTGGCGTATCACGACGTCTCCTACGTGCCCCGGCGCGACGGTTCGGTCGTCCAGGCCCTGGGAGCCGACGAAAGCTTCGGCTACGGCGACGATTCGACCATCCCAAATCCAGCCGAGGCGAACGCGGCCATTGCGACCATCGCGAGCCTATTCCCGAATGGCGAGGCGTAGGCACGCCGCTCGGGCGGCGTGGGAATATCGAAAGGAGGGATCATGCGCGCACGCTCATTATCAATCGGCTTGGCGGCCCTGATAGTGTCCATCGTCTCAGGTCAGGCGATCGCAAGCGATCAGGCGTTGAAAGATGCGGTTGCGGGAGCTCAGCGCAGCTCGAATATGGCCGCGCGTGATCGAAACTCGATGCGAATAGCGGTGTATATGGCAAGGTCCATGTCGTCGGGTTCGGCAGAAATCACTACGACATCGTCCCACCGGATTCGGCGGATATGGTTCTGAGCTTTCGGAACGTCCATAACTGGATGTCTCCGGTACCGTTTGCGGACGAGGCGTTTTGCGGCATTCTACAAAGCGCTGAAGCCGGGCGGCGTGTTGGGGATCGAAGAGCACAGGGGGCGGACTGACCAGCCTCAGGATCCGAAGGCGACCAGCGGCTATGTGCGGCAGGACTACGCGATCCGGCTTGCGGAAAAAGCGGGGTTTCGATTCGTCGGCGCCTCCGAGATAAACGCCAATCCAAAGGACACGAAGAACTGGCCGGCCGGCGTGTGGACTCTCCCGCCAGTTCTGAAGCTGGGAGCGCAGGATCGCGATATGTATCTTGCAATCGGCGAAGCCGATAATTTCGTATTGAAGGTCGTCAAGCCCGCCCGTTAAGCGTTGCAGAACAGCTTAGGCTTGCTCAATCGGCATCGTCGGGCCCTAGAAAGAGCGTTTGCAGCAGCCGTTTCGAGGTTCGATCGACAAACGTCCGGCGTTGCCGTTTCGGCACGAGGAGCGCGGCTTGGAAAAGGCCGCCGACGATAAGGGACCAGATGAGCCCGTCCGTTCGATCGAGGCCTGTCACGCCCTGGCCTGCGAGCCATCGCAACGATCCGATCCCGCGGGCGCGACGGAGATCCGTTGCGAAAGGCCGAAGCGCCGGGTCGCGTGCAGCCGCGGTGTAGAGCGCTGTCATGGCGCCGACCTCCCAATGCGGATCTCCATTCTTGTTCAAGAGAAGATTGGAGAGGGAGTTCGCGGCGCGGGGATTGCTGGAAGCCAGCCGCGCGAATGCGCGCCGATGGAGCTCACGAAAGGCCTCGAAGATCATTTCGTTCTTGGTCTTGAAGAAATATGTCGTCGCAGCCAGCGAAAGCCCGGCTGCAGCGGCAACGCGGCGATGGGTCAAATCGGCCACGCCCTGCTCGCCGATCATTCGGATGCTCGTCTCGATGATTCGGCGGCGGCCTTCCGGCTGCTCCGACGGCGCGACCGCAGGAAATTGGACCTCCTGCGGCTCAACGCGATCGAATCGCCGTCGCCCCGCTAGCCGTTCGGCTGTCCGATGCACGACTTGCGACAGCCAGACCGACCTGACCAGCGCGTCCGTATCCACCAAGGCGAGGGAAAAGGCTCCCAGCGCAAGGATCCGCCAACACTCCTCGACATTGTCGTCAACATGGAATCGTTCAAGAAGCCGGTCCCAGAGCGCTTCCATTGACAGCCATTTGACCTCGGCTGCGTCGCCGAGCTCCGGTTCTCTGCCATGGAGCTCGCGGAATTCGATCATCGCGACAGCCCATGGCTGCATCGCGAGATCGCCAATGAAGCCTGCGATGAGACTGGGCGGCGACAGCAAATCGGACGGCAATCCGTTCAGCGCCTCGAAGCGCGTTTCTGTCCACTTCTGAAATTCATCTCTAGTCCTCAGCCGGAGGGCGCGGATCAAGCCCTCACGACCGCCGAGGTGATAATTGACCGCGGACGGGCTGAGCCCCGCCTGCTGTGCCACCGCGCGAGCGCTGAGAGCTCCGACTCCTGATATCGAGACGAGGTCGGCGGCTGTCGCGATGATGCCCTCAGCTGGCTGCCGAGTATTGCCCTTAGCCATCTCTCCTACATGCACCAAATCCGCATGTCCGGAAACTCCAGATTTCTCCGCTGTACAAATGTTCTCATCTATGTAGAACACCCGCTTAGTGTCGGACAGTAGGATTGTCGATTTATCCCGATAGGAATGGGTATTGACTCGGTATGCGGCTCTCGTGCACTTTGGCGCCGCCGGCTGTACTAATGTTCTACTCGGGCGTGCATACGAACACGCTTCCAAACAGTCGAGATAGACGGGGAGGGATGGATATGTCGGTTCGGTCGTGGTTGTTGGCCGGAAGCGCGCTGTTGTCGTCGGGTTTCGTTACGCCGTCGGCCGCCGCTCAACAGCAGGCGCAAGGCATTTCGGCCCCGACGGGCCTGGAAGAAATCGTCGTCACTGCGCGGCGCAGAGAGGAGAAGCTGCAAACAGTGCCGATCGCGATCAGCGCGATCAGCGGTGACCAGCTCGCCGAGCACTCCATCGCAAATGCCGTCGATCTCGGGAAGCTGATTCCGGCGCTCAACACCGCGCAGACGAACCGCGATCTCGAAGGTTACGAGATTCGCGGGTTGAGCAACAACAACGCCTCAGCCCAAGGGCAGTCGCCAACCATCACGCCCTATTTCGCCGAGATACCGTTTCCGATCGGTGATGGCGGCGGTCCCGGTCGCTTCTATGATCTCGAGAACATTCAAGTGCTCAAGGGGCCGCAAGGCACGTTGTTCGGCCGTAACTCGACCGGCGGCGCTGTGCTGCTGCAGCCAAAGAAGCCGGATGACGATTTCGATGGCTACGCTCAGTTCCAAGTCGGCAACTACGACGATCGCGAGCTCCAGGGCGCCGTCAATGTTCCGATCGTCTCGGAGAAGGTGCTGGCCCGCTTCGCCGGCGCTAGGGCCGAGCGCGACGGCTTCACCAAGGACGTGCTGAACGGCAAGGATCTCGACAATCGGGACTATTGGAGCGGCCGGTTTTCATTGATTCTGCGGCCTACCGACGATTTCGAGAATTATTTCGTCGCAGACAGTCTCTACAGCGACACCAACGGCTCGTCGGAGGTTCTGGCGGCGCTCGATCCCGGGCTGCAGCTCAGCACGATCGCCGGATTGCCGCTGTTCCTCGGCGGAAATGGACCTTCGCCAAGCGCCCTCGCGGTGAACCCGGCTGCGGCGATCGCTGCTGCTCGCAAGGCGGGCGGTTTCGCATTTTTCCCGTTGTCGACCCTGACCCAAATCCTGACGCGGCAAGGAGCACTCGGCCCGCGCGCGGTCGCGATCGGCAACAATCCCATCGAGAAGATATGGAGCTGGGGTCTTGCCGACATAGCGCGCTGGGACATTTCGGATGAGCTGACGCTCCGCAACCTGTTCGGCTATCGCGAGTTCAAGCAGCTCACGCGCTATGATGACGACGGAACGTCGCTGCCGCTGCTCGGTCCGGTAACACCTTCGGGTTGGGTGTCAGATCTCGGACAGTATACGGAAGAGCTGCAGCTTCAGGGCAAGTCGTTCGACGACAGCTTGTCCTGGGTCGCGGGAACGTTCGGTTTGTTCTCGCATGCGATCGGACGTTCGGAGAATATCAGCACGGCATTCGGATCGACCACGACGACCGCGGTTAGGCCAACCTCGCGCAGCGAAGCGGTATACACACAGGCGACCTACGATCTCGGCCACTCGCTCGACGCGCTGCACGGGCTGAAATTCACCGCCGGCTACCGCTTCACCTGGGATTATCGCGCGCTGGACCTCTATCAACGGAATGCAAACGGCGCCTGCAGCGCGCCGGGCGCGAACCGCAACTGCATCGTGTCGGTGTCGGCGTACGGAACCCAGCCATCCTGGACCATCGGTCTCGATTATCAACTGACGCCGGATACGCTGCTCTACGTGACGCACCGTCGCGGCTTCCGCGCCGGCGGGCTGAACTCGCAATCGTTGATCGCAAGTCAAATCCAATTCAAGCCAGAGACCGTCAAGGACGTCGAGATCGGCGTCAAATCGGACTGGGAGATCGCCGGCATGAAGGCGCGGACCAACCTTGCCGCTTATCATTCCGATTACGCCAACAAGCAGGCGAGCCAGGCTTACACCGCGACCATCAACGGATCCGTCGTCACGACCAATCTGATCGTCAATGCCGGCAATGCCACGATCGAAGGCATCGAGGCCGATTTGACGCTCATTCCGGTAAACGATCTCGAGCTGACGGCGTCCTGGGCCTATAACGAGGCGAAGTTCGATCACTATCTGATTGTCGCGACCGGTCAGACGGTGGCCGGCCAGACCTATCCCTATCTCCCGCTGAATAAGGTTTCGCTCAACGGCCGCTACCGTCTTCCTGTTCCCGAAAGCTTCGGCAATCTGTTCCTGGCGGCGACACTTGCCTATCAGTCGCACCAATATGTCGGGACATTTCCGACCGATCCGCCTTACACGACGATCGGCGGAACCTACAGCACGCTGGACCTGGCGTTGGACTGGAACGACCTGCTGACCCGTCCGCTCGATCTATCTCTGTTCGCGACAAACGTGACCGACACCGTCTATCGCATCGGGGGCTATCCGATCTACGGCGTCGCTGGATTCGCGTCCTTCGTTTATGGCGAGCCGCGGATGTACGGAGCCAGAATTCGATATCGCTGGTGAACGTTCGCGGCGGGGCCCTCCACGTCAACCAGGAAGGAAAAGGCGATGATCATATCGCGCGCGGGATTTCTTCGCGGCCTGGTGGCCGGAGCGGTGCTGCCCGCGTCGCCTCCGGGCGGCACCGCCGGTCTGTTCCTGCCCGATGGCGCACTCGACTCGCCCGTGCAATGGACCGGCGCGCCCAAGGCCGGACTGGGCCCGCTACGCTTTGCCGTCATCGGCGACAATACCGGGATCGCGCGACCGGGTGTCTTCGCCCAGGCAATGGTGCAACTGAGCTGGCTCGAGCCTGATTTTGTAGTCTCGGTCGGCGATCTGATCGAAGGTTATACTTACAATAAAGCGGAAATCAGTCGGCAATGGCAAGCCGTAGAACGGTCGATCGCGAAGCTCGGATGTCCGTTCGTGGCGGTTCCCGGCAACCATGACACCAATACCCCCGAGACCGTCGCGGCCTGGCGCGAGCGCCGCGGATCAGGGTATTACGCCTTCACCTACAAGGGCGCTCTCTTTCTCATGCTGAGCACCGAGGATCCGGCGCTGCCGATGCCGCCGAAAATGGCGGCGCAGTTCTATGAGATCGTCGACATGATGAAGAGCGACCCGGATAAGGCCGAGAAGATGGTCGACAGCTTCATCTCGTCCGCGATGAAATCCGGAGGCACCTCGGCAAACATCCAGAGCGGCGAATATTCCGGCGAGCTGAATACGGCGCGATTCAGCGATCGGCAGCTCGCCTTTGTGCGCGATGCCCTTGCGCAGAACGCCGATGTGCGTTGGACATTCGTGATCATGCACAAGCCTGCCTGGAAGACTCCGACTCCGGCCCTCGCGAAAATTCAGGCGATGCTCGGGAGTCGTCCATACACCGTCTTTGCCGGGCACACTCACTATTTCACCCACGACCTGCTTGATGGACGCGATTACATTAACATGGGCATGACCGGCGGTATCCGGCATCAGATGGGACCGGGCGCGATGGATCATGCCATGCTGGTGACGCTTGGCCCCACCGGGCCGCTCTATGCCAACACGCGGCTCAACGGCCTGATGGATGTGGCCGGCGAAACCGGCCAGCCGCGGGCCTACTAGGCCGTCGAAAAGATTTGCAGGACCATGTCGGTTTCCCGAGAGCCCCGTTCGTCGTTCCGACGCCAGGCCGATAAGCCCGGCTCAAAACAAGTAGACAGACGATGCGTGTGATGGTGCTCGTGAAGGCTACTGACGACAGCGAAAAGGGCGTGCTCCCCACGACCGAAATGTTCGAAGCCATGGGCCGATATAATGAGGAACTGGTCAATGCCGGCATCATGCGCGCCGGCGACGGCCTCAAGCCCTCCTCGCATGGCAAGCGTATTGCGTTTGACGGTCCGGGCCGAACGGTGATCGACGGACCTTTTGCCGAGACTGGGGAGCTGGTCTCCGGCTTCTGGCTCTGGGAGGTCAAGGACATCGATGAGGCGGTCGCCTGGGTAAAGCGCTGCCCCAACCCCATGCCGGGACCAAGCGAGATCGAAATCCGGCCGCTCTACGCGCTCGCTGATCTGCTCTAGGGCGAGAGTCCGCTTCCCGGCGATCGGCACCTCGCCGACCGCTTATTTGCGTCTAAACGTGCCGGAAATGAGCGGGCGTGGCTCCCCTTCGTGGAAGCATATCGAACTTTATGCCGTGTTCCCGCTGGGGAGCTGCGGGTCGTCCTAGATATAATGCGGGAGCCAGGATTTCCAACCGGTAGGAGTACTTCATGCACGAGACATTTTACAAGAGCGCTGCGGCTTGGATGTCGTCGTCCTTGTTCTAAACAATGATAACAAAACGCGCGCGACGGTCCAAAAAGATACTGACGATCTTCACGATAGGTCACTCAACGCGTCCGATCGCCGAATTTTTGACTCTGCTGCAGGAGGTGGGCGTCGATCTGCTCGTCGATGTGCGTTCTATCCCGCGGTCGCGAACCAATCCGCAGTTCAACGCCGATGCTCTTTCCGGGGCGCTGGGTGATGCGGGAATACGTTATCGACATCTATCGGCTCTTGGCGGGTTGCGGCACCCGCAAAAGGGCGCGCCAACTTCGCTCAATACGTTCTGGCATGTCGCCGCCTTCCGGAACTATGCCGATTACGCGGCGACGGACGCTTTCCGAAGAGGATTGAACGAGCTGCGAGCGCTCTCCCGCGACAATTGCTGCGCGATCATGTGTGCTGAAGCCGTCTGGTGGCGTTGCCACCGCCGCATCATTGCCGACTATCTGTTGGCGCAAGGCGTTCCGGTCATGCACATCATGGGGAGCGGTAAGGTCGACCCCGCAAAGCTTTCGCCCGGCGCGCATGTGTTGGCCAACGGAACGCTCGTATATCCGGCTGCGGAAGAGGCGATTAAAACAAAGGACTGAGAGGGCCGTAGCTCGCGCAGGTCGTATAGCGCGTCCGAGGTTCCGGCGACCGGATATGCGTACTCGGAGGCGGCCAATGTCGTCGTCGCCATCACCTGCACGCAAAGCGCTCGTGGACGTACGGGTCGGCCTGGTCGGCCAGGCCCAAATGAACCGCGGCCGACGCTGCGGAAAAGCGTGTGGGCACCGATATCGGTCGCGTTCGCGGTCGGGATCGTGGCGCGACGAGAAGCGCGCATCAGCCAGCCAACCTAGGGGCGGCCGGATCTGCGTAGTTTCCGAGTCTCCCGCCGATATCCTCGCTCGCTACAATCGGCCCAATGAGCACCGGAGAGCGATCTATCTAATGCCAAGTTCGCACGGATAAGCGGAGTTTCGTCCCGGGCGATGTCTTGTCGGCGAATATTCAGGAGATCTGTATGAGCGAAGAAGAGACCAAGCTCAGCGGGCCCGATCTCACTCAAGGGGTAGAGCTCTCAACGATTCCCGATGGAACCATGCTGCTCGGACATGCCCAGGGCGAACCGGTGCTTCTCGCCCGGCGCGGCGATGAGGTGTTCGCGATCGGGGCCATCTGCACGCACTACGGCGCGCCGCTCGAACAGGGGCTCCTCGATGGCGATACCGTTCGTTGCCAATGGCATCATGCTTGTTTCAGTCTGCGCACCGGCGAGGCGCTCCGTGCGCCGGCGCTCGACCCGGTTTCGCACTGGCGCATTGAACATCGGCATCGCGAAGAGGTGCGCGACGTCGCTCGTCAGTTAGCGCCTTTCGAAACGCCAGCTGGCTCGGTGTACGTTCAGGAGAAGTCCGGCGGCACCGTGTATGTCCGGGAAAAGCTCGAAAGCGTAAATCGACCTCCACAGCCTTTGATAGCCGGCATCCCAAAGACGGTCGTGATCGTCGGCGGCGGTGCGGCGGGCAATGCGGCCGCCGAGATGCTCCGCCGCGAAGGCTATTCCGGCCGCATCACGATGCTGAGCGCCGATGAGTCGGTGCCGTGCGACCGGCCCAATCTGTCGAAGGGCTATCTCTCCGGCGCCGCGTCCGATGAGTCGAACCCGCTCCGACCGCCGGAATTCTATAAAGACCAGGAAATCGTTCTCCACCTAGGCGCGCGCGTAACGATGATCGACACGGCGGCCCGGCAGGTTCGGCTCGCCGATGGCAGCCGCCACCCCTATGAGGCGCTCCTGCTTGCCACCGGGGCCGAGCCGGTGCGTCTCGACGTCCCTGGGGCAGATCTCCCGCATGTGCACTATTTACGGACGCTGGCTGACGGCCGCTCGCTGGTCGCCAGCGCCCTGGTGGCAAAGCGCGCGGTCGTGATCGGCGCCAGCTTCATTGGCCTGGAAGTGGCGTCGTCGCTTCGTGCCCGGAACATCGAAGTCCACGTGGTCGGGACCGAGACGGTCTTGATGGAGAAAGTGCTGGGACCAGAGGTCGGAATGTTCCTGCGCAACCTCCATGAGGACCATGGCGTGACATTCCATTTGGGCACGACGGCGACGGCGATAGACATGCAAAGCGTGACGCTGAAAAGCGGAGAACGCCTTCAGGCCGACCTGGTCGTTGTCGGGATCGGCGTGCGGCCAGCAATCTCGCTAGCGGAACAGGCAGGGCTCGCGATCGATCGCGGAATCGTCGTCGACGAGTACCTCGAGAGCAGCATTCCAGGCATCTTCGCCGTCGGAGACATCGCGCGCTGGCCCGATCGGCTGACCGGTGAGCGAATTCGCGTCGAACACTGGGTCGTCGCCGAGCGCCAGGGCCAGACTGCGGCGCGCAACATCCTCGGCCGGCGCGAACGCTTCGATTACGTGCCGTTCTTCTGGACGGAACAGTACGATTTCGGCCTCGCCTATGTCGGCCACGCCGAGCATTGGGACAAGGTCGAGATCGCGGGAGCTCTGGAGAGTAGAGACTGCGCCATATCCTACTGGCGCGAAGGCCGGAAGCTCGCGGTTGCCGTGGTCCATCGCGATCTCGAAGGCCTCCGTGCGGAGGTCGAGTTCGAGCGGCTCATAGCGAAGAGTAGCTCAAGCGCCCGGACGGTTAAAAGCGCGGTGTCCCCGGCGCAGCAAGCTCAAACCGCAATCGGAGGTTCGTGATGACGAAACGGTTCAAAGTCGGCGATCACGTGACCTGGAACTCGGAGGCGGGCCACGTCAGCGGCACGATCATCAAAGTGCACATCAAAGACGTTGACTACAAGGGGCATACCCATCACGCGAGCGAGGACGATCCGCAGTATGAAATCAAGAGCAGCAAGACCGAGCATATCGCAATGCATAAAGGTCAGGCGCTGACGAAATCGAGCGCATGAAGTCTGGAGCGAGTCCGAATGACCAAGCGAATAACGGCGGATCACGTCAAGCTCAAACGCGCCTATGAACCCGCCGCCGCCAGTGACGGGACCCGCATATTGATCGACCGCCTGTGGCCGCGGGGAGTCAAGAAAGCAGACGCCGCGATCGATAATGGCTCAAGGATATCGCGCCGAGCACCGCCTTGCGGAAATGGTTCGGTCACGACCCAGAGCGTTGGGCGGAGTTTCGCTGCCGGTACGCCGCGGAGGTCCACCAGCATACAGAACAGCTCAGCACATTACGGACCATGGCAAGACAGGGTCCGATCACTCTCGTGTTCTCGGCTCACGACGAACTCCATAACGACGCGGTTGCGTTGCGGGAACTCCTTCTGGGGCGAAAACACGAAGCGAGCGGCCGAGATGGTTGATCGATAAGCGCCTCGACGGGAACGAAGCTTATGACGGACCCGGTCAAGATCGAACGGCGGCCCCACGATCCGATCGCGTCAACGCTGAGCGCGGCGGACGACCGGATCGTCATGAGCGAGTGGCTGCCGCCGCAGGAGGGGATCGTTCCGCGCATCCGGATCGGACGGCGCTGGGTCAGCATCTTGTGGGCGCTCCCGATCGGGGCCGCTACGCTCGTCCTCGTGATTGCCCTCGCGCAGAGCTTGCGAGAGCTTCCTAGCATTCAAGCCTTCATCAAGGATTACCCCGGCATCGCGCAATCGGCGCCCTCGGTCGATTCCGGCTTTCCGTGGTGGCTGCAACTGCAGCATTTCCTGAACATGCTCTTCATGATGTTCATCATCCGCGCCGGGATTCAGATCCTGGCCGATCACCCGCGGCTTTATTGGACCCGGGACTGCACGCCCGGCACGGAATGGTTCCGTTTCCAGCATCCGGTTCCTGAGGGCCGGATTTGGACCTCGAAGGACGATTCGGTGACCGTGCCGGGGTGGCTTGGAATCCCCGGTGTTCGCCATTCAATAGGGCTTGCCCGGTGGTGGCATTTCTCTGTCGTGATGCTGTGGACGATCAACGGCATCGCGTTTTACGTGCTGATCTTCGCCACCGGTCAGTGGCTTCGTTTGGTTCCCGTCACATGGGGTGTGTTCCCGGCCGCGCTTTCGACCGCTCTTCAGTATGCGTCCTTGAACTTTCCGGTCGACGAAAGCTGGACCCGCTACAACGGCCTGCAACAGCTTAGTTATTTCATCACGGTGTTCGTCGCTGCGCCGATTTCGATTCTGACCGGTCTCATGCAAAGCCCGGCGATCTCGAACAGGCTGGGGTTGCTCGGGACCGTGCTGAACCGGCAGGCGGCCCGCTCCATCCACTTCATCTCGTTCTGCTGGTTCGTGCTGTTCATCCTGGCGCACGGGATCATGGTGTTCGTCACGGGTCTTAGGGAGAACACGAACCACATGTTCGCGGGGGTGGAGAGCCACGCATGGGCTGGTTTTCCGCTTTTCGTTCTGGCCATTGTGCTCGTGGGGCTGGCCTGGTGGGTCGCTTCGCCCTTCACGATCCGGCATGCTCGGCTGGTGCAGCGGATCGGACGGCTCATGGTGGGCTGGATCAAAGGTCTCTCAGAGTGGTGGGAGCCGAATGCCCAGCTCACGGAGCAGGACATCTCGCCGCATTTCTGGCCGAACGGCACCATGCCGAACTCCGCCGAGTTCGAGGCGTTGGTCGCGGATGAGTTTGCGCATTACCGGCTCCGCGTCAGTGGACTGGTGGAGGCGCCGCGCGACTTTTCTTTCGCCGATCTCAAAGCCCTGCCGAAGCAGGAGCAAATCACTACCCATTTCTGTATCCAGGGATGGTCAGGGGTCGCCAAGTGGGGCGGCGTTCCGATGCGCGACATCCTCGATATCGTCAAGCCGACACCCGACGCGCGTTATGCCGTGTTTTACTCATTTTCCGAGGGTTCCGCAGGTGGCGGCTATTACGACGTCCACGAGCTTCACAATATGCGGCACCGGCTGACCATTCTCGCCTACGAAATGAACGGAGCGCCGGTCAGCGTCCTTCATGGCGCGCCGTTGCGTCTGCGGTGCGAGAACGAATTGGGCTTCAAGATGGTCAAGTGGATCGCGGCGATCGAGTTCGTACGCGACTTTGCCGATCTTGGCGCCGGCCAGGGTGGCTACAACGAAGACCATGAGTTCTATGGTTATCGCATGCCGATTTGAGGCATGCGGCGTGGCGGGGCGTCCGATGCTTCAATCGAAAAGCGCGCCGACAGTCTCGCGCCCATGTGCACGCCGAAGCGAAGATCAAAACGGAGAATTCACATGAACGCGACGCCTCCTACGATGCCTCTCGATCCTGCTTTGGATAACGATTGCATTAACACTCTGCGCTTCCTCTCCGTGGACGCTGTGCAAAAGGCCGATAGCGGTCACCCAGGGCTGCCGATGGGCGCGGCGGCGATGGCCTACGTGCTGTGGACCCGGTTTCTCAAATATAATCCGGCCAATCCTGGATGGTTTGACCGCGACCGTTTCGTCCTTTCGCCCGGGCATGGCTCGATGCTGCTGTACAGCTTGCTTCACCTCACCGGTTACGATCTTCCTCTCGAACAAATCAAACAGTTTCGCGAATGGGGCAGCATAACGCCGGGCCACCCCGAGCGGGGTGTTACGCCGGGAGTCGAGACGACGACAGGGCCTTTGGGTCAAGGCTTCGGCAACGGCGTTGGTCTCGCAATGGCCGAAGCGCACCTTGTGGCTAGCTGGTGACGTGTCCGGATTTTGTAGCTCGTGATGTGTCCGGTTTTAGACCTTCTCCAAAGAGAGGGCGGGAATGGACCGGACACGCGTTCACGATGGGATCAGACGGATGCGGTTTGAGGATTTGCTGGA